>NZ_CM177776.1:0-212500 GCF_058273105.1 Novosphingobium sp. BF6
GCCGAGCCCACCGAGGCCTGGCAGGCGCCGACCCTCTCGATCACCCGCTACGACGAGGACTGGTCCGACCTTGCCGACGCCGACACGCGCGCGCATCACTGGACCGGCCCGTTCAAGTACATTCCCATTACCGACGACGTCTGGCTCTCCACCGGCATCGAACTGCGCGTGCGCAACGAAAACCTCGAAAACAACCTCTGGGGCAGCGCCCAGGCTCCGAACGACAGCTATGTCTGGTTCCGCGCACTGCCCTATGCGGACCTGCATGTCGGCAAAGTGCGCGCCTTCGTGCAACCGATCGCCTCGACCTCGGCGAGCGTCGCGCCGTCCCCCGGTCCGGTCGACGGCACCGGCCTCGACCTGCTGCAAGGCTTCGTCGAGGCCGACCTCGGGCCGGTTACCTTGCGCGGCGGGCGGCAGATGCTCTCGCTCGGCACCGAGCGGCTGATCGGCACCCGCTACGGCCCCAACGTGCCGCTCGCCTTCGACGGGTTGCGCGCGAACGTAAAGCTGGGCGCGGCCACCGTCAGCCTGCTGGCGGTAAGGCCGGTGCAGGCGCGCAAGGGCGACTTCAACGACCGCACCTCGCCCGACAAGGCGCTGTGGGGCGCCTATGCCGCGATGCCGAGCCTCGACCTCTACTATCTCGGCTACCGCAACGAGGCCGCGCACTGGGGCACCCGCTCCGGCACCGAGACCCGCCACAGCCTCGGCGCGCGCTGGCACGGCACGCGGGATGACTGGCACTGGAACGTCGAGGGCGTCTACCAGTTCGGCCGCTTTGCAAATGGCCCGATCTCGGCCTGGACCTTGGGCACCGAACTCGGCCGCGCCTTCCCGGACGCCCCGCTGGCCCCCGATCTTACCGTCCGCATCAATGTGGTGAGCGGCGACAAGGACAAGTCCGGCGATAACAGCCAGAACAGGCGCCTCGGCACTTTCAACGCGCTGTTCCCCAAGGGCAAGTACTTCGGCGAACTCTCGCCGGTCGGCCCCTACAACATCGTCAACGCCTATTCCTCGCTGGGTCTGCAACTGGCGCCGGATGTCTCGGCCAGCTTCGCCGCCATGGCCTATTGGCGCTATTCCCGCGAAGACGGACTCTACGACATTCCCGGCAATCTGCTCCGAGACGCCGGAGACAACCGCGCGAAGTTTGTCGGCAAGGAAGTGGAAGCCACGCTCGCCTGGCAGGCGACGCCCGAACTCGAACTTTCCGCCTCGCTCTCCGCCTTCGCGCCGGGCGCCTTCATCAAGCAGACCGGTTCGGGCAAGACGATCCACATGCTCGGCCTCGAAAGCAATTTCCGGTTCTGAAGACAATTCAGGTTCATCGAATGAACCGAACGATCTTATTCGGATACCTGAGAAAGCAGCCGCCCCCTAGACCACCGGCATTCCCCCAATCCCCTCGGAGACCGACATGACCGTCATGCCCGCCAACGGCCCTGCCGCCCCCCTCAAGTCCAGCCTGCCGCACCTGCTGCTGCTGCTCTCCGCCACGACCGGCCTCGTCGATGCCGCCTCCGTCCTCGGCCTCGGCAAGGTCTTCACTGCCAACATGACCGGCAACGTCGTGTTCCTCGGCTTCGCCACAGCGGGAGCGCCCGGCTTCAAGGTCATCCCGGCGGTCATGGCGCTGCTGGCCTTCATGGTCGGTGCCTGGGGCGGTGGCCGCCTCGCCCGCGGGCACGTCGACCTGCCGCTGCGCCGCTGGCTGCTCTGGGCCGCCGCGATCGAGACCGCGCTGCTGTGGATCGCCGCCGCCATCTCGACGAAGATCGATATCGCCGCCCAGGCCCCCGAGATCGCCGTGCTCTCGGTGATCGTCCTCACCGGCTTCGCCATGGGCCTGCGCAACGCCACCGTCCGCTCGCTCAAGGTGCCGGACCTGACCACCACCGTGCTCACGCTCACCATCACCGGCATCGCCGCCGACATGACCGGCCGCGCCACTTCCCCCAACTTCCTGCGCCGCTTCGGTGCCGTGCTGTCGATCTTCCTCGGCGCCGTCGTGGGCGCGCTCCTGCTCCTCCACGCCGGCCTCGCAGTGCCCCTCGCCCTCGCCGGCGCCATGGTCCTCGCCGCCACTCTCTTCTTCACCCGCAATCCCGAAGCCGCACTGCCGCGTCGGCCCTGAACATTCCGACCGTACCCTTCGGGCGGACCGGCGCAGGTTTTTCGCCTGCGCCGGAACCTCGGCGCCTTCCAAGCAATACCTAGCCATACTTTCGTTTCGTTCAGTCTTCCGCCGATCTGTGATCTACCGGCCGAGCGCTGACGGACATGAAGCGTACCCACGCGGGTAGCGGGAGAAGAGAGCATGAAGGACCTGTCGAGTCATGTGGCACCGGGCGGCACTCCCGTGCCCACGCAGATAACCGACAGATTCCTTCGCACTCGAAATCTCAGCCGCGAACTCGTCGAGAATCTGAACGAGGCCGATGCCACCGTCCAGTCTATGCCGGATGCCTCCCCCGCCAAATGGCACCTTGCCCATACGACTTGGTTCTTCGAGACCTTCCTCCTGCGCGATCATGTCCCCGGCTATCGCCTTCACGACGCGCGTTGGCCGTTCCTGTTCAACAGCTACTACGAGGCCGAAGGCGCCCGCCTTGCCCGCCCGGAACGCGGCCTGCTGACGCGGCCGACGGTCGCCGAAGTGCTCGCCTATCGCGATCATGTCGAAGCGGCGATGCTGGAGGCCATGCCCCTCCTCATGGAGCGGCACGGTGACCTGATCGAGCTCGGCATTCAGCACGAGCAGCAGCATCAGGAACTCCTGCTGACCGACATCAAACACCTGTTTTCCCACAATCCGCTCGGTACGGCTTATGCACCGCCTCTGGTAATCTGCTCCGACCGAAGCGTCCCGCTGCGCTGGATCGAAGGCCCGGAAGGCCGCTTCGATATCGGCGCGGGCGAGAAAACGCGCTTCGCCTTCGACAACGAACTACCCCGCCACCCGGTATGGCTGGCGCCCCATGCGCTCGCCAACCGCCCCGTCACCAATGGCGAATGGATCGAATTCATCGCCGACCAAGGCTATGGCACCGCCTCGCTCTGGCTCTCCGACGGCTGGGACTGGGTGCGACGAGAGGAGGTGACCGCCCCGCTCTACTGGCGCGGCGGAGGGCGGCAGTGGGAGCAGTTCACGCTCTCAGGCTGGCATACCGTCGATCCGGAGGCGCCCGTCACCCACATCTCCTTCTACGAGGCCGATGCTTTCGCGGCGTGGGCCGGTGCCCGCCTGCCCACCGAGCAGGAATGGGAAGCTGCCGCCTGTACCCGTGATTCATCCGGCGGCATACAACTCGACCGGGCCGAGGCCGTACATCCCCGCGCCGAGGCGGAAACGGATGGTTTCGCCTCGCTCTACGGCAATGTCTGGGAATGGACCGGCTCGGCCTATCGCCCCTGGCCCGGCTATCGTCCGGCGGCAGGCGCGGTGGGCGAGTACAACGGAAAGTTCATGTCCGGCCAATCCGTGCTGCGCGGCGGCAGCTGCGCGACGCCGCGCGGCCATCTGCGCGCCAGCTACCGCAACTTCTTCCATCCGCACCAGCGCTGGCAATTCACCGGCCTTCGCCTCGCAAGGAGCCTCTGAAATGTACCTGACAGCCCCTCGGATCGACGAAACCCCGGCTGCCCGCCCAGCCTCCCAGCCCGACCCCGCTTTCCGTGCCGAAGTGCTGCGCGGGCTGGCCCAGCCGCAAAAGGCGATACCCGCCCGCTGGTTCTACGACATGCGCGGCTCGCAACTGTTCGAGGCGATCACCCAGGTTCCCGAATATTATCCCACTCGCACCGAGACCGCCCTGCTCCAGACGCATTGTCCCGCCGTGGCGGAACGGATCGGAACCGAGGCCACGGTAGTGGAATTCGGCTCCGGCAGTTCGATCAAGACGCGTATCCTGCTCAAGGCCATGCCGCGCGCGACTTATGTGCCGATCGACATCTGCGGCGAGTTCCTGGACGAAGCCTGCGCCGCGCTAAGCGAGCTGTTCCCGACGCTGCGCATCGTTCCGGTCGAGGCGAACTTCATGGAACCCGTGCGCCTGCCGCTTTCTCGGGAGAATACCGACCGGCCGATGCTGGGCTTCTTCCCCGGCTCGACGATCGGCAACCTCACGCCCGACGCCGCCGTGGACCTGCTGCGCTCAATGCGCGGGACGCTGGGTGAAGGCGCCTATCTGCTGATCGGCATCGACCGGGTGAAAGCGCAGGAACGCCTCGTCTCCGCTTACGACGACGCAGGAGGGGTGACGGCGCTGTTCAACCTCAACCTGCTGCAACGCATCAACCGGGAACTCGGCGGCTCGATTCCGGTCGGTGAATTCCGCCATGTCGCGCGTTGGAACCCGGTCGCCAGCCGTATCGAGATGCACCTTGAGGCGCGACGTGCGGTGGGTTTCGAAGTGGATGGCCAGTCTTTCCGCATGGAGCGCGGCGAGACGATCCATACCGAGAATTGCCACAAGTACCGCCCCGGCGAGATGCGTGTCCTGCTCGCCGCCGCCGGTTGGCACGAACTGGAGCACTGGACCGACCCGCAGGGCGACTTCTCGCTGATACTTGCGAAGACGGATGGCACACGACAGGAGCCTTAGACGCGCCCCTTTTTCCAACAAAAGCTCCGGGGTCCCCGCCAAAGCGGGCACCCCGGCTGCTCATAACCAGCGCCAGGCCGATCTGGATCGCTTCGCTACGCTCGCAATGACGACAGAGGTTTGGGACTGGTTGTCGGCACCGGATGGAACCGCATTCGGAACATCGTCCCCCTCGGTTCATTGCCCTCCGCTTCCAGATTGCCCCCGCTCCGGGCCATGAGTTCGCTGGCGATCGCCAGTCCGAGCCCCGAACTGCGCTTGAAATCGCGCCGGGCCGAGGCGAACCGCGCGAACAGCTCACCACCTCCAGGCAAGCCCGGCCCATCGTCTGCAACGCGAATTTCGGCGGCGGGATCGACGGTCACCACCACATGCGTCCCAGGCGGCGTATGCTTCATGGCATTCTCCAGCAGCGAGTCGAGCGCCCGTGCCGCCAGATGATGGGATGCGAACACGAGCATCCGCTCTGCCCCGACGATCTCGATTTCCTGCCCGCGCGCAATGAACAGCGGGGCGATCGCCGCCACGCGTTCTTCGGCAACGGCGCGCAGGTCCGTCACTTCGCCGGGGTCGCAGGCCATCGCATCCACTTCGGCCAGCAGGAGCAGGCGCTCGACCATGGCTTCCAGCGCGTCGATCTGGCGTTGCAGGCGCGGCTGGGCCTCGGGCGATCCTTCCTGCTCCACCAGCAGGCGCAGAATCGAGAGCGGGGTGCGCAGCTCGTGCGCCGCGTCCGCCGCGAAGTCGCGCTCGATGCGATAGGCCTCCTCCACCCGGTCGAGCGCGGCATTGATCGCGCTGAGCAGCGGCAGGACTTCTTCGGGCATGCCTTCCGTATCGACGCGTTGCTGGAGCTGATAGGGCGAAACCTGCCCGACCTCGCGCGAGGCCCGCTTCAGCGGCACCAGCGACTGGCGCACGATGGCGACGTCCACCGCCAACAGCCCGATCAGGAACACTGCCAGCAAGGCTCCGCCCACTAGCGCGATATCCGCGCGCAAGTCGTCGAATATGACGTCGGGATGGTCGAGGTTCTGGACGATCACCAGCCAGCTCCCCGGCTCGCCGATAAGCGGCATGGAGACGCCCGAATAGATCCTCGGCCCCTTCACCCTCTTGAAATAAGCAGTACCGGCGCGCGTCGGCACCGATAGCGAAGGATCGGAGCGCAAGTTCTCGATCCTGACCGGGCGACCCCGATCCTCGATCCAGAAGCTGAAACTGGAACCGCCGCCACGCAGCGCCGAGGCCGATTCTTCCGAAATCGACCAGCCGCCGTTGTGGCGATGGAGACCGCCCTGCATCTTCTGCGCATATTCGTCGAGCACCTGGCGTTGCAGCCGGTCGCCGGTGCTGTCGATCAGCAGCATCGCTCCCCAGGCCGCCAACACCGCCGTCACCAAGGTCGCCGCCGCGTGGAGCAGCAGGATGCGCCGCAGGATCGAGTGGCTGCGCATCAGGCCTCGGGCGCGGCGCGCAGCAGGTAGCCCAGGCCGCGCACCGTCACGATCTCGATCCCCGCCTCCAGCGTCTGGAGACGCCGCCGCAGCCGATGCACGCTGACTTCGGCGGCGTTGGAAGAGAACTCCTCGCCAAGGCCGAAGAACACGGATTCGATCTGGGTCTTGCGCACCACTTTGTCGCGGTGGCGCATCAGCAGGTCGAGAAGCTGCACCTCGCGCGGGGCAAGGACGATGCTGGCCTCTCCCACCCGCACCGTCTGCGAGGCCAGTTCGTAGCGCAGCCGACCGCAGGCGATCTCGCCCCCGTTCTCGCCGAGGGACCGGCGCAAAAGCGCTGCGACGCGGGCGATCAGTTCCTCGGCGGCGAACGGCTTGGGCAGGTAATCGTCCGCCCCCGCATTGAGCCCGGCCACCCGGTCGGCGATCGCCGAACGCGCGGTGAGCACAAGCACTGGCAGGAAATGCCCGGCCGCGCGCAGCGAACGCAGCAGTTCGATGCCGTCCTGATCGGGCAGACCGAGGTCGAGCAGGAGCGCGGAATGGTTGCCCGCCTCCACCAGGATGCGTGCTTCCTCGGCCGTGGCGACGATATCGTTGCCGAATCCCGCCTCGCGCAAATGGGTGCCGATCAGGTCCGCGAGTTCGGGATTGTCCTCGACGATCAGCAGGCGCATGGGAAAGCCCCTCTCAGGCTGGCTCCGGTTGGCGGGGGAATGCCCATTATCGCAGTCATGTCCGCATCTATCGCGGGGATGGCCCTAAGGTGCAACAGGCGGCGCGATCAGACGGGAACCTCGATCGTCACCCGCAGGCCCCCTTCCGCGCGGTTCGCGGCGGCAATCGATCCTCCGCAGGTCGCCACGGCCCGCGAAGCGATGGTCAGGCCCAGTCCGAACCCGCCGCCCGAGACCGTACCACCGCGCACGAACGGCTCGAACATCGCGCTCTCCATGCCCTCGGCCACGCCCGGCCCTTCGTCGCTGACCGAAATGCGGAAGGTCTCGCGGCGCGAAAGCAGTTCGGCGCGGACTTCGATCCGTCCCCCGCGCGGCGAATGGCGCAAGGCGTTGCGCAACACATTGTCGATCGCACTGCGCAGCAGTTCGGCATTGCCTCGCACCGGCGGAAAGTCTTCGGTTTCCCGATCCGGAGCCGCAAAGTCGATCTTCACGTCCTTGGGCTGCGCCTCGTAGCGCGCATCCGCCACCACGCTCGCGGTCACTTCCACCAGATCGAAATAGTTCTCGTCCGAATCCCGGTCGTTCTCGGCCCGAGCCAGCATGAGCAGTTCGCCGACCATGCCGTCGAGCCGCTCGACCTCGCGCTCCATCCGGTCCATCGAATGCTCGAAGCGCTCAGGGCTCTGCCGGGCAAGCGCGATGGCCAGTTGCAAGCGCGCCAATGGCGAGCGCAATTCGTGCGAAACGTCGTGCAGCAGCCGGTCCCGGCTGGCGACGAGATGTTCGAGACGGCGCGCCATGCCGTCGAATTCATGGGCAAGGTCCGCCACTTCGTCGCGGCGGCGGCCGATCTCAGGCGAGACGCGGGTGGTCAGTTCGCCGCGCGCCAGACGCCGGAAACCGTGCCGCAGGTGGTTGATCGGCAGGACCAGATACCAGGCGAGGAAACCGCTGAACAGCAGACCGGCGACGAATCCGATCCCCACCAGTTCGGGCGGCACGTTGAAGCTCCATGGCGCGCGGTCGCGATGATAGCGGAAGCGCAGCAGCCACTCGGTTCCGGAGGGATCGCGTACCCGGCGTTCGAGCACGGCAGTCTCGCCGTCACCGGAAAACGGCGCGGCATGGCGAACTTGCATCAGGTCCAGCCGCAGGCGCTGGTCCAGCGGCAGGTGCGAGGCCATACGCTCGTAGCGCGGACGGCCTCCCGCCGACAGCGCCTGCGTGCCCGCTTCCAGCACGGCGGGACCGATCTGTTCGGTCATCAGAAACGCCGGGAGTTCGCGGTTGTCGCGCAAGGCGAACAAGAGCCAGACCGCCTGGGTCATCAGCAGGAACGTCACCAGGAAGCCCAGCAGGATTTTCCAGAACAGCCGCAACCGCATCATGACACCTGCAACCTGTAGCCGACCCCGCGAATGGTCTCGACATTCGCGGCGCCTGCGGAGGCTGCTTCCAGCTTGATCCGCAAATTGCTGACATGCACGTCTACACTGCGGTCGTAGCTCTGCCGCGCCCGGCCGAGACCGCGCAGCGAGAGTTCGTCCTTGGTCGATACCGCCTCGCCTGCCCGCGCGAGGACGAGCAGGATGTTGAACTCCGAAGCGGTCAGCTCGACCGCCGCGCCCCGCCACGAAGCCCTGCGCGCGGCGACCTGAATCTCAAGCTCTCCCAACCGGCAGACCGGAGGCTGCGGCGGCCCGCGATCGGCGGGCTGGTGGCGGCGCATGTTCGCACGCAACCGCGCCACCAGTTCGCGCGGAAAGCAGGGCTTGGCTACGTAGTCGTCGGCGCCGAGTTCGAGGCCGATCACTTTGTCCACCTCGTCGCCGCGCGCGGAGAGCATGATGACCGGCACGTCGATGCTTTCGCGCAGGCGGCGCAGCACCTCGATGCCGTTCAGCCGGGGCAGCATGATGTCGAGCACGACCGCATCGTGTTCGCCGGAGAGGGCGCGCTCGATCCCGTCGAGACCGTCGGTGACGATCTCGACCCGGAATCCCTCGCTTTCGAGATACTCGCCGAGCATGGCGCCCAGTTCGAGGTCGTCGTCGATCAGCAGGATGCGTCTGGCTTCCTCTTGCACCCCGCCCTGATGCCGCAAAGCGCCGCGCATGTCAGCCGGTGCCGCGCGCCCTTACGGAAACTTTACATAGCGCTTGCGAAGTCCTTACCCACAAGCCGCGCACACCGCGCCATAGATCGAGGCATGTCGACCAAGCGCCGTCTCGTGATCGGGGGTATCCTCGTTACCACCGCCCTCGCCCTGTTTCTCGTCTGGAAACTGTTCTCCGGCCCTGCCGAACCCGTCGTCGCGACCGCAAAGGTCACGCGCGGCACGATGGAGCAGACCGTCGAGGCCACCGGCACGCTGGAGCCCAAGGAACTCGTCAGCGTCGGCGCGCAGGTCTCCGGACGGCTCGACGAACTCAACGTGGCGGTGGGCGACGTCGTCCATCAGGGGGACCTGATCGGCAAGATCGACCCGCGCACCGCGACCAACAGCCTCGACACCGCCCGCGCCGACCTTGCCAACATGAAGGCGCAGGCGGCGGGCGCGAAAGCCACATTGGCCCGCCAGAAACTCGCCTACCAGCGGCAACTGGCACTCGGCGCGGGTGAGGCGACCTCGCAGCAGGACTTCGAGACGGCGCGGCAGGAACTCCAGTCCGCACAGGCGAGCTACGAGGCGCTGCTGGCACAGATCCGCGCTGCCGAAGTGAGCGTCAACACCGCCGAAGTGCAACTGGGCTTCACCAAGATCACCGCGCCGATGGACGGCGTTGTCGTGGCGATCGTCACCAAGCAGGGCCAGACGGTCAACTCGGTCCAGTCCGCGCCGACCATCGTCATCCTCGCCAAGCTCGACGTGATGACCGTGAAGGCCGAAGTCTCCGAGGCCGACGTTATCGATGTGAAGCCGCACCTGCCGGTCTATTTCACCATCCTCGGCGATCCCGACAAGCGCTACGAAGCCAAGCTGCGGCTGATCGAACCGGCGCCGGAATCGATCGTCAACGAAGTCGATTCCACGTCGACCAGCTCGTCCAGCAGCACCTCGGATTCGGCGATCTATTACAATGCGCTGTTCGAAGTGCCCAACGAGGACGGCCGCCTGCGCGCGCTGATGACGGCCAAAGTCAGCATCGTGCTCGCCCGGCGCGCCAATGCGCTGATGATCCCCTCGACCGCGCTCGGCCCCAAGGGCAAGGACGGCACCTACAGCGTTCGCGTGAAGGGCGAGGACGGCAAGATCGCCACCCGCAAGGTGCGTATCGGCATCGACAACAATATCAGCGCCGAAGTGCTCTCGGGCCTGAAGGAAGGCGAATCCGTGGTCGTCGGCGAAGCGAAGGCCTCGAAGACCAGCAATCAGGGGCCGATGGGCCCACCCCCAGTCTGAATCGCCGGTCTGAGCCGCTCCATGACCCGCACTCCGCTCATTTCCCTCTCGCACGTCCGCCGCGAGTATCCCTCGGGCGACGGCGTCTTCGCCGCGCTCAAGGACATCGACCTGTCGATCGAGGCGGGCGAGATGGTCGCCATCGTCGGCCAGTCCGGTTCAGGCAAGTCGACGCTGATGAACATCCTCGGCTGCCTCGACCGGCCGACGTCCGGCGCCTACCGCATAAACGGCCGCGATACCGGCGATCTGGAGCCGGACGAACTCGCCGCGCTGCGCCGCGAGCACTTCGGTTTCATCTTCCAGCGCTATCACCTGCTGACCGACCTTTCCGCGCTCGGCAATGTCGAAGTGCCTGCCGTCTACGCAGGCCGGGCACGCGGCGAGCGGGCCGGACGGGCACGGGAAATTCTCGCCCGGCTCGGCCTCGGCGAGCGTACCGGGCACCGACCGGGCCAGCTTTCCGGCGGCCAGCAGCAGCGTGTCTCGATCGCACGGGCACTGATGAACGGCGGCGAGGTCATCTTCGCCGACGAGCCGACCGGCGCGCTCGATTCCGCCAGCGGCGTCGAAGTCATGCGCATTCTCGGCGAACTCCACGCCGAGGGCCACACGGTCATCATCGTCACCCACGACATGAAGGTGGCCGAGCACGCCGACCGCATCATCGAGATCCGCGACGGCGAAATCATCGACGACCGCCGCACCCGCGAGAACGCGGTGCGCCCGGCGGTGCAGAAGGCGCCGCCCGTCGCCAGCGGCTTCCAGCAGGTCCTCGACCGCTTCCGCGAGGCCTTCCGCATGGCGGTGCTGGCGATGTCGGCGCACAAGCTGCGCACGTTCCTGACGATGCTCGGCATCATCATCGGCATCGCCTCGGTCGTCTCGGTGGTGGCGCTGGGCGGCGGCGCGCAGGAGAAAATTCTCTCCGACATCAGCAGCCTCGGCACCAACACCCTGACGATCTATCCGGGCAAGAGCTTCGGCGACATGCGCTCGGCCCGGATCGAGACGCTGAAGGATGCCGATGCCGATGCCCTGGCGCAGCTCCCTTACGTGGACAGCGTGACCCCCAGCGTCTCGACCAGCGTGACCGCCCGCTACCGCAATGTCGCGGCGACCGCACAGGTCAGCGGTGTCGGCGCCGACTACTTCCGCGTGCGCGGACTGGAACTGATCTCCGGCGGCCTCTTCGACGCCCAGAGCGTGCGCGAACTCGCGCAGGACGTGGTGATCGACGAAAACTCG
This sequence comes from Novosphingobium sp. BF6, assembly GCF_058273105.1. Taxonomy (NCBI): domain Bacteria; kingdom Pseudomonadati; phylum Pseudomonadota; class Alphaproteobacteria; order Sphingomonadales; family Sphingomonadaceae; genus Novosphingobium; species Novosphingobium sp. BF6. The sequence goes on from NZ_CM177776.1 coordinate 11,405, forward strand.
CGCGACACCCTGTTCCCGAACGGCGAGGACCCGCTCGGCAAAGTCGTGCTGCTGGGCAAGGTTCCCGCCCGCGTGGTCGGCGTGGTCGGCACCCAGCAGCAGGGCTTCGGCGGCAGCGACAGCCTGACCGCCTATGTGCCCTACACCACGGTCATGAGCCGCATGCTCGGCCAGACCTACCTGTCGAGCGTGACCGTGCGCGTCAACGACGACACCTCGACTTCGGCGGCGGAAGCGGCGGTGACGCAGCTTCTCGCCAAGCGCCACGACACGACCGACTTCTTCATCAGCAATTCCGACGACATCCGCGAGACCATCACCAACGCCACCAACACGATGACCCTGTTGATCGCCGCCATCGCCGTGATCGCGCTGATCGTCGGCGGGATCGGGGTGATGAACATCATGCTCGTCTCGGTGACCGAGCGCACCGCCGAGATCGGCGTGCGCATGGCGGTAGGCGCGCGCCAGTCGGACATTCTCCAGCAGTTCCTGATCGAAGCCGTGCTGGTCTGCCTGATCGGCGGGGTGATCGGCGTCGGCCTCTCGCTGGCGGTCGGCGTGGCGGTCGCGTTCACGCCGATCGATTTCCGCATGGCCTATTCGGTGACCTCGATCGTGGCCGCCTTCGCCTGTTCCACCCTGATCGGCGTGGTCTTCGGCTACCTGCCCGCCCGCCGCGCGGCCCGGCTCGACCCGGTCGATGCCCTTTCGAGAGACTGATCCCGTGACCGAGCAGACCAGACCCTTCCGCCCCGCCCTGCTGGTCGCGATCTCGCTGCTCGCGCTCTGGACCGGCGGCTGCGCGGGAGTGACCCGGACCCATTATGCCGCGCCGGAACTGCCGGTGGCGACGAACTGGGACCAGATCTCGCAAGGCCCCGCGCGAACCGCAGGCGCGCCGTGGTGGAACGAGTTCGGCGATCCGGCTCTCACCGCGCTGGTCGATCAGGTCCTGGCCGCCAATGCCGATCTCGCCGCTGCGGGACTGCGGCTGAAGCAGGCGCACCTCTCCGCCGAACAGGCGCGGCAGGGCCTGTTCCCGAGCGGCAATGCCACCCTCTCGTCCAATGGCGGGAAAGCGCTGAACGGCGGCTCCGATTGGGCGAAGTCGAGCGCCGGTTCGCTAGGCGTCTCGTGGGAACTCGACCTGTTCGGCCGCCTCGGCGCCACGGCCGACGCGGCGAAGTGGGAAGCCGAGGCGAGCGCCCAGGACCTTGCCGAAACCCGCCTCTCGCTGATCGGCACGACGGCCCAGGCCTGGTGGCAACTCGGCTATGCCAACGAGCAGATCGCCATCGGCGAGGAAAGTCTGGCCTATGTCCGCCGCGCGCTGGCGCTGGTGCAGCGCCAGTACGATGCCGGCGCGGTCTCGCGCGTCGAACTGCGCGATGCCGAACAGTCCCTCGCCGCGCAGGAGGCCTCGCAGACCCAGCTGGTGCAGGCCCGCGTCTCGGCGCTGAAGACCATCGCCGCGCTGCTTGGCCGCCAGTCCTACGAAGGCGCCGAACTCAAGACCTTGCCCCGGCAGGCGCTGCCCGCCATCGCCGCCGAGGCCCCCGCCTCGCTGCTCGCCCGCCGCCCGGACCTCGCCGCCGCCGAACTGCGCCTGCGCAAGACTCTGGCGACCAGCGATGCGACGGTGGCGAGCTATTACCCCAGCTTCAGCCTGACCGGCACGCTGGGCACGGCGAGTTCCTCGCTGCTCAAGTTCTTCAGCGATCCCACCGCCAGCCTCGGCGCGGTGCTCTCGCTGGCGGAGCTGAACCCGGAGAAAGTCCGCCTCGGCACCGGCATCGCCCGCGCCGATTACGAGATCGCGATGCAGTCGTTCCGCCAGGCGTTCTACGATGCCCTGCGCGACACGCAGGTCTCGCTCTCTGCCCGCGAACAGTACTTGCAGCAGGCAGGCTTCGCGGAGGCCAACTACACCGCCGCGCGCGATGCCGAGCAGCTCTACGAACGCCAGTACCGCGCCGGAGCGATCACCCTGCGCAGCTGGCTCGACGCGCAGGAACGCCTGCGCACCGCCCGCACCGGCCTGATCCAGAACCGCTACAACCAGCTCGTCACCCAGGTGCAGGTCTATCAGGCGCTGGGCGGCGAGACGGCTCCCTAATCTTGAATGCAACGCAACCTTACAAGCTTGTAAGGTTGCCGTAAGCCGGGCCGGAATAGCGAGGATTTCGAGCATCGGCAGGATTTGTACCTGTCGGCCGCAACATCGAAATCAGGATATGAAGCCGCAAGTCGAACTCGCGCCCGGCCCGCGCCGCACTGTCGCATCTCGCCCCTCCCTTACGTCCCGGCGCCCGCGAGTTGCGCTTTTCTCCGGCAATTACAATTATGTGCGTGACGGCGCCAATCAGGCGCTGAATCGCCTGGTAGGCTACCTGGAGCGTCGCGGCTGCACGGTGCGCGTCTATTCGCCCACCTCGCCCACCCCCGCCTTCGCACCGGAAGGCACGCTGATTTCGGTACCCTCGGTGGCAATCCCCGGACGCGGCGACTACCGCCTCGGTCTTGGCCTGCCTCGCCGCATCCGCGCCCATCTGGCCGAGTTCGCCCCGGAAATCGTCCACGTCTCCGCGCCGGACTGGACCGGCACCGCCGCCCAGCGCTTTGCCCGGCAGGCGGGCATTCCGGTCGTCGCCAGCCTGCACACCCGGTTCGAGAAATATGCCGCCTTCTACGGCGCCAGCCTTGTGCGCCCGGCGATGGAGCGCCACCTCGCGCGCTTCTACCGCAATTCCGACCGCATCCTCGTGCCCACTCCGGCCATCGCGGATGAGTTCGCCGAAGCCGGTCTCGGCGAAAAAACCCGTCTTTGGGGACGCGGCGTCGACCGCAGCCAGTTCACCCCGCTCGCCCGCGACGAGGCCTGGCGCCGGGCGATGGGCGTGGCCGACGGCGAAGTGGCGGTGCTCCATTTCGGGCGTCTCGTGCGCGAGAAGGGGCTTGCCGCCTTCGCCACACTCTGCCGCCGCCTGATCGCCGAGGGCCTGCCGGTTCGCCCACTCGTGATCGGAGACGGTCCCGAACGCCAATGGCTGGAGCAGAAGCTGCCCCAGGCGCGCTTCGCCGGACACCTGATGGGCGCCGATCTCGGCCGCGCCGTGGCCAGCGCCGACCTGTTCCTCAATCCCAGCACGACCGAGGCCTTCGGCAACGTCACGCTGGAAGCCATGGCCTCGGGTCTGCCGACCGTCTGCGTCGACGTGCCGAGCGGGCGCAACCTGCTGAAGAGCGGCTCCGGCCTGCTCTTCGCCCACGGCGACGAGGACGGCGCGATGAAGGCCCTGCGTCAATTGGTGCAGGACGGCCGCCGCCGCGCCCAGATGGGCGCCTTCGCCCGCGAGGCCAGCAAGGCCTACGACTGGGACAGCGCCTCGCACCAGGTGCTCGAATGCTACATGGACGTTCTGGGCCGCAGCCTCGCCCCGGCATCCGTAGAGGCATCGGCGCAGGACGCCGCCCTCATCTCGCGGGCGGCCTGACGCCTCGATGGAAGAGGTGATCGCCCATGCCAGCGCCTTCGTCCAGACCCACGGGATCTGGGCCGGTCCCGTCGTGGGCCTGCTCTGCTTCGGGGAATCGCTGGCGATTGTCGGCCTCTTCGTGCCCGCCACGGCGGTCATGCTGGCTATCGGCGGGCTGATCGGCGCCGACACGCTGGACGCCTGGCCGATCTTCTTCTGGGCCGTCGCCGGATCGATCCTGGGCGACTGGGTCTCCTACGCCTTCGGCAACCGCATCGGCCCGCGCGTCTATCGCCGCTGGCCGCTGAACCGCCACCGCCCGGCCGTGGCACGGACGCGGCTGTTCTTCCGCAAATACGGTTTCGCGGCAATCTTCATGGGCCGCTTCCTCGGCCCGATCCGCGCGACGGTGCCGCTGGTGGCAGGCGTGCTCGCCATGCCCAAGCGGCCGTTCCAGATCGCCAACGTGGCCTCGGCCTGCCTCTGGGTGCCGCTGATGTTTGCCCCCGGCTATCTCGCTGCCGGTCCGCTCGGCGCGGCGCTGGCGCTGGACGAGAGCAAGCTCGTGCTCGGCGGCCTCGTGCTTGCGGCAGTGGCGATGAGCGTGACCCTGCTTGGCTCGCGCCTGCTCGGGCGCCGGAAGCGATCGAGAGCGTGAAATCCTGCAAATGACGACCGCAAGCGATGGGGTGATGGAATGCGCGTGAAGACGATCGGACGAATTTTCCTGGGCGGCACGGCAGCGCTGCTGGCCGGTTGCAGCGGCACGCCGAAAGTGGCCGAGACCCCGCCGCCGCCGCCCGTGGTGGCGGTGATCCCGCCGCGCCCGATGCCGCCGCTGGGCGCCTCGCCGAACATGGTCATTCCGGCCAAGGCGGTCGACGGCACCCGCCGCACGGTCAACAGCGAGATTTCCGCCGCCCAGGCCTTGTGGAATCTGCGCTCGGCCTACAATGTCGCCGCGCTCAACTGCGCCGGCACTGAAGGTGCCCCGATCCTGGCGGGCTATACCGAGTTCCAGAAAAAGTACGCCAAGTCGCTGGCGGCGACAAACAAGAACCTCGACAAGGAATACAAGGCCCGCTTCGGCGCCAAGGCGATCCGCGAGCGCGAGTCCTACCAGACGCAGGTCTACAACTTCTTCGCGCTGCCGCCCGTTGTGCCTTCGCTGTGCCAGGCCGCGCTGGAACTGACCACCGCGCTCCAGACCGTGCCCGCCGCGCAACTCGAAGGTTTCGCGACTTCGAGCGGCCTCGCCCGCGCCGAAGCACCGTTCCGCGCCTTCTTCGACAGCTATGAACAGTACCAGGCCGACCTGCTCGCCTGGGAATCGCAATACGGCGCCACCCATGCCGCCGCCCCCGATGATGCGCAAACCATTGCATCGCCCGCCGTCGCGGCGAATCTCTTCTGAATGTGAAAAATTGTGAACAAAGCCCTGTAAGGATACCGTAAGCGCGGTTAGTATAGCCCTTGCGTTGTCGGTTCCGCCTTCACTGTCGGAACCGCTCGCGGGGGCAATCTGGGACGAAACGGCGTGGCGGATCACGAGCTTATTTCGACGGCCTGCGTGCCGGCAACCGAAGGTTTCTACATCTCCACTCGTCCGCGGTTCGGTCCGGAGCAGGCCGTTCCCGCCGAGATGGATCAGGTGCTCGCCTGGCGGGTCGATACCTTCAAGGTCAGGGGCGATGCCGCCCCCCTCTCCACCATCACGCCGGTCACCATCAACGGCAGCCTCGATTCCGCCGAATTCGCCCTGCTGCGGCCGGACGGCACAATCGAGTATCCCGATGGTTCGTCGATCGCCGTGGGCGGCGGCGCGCGCCTGCGCCTGGTCGACGACAAGCTCTGAAATCAGCCGGATACCCCGGCTGACGGAACCGCGCGGCAGCCGCCCCGTTCCTGACCCATGTCGATAGAAGCCCTGATCGCCCAGTTCGGCCTTCCCGCCGTTGCCCTCGGGGCCGGTCTGGAGGGTGAGACGGTCGTCATGACCGGCGGGTTCATCGCGCATCAGGGCCTGCTGCCGCTCTACGGCGTCATGATCGCCGCCGCGATCGGCTCCTTCGTGGCGGACCAGTTCTTCTTTCTGCTCGGTCGCCGCTTCCGCGCGCACCGGCTTGTCCGCAAGGTCACCGAGAGACCCGCCTTCGCCCGCATCCTGACGATGCTGGAGCGCTACCCGACCGGCTTCATCCTCGCCTTTCGCTTCCTCTACGGCCTGCGGACGATCAGCCCGATCGCCATCGGCACTTCGGCCGTGCCGACCCACCGCTTCGTCCTGCTCAACGCCGTGGCGGCAATGATCTGGGGCGTGGTGATCGCCGGAATCGGCTACAGCTTCGGCGAGGGCGTGGAGATGGCCTTCGGACACTTGCGCCGTTTCGGCCACGTCGCCCTGGCGATCGCCTCGCTCGTGGCCGTTGCGACGGCCGTCACCCTGCTGGTGCGGGGACGGCTCAACCGCTCGATGGCAGCGAAGGACTGAACCTTACCCGCATTTGCTGAAACCGCATTGCTGGCAGGTGAGACATCCCTCCATCATGATCGCTGCGTGCTCACCGCAGTTCGGACAGGTCTCTCCCGACGGACCGGCGGCGGGCACAGCGATCGGCCCTTGCGCATGCTCGCGCAGGATACGGCCGATCAGGGCGATCAGGCTCGGCGCGTAGCGGCCCTTGGTGTCGTTCTCCAGCGCCACGAAAGCCCCGCCCTTGGCCGAATGGACCCGTTCCAGTTCCTCGAAGATGAACACTGCATCCCCCCTGCGGCAGACCGCCGAGAGCGTGCGCGTCAGCGCGGCCATCGTCTCGAAGTTCTCGGCCGAACTGGTGTTGATGAAGATCTCGAAGGGAATGCGACGCCCATCCGGCGCGAGATAGTCGTTGATGGTGAGATAGTAGTTCTCTCCGTCCACCGGCCACTTGATCTTGATCGTCCGCCCTTGAAGCGTCTCCGGCCGCTTCGGCACCGGAGCCTCGGCAGGGAAGGAAAGCGCCTCCGCCCGCTTCGGCTTTTCCGCGACCGGCTCCGACAGCACCGAACCGCGCACGCCGCTGGGGCGATAGGTAGTGCAGCCCTTCATGCCCTTTTCCCAGGCCGATAGGTAGACTGCCCGGAACGCCTCGTAAGACATGTCCGCCGGACAGTTGATGGTCTTGGAGATCGCCGCGTCCACCCATTTCTGCGCGGCGGCGGCCACGGCGATATGGTCCTCCACCGAAAGCTCCAGCGCCGTCACCATGTAGGGCGGCAGCGGCGCGGCAGGATCGAAACCGGGCAGGCGGCTGTAGAGATACCAGCCATAGTCCTCGACCGTGAAGCTCTCGGTGCGCTGCTCGGTCGCGGTCTGCTCGACGACGACGGCGCGGTTGTAGCGCCAGGAGAAGCTCGGCTCGATGCCGGAACTGACATTGCCGTAGAAGATGCTGGTGGTGCCGGTCGGCGCGATGGTCAGCAGCACGCCGTTGCGGATGCCGTGCTTCGCCACGTCCTTGCGGATATCGGCGGGCAGCCTGTCCAGCATCGGCGCGCGGGCGAACTGATCCTTGTCATAGGCCGGGAACGGCCCGCGCTCTTTCGCAAGGTCGATCGAGGTGCGATAGGCCTCGGCGGCCATTGCCGCGCAGATGTCCTCGACCATCGGCACGCTCTCCGCGCCGTAGCTCAGGCCGAGTTGCTGGAGCAGGTTGCCAAGCCCGGTGAAGCCCAGCCCGATGCGGCGCTTGGCCTGCGCCTCAAGCCGCTGGTCCTCGGTGGGGAAAGGCGAGGTTTCGAGCACATTGTCGAGGAAGCGCACCCCGATCCGCACCGTCGCGGCCAGCCGCTCCCAATCGACCCGCGCCTCGCTCGTGAAGGGATCGACCACCATGTTGGCGAGATTGACGTGGCCGAGATCGCAATCGCCGTTGGGCGGCAGCGGCTGCTCGCCGCAGGGGTTGGTGGCGGAGATCGTCTCGCAATAGGAAAGGTTGTTGAGCCGGTTCACCCGGTCCACGAAGACGACGCCGGGTTCGGCATATTCATAAGTCGTGCGAGTAATGATGTCGAACAGTTCGGCTGCGCGCATTCGGCGATAGACATACCAGGGCCTGCCGTCGCGCTCGGTCACGGCGACATGGCTGCCGTCCGCGCGCGGGATCGGGAAGCCCATGTCCCAGTCGCCATCGGCCTCCAGCGCGGCCATGAAATCGTCGGTGATCGCCACCGAGACGTTAAAGTTCTTCAGCACGTCCTTGCGCGTCTTCGCCTCGATGAAGGCGATCACGTCCGGGTGCCAGACCGGCAGCATCGCCATCATCGCCCCGCGCCGCGATCCGCTGCTGCGGATCGTCACGCACATGCCGTCCCACATGACCATGAACGGAATCACGCCCGAGGAAACCGAGGCCGTGCGCGCCACCAGGGCACCGTCCGGACGGATCGTGCCGAAATCCATGCCGATGCCGCCGCCCTGCTGCTGGGTGAAGGCAGCGACCTTCAATGCGTCCATGATGCCCACGCCGGGGAGGTCCGGCTCGGTATCCATGGAATCCTGGATCGTCGGGCTGACGAAGCAGTTGATCCAGGTGACGCGCTTGCCGGTACCCGCGCCCGCGAAGATGCGTCCGCCCGGGACCCAGTCGCGTGCTTCCAGAGCCGCCAGCGCCTGTGCGGCATGGGCCGGATCGTCCTTGGCATAGACCCCGGCGACGACGCGGCGGAAGGTGTCCGAAGGGCTCTGCTCGTCGGCGTGGCGGTACTTCTCCTTCCAGACGTGGAAAGTGACGGGCTGGTCGAGCGGGCCTGACGAAGTCGGGGCGGACATAGGGGTTCCTTGTTGAGATCGGATGGACGGTGGGCACGCGCCCGCCCGAGGATCGTCACGGGTGTAACGGCCTCCAGGCGCATTTGGTTGTCGGCTAGCGATGGACGCTTCAGGCCGGAGCGATAGTCACGACCGGGGAACTGGCATATTCAGGGTTACGAAAACAACAGACCGTCACCCCCACGGAGGCGGGGGTCCCGCTTCCTTCAGCAAGGATGCGGGCAAGAAGCGGGGTCTCCGCCTTCGCGGGGGCGACGGGGGATGAACGGCAAAACTTTAGCGCGAAACCACCTGACGGCGCACGTCTGGCCGCCCTCAAGGCGTGATTCATCGGGGCGCGAAGCGGCGCCTGGGCAGCGATCATGGCGGCTATCTCCATCGCGCCCAATCCTTTGGGCACCGATGAAATCCAGGATACCGATCGGTTTTTCAAATACAACCCGGCCGGTGAACTTTCATGGTGGAAGCAGCCCGCTCAACGCTCCAGCAAAGGCGGGAGCGCCAGCCGCACGAGGTCCCCGGCACGCGGCTCGGCCACGAAAGTCAGTGCCGGGGCGAAGGCGATCTCGAACAGCAGCGCCCCCAGCGTCTCGGCCTCGGCGGAGCAGTATGGGAAACGGCCCAGCAGGTAGCTCCCCAGCCTCTGCCACTGCGACCGGACGATCGCTTCCTGGCGGCGCAGCGAGTCCTTGCCCTGTGCCACCCGGGCATGCTCCAGGATCGTCAGCGACCAGCCACCGAACTGCGATCGTTCATCGGCCCACTCCGCCAGAATATCGACGATTTCCGCCATTTCCGACGCCTTTTCCAGACGTTCGAGCAGCCCCTTGAGATTCTCCTCGTTCTCCGATTCCAGCACGGCGAGGAAGATCGCCTCCTTGCCGTCGAAGTTCGAATAGACTGCCCCCTTGCTATAACCTGCCGCCTCGGCAATGCGGTCCAGCGAAGTCACGGCATAGCCGTCGCGCCGGAACAGCTCGCGTGCGGATTTCAAGAGCCGCAGGCGCGTGAGCGCCTGGGTTTCGCTTCGCGTCAAGCGCGTCATCCTGCCCTGTCTCCTGTCGACCCACCTCGTGCGGGCGGCCTTTTGCCTGTTTTGCCGAGACGGCGCCTGTTGACGCCGTTCCGGATACTTATAGGTATTACAAGTCCCGTTCCCGCCCGTTGGGAACGGGTCTCTATCAGCTTTCGAACTTCTCTGACGTGTCCGCCGCGCCCTTGACCCAATAGCCGCTGGCCTTGAGCCATTGCGGCACGTGGCCAAGCTCCTCCAGCACATAACTTCGCAAGGTCCGCGTCACGCCACCCTCGGCGGCAATGAAGATGAAGCCGTCGCCCTGCGGCGACACGAAACCGCGCAGCGCCTCCAGCAACGGCGCGGCATCGGCGGCCTGCGCGGCAGGGCGATGGACCCAGACCGCTTCGTGCCGCGCCCCGGTCTCGAAAGTCTGCTCTTCGGCGGCCCCGGTCACTGCCACGATGCTCGTGACCGGAGTGCCCGGCGCGAGTTCCTCGATCCGGCGGCCGATCGCGGGCAGCGCAGTCTCGTCGCCGACCAGCAACCACCAGTCGAAGTCCTGCGCCACTACCAGCGAGCCGCGCGGCCCGCCTATCCGCGCCTCGTCACCCGGTTTCGCATGGAGCGCCCAGGCGGTGACCGGCCCTGCCTCGTGAAGTGCGAAATCGACGGTCAGTTCGTTCTTCGCGGCATCATAGCGACGCGGGGTATAGTCGCGCATCGCCGTACCTTCGCCTTCCGGCGCGAAGACCTTGATGTGATCATCGGGCGCCAGACTGGTGAAACCGGCAAGTTCCTCACCAGCCAAGGTAAGGCGCAGCATGTTCGGTGTGACATGCTCGACCCGGCTGATCGCCAGAGTGCGGCGATGCAACTCGTGACGGACTCGGTTGATCTGATGCTTCATGGGCTCTCCTGCTAGCGAGTGGGCCTTCCCTCCATTCAGATACTGATGGGTATGCCTATTCGCAAGATCGCGCCGCCCTTTTATCGCCGAGGCAAAAACGCTCCAGACTCTAACAAGGAACGATCGACTTCACCGCGACAACCTTGGGTTATGGAATATAAAGCAGGCACACCTAACAACACTGCCAACGCATACTAAACACTTTTAACTTGACACATATAAGTGCCGGATCGGATCTATTTTTAATAGACTCGCAATAGAATCGCCCTCAAATGTTCCAAATTCGGGAGTTACACTCCGAGTTGTGAGTATTTTTATGCGCCGCGTCGGGAGCGCCTTATGGGCTTGGTGCTCCAATCGCTTCGTGGCGTCGGGGGGAATTTTTATGCGGGGGCTCGGGACCTGGTTCCGTTCGCGCGGCGTCTGGCTTGTCTGCGCGGTGCTGCGTCGATCACGCGGTTACGGCGAAATTCCATCACAAACTGCGTCGCTCGACCGCGCTGCCGGAGCCTTCCTCCGCACCCTGTTGAGCGCCCTGCTGGTGGTCCTCCCGACAGGCGCCTGGGCGGCTTCTACCGGCTGTGACGAGATCAACAATCTCGGCGGCATATTCACGGTCGATTCGAACGGCGTCGGAACCGACAAATTTACATCTCCAGGCCTGCATGCTTTGGCCGACGGAGAGAGGGTCACGTATTCCTGGTCGGGAAATACCAAGGGCGCCTATATATACATCGCCTGGACTCAAAATAACGGCTCGACATATGCGCCCAGCTCCGTGTTGGACTCTACAGCAACTTCAGGTTCAGGGAGTTTCATTTTCTCCGGAACAAGTCCCAGCGATTACTTCCAGGTCGGTATCGCCGATACGAATTACATCACAGAGCCCAGCATTCCGAAGCCTTCCTCGCGTAACAGCACGGTTGCCATCAGCCTGAGCTGCTCGTCCACCCCCGTCCTGGGCGTCGCGATGAGCCATGCCGGCAACGCGGCGCAGGGCGGCCTGATGAGCTACACCATCTTCCCAAGCGTGACCAACAGCCCCACGACGAACGCGCCGTTAACGGCATCTCTGAACCTTCCGCTGGGCATGAACATTTCAAGCCTGTCCGGCACGGGCTGGACCTGCACGCCTTCGGGCCAGACTGGCTCATGCACGCGGACCGGCAGCTTCGGCCCCGGCACGGGACCCACCCTCAACCTGATCGCGGCATTTGCCGCCAATGCGACCACGCCGCTCGTGCCTTCGGTAACGTTGTCCGGAGGCGGCGCGATCGGTTCCGCATCGGCCAGCGATTCGACCGTCGTGGTCCAAGCGCCGACCGTCACCAGCATTTCGCCGACCGCGGGTCCGGTCGGTGGCGGAACTTCGGTGGTGATCACCGGCACCAACCTCTCCAATCCCACCGGTGTCACGTTCGGCGGCATTCCCTCGGGCTCGTTCGTGGGAGGCAGTGCCACGCAGATCACCGCGGTCGCTCCGGCCGGCAGCGGCACCGTGGACGTCAGGGTGACGACTGTGGCGGGAACGAGCGCGACCTCGGCCGCCGACCAGTATACTTACGTGGCTGCACCGATCGCCGCGAACCTCGATGCCGGCACGGTCGCCTTCGGCACGGCAACCCCGATCGACCTTTCCGGGGCCATCACCGGCAGCCATACCAGCATAGCCGTTCCCAGCGGACCGACCCACGGCACCGTAGCCATCACCGGCAATGTCGTCAGTTATACGCCCAACGCCGGTTATGCCGGACCCGACAGCTTTACTTATACCGCTACCGGTGTGGGCGGCACTTCCGCCCCGGCGACGGTCAGCCTGACCGTGGCGCAAGGTACCCAGACGATCGCTTTCGGCACTTTGCCCAACACATCGCTCTCGGCCTCTCCACTGACCCTCACAGCAACCGCCAGCTCCGGTCTGGCGGTCAGCTTTACCTCGCAGACCACGCCGGTCTGTACCGTGTCCGGCACGACGCTTACCCTGCTCCAGCCGGGGACCTGCACGGTCCAGGCAGATCAGGCGGGTAACGGCAGCTACAGCGCCGCCCCAAGCGTGACCAGCAGCTTCACCGTCACCCCGGCTCCGCTCGCCGTCAATTCGGCCGGAGCGACCGGCCTGATCGTAGGCAGCACATTCAGCCAGACCAACGCGGCTTCCGGCGGCATCGCGCCTTACGCCTATGCACTCAACGCGGGGGCGCTACCGCCGGGCACTTCGCTCAATACGGCAACCGGCATCGTGTCCGGCACGCCGACGGTAGCAGGCAGCTTCAGTTACCAGATTTCCGTCACCGACAGTCAGCCGGTCACGGCCCTTGGCCCGATCGTCACGATCACGATGGCAAAGGGCAACCAGTCGATCGGCTTCACCTCCAGCGCGCCCTCCTCGGCCGCGGTCGGGGGCAGCTATACGGTCGCGGCGACTGCCACTTCCGGGCTTACCGTGAGCTATTCGCTGAACGCCACCAGCACCGGCTGCGCGCTTGCGGGGACCACGGTGACTTTCGTTGGCACCGGTACCTGCCGGATCGATGCCAACCAGGCGGGCGACGCCAACTGGAACGCCGCCGCGCAGGCCCAGCAGACCTTCACCGTCGCACCCGCCGGCGCGGTCAGTGTCGCGCTGAGCTATGCCCCTTCGACCGCCACGGTCGGACTCAGCGGCCAGCTCACCATCACCTTCACCAACCCCAATGCCGTCGCCACGCCCGGTTTCATCACCTCGCTCCATTCGAACAGCAGCGTGTTCACGCGCCTGCCGGGCGTGGGCGGCAGCTGCGGCGTTTCCGCAGGCAACACCTCGGCGCCAAGCGGCGCGCAGCTCGATTTCATCAATATCCAGATCCCTTCCGGGACCTGCACCGTAACCGTGCCCTACCAGGCCTCAGGCGCCGGACTGGCCAGCTTCAATGTCGACGGCTTCAGCCCGACAGGCTATCCCTCGTCCCCCGGCGCGGTGTCCGCCGCCATTGCCGTCACTCCTTCCGTGACCGCGATTTCGCCCGGCAGCGGACCGCCCAGCCAGGTGGTAACCGTGACCGGAACCGGCTTCAGCACCACGCCCGGCAACAATACCGTCCAGTTCGGATCGGCCGCCGGTAACGTGACCGCCGCCAGTGCCACCTCGCTGACCGTCACGGCTCCTGCTACAGGCTCCGGCAATGTCACCGTGACGGTTTCCGTCAACGGCCAGACCAGCCCGGCCGGCGCGAGCTTCACGTTCATCGACCGACCCATCGCTGCGGATAAGCCGGGGGTGGCTGCCGCCTACAACACCGGGACTGCGATTGACCTCTCCACGTCGATCAGCGGGGGGCCCCATAGCGGCATCACGATCGCTTCCGCCGCTTCGCACGGCACGCTCTCCATTGCTGGTGACGTGGTGACTTATACGCCGGCGACAGGCTACTTCGGCCCAGATAGCTTCACCTACACCGCCAGCGGCCCCGGCGGCATCTCGAACGTTGCCACTGTCAGCTTGACGGTCGCCACGCCGAGCGCGCCGGTCGCTGCCGACAAGTCGGGCATTGCCGTGCCCTACGGCAGCTCGGGCACCACAATCGACCTTTCCAGCACGATCACCGGCACCTACACGAGCATGGCGATTGCCACGGGCCCGACGCATGGCACGGTGAGCACCTCCGGAACCGTCATCACCTACACCCCGGCTGCAGGTTTCTTTGGCCCCGACAGCTTCACCTATACCGCAACCGGCCCCGGCGGCACGTCGGCGCCGGCCACCGTTAGCTTGACGGTCGCCACCCCGGCCGCGCCGACCGCCAAGCCGGGTACGGGATCGGTTGTTTCTTCGACGCAGGCGCAGAAGTCGCTGGACATCGACCTCTCTACGCTGGTGGCAGGCGAGTTCACCGCCATCGAACTGGTAGGAACATCGTCGCACGGTATGGTGGCGCTTCGCGGCACACCGAACGTGATCGCGACCTATACGCCCAATCCCGGGTTCTCCGGCACCGACGCCTTCGATTTCGTCGCCGTCGGGCCGGGCGGGCGATCGGCGCCGGCCACCGTTACCATTACCGTGACGGGAACCGTGCCGACCGCGGCGGCCAAGACCGCCAAGGCAGTAGACAACCAGCCCGTCTCCATCGAACTGACCGAGGGGGCGACCGAAGGTCCTTTCACCGGCGCCGCGATCGTCAGCATCGCACCTGCCGACAAGGCTACGGCGAAGATCGTCGAAGAGGGGCCGGAAGGCGCGCGTACCTATCGGCTGGAAGTGACGCCCGCACCGCATTACGGCGGCACGATCCTGATAACTTACACCCTGTCAAACCTGTTCGGCACGTCGGCACCGGCGACCGTAACGATCACCGTCACTGCGCGCCCCGATCCTTCGCTCGATCCGAACATCCGCGCGCTGAGCGATGCCCAGGTCGAATCGACACGGCGCTTCGCACAAACCCAAAGCCGCAACTTCCTGCAACGCACCGAACAGCTTCATAACGGAGGCGGTTCCGGCAAGGCCCGCATGGGCGTCTCGCTGGGCATTCTCGACATGCGGCGATCGGTCTCAGGCGCCTTCGGAATGGGCACTCCGACCGACGAACTCGAACTGGTCGATCGGATGCGCGGACGGCCCGGCAACTATGCGACCGGCTTCGATCCGCGCGGCGCGATGAACGCCCGCAGCGCGAATGCAGGGGCGGACTCACCGGAAGGTAGCGAGCAGGGCGAGGCGCCAAGCGGCAGCAGCGCAGAGCGTCCGGTCGGTTCGGTCGCCGTCTGGACCGGAGGCCAGCTTGCCCTCGGTACGCGCAACCGTACCAACGACCGCGACAAGATCTCCATCGCGACCAGCGGGCTGAGCGCCGGCGCGGATATCAAGCTCTCGCCCGACGTCACCGTGGGTCTGGGCGGCGGCATTGGCTTCGACGACAGCGAGATCGGCGACAATGCCGCCCGGCTCCATGGTCGCAGCAGCGTCGCCGCCGCCTATGGCAGTACGGCGCTGTTCCCGGGCATGTTCGTGGACTTCGTGATCGGCTACGGGGACTTGCGCTTCAAGACCCGGCGGATCGTCGATGGTGCTCTGACGCGGGGCTCGCGCGACGGTTCCATGTGGTTCGCCGCCGCCTCGACCGGCATCGACCGTATCAGCGGCAACTTGCGCTGGTCGCTCTACGGCCGGGGCGAGTGGTTGAGCGGGACGCTCGATGCCTATCGGGAGAACGGCGCGGGTATCATGGATCTGCGCTTCGACAAGCGCGACGCCAATTCCCTGGCGGGCGTGCTGGGTGGACGCTTCGAACTCGACAAGCGCCTGCTGATCGGCAGCTTCCGGCCCCGTGTGCGCCTCGAATGGTCGCATGAGTTCCAGGATTCGAGCGCCCAGTTCCTGGACTACGCTGACATTCCGGGGCAGGCGTTCTACGGAATCCGCACCGAAGGCTGGACCCGCGATCAGTACGAGGTGGCGCTGGGCGGTGGACTCTACACCCTCTCGACTTGGGTCATCGATATGGAACTCGGCCTGCGCGGCGCCTCCAACCAACGTGACGGCCGGCTCACCGTCAGAGTCTCGAAGGACTTCTGACCGATCGATGGTGGCTATGACATGGCGTAAAGCAAAGGCGGTGGACTTGATACGGCGCAAGGCCACCGCCGCAGCGCATACGTCCAGACTGGCTCCACCTCGGCAATCTACGCCCGGACAGAGGCTTGCCCTGAAATCATGAAACAGATCGCGGTCGTTGGTATGCAGTGCCGCTTTCCGGGCAACGCACAATCGCCTGATGAATTTTTCGAGCAGCTTCTGACCGCGGATGAGTTCAGCGACGATATCCCTGCCGACCGATGGAGCAATCAAGCCTTCTTCAGCAATGACATTGCTGCCGGGAAAACGACTTGCGGAAGAGGTTCTTTCCTCGACTACGAGTATCGGGATTTCGACCCGGACGTATTTGCCCTGCCGGCCGACGAGATATCTTCTCTCGATCCGCAGCAACGACTGGTTCTCGAGGTTGCGTGGGAAGCGCTGGAACGTGCGGGCATAGATCCTCTTGCACTTTCGGGGGAACCTGTCGGCGTCTATATCGGCGGGTTTACCGCCGATCATCTGCTCAACCAGTTTTCCGCCCAGGCACGCAGCGAATTGGACCGGTTTTCCGCAGCAGGTTCCACCCTGACGATGCTCGCGAACCGGCTGTCCTATGCGCTCGATCTGCGAGGGCCGAGCCTGGCTGTCGACACGGCCTGCGCTTCAAGCCTCACCGCCTTGGCCGCAGCCGTCGGGGACCTCAGGTCTGGCGCCTGTCGCATGGCTCTGGTGGGAGGCGTCAGCTTCATGTTTCGCCCCGAATATCACATAGCCATGTCCGCAGCCGGACTACTGGCTCTCGACGGGCGATCCAAGCCTTTCTCCAGTCTTGCCGATGGCTACGGACGCGGCGAAGGTTGCGGCATGATCGTCCTGAAACCTCTCGATCAGGCTCGTGCCGACAATGATCGGATATGGGGGGTGATTGAGGGTATCGGCACCGGCCATGGTGGCCGAACTGCCGGGATATCCTTGCCGAACGGTACGGCTCAGGTGGATCTGATGCGCCGCGTATTGACGGAAGCCGGCCTGGACGCATCGCAAATCGGATATGTAGAGGCTCATGGGACGGGAACAGCTCAGGGCGACCGGATCGAGGCCGGATCGATAGGATCCGTCTATGGTCGATCCGCTCGACATGGCCCCCTTCCCATCGGTTCGGTAAAGGCCAACATCGGCCATCTGGAGGCCGCCGCCGGCATGGCCGGGATCATCAAAGCCCTCCTGATCCTCCAATCCGGGCTTGTTCCTCCGCAACCGATGGTCGGGCAACCCAGCCCGGGCATCCCGTTCAAAGCTCTCAATCTGCGCCTGCCCTTGAGCCCGGAACCCCTGGAAATTCACAGGATCGGCGTGAATGCCTTCGGCTATGGTGGCAGCATGGCCCATGCGATCGTGAGCCTCCCTCCCCTTGCGACCGAAAACGAACGACCGCCGAAACCAACATGTGACGGGTTCCTGCTTCCGCTTTCCGCCCAGTCGGGCGAGGTACTCTCGGACTGGCTCGGGCGGCTTGCGGACGAGATCGAGGTCGGGGTCCCGCTTGGGGACCTTCGCTACACGCTTGCGTTGCGTCGCAGACATCAGCCTGTTCGGACCGCCGTCTGGGTCGAGCCGGGCGACACCCCCGGCGCGATCGCCGCCAGGATACGTACCGCATCAATCGGCAAGAATGACGCATTTAACCGGGCTGTCGACCACGATGCACGCTCCCGCACATTGTTCGTATTCTCCGGGATGGGGCCGCAGCATTTGGGCATGGGCCGCTCGCTCTGGGCCGCGGAACCCACGTTCCGAAAGACCATCGAGGAACTGGACAGCCTCTTTCAACCGATTTCCGGCTTCTCGCTGATCGAAGCCATGATCCGGCCGGAAGCGGATGCTGCATGGACCGATACTCTGGCGATACAACCGCTCAACTTCGCATTCCAGGTCGGAATGGCGCGGTTGCTGAGCGCTTATGGCATCGATCCGGATATCTGCCTCGGCCACTCAGCGGGAGAAGTCGCCGCGGCCTATTGCACAGGACATCTGTCACTAAAACAAGCCGTAGAGATCTGCTGGGCCAGATCAGAACTGCAACATCTGCGCGCCGGGCGCGGGGGAATGCTGGCCGCCGCGATCGGCGCTCAAGAGGCTCGGGAACTGTGCTCCCTGGTTCCACAACTCGAGATCGCCGCCCTCAACGCGCCGCGCTCCATCACTTTTGCAGGCTCGGCCAAAGCCCTGAAGCAGGCAGAAACAGTGCTGGCTTCGCGCAAGTCACCCCATCGCCGCCTTTCCGTCGACATCGCCTATCACAGTGCCGACATGGATTCGATCCTCGCACGGCTTGCCGTCCGCCTGGAGCGATTGGAACCGAACCAAACCGCCATTCCGCTGATATCCAGCGTGACCGGAAAAACGATGTCGGGCATGGGTCATGAGATCATGGACGCCGCCTACTGGTCCAGGAATGTGCGCGAACCGGTTCGCTTTCAGGATGCGCTCGAAACGGCTTTCAATTCAGGTGCCACGCACTGCATCGAAATCGGCCCTCGCCCGGCTTTGCATCGATCCGTCGCTCAAGTCGCAAACACAAATGCGCATGAAATCCGGGTAATCCCAATTCAAGCCGAAGGCCAGGACGAGCAACTGGCTTTCCGCAAGGCACTGATCCGCTTTTACAAAACTGGCGGACGATTGGATTGGCAACGCATTACACCGACAGGGAAAGTCATCGATCTGCCCAATCGGGGTTGGCGACGAGAGCGCTTCTGGCACGAAGCCGAAGTGCAACGCAGGGACAGGTTGCGCCCGGCCGAAAGTACTCCATGGGCAGAGCAGTCCATCATGCCGCAAGTATGGACGGCAGACCTCAACCGAGAGGCTTTCGCATTCCTGGGCGAGCACAGGATAGAAGGCGTTGCCATCCTGCCCGGCGCGGCGGCCCTGGAAGCAGCACTTCAGGCCGCGCTGACCCTTACGCCTGGAATGAAGACGACAGCACTTGCCGACATACGCTTTGAAAACCCGTCACCGATCAACCGAAAGTCGGGCCAGGCCCTGGCTACCAGGCACGTCGGCGGCAAGCTGGAAACGCTGATTCACCACCCTGCCTCCCCGCTGGAGGCGACTTGCGTGCTCAAGGCAAGTATCGGCGATCCGCAGACGGCACCGGCCCCCTCCTCGATACTCGAACTGGCGCGCGCCGCACCGCATCCTCTCTGCCTACAGGAACATGGCAGGCGGCTCGCCGCGCTGGGCATCGATCACGGCCCAGCCTTTCAGGTGGTGAAAAGGCTCTCTCTCGCCGCAGACGGCAAGAGCCTCCTCGCACAATTGACGGCCTCCGGCGCGGGTTCGGCAACGAACGGAGCGAGCATCGCGCCCTGCCTTGTCGATGGTATGTTCCAAGCGGCCCTGGCGCTGTCGACCACCTGCGAACCCTATGTTCCCGTCTCGATCCGCACCTATCGCCTCCACGCACCTTTGCCTTCCACGGCATGGGCCTGGATAACCTTGCAGGACGACACTGGCGAAGGGCTTTGCTTCGATGCCCGTTTCTTCAGTTCTGCCGGTCATTGTCTAGCGGAATTCGAAAACGTCGCGGTACGCCCCTTGAGGCCGCGCGCAAAGGCAAGCAGACTGCCCGAACTAGCGCTGGCTCTCGACTGGCAAGAAGCCTTCGCCGAAGTTCCTGACAGCGCCCGTCGGCGGATTGCGATCCTATCATCGGATCACGATGGGCCACTGCTGCGCAGCGCTATCGAGGCGACCGGCGCAGATCCCGTGACCGATGGAAACGCCGATGCAACGGTCGTACTCGTTCCTGACGGACCTGGGCCAATCGCCGACCGTATGGCCGCCGTCCTGGCGAAGTGCACTTCGCCTGCCGGGGGGCGGGTCTACATCGTAACCCGCAATGCACAGCCTGCTACATTTCCCCGTTCCCCGCTGGCCCCCGATCAGGCCGCATTCTGGGGATTGGGCCGGACGCTCTACAACGAGATCGCCGAAACCAGCGCAACAATGATCGACGTCACGCCCGGCGAAGCCTGGCATGAGACCGTCGCGCGTGAAGTGACCGCCAACCTTTCCAGCAGCGAAATCGCCTTTCGCGGCGATCGACGGCTCGTGCCTCGATTGAAGACCATCTCGCTTGCCGGTTGCGCCTCCGAAACCTTCGGCTTGCGGCGCTCGGGAACATATCTGATTACGGGCGGTCTCGGCGGTTTCGGCCGGCAACTTGCGGCATGGCTCGCTCGCCATGGTGCCGGCCATGTCGTCTTGACCAGCCGCCGACGACCGGCACCATCCAGCATAGCGCCCTTGACCCGCGAACTGGCCGATCATGGGACGCAACTTACGGTCGAACAGATCGAACGCACGGATGAGCGTGGCGTTCGGAAACTGGTGGAGCGCCTTACCGGTTCGCAGGCACCGTTGTCCGGTATTTTCCACTGGGCCGGCACGACTCTCGACGTTCCGGCCATGTCCATGTCGGAAAACGACTTGCGCGCAGTCCTGGAACCGAAAGCGGAATTGGCGGACTTGCTCCACCGCGCCAGTATTGCCCTGCCCCTTGACCATTTTGTCATGGCATCATCGCTCAGTGCGTTGATCGGCAATCCCAGGCAGGCCAATTATGCGGCAGCCAATGCCTATCTCGACGGGCTTGCATGGTCGAGAAGAGCAGCAGGGCTTCCGGGACTGAGTATCAATTTCGGCGCCATTGCTGGCGCCGGGATGGCATCCGATCCCGCCGTGGCGGCGCACCTTGCCGCAGCCGGGCTTGCGCCGATGCCGATGTCCGCTGCTCTTGCCGGTTTGGGGGCAGCGATGGCGGCCGATCTGACGCAGGTCGGCCTTTCCGCCGGCATCATGGGGGAAAAATGGATCCGCTATGATCCGCGCTGCGCAGCCACGGACAGAATGCAGGAGTTGATGGCAGGGGTTCTCACCGAACCCGGGAATGACATTCTGGCGAAGCTTGAGCAGTTGCCGTCAGGCGCGCAGGCACGATGGCTGGCCGATCAATTGCGCGGCCTGCTTGCGCAAGTCCTCAAATGCTCCGCCGAGCATATTGCAAAGGACATGCCGGTATCGCGGGCAGGACTGGATTCCCTGGCAGCCGTCGAATTCCAGCTTCTGATCAGCCGCGACATGGGGATTTCCCTGCCCATTACCGCTTTGATCGGGGGCCAGAGCCTGAGTCACATCGCCATTCAGATCATCGGCAGGTTGCCTTGCAAGCACCCAAGACATGAATGACCTTGCGACCCAAAAATTGTCAAATCAGCAATACACCTTCCGCTTGCGGCAGGGCAATTTCGGCTTACAATCAGAAAAACTATTACTTTCTGACCATTAAAATCATTTAATTAACACCATTCCAGGAACAACTCGATGAAGGAAGAGCTTCTTAAGATCATCGCAGAATATCTGGACACATCTCCTGATGAACTCCAGGACACCAAAACCCTGATCGACTTGCAGATAGACTCTCTGGACTTCGTCGAGATCATGTTCGAGATCGAGGAAAAATTCGATGTATCGATCATGTTCGAAATGCAGGAACACAAGAACGAACTTGGCAATCTAGGTGATGTCCTGCGCCTTCTGGAGCGCGAAATTCTGAAGAACCGCACGGTGCAGCCGGCCTCCGGGGAATGAATGGCCGTCCGAGCCGGGTTTTCGTAACCGGCATGGGTGTCCTGTCTGCCTATGGCTCGGGCAGGGAAGCATTCGAGAAGGGACTCTTCTCGGCTCGCTCGGGCATTCGCCGCATAGAGGGTATCGATACCGATGCGTTGAACTGCCATTACGGAGCCCAGATTGACGGCTTTTCCGGCGACGACCTGATCCGCAAATCGGAACGCCAGTTCCATGATCGCGTCAGCCTCATGGCTATGGCGGCAGCCGATGAGGCACTCCGTCATGCCGGCCTGGACTACCGGGAAATTGCGGCCGTGACAGGGGCCATGATGGGCTCCGCATTCGGCCCGGGAGAAGCTATACAGGATTCGGTTCTGAGGATTGCACGCAAGGAGCGGCTGCGCCCCACTTCTATCGTCAAGATGATGCTGAACGCGCCCGCCGCCGCGCTCTGTTTGCGATATGGCCTCCAAGGTGCCTCTGCGGCCCATACCGCAGCCTGCGCCGCTTCCGCCCATGCCATAGCCCAGGGAACTCGCGCGGTAAGGGACGGCGACATGGAAATCTGCCTTGTCGGCGGCGCGGAAGCTTTTCCGTCCTCGGCGCTGTTTGCAGCCTGGGACGCCTTGTCCGTCATGACTCCGGAAACCGACGTGACTCATGGCGTGATGCGTCCCTTCTGTCAGGATCGGAAGGGTTTCGTGATCGGTGAAGGCGCCGCCGTTCTCGTGCTTGAAAACGAGGAGCGCGCCCTCGCTCGTGGCGCTCCCATTCTGGCGGAAATATGCGGATCGGGCGTCGTGTCGGATACGCCGACACTGACCCGGCCGAGCCTTCGCGGCATGACGGGTGCCATGCGGGCTGCCATAAAGGATGCAGGCATCGTTGCGGCGGATGTCGCGCATATCAACACCCACGGCACGGCTACCGAACTGAACGATGCTCTCGAACGCGATGCGATTGAAGACCTGTTCGGGGAAACCGATGGCATCGTGGCGATCACCGCCTCCAAGGCGGCCATTGGCCACTGCATGGGCGCCGCAAGTGCGCTGGAAGCGGCGGCAACCATATTGGCGCTCCAACGACAGGAAACACCATGGCCCGTTCAGTTCGGCACCGATACTTCGGCCGAACGCGGCCCGGATCGCGGCAAGCCGTCCGCGATGCGGGCGCAGTATGCCCTGTCGAATTCATTCGCATTCGGCGGGCATTATGCTTCTATCGTCTTCAAGCGAATTGATGACGCGCCGTAATTTCCGACAATACCCCTTCTATCCGGGCTGCCATCAGGCTGGGCGCCAGATTATCCAGCGGAACCGAATCGATACCCACTGCCCGGCAAATATCCAGAGCCTCCAACATGAGGAGCAGTCTGGAAAGCTGAGGACCATCCCTGTCGGCGCCTCCCGGCATCATCCGCGAGCGGTGCAGGATGCGCAGGTGGCCACGAAGCGCCATAAGCTCCCCGGTCTCGCGTATCAGGAAAGTGCGAGCGTTCGCGTCGATTTCCTCAGGGCTTTCGCAAAGCTTCTCCAAAGCGGTCAGAAGATGGAGTGCAGGATTTTTAGGCCCTTCACCGCAGCCGAGAATCTCCCGTTCGAGCAGATCGGCGGCTTCACCTTCCCCCTCCTGCATCGCCATCACAATGGCCCTAGATTCTGTGTAGCACGATCGCAGCGCCAGAACGGCATTCGCAACGTCTGCTTCGGCATGACCATCCGCCAGAAGGCGATGCGGAAGCACCTCTGCGTCGGGAGGCATGGACATATCCGTACCCAGAACCAATAACGCGCAAACCGACGGGGGCAATCCCCGCGTCTGGCCCAGACTGACTAGGCAACGATGCACATTCTCTCCTGCAACACGATGATGCCGATCCAATTCCGACAGATCCTGCTTTTGCAGCAAGTCTCGGTAAAATGCCTCAAACCTGCGCCCTGCCGCACGAACGGCTTGCTCAAGCATGGTGCCGTGCACAGGCATAGCCAGAAGATCGATACAGCCTTCCAGCAAGCGAGCCAGCTCTCCGGTCCTTGCCCGGTCGAGCGCCAGGGAACGCGCTTCGATCCGCCCCGCACCGCGAGCGGACTGAATGGCCCTCCATCTGAGAGCACCGAGACGCCCGTCCTTCGCAGCAGCCTTGGCAAGCCATAGCGAAGCACGGCCCATCGCATGGGTAATCTCCTGCGGAAAGCCGTCACCCTGCAGAAGCGCCATCAACCTGGCGTAGGAGATCAAGAGCGGCTGTTGCTTCGCCAGCACGACCGCATCGGGAGTAGATGCGGGCAAAAGGGCATCCGGCCTGCCCTCGCTGGAGGGATGCAGCCAGAGGCCCTCGACGAGACAAGACCGCATGCCGCCAGCGTCGGTCACGCAGATCGAACCATCCACGAACGCTATCGCAAGACGGCTCGGATCGAAATGACCGCAGTTAAGTTCCAGTTCGGCTGGAGCGCCGTCGTGGGGATCGGTGCCTGCAAAAAGAACCAGGCAGTTCTCTGGCGGCAACACAACGCGAGCCGGTTTTCGAACATCAAGCGAGAGGACGAGCGGCGGCAGCATCGCATCCGCCACCTTGCAAAGCGCCTCCTCGCCGACAAGTCCGGCGCTGCCGAGGAAATTTTCCACGGAATGGCAGGTTCGCTTCCGCCACCCCGTCGAGCGGATTCCAGAGAATCGTCGATTGAGACCCGCCCTCATGATCCGAGCCCAGGCATCGGCACGATAGTCCTCCAGGTAGAGCGCCTGGCTTGCGAAACTGGCACCGATGATGCTGGATGCAGGAAGCATGTCGAGTACAGCAGAATACCCAGCGGACGACATCGCCTTCGGCGCCAGAAGAGCAGATAGGGTGCCGGATTGTCCGCTCTTCCAGATTTCGTGCCGACAGACTTGCTCCGCTTGCGCGCCTTCGTCTGCGGACAGGATCGGGCTGGCACGCCACACCCAGGGTTCGCGGGCAAGGTGATCCATACCTTGCGCGAGAATAGTCCTGGTCTGCCCGACCGATCCGAAAACCTCGCGCAACGACCCAAGGAGATCTGCATTGACTTCGAAGACCTGAAAAAGAAGACCGCCGCAAGTGATCGAGCGAACGACGTGTGTTCCCATTTCGGCGAAATAGTCGACATATCTTTGCGCTTGCCGCGCTGTGACATCCCCGTGAAACTCGCTGCCGCAACGACGCATGTCCACCCGGAGGCGCGCCATCGCAGCGCGGCCTTCGGGCGTAAGCCATTCCTGGATCCGGGTCTTGCGGTTCGCTCCCTGCCACTCCGGCGTATAGTAACCGGTCGCGCGCGGCCCGGCGATACGGAGCAGGAGATGTGCCGGAGCCGGACGAACGGTGAGGTCCATACAGAGGCGCTGCTCCAGATTCCGTAGCGAAAACGGAGTCATCGGCCCCCCCGCCTTGACCTGTACCGGACCATCCAGCCCGGGCATAGGCGTTACGCTGTAGTCGAAGATATGGCTTAGAAGATCGCCCACGTCCTCGTGGAGAGACAAGGCGGGTTGCCCCCAACTGGCACAATCGCTCGGCAGGTGGAAGAGTTCCGTACGGGTCGGCCGCCCTGGCACCGCTTTCCAGGGAAGCTCCGTGGACGGGAAGGCCGCCTTCAGGCCCGCCCACAAATCGAGTGCATCACCCAGTTGAACGGCAGCATACTCCCCGGCTCCGTCTCTTTCGCTCATTTCGGTTGAAACGTCCCGACAATCAGCAAGTCGGTTGGAACCTGAACGACGCCCATGGCGATGAGGCTGGCAGGGAACAGGACACTTCGGAGTGCAAAGTAGCTCACCGGCGTGAACGATATGCCTGACATGGCCGTCTGGAATTCACCGGTCAGGATCGATTGCAACTGACTGTTGATGGTACCGGAAGCGCCCCCCGTGACGTTGATCGATGGAGGCTGCGGCGTGATCCCGATGGTCTGCCCTTCACCCGACCCCGAAAGAGAGACGGGATTGTTGGCCGAAACCGTGATCGTGTTTCCAACGTTTCCGCTTGGGGTGATGGATTGATAGAGATAAAATCCATTCGTTGCAGTGCCGGTATACGTTCCTCCAAGGTATAGCGAATAAGTAACCGTCGTTCTATCGCAGCAGCTTCCGTAGCTGAAAGAGCCTGAAAAATGCATTTCCGGCGAGATGAATGCGCAGTACCCTTGGGTTCCGCTTTGAGCCTGTGGGTAAAGTTGAAACGATTTGCCCGCACTGTTAAAGCCCGCACACAGGATATCGCTGAAAACGATCCGGGAGTTGATCATGAGGGTGCAGGTATATCCATCCGCAGTCGGTATCGGCTCAAGGATGATCGGCACCCCTTGGGAAGGGGTTCCATCGGTCGTAATCAGTATCTGAACGATTATGTTACCCGAATTGGTCTGAAACACATGGAACTGGAACGAGGTCGGTGTCAGAGAGGTGATCGAACTTCCGTCCGAATAATCCAGCGAGGCAAGCTCATATCTCACGCCATGCGTTGCGAACCAGCTGAGCAGCTGGTCTGCCATCTGTCCGGGAGATACGCCGTGAAGCATCAAGTTGTTCAGTGTAAAAGCGCCGTTCGCAAAATCCAGGACAAGAGTATGGGTTGTCGGATCGATCAGGCCGACGACGGAAGTAAGTTGAACTTGAGCAGAAATGGACGGGTGCGCAGAAAGATCAACATTCTCCAGCGGTCCCCATGTTACCTTGGGATCGTTAGCCACGCAGCCGCAGGCAGCGGGCACGAAATCAGGCCCCACCGCCATCGTGCCGGAGCGCGTGATCCCCGCGACGATGTTCTGGGTCACGTCGACAGTGTTCGAACCACCCGTGAATACAAAGTCGGGCGCCCCCAAGGTGAACGAATATTGCGTTACCACGCAATATCTTCCATGAGGACTATCGAGAGGCGGTCCACAGAACACCTGACTGATCACCATCTGCCCAGTGCCTGACGTCAATTCTGCAAATTGGGATTGGAAGAAGGTATTGATCGCACTTTCCAGGACGTTAAGCACGGCGTCCCAACCGTTGAGCACCTCTTTGTCCTGAGCCATCTGGCCAAGCAGATAAGCGAGTGTCGGGCTATCGGCCATATGCGTATCCCTCATAGCAACTTGGGCGTTTACCCCCGTAGGGCCAGACTTCCCGCAACCAACAATTCACCCGGCAGCGCGACAAGCGCCAAAGCCGGCCGATGTCCGGACAGAACAAGATCGCGAAGCAGAAAATCACTGATCGCCGTCATGCGCACCTGAGTCATGTCGGTCTTGATGTCTTCGGTCAAAAAACGCTCAAGCTGGGGCTGTACGATCGCCTCGTAAAAGCCATCGGCGGTGACCGACTGACTGCCTTGATCCACACCAATGGTCTGATCTGCACCCGAGCCATCTATGCCCAACGGAAAATCTGCGGCGAGCTTGAGCTGCAACTGAATGGTCGAGGCTGGGTCTGTGAACGTGAAGAGTTTCAATTCTCCGCTCTCCGACCCGCCGAAGCCCATGTAAAGACGCGCATGGTCCGTAACATAGACCTCTCCGTTCTGGTTGCCGAAAACCCCTTCAAAAGTCATGGGCTCATGAACAAATGCCGACCAGTGACCCCGGTCGTCTTCCGGAGGTACGGCCGCCAGCTTTATCGCTCCACGCCCGAGATTGTACGCATTGGCAAGCACCGTCATCGCCGCTTGCGAACTGACAAGAAGGCTGAAATCCTGGCCGTCCGGATGCACCACTCCACGGACAGACGAAGAAGCGACGACACCCGGCAAACTGCTCGTCAGGATTTGCAACACTTCTTTGCCCGTAGTCGACGTAACGATGCGAACGGCAACGGTCGCGACGCTCAGCGAGCCTGCCTCGGCTTCACTTCCCGTTGTCCACGATGCGATACGGAATGTCTGCTTGTGCGCAGCCAGCCAGCGAACCAAAGTCTGCGTCGATGCTTGGCTGGAAAATGCCTCGCTTCCGCTGCCTGATAAAGTCAGGGTAGCTGTTGCGAGATTCAGTCCGATCGATATGCTTGCCTGATCTTCTGCCGTCGACACCTCGAACCCGGCAGTCCCCTCAAGCCGAAGTGGATTCTGTGGCGTTATAGGAGTCACGACGGAAGGAATCGCACCACGAACTGCGCCAAGCCCTCCTGCCTCCCTGACGTGCGCGACTTCGTCGGCGGACAGGCTTGCGAACTGAAGAGAACCGCTTTCGATCTTGAACCCAAGATGCATCGTCTGACTGTCCACGTTCAGACCGATAACAGGCGTTGGCAACTCGGTTTGCACTTCCACAACTTCGTACCGCCCCTCTACGTCGGCGGGCGCTATCCAGAACAACGAGTGGTCCGCTTGAACATCCCGTGATGTATTCCAATCGCTCAGGATCAGAGCTTCCACGGCGGGCCCGGACAAAGTGAGCGCTGCATCCCAGCCCTCGGGAAGTGCAGGCGCAGCGTGAAGTTGGGCCAGAAGAGCCCTTGTGTCGGAGGAAACTTGCTTGATCATCGCGGTCTCCGAAAAGGTTTGTCATGAGACGGTCGGGCACCGGATCGTCTGCAGGGCGCTGGCCTGACCGCGATCATGCGCATACCGGCCTCATGACGTTCCGTAACCGGGCAGCAGAAGCGTGACGTTCTGCGGATTGCCGGTCGTATCGGGTTGATAGACTGCCGCGATCAGCGGAGGGGTCACGGTGCCCTTCTCAATGTCGATCGTATAATCGACCGGATTACCCAATGATGGGTCGATCGGACCATAAGTAAACATGAATTTTGCCGGTCGATTTGTCATGGTGGCACTGTTTACCGCAGTCCCGCTTTTGAAACTCGTCGATCCAAAAGCCCCCATCGCACCGGCAGAAGCGGGAATGGTCACGGTATAACTCGAACTCTTCTGCCTTACCTGTGCGAGGAAACTCCCGACGACGAGCGCCGCGGACGGAACTTTGGCCGTGCTCATCGAAATGAGCTGGTTGGCGGGAAACAGAAGGCTCTCCAGTGCCATGACCGAAAGAGGCTTGAAGCTGATCTGCTGCATGTTCTGCTGCAACTGAGCCGGGACTGCATCCGACAGAGCCGACATCAATGCAATCTTGATATCGTTGTCATTACACTCGCAGGCACCGGTGGGTTTGAGATCACTGGACTTGTCGACGTTTACCTGTGGGTTCGTCGTCGAGAAACCGACTTCCTGATTGGTTCCCACATTGGTGACTTCAAGCGGATAGGTTCCCGCCATCGTCACATAGGCGGTAGCGGAAGCGTCCGACCATCCCGTCCAGTAATAATATCCAGGAGAATACCTAGAACCCGGCGCATAGACATATTGCCGATACTGGAAGTTCACTGTCGTTCCACCTGTCGGCGGATTGGAGGTCCCATTCGAATAGGACAAGGCAATGCCGTCTGTTTGCGTACGCGAGAATGTTAGGCCGGAGATATCCCATATGAGATTGTTAGACTGCTCCGAAATCCGGAACTGGGTTTTGGTACCGTTGACCTGATAGCTGTCCTTGAAAGGCACGGGTGCATTGACGGTCCCGGACGACATTGTCGCACTCCATGCCTGGAAGTCTTGACTGGGCGGAACCGCTGCAACGAAGAAGTTCGTGGAACCCCGGTTGAAACTGTCAACGAAGATGTTCTGGAACGTCACTTGCGGACTGATCATGAGCGAGACCATGAGATCGCTTGATCCCGCCACAGGTCCACCGGGATCGTAGGCCACTGGTTCCGTCAATGCGAGTGCCTGAAGGTTCTGAACTTTCCCGGTGGTCGCAATGAGGAGCTGAAGCACATTATTGCCGGCATTAGTGTTCATGGCATGCAGTACGAACTTGCTTGGTGTCAGTGCCGGATCGCTGGCAAGATTGGTCGTGTTGATCGTCTGCACGATGAACTTGATTTCATTCTGCGCGTAATAGTTTGCTATCGCGTCAGAGATCTGCGTCGCATTGGGCGCGGGATCCCAATTCGGCGGATTTACGTGAATGTTTCGCAACACGAAGGACCCGGTGGGAAAATCAAGCGTAACCGTAAGCGTTGCGCTGGCGTCACCCTGTCCGGCAGGCGGCTCGACAATGCCTTGAATCGTGGACAATTGCACGTTCGCAAAGACATAAGGAGATTTGCTGGTATCGACCACCGAGGGCGTGTTCCAAGTGATACCGAGTGTCAGAGTATGCACGCCGTTGCCAGCATCGGTCAGCACGATCGGCGCAGTTCCCGCTGGGTCCGCAGACAGCTTGATACGGGTTTCGCTGGCGGTGGTGGCCCAGCCGACGATGAAGTATTCATTCGTATTCTGCGACGGGTCTCCGGCCTGCAAGGGAGCCGGCAAATTGCCTGAACTTTTCAAGTAAATACTGCCGAGACCATTCCCCAATACGTCGGCTGCCGGTATCACCAGCTCGTTGGTCGCCAAATCAACCGTGAAATTCAGTGGCCCTGAGGGGAGATAGGCATTGCCGGGAATGAACGTGCTGGGCACGCTCGCGCTGCCGTTGACATCGACAGACCCTGACGTGACGGAACCACTCTCGATGAATTGCTGCACCGTTGCCTGGTCGGCACTGGCGACGAATTGCAGAAGCGGATTGGTCAGGTCGATATCCAGCTTGGTTACCTGGCTCGTCCAGAACGTCTGTCCATGGAAGGAAACCGGCGTCGGCGTTCCGAAATAGGAAGCCGAAATCGTCATCAGGCCACTGTCGCTGCCCGGATGCAGTGTCTTGAGATAGGCCTGGAATTGCTGGTTCAGGAAGGCATTTACAGGTTCGGAGATCATGCTGAAGGCTGCATCCCAGCCGTTCAGTACGTTCTGATTCTGATACATCTGGCCTTCTAGATAGGCCAGACTGGGCGTGGAATCCGGAACGGCCGCCTGTATCGTAGCTTCAAGGTCCGCCGCCATGGGCGAACTGCCGGCAAACAGCACCATAGGCTCGATCGGGTTCGCCTGCGCGGCGCGCATCAACGCCTGTCGCAACGACACGACCGGATCGTTGTAGATCGCCGTTACATAGAAATCGAGTTCGATATCGACGAAGAGATCGTCGAACTCGATATTGCGATTGGTACTCTTGGCCGGAAAGCAGATATTCCAGTCCGTGAACGGGGTGAGATGGGTAACACTATCGGCAAACGTTCCCACGCCTGTGCCGAATTCAGCTGCCCCCGTCGCCACATTGTACACGTAGGGACCGAACACCCGTTGCGTCGAGGCGAAAGTGCGTGTTCCCCTGTCCTGGTCGCGATCGAGAAACGGCTGGGCATTGGTGTCAAGTGCGATCTCGTAATTTCCCGAGGCCGTGGACTTGACGCCCGAAACCCTGGGAACGACCCTGTCGATCCGAACCATGACGTAGTTCTGAAAACCCGGCTCGGACAGATGTACGGATAGCCGCTTGAATCGACCGTTGATCAGTTCCTTATAAGGGATGGAGCCAATCTTCACCGTAACAGGGCCTGGAACGGATTGTGGCTGCGGATTGAGGTCCTGAATCGCATTGATGATGCTGGCGTCCTGCTGCGAGATGACCGCCAGCAACTGGTTAAGGGAAAAGGACGTAATCGGCACCGGTTCGCCGAAATATGTGAACTGCAATGCGCCGTTCTGCTGTACCAAGACTTTCGCGAGCGTGCTGAGAACCTGCTTGAGCTGAAACTGCAACTGCCCGGTCATGCCGATCAAATCGATCTTGGCCAGATCCGGCGGCACCGAGAGGTTGTTCAGGTGCAGCGCGTTGACGAGACCCGACATCTGCGCCTGCTGCTGGCCATTGATCGTCTTCAAACGCTGGGTATTCGCGATTTCGACCAGAAGTTGACTGGCCTGAGCCTGGGCACTGAGCAATGCCGACCCCACGATGGAGAGGTTTTTGACCGCGGCGATCAGGTTTGCCTTGTCCTGTTGCAGACTTCCGTTCTGAGGAACTCCCGCAAGAGCCGCCTCGACGTTGTTTGGAATCATCTGAATGTCTACGGCACTGGGCATTTCTAGAGTGCCGGCATCAGCCGCGGCTTGTATGGAACTGGCCAGTTCATTGATCTTCGCGACATCCTGAACTGTCTGCTCAATCACGCTCAGCTTGCTGATGACTTCCATGACGGACTGAAGCTTGTCGTAGACGTCCTCCAACGCCTCCAAGGCATCGAGCACGCCCTTTTCGGCGGCACCTGGAATGCCCGCAAACGCCACTCCCAGGCTGAACAGACCGGTGACGATCCCCATCACCGCCTGGAAAACCTCATCCTTCTCGTATTCGACATAGTCCTTTTCGAACTGCTGGATGATGCCCGGAGGCGATCCGAGATTGCTGATCAACGCCTGCTGATCGCTAAGCTGCTCCTGCAACCGAACAATATTCTTGAGCGTGGCCTGAAGCTGACCGTCGAGCTGATTGAGAATGCCCTGATAATACTGGTCCATCGCATTGCGGCCATTCGCAAGCGCTTGGAAATATTGCGTCAACACCCCGCCAATCGCGCGGACGTTATCGTTGACCGCTGCGATGGAGTTCATAACCTTGAAAGTTGAAACCGTCGTGATCAACTGCGCCTGATATTGGCCGATCTGACCGCTCAGCACTGTGGCCTGAGTGACCAGATCCCCCACGTACTTCGCATAGCTGTCATACGTGACATAAGGAACGAATACGGTGGAACTGCCGAAATCAGCGACGGAGTTCGCAAGGTAAAGAGCGCGCACGCGCGCGTTTGCGAGAACCGGATCCGTAGTATCCGCCGGAATGATGCGGGCGAGCCAGTTGAGGTACTCGACCTCCAAACCCCTGACTGTCTCCGCGGAAGGTCCCTGCGCCTGCAAGAGAGACTCGCCCGCGACCACCGAAAATTCCACGCTCTGGGAAAGGCCTTCCAGGACGCTTGCACCCGGTGGGTCGGTAAGAACGCCTGCCAATGCAACCGTGTAGCGGTTCGTAACAGGATCTGGCTCGCTCGAACTTTCCAGAAGGAATCCATCGAGCGCTGTCTTACGTACACCTTCATCCGCCATATCCTGGAAGATCATGGCACCATACATATCCTGACAGGCCACGGTCATCTGCTGAAGCGCCGTAGCGCTCATCTGCAGCACGGGCGTCTGCGACGACTGCGTCGTATCGATGACCTGAGCGATGAGCGTAATGGAATCTGACGGAAGCGAAATGGCTCCCCCATCGGGAATCGCAGTCGCCTGCAACACTTGTGCGAAGCAGGAAAAGCTTTGCATCTGGTAGGATTCGCCGATGATTTCGGCGCCCGACAGCTTGACCTGGGCAAGGTCGACCCGTTCCTGATAAATGTCGACAACGGGCGTCACGATACCGGACGCCCAGGAATCCGTCGCCTGCGGGAAGATTGCTGCCCAGTCATAGTCCAGGGGACGTCGCAGCGGGATGACCACGGCGTCACCGAACTTCTGCATGAGTCCGCCCGCAACCAACCGGTCCCAAGGCCCCTGGATCAACGAACTGGTCAGAAGCTGCGCCAAAGGAGTCAACTGGCAGCTGTAAGGCACCACTTGATCTAGAGGCGCGAGCAGCGAATAGTTCTTGGAGGCGGCGAAAATGCTCGGCGTGCCATCGGGGACATAACCGTCCGCCCACTTCCCGTCCGCTATTGCCGCTGCAAGAGCCGAATCACGGCCAATCGTCGTCAAGGCCCCATATCCTGCGGCAAAGCCCTGCCCCGCAACCGCCGGCGAAGTATAGATTACCCAACTGTTGGCCAGAACACCGGACACGGCCATTTTTCCATCGGCCTGCTTGGTTGCGGATAGCGCGAACTGGGATTGCAGATACTTGAATGCATCGTCGTCGTAGATGAACACCTGCAGAATTTTGTCGCCGTTAAAGACCTTGGTGACAAAATGAGTTCCGAATCGCCCGATGGCGGCGAGATATTCACGCGCATCCGCGAGCGTTATCTTGCTGTCGTAAAGCGGTGATCCGGTTTTCGGCGCCGCCGCCTTGGGAAGCGCGGCAAAGGCAGCGGCCGCCGCCGGTGTCAGGATGTCCTGAATCGCTCGCGAGGCATTCCCGTCGGTATAGTCCCCGGATGTCGTTGACACACAGCGCTCATATGTCACCAGCATGTATTTTTGCGGGTTACTGAAATCGATGCCTAGAAATTCACCGACTTCAGAAAGCGCAGCCAGTGCATCCGCGTCTCCAAGCGAAAGCGGGCCGGCTGGGATGTCGATGTTCTGTTGTACGTTGGCGAGCGACAGGACATCATAATCATAGAGCATCGAGACGAGCGACTGCGCGCTTTCATGAAGCGTAATGACCGGAGTACCCGACCAATACTGCAATTGCGACGGTGTGGTAATGGGATTTTGCGCTTGCAAGGGCTGTTCGACCGGCAGGAAGAAGGGCGATGCAATTGTGCCGGAAGGGTTCCACACAGGCCGATAGCCAAAGAGAAGATTTATCGATGTGCCAATACCGATCGAATTAACCACGATATTTTCTCCACAACGCAGCGCAAGATGAATCCTGAAATGGAAATTTTCGGATCACCGAGACGAGTTGAATTTGAATTGAACTTGATGAATCGAGTAATTCTCGAATTTCAATAATATTGCGCAAACTCGAGGCCGCCCCACCACCCTACAGAACGAGCCATGAAGTTTTTGCAGAATAACTGAAAATTCATTGGCAGCGCTTAAATTAAATTTCTGAAACAGCACATTTCAGTTAACAAATTTTCCGAATTCGCGTTTCACAAACGTTTTCTGCGCCACAAAACGACATATCGAACGCAAATCGTTTAGCATCAATATCTCTTCTTGGACAAGAATCGCCACCAATTAGGATCTTTCTCTTTTTCACTCAATTCCCATGAACTTTGCTCCGACATCCTTTTGATTTCTTGATGAGTATGCCACTGGAATTTCATAGATATTCTTGCCGATGCCCAGGACTCCGTTACCGATCGAATACCGGCTTCAAGCCGTTGATGGCCTCCATCCAGGCCTAAGGTCGCTCGCGACATACGCTCAACTAACACCCTTAAAAGATGACCGACGAGATGCATTTGGCCTCGGGATAATATTCCTCGAATCAAACCTGAACTCACGAAGTCATCAGTAAAATTAAAATTCTTAAACTCCACAAAATCATCCTTACCCGATAAAAATCTTGATCCAGACTACCATGCCACATCACTATGCCTTGCTCACAAGGCATCCCTCCGGGACAGGTTCATGATTGAGAGTGTCGATCGATTTCAGCCACGTGGGCTTTATGTTATCGCCGTCACCGAGGCATGGGAAAGATTCAGTTATTACGGGATGAGCGCCCTGGTCATGCTCTACATGGTCCAGTCCTTGTTCCAACCGGGCAGTATCGACTCTGTCTACGGACTGGGAACCTTGCGCGATGCGTTGGAGGCAATTTACGGGCCTCTCTCCAATCAGGCTCTAGCTTCCCAACTCTTCGGTTTTTACGCGGGCCTGGTGTATTTGACTCCACTGATCGGCGGGTTTCTGGCCGATCGCCTGATCGGAATACGCATGGCAGTCGTGGCGGGCCTGGTCCTGCTCGCATGCGGCCATCTCATGATGACTTTCGACGAGACCTTCCTGGTCGCACTGGGATGCCTCGTATGTGGGAGCGGACTGGTAAAGGGCAATCTCTCGGCCCAACTTGGAAAACTCTATCCCGACAGTGATCAAACCCGGCGGACACGCGGTTTTGCCTTGCTGGCAATGATGGTCAATCTTGGCGCGATGGGCGGTCCTCTGATTTGCGGGGCAGTTGCCGAAAGCTATGGCTGGCATGCCGCGTTTGGCATAGCCGCCGCTCTGATGGCGATTGGCCTGGCGACTTACCTCGGCGGAATGAGGACCCTTCCGCGTTATCTCGAACGGAAAAGCGTGCATCAACGCAATTCGCTCAGTCGAACCGACCGTGCTAGCGTCGTAATTCTGATTGCCGTAATGATCGTCGCCTTGTTTCAAGCAATCGTTTACAGTCAACTCTTCAATGTGGGCATCGTGTGGATCGAAGATCACGTGGAACGCCATACCAGCTTGGGTTCCATTCCTACGCCCTGGTTCAATTCCATAGACGCGCTTGCAAGCGTCCTGTCGGCGCCGCTTCTTATACTGCTGTGGCGCATCCAGGCTTCTCGCGCAAAGGAGCCGGACTTCTTGCACAAGATTGCCATCGGAGCCGCGCTGACTCTGCTGCAAGTCCTCTTACTGGCATTGGCATCCAGCCTTGCCGGCCCCGATAAAGTCAATGCGTTCGTCGTTGTTCTGGTACTTGTCGGCGCCGGAATAGCCTTCAATTACCACTGGCCCCCGCTTATCGCATTGCTATCGATAGCAGCGCCGCCGGCAGTGAATGCGATGATGATCAACAGCGCATTCCTGATATTCTTTGTCGGAAATGTCGTGGCCGGCCAGTTGGGAATACTTTACGAACCACTCGGCCCTGCGGCCTTCTGGATGTTGCATGCCGCCGTTGCAGCAACCGGTCTGATCATGACCCTGACATTACGAGAGATCGTTCTGCGAAGGCGATGGCCCGTGCTATGCCCGTCGGGCAACGATCAACCCGTGCATCGGCGTTAACGCGGCCCGCCGTTCGAGAACGAAGCCCGAGCCATCGAGCCAGTCCTCGTAATCCTGCCAGCGCCTTACCATCCCTTCCCCGGAGGCAATGGCATGAAAGTACAGCGACGCCGCCGTGCAGGCGAATGGCGCCTTGCCGCTGTCATCCCGCACCATGTTGATCAAGTAGATTCTACCTTCAGGTCGAAGGGCCTGCGCTGCCGACTTCAGCAAGCCCCGACAGCGCTCCTCGCTCCAGATTTCCAGGAAATGCGCCATCACAAGATGATCACATCCGGGCAGATCGGCACTAAACACATCTCCTGCCGCCAGGGTCACGCGATCGGCCTGGCCTGACGACAAAAGCTTGCCACGGGCCTCTTCGACGACTCTCGGCAAATCCATGACCGTGACGTTCAAATCAGCCCACCGGTCAACAAGCGCGATCGCGAGTTCACATCCCCCACCCGCTACATCAAGCAGGTCTCCGCCCGCCGACAGATCGATCTCTCGCAGCAGGCGCTGCGTGACATGCCGGGTAACCGTGCCCATCATCCCTACGAACGCCGCCGCAGCGGCAGGATTGCTGTCAAGTCGGGCATAGAGCGTATCGCCCTCTCCTTTCAGGAATTCGGCTCCGGCGTTGCGATTTTCAAGCAATGCCTCATATAGTCTGCTCGCACCAGGGTAGGTGACCTCGTCTGCGAACCTTACCAGCGGCAGTTGGTCGAAAGGCGCCCCCGGAACCAAAGCAAGTGCCGCTATCTCGCTTGACCGATAACGTCCCGCTTCCTGAACCAGCAAGCCCAATGCTTCGCATCCCGTCAGGAGCATGACCAGCGGTTGGGGAGCCATTCCCAACATCTGGGCAATATCGGACGCACTTGCCGGTTTGCGCAGCAGGGTAAAAAGGTCGAGCTTTACGGCCGCATTCAACAACTGGAACCGGTAATGGGAGTCGATGAGATCCTGCAGGCCTTCAAAGTCGAGAGTACGGCGCCAAGCCTGTGTACCTTTCATAACGCAACCTCTTTCGCGCCCTCCAGGCGCTCCGCCTGAAGACCGCGGGCGCGGCAGGCGTCGACCAACGCCTGAGAAGCAATGATGGGGTTGGATTCGGCAGTATATCGCGTAGCCATGATGTGATTGAGCCACGGTTCCATGCCCATGGCGTAGACATAGATCTCTTCGGGGCCGAATATCTCGACGAGTTCGGCGCCTTCCCTGAAATCACATCCTGCAAGGCGGCGGGTCTGATCGTGCTCCCTGGCCGGCGGCGCCGCAAACAGCGGTCCGTATATCCAGCTCATGGGCGCTCCGTCGCATTCCATGCCGAGAAACAGGACGTCCACCCGCCCGACGGCGTCGCGCACGGCCCGGAAGAGCTCAGGCGACAGGTTCTTGCAGTCCGAAGCGAACATGAAATCGCGGTTCCCCAGCCGGACATGCCATGTCGTCTTGCACTGGATGGCCAGATCACCATGTTCGCCCAGGAACGGTGTTGCCGTTATCGTGCTGCCTTTACTCTCTACCTTGTCGAACTCCCCAAGTTCGATAACGTTTGCAAAGCCCATGCTTTCCAATGCCAGACGCAGCGAGGGGTCCATCAGCATCCCCCCGCCCGCTCTCGGCACGCAGATCGTACCGATCCTGCTTCGCAGCCGTAGAAGAGTCTCGATCAGCACATGATCCTGATGGTTGTGTGTCAGCAGGACGTAGTCGATCCGTTCCGGCAGATCGTTGTAACTGAAACCCGGGCCGCCACCTTCTCCGCTCGTTCGGATCGCGGGATCCAGCAGGACCGTGCATTCGGGCGTTTCCAGCAGGACGCAGGCATGCCCGAAATAGCGCCAGCGCGATGCCCTTGATGGAGGCGCTACTGGCGGTGCATCCGTGACAAACGGCAGCAGGCGCGCCTGCATCGTATCCGACATCCCGAGTGCCTCTCCTAGTTCCTCCAGCGGACGAGAACTGAGCAACATGTCGAACAGCATGTCGACGCCGGGATGATCGAACGGCACATGCAGCATTGCCTCTTCATCATCGGCCAGTCGCGGCGTGCTCATCATGAAAGGCCGAATTCCGTTGCCGCGACCGAGGAACAGGCTTTGAGAAGAGCGCTCCGCCCGGTGGGCCCGGTACAACAGCGGCTCTATCAGTCGGAAGCCAGGCTCATTCCCCGGACCATAGGTAAGTTCGACAAGACCTTTCAACGCGTCGGGCACCTGCTCATAAAGAGCAGCCATGGGGCCTCCGCGCGCCTGCCGCCTGAGCAAGGCATCAAGGTCCGCAAGCGCTTCGCTGAGCCGCAGAGATGCACGGCGCCGCGAGGCGGTTTCCTTCATCAAGGCCCCGACTTCCGCGCTTCGGTCGACACCGTAATCCATGAACGGGCCGCCCTTCATCTTGGGATTGCGCGCAGCCATTTCATGCATCTTCGGGGCATCCATGTAAGATGCCATGATCTTCAAATGCCGTTCGGTTATGGTGCGAGCCGCGGTGGCCGGCGAGATCAGATGCGGCCAGGCATACCAGCGATCCACCAGAGGTTCGACAATAACGTCCTGCCGCAAGAAAACGCGTTCGCTTCGCCCCACTGGAAATCTCCGCGAGCCTCGCCCCACCGCTACGGAAGGCCGAGTCAGATCAACCCCATGCCGATCGCGCGTATTAGATGAGACCTACTCGAATCAGTCAACGCGTTTAACCGAGAAAAACAGTAACTTTGGATCTATCTATTCAGAACAACGTTCAATCACCTATGGACATGGCAATCGCTATGGAAGATGATGAGCAAGTAATCGATCCGATGCTGACGGTCATGCCGGTAGCGATGCGCTGGCCGTATCGCGTGCTGGACAATTTTGTGGGGGTTCAACCGTGATCCAGCTTCACGCGAAAGACGTTCCTTGCATCGACATGCCGGACATCGGCGCGCTCTCGACCTGCGACACGGTTACGTCTGCGGCTGCCCAGATGGACGCGGCCTGCCGCGAATTCGGGTATTTCAAATTGGCAAACCACCGCATCGATCCGGAACGGGCGCTTGCAGTCATTGCCGAATCCCGATCATTCTTCACCCGCCCGGCGTTGGAGAAAGAAGTCTTTCGTGCCGATATTCGGACACAGTTTCTCGGATACCGCAGCCTCGGCGCGGAGAAAAGCCTGTTTCACGGCGGTGCGGAAGCCTGTGAACAATACCGGATTGGAAACTGCCATGATCCGGAAAAGGGCGCAGATCGGATCGACCGATCCTTCTTTCACGCCCCCTTCACCCGCAGCCTATCGTTCTTTCATGAAATGAACGCCTTGGCCGATCGGCTCATGGCATTGGCTGCAATTGGCAATAATCAGGAACCTGAAATCTTTGCCCCCTATTTTGCGGCTCCGATGCACAGGCTCGGCCTGAATTACTATGAACCCGGATCCGGCAAACGAATTGGCAACCGGGTCGGATATGGCATGTCGCCCCATGTCGATCGCGCCGTCTTCACGCTTGTGATTCAGGACGAACGCGGGCTGGAGGTATTGTCCCCCCACGGCGAATGGATCAGCGTTCCCGCAGGGCCGGGAAAGGTCTTCGGCTTCATCGGCGATTACTTCCAGCGATGGACCAACGGCGGATTTCGGGCAGTTCAGCACAGAGTGGGCGAAGTGGCGAAAGATCGCATTTCGATTCAGTACAAGCACAAACCTTCGCACGCTACGCTCGTCAGTCCGCTCGCCCCTTTCACGATCGATCGTAACGAACCGGCGAGATACAAACCTTTCGACACAGGGCCGCAGTATGAACGTCTACTGGCCTCGCTCCTGTCCTAGAGCGTTTTTCAGGTCGGCAGATACGCCACAGTCTAACGGTATAGACGAGTCCAGAACCAGGAAAAAACTACGTGCCTGCCTCCGACAGCTTCTTCTCGGCACTATCGGCAGCGCTTCCGCAGATCATACAACGGTTCGGCACTCCCTTTCACATTTACGACGAAGCTGGAATTCTCGATACGGGACGACAGCTCAATGCGGCTTTTGCAGACTTGCCGGACTTCAGAGAGTTTTATGCGGTCAAGGCCCTGCCCAACTTGCGTATCCTCGACATACTCCGGCGCAAGCTTGGCTTCGGATTCGATTGCAGTTCGCTTGCCGAGCTGCAGATGGCCAGGATGATCGGCGCGAGCGGAAGCGACATCTTCTTTTCTTCCAACAACACCTCGCAGGAAGAGTATCTGGCTGCGCTGGGATGTGGGGGAGCCATACTGAATCTTGATGATCTCAGCTTCGTAGACAAAGTTCCCGCGTTCCCGGACCTGATTTCAATCCGGTTCAATCCCGGAACCTGCGAAGCAGCAAGCAGTGTTATCGGCAAGCCTCAGGAAGCGAAGTTCGGCCTCCGTACCGATCAGCTTGTTCCAGCCTTCCTTCGCGCCCGCGAACGCGGTGCGACCAGATTTGGCCTTCACACCATGCTGCTGACGAACGCGCGAGACTGGCAACACATGTACGGCATCGTCGAAATGATGCTGCAATCCGCAGCTTCGGTATCCCAACGCCTCGGTGCCCCGCTGGAGTTCGTGAATATCGGCGGCGGTATCGGAATTCCTTATCGCCCAGGTGAATCGCGCTTCGATCTCGATACATTCGCAGCGCGGACTTCCGCGGCCTTTCACGAGTTCAAGGCGCGTCAGGGCTGGTGGCCCAGGCTTCATATGGAATGTGGCCGCGCCATCACCGGACCGCACGGGGTCATGGTCGCCCAAGTCATCAACCGCATGTCGAAGTATCGCGAATTCGTCGGGGTTGATGCCAGCATGAGCGCACTGATGCGACCGGGAATGTATCCGCATGCCTACAACCACGTAACCGTGCTCGGTCCGGATGGCCGGGAGAAGACGGGCCAGGGCATTACTGTCGATGTCGTCGGTTCGCTTTGCGAGAACAACGACAAGTTCGCGGAGCAGATCGATCTTCCAGAAACGTCGGAGGGCGATTATCTCCTGTTTCACGATACCGGCGCTCATGGGCACGCCATGGGATTTCAATACAACGGCCGCCTGCGTCCTCAGGAACTTCTACTGCGCACCAACGGTGAAATCGAATGCATTCGCAGGGCAGAGACGATTGAAGATTATCTGGCGACCCAGACGATGCCTTGCGCCAGGCGTTTTGTCGCAGCAAGTGATCGCTGAGTTTGGCGATAAAGGCCTCTGCTCCGCCGGAGCCCAGCATATGCCGGGCAAGGCAGCCTGGCTGGTGCGTGGACACCGCACAAATGGCGAGCGCAAGTAATCCGCAGCCCCCCCGATCAACGCTCTCACAGGCGCGAGAAGAACCGGGGCCGGGTCAATTCAAGGGTCGATCCGGAAGCCGACTTCACCGCCATGCCCTGATGGCCTACACCTTCTTGCAATCCCGCTCGCTGCGGATGCCGCCTTACCGGACCGCCCTACCCATTTCCGCCAAAGTAGTGCTAGTTATTAAGCCGCTTGCTTCCCAAGGATCATGTCAGCAGCCTTTTCGGCAATCATGATCGCGGGAGCAGCCGTATTCCCCCGGACAATGTCCGGCATGACCGAGCAGTCGACCACACGGAGTCCTTCGGTGCCGCGGACGCGCAACTTGGGATCGACGACTCCCATGGGGCCATGGCCCATGGCGCAGGTCCCTACCGGATGCGCACCGCTCATGACAGTTGCGCGCAGCCAGCCATCGATAGCCTCGTCGCTTTCCGCGCTCGCTCCAGGTGCGAGTTCACCGGAGATGAAATCGCTGACAGGCGCCGTGTTGAAAAACTCGCGCATGAAGCGGAACGACTGCCTGAGCCGTACACGATCGCCCTCTGCTTCAAGGAAATTGAGCAGAACCTTCGGAACCTCATTCGGAATAGGCGATGCCAGGGAGACCCGCCCGCGACTTTCCGGGTTGAGCAGGATCGCGCCGGCCGAAATCATGTGCCCTGCCCCGCCGCGGATCAGAGGGAACCAGGGCCTTGCCTCATAAGAGACATGGCTCACCTGAAACTGGATATCAGGGCGCTCCTGTTCAGCCCCCGAACGCATGAACGCCTGTACCGTCAAAGGACTTTGAGCCGGAGTGCCCCGACCGGTCAGTCCCCATTTCAGGACGTTCCACGTCAGTCGATCCAGTCGCAATTCATTTTCGAACGTAACGGGCTTGGAGGCACCCCAGAACGTCAGCCCGATAGGGTGGTCCTGCAGGTTTTCGCCAACCCCGGGAAGATCGACGATCGTCTCGATCCCGTGATCGGCCAGATGTTCGGCCCGTCCGATCCCCGACAACATGAGCAGGTGGGGTGAGTTGAAGGCACCCGCGCAGAGAATCACTTCACGCCTTGCCCGCAAAACCTTGCGCATGCCGCACTGTTCATATTCAACGCCTACCGCCTTTCGACCTTCGAATACGACGCGCCGCACAAGTGTTTTCGATTTCACCTCCAGGTTGCGACGTCGGCGTACCGGATCGATGTAGGCTCGCGAAGTTGAGTGACGCACTCCCTTGCGCACCATCACATCGGGAAGGCCGAAGCCCTCGGGCGCCGCCACGTTGAAATCAGGCGACGGAGAATAGCCCAACCGTCCCGCAGTCTCCAGAAAAGCCGGGAAGAGTTCTTCATGTGGGATCATCGGCGAAACCGAGATAGGCCCCTCGCCTCCATGAATGGCCGATGCGCCGCGCCAGTTGCTTTCCGATTTGCGGAAGTACGGCAGCACATCATCGTAACCCCAGCCTTGAAGGCCTTGGTCGCGCCAGGCATCGTAGTCCGCTGCGGCTCCCCGAATATACATCAGTCCATTGATGGATCCGCAGCCCCCCATCACCTTCCCGCGTGGAAGTGCCTGCACGCGGCCATCCATGTGAGGTTCCGGCTCGCTCATTACGCCCCAGCCGAAACGCGGAATGCCGAGCGTCTGCATCCACGCAAAAGGCATCGAGATCATCGGATGTTTGTCCGAGCCACCAGCTTCGAACAGCACTACCTGCGATTGCCCGTCCTCGCTCAGGCGAGCGGCCAGAACGCAACCGGCGCTGCCTGCACCGACAACGATAAAATCGACTTCATCCATGGCTTGCAGTCCTGCCAAATTCTTCAATGTTCGAGATAGGCGGCGAGGCCGGCGAGGCGCTGGGATCCCATGGTCGCCTCTTCGGCAAAAGCGCGCGCGCGCGTCGGCAAGACAGCGAGATAATAGTCAGCCGCCGCGGCCATGCGCTTCCCGACAGGATCGCTTCCGGACAGCCTTGCAATTCGGGCGGCAATCCAACCGTATGCAACCGACCGGCACAGTTCGAGAAAGGCAAAAGCACCTGCTTCACCTTCGCGCGGCATGCTGGCGAGATCGCAAAGCACATCTGAAGCGGCATTGAGGCTGCCGATGGCATCGACAAGAGCACTGCAATCCCGGCTGTCATCGGCTATTGCCGTCACGAATGCCTCGATCCCGGCCCGGTTGTCCCTCCAAACCCGGCGATGCAGAATGTCGAGCGCCTGCATCCCTGTCGTGCCTTCGAAGACTGAGAAGACCCGCGCATCACGCAGGTAACGCTCGACCGGCCACTCGCAGGTATAACCGGCCCCACCGAGCACCTGGACGGCGGCACTGGAGACATCGAACGCTGCGCGCGCCGCCCCATCCTTCACGAGCGGCAACAGGAATTGGGCCAGATCGGTCCAGCGGCCTGCCTCTTCCGGATCTCCGCACCGCGCCCCGAGATCGAGCGCGTTCGCGGCCGCAAAATTCAAACCTCGGCCCAGTTCGACAACCGCCGCCATTTCGAGAAGCTGACGCTGCACGTCGGTATGTTCGACTATCGCGACCGGAGGCCTATCGGCAGGCCCACCCTGCTTTCGATCCTGGGCGTAGCCGAGTGCGGTCGCGAAGGCTGCGGATGCCACTCCCATGCCCTGAGGACCGCAATTCAGCCGCATCAGCAACATCATCTGAAACAGGGTCTGCAAGCCGCGACCTTCGTCTCCGAGCAGCACGGCCTCCGCTTCCTCAAAGCCGATCTGGCAAGTCGGCGAGCAATGCAGTCCCAGCTTTTCTTCGACACGGCGGAGATGAACGGCA
The DNA here is from genome assembly GCF_058273105.1 of Novosphingobium sp. BF6. Lineage (NCBI taxonomy): Bacteria > Pseudomonadati > Pseudomonadota > Alphaproteobacteria > Sphingomonadales > Sphingomonadaceae > Novosphingobium > Novosphingobium sp. BF6. The sequence continues at coordinate 55,436 of NZ_CM177776.1, forward strand.
TTGGCGCTGCCGTCTTCGCGCGTAGACGGCACGAGAAAGAGGCCAAGTCCCCGCACGCCCACGCCATCCGTGCTCCGCGCCAATGTCAGGTGACCGATCCGGGATGTCAGATCATGGTCGCCGTACGAAATCCAGCACTTCTCACCGGTAACTTGCCAGCCACGCTCAGTGCACTGTGCATGGGTCCGAATCCGCCCGACATCGGAACCCGCGTCCGGTTCCGAAATGCAGATGGTAGCCGACCATTCCCCAGAAAGGAGGCGCGGAACCCATTCGTCGATAACGCTTTGCGACGCGCATGAAGTCAGGAGGCTTGCTGCTGTGCGTGTCGATGTCGCCAGCATGCAGAATGGTGCGCTGGCCCGGTTGAAAAGCTCTTCGCAAGCCGTGAGCAACGCGAGTGACAGCCCTTGGCCGTAGGGTTCCGGCGCGACCATCGACAGCCACCCCATATCGCAGAAGGCCCGCCAGGCCTCGATTTGCGTGACGCTGGTCGTTGCGCGGCCATCGACGACGGTGACCCCAAGCCGGTCCAGCATAGCGGCAACCGGTTCAAGCGAACCCTCCGTGAATTGAGCCGCCTGGTCGATCACGCTGGCTTCAATTTCGGGATCGACAGCCTCGGGGGCGATTTGGGCGAGGCGATCACGAAACGGCATGATCGCCAGATGTCGCGCCAATGCGTCGGCATGCTGGGCATAATTCATCGGCTCAGGCCTTCGCGATGCTGACTACGTGGGTTTCGACGAATTCACGCAGCCCATCGTCTCCCTGTTCCCGTCCGATGCCGGACTGCTTGACCCCGCCGAATGCCACGTCGAAGCGAAGATCCAGGTGCTTGTTCACCCACACCGTGCCGGTCCGGATGCGCATGGCCACTTCGACGGCGCGTTCGACATCCTTGCCCCAGACGGTGCCGGCAAGGCCGAATTCGCTGTCATTCGCCCGCTCGATGACCTCCTCGATGTCATCATAGGCAAGGACGGGGATAACCGGCCCGAACTGTTCTTCCTGAACCAGGCGCGCATTGTCGGGCAGATCGCGCACCACGGTGGGCGCGATGAAAAAGCCCGGTCGGTTCAGTCGTTGCCCGCCGGCAACAATCCTCCCGATCCGCCGCGAGTCTTCGATAAGATCCATGACCTTGTCGAATTGCATTTGGTTCTGGATCGGCCCGATTGCCGTTGCAGGATCGTGCCCGTCTCCCACGACAGCGCTGTTTGCAAGGTTGGCGAGCGCATCGCAAAGGGCATCGTACTTTGCCCTCGGCGCATAAATGCGTTTGGCGGCCATGCAGACCTGACCGGCATTGAATGTAGCGGCATTGAAGATCTGGGGGGCGACCTCGTCAATATCGACGTCGTCGAGCAAAATCGCGGCATCATTTCCGCCGAGTTCGAGCGTCAGGCGTTTGAGCGACGAGGCGGCACTGTGCATGACCTTCTTTCCGGTCGCCGTCGAACCTGTAAATGTCACTTTGGCCACGTCCGGATGGGCCGAAAGCAAGCCGCCCAGGTCATTCGCATCGACGATGACGTTGAGGACGCCTGCAGGCAGGGTCGCGGCTGCTACTTCCCCGACAAGCAGCGACGAAAGCGGAGTGGTCGGCGCCGGTTTGGCCACAACCGTGTTTCCCGTGGCCAGCGCCGCAGCCAGCTTCACGGAAAGCAGAATGAGCGGGAAATTCCACGGCGTAATTGCCGCCACTACGCCGATCGGGCGGTAATGCTCGATGACCTGGCTCGTCGGCTCATCCACGACAACCCGGGGAAGCATTTCCTGGGCCGAGAAGTACCGGAATGCTGCTACAGATGCCCCAACCTCGAACCGTGCCTGGCCCAGCGGCTTGCCCTGCTCGTCGGTCAGCAGTTGGGCAATCTCCTCGCCCCGCTCTTCAATGCCGTCGGCAAGTGCGTTGAGATAGACAGCTCGCTCCGTCCAGTTCAAGGCAGCCCAGGCGGGAAACGCGTTTCGGGCAGCCGCGACGGCGCGCTGCAGATCGTGTTCCTCGGCGCGACCGCATGTCGCAAAAGCCTCGCCGGTCGCTGGATTGATCACATCGAGCGACGCCGAGCCGTCGACCAGTTCACCGTCGATAAGCATCTGATACATCACTATCTCTCCCAGATTTTATTTCGTTGGAGCAATCAGGCTGGAATGGCCCGCTCAAGCGCATTGCGAGGGACCCACCATCCGTGAACCTGCTCACATGTCGTGAAAGGCATACGCACCTTTGCGATGGGTCCGTTCGCGATAGCGTCGGCCTCGAGTATCCAGACCTCCTGGGCGAAATGATCTTCGGCAATGACCCGGTCGATCATCATCACGAGCCAACCGCCATGGCCAGGATCGCGGGCAGCGATGTGGACCGGCTCATTGAACCCTATGCCCGGCCCCTGCGAGAATGAGTCGATCGATCGATCCGGGAATGAAATTCGCTGCAGGCAGTTGAACACCACCTCGCTGGGACCGTTCGCCAGCATCGTGATCTTGCTGGGATCAAGCGTGAGATACCAACCCCGTGAGTAGCGTCGGCCGATATCCGCCACCGGGATGATCGGCATTTCGCAGAATGGGCCAAGGACCTCGGAGGCGACGCCGGCGGCCGGATCGTCGAGGTCGATTGTCCACCGCGTCAGCGCCCCTTCGACCTGCATGTCGATGCCCGACGGCTCCATGACGAACGGGAAGAAGTTCGTATTGAAAAGACACTGGTCGATGTGGAGCTTGCTGCCCTCGTTAAAGGCATTCATGACGTGGAAGCTGTGTACGCCCGCCGGGCCCTTGATCCAGACGAGGTCGTCGACGCTCCCGTAGCGGGGCATCACGGCAATCCAGCTTTCACGCTCCTGATGGTGGATCCAGTGGGGACCACCCTCTTTCATGCCCTCCAAGTCCGCGATCGTCGGGTAGACAAGAAATACCGCATGGGTCTTGGTCACTGCAAAATCGTGCTGCATTCCGCAGTACGGCGCATCGAACCATTGCTCCGAAATCAGCTCGCCATTCGGCGACATGACGCAGTAGGCAACTTTCGGGCTTGCAAGACCGTCAGCCTCGTATCCGAACAGAAAGAGTTCGCCGGTTTCGGGATCGATTTTGGGATGCGCGGTCAACGTCTCGCTGCGCAGCTTCCCCTCGTAATCCCATTTGCCGATCGTCTCGAGGGTCTCGGGATTTATGCGGTATGGTAGGCCGTCTTCCTTGGAGATGAATAAGCGGCCGCCATGGAAATACGGCGTCGTATTCGCGACGGTCCGCGAAACGCCGGCAACGCTGGGATCATCGGAATATGGATTTCGATAGAAACCAAACAACGCGCGTCCGGCCTCGCGTTCGGCGAGAAATCGATCGGTCTGGACATACCGGATCCCGGTGCTGACCCGCCCGTTCTTGAACTCGATTTTGCTGATCATCCCATCGCGCGAGAGAACGACGTCATTCTCGAAGCGAGGCGGATATGCAGGATCATGGATTGCGCGGAAAAAAGCCCCGTCGACTTCCGGAGGAATCTGGCCTTCCACATGGAGATCGTGAGCGCCGCCCTCGATGTGCGTGGGGCGGTTCAGTCCGCGATAATGAACCGTGGCAGGGTATCTCGTATCCACGGACATCGTCAGTCTCCGCTGCTCTGTTGGACGAACTTGTGAAATTCGGTGAAATCTGCGCCGTTACCCAGAGCATCGAGGGCTGCGCGATATCGCGCGAGCGTCTGCTCCAGCATCGGCAATTCAAGGCCGAGGTCGCTTCGAAGAGCGTCGGCAAGGCCGACATCCTTCGTCATGAGCGCTAGAGCGAACCCCAGGGCATATTTTTCGCCCAGGACCTGAGAGGGGAACAAGCCTTCCGAAACGCCGCTCCTGCCGGTCGAACCATTCACGACTTCAAGAAGCACGCTGCCGTCCAGCCCAAAGCGCCGCCCAAGTTCAAGGCCTTCGGACATGATCGCGAAATTACAGGCAGCTACAGCATTGTTGATCGCCTTCGCAGCGTGCCCTGCCCCAAGTTTGCCGACGCGCAGTAACTTTCCGCTCAGTGCCTCAAGGACAGGTTCGACCTTCGCGAAAGCGCTGTCATCGCTGCCGCCGACCATGAGTGCCAATTTACCCTGGCTGGCGAGAACAACGCCGCCGGAAACCGGCGCATCCACGAAGCGGATTCCCATGGCGCTCAGTTCTGCGCCAAGCAGAACGGTTCCCGCCGCGTCGGAAGAACTCATGTCGACGACCACGGCTTCAGGAGCCAGCGCATTTGCGGCGTTACCCGAACCCAGCAGAACGTCGCGAACGATCTTTCCGTTCGGCAGCATGGTAATCAGGATATCCGCGCCTGCGCTTGCCTCCTCGGCTGTCGCTGCCCAGTTCGTCCCGAACGATGCAGCGAGGTCGGCGTTCGCGTCCGTGACAGCGACATTGAAGTCTTGCGAGAGCAGCCACCGCGCCATGGGTTGCCCCATCGCGCCCAACCCGACGAACGCGATCTTCACGAGGTCGCCTCGGCAATCTCCGCAAGTGCCGCGTCAGCCGCACGAAGAGCCGTCGCCGAAGCCGGTACCCCGCAATAGATCATCGAATGAAGGACCACCTCACGGATTTCCTCGACGGTCAGCCCGTTGGCGAGGCCGCCTTTGACGTGCATCTTGATCTCGACTTCCTTGCCGAGAGCAATCAACATCGAAAGGGTAGCGAGGCTGCGATCGCGGCGCCCAAGCCCCGGGCGATTCCACGTTTCACCGAAACAGTATCGCGTCATGATATCATGAAACGGCTTAGCGAACTCAGACGCATTCCTGACTGCCAGTTCGGCAAGCTCCGGCCCCCACATCTCGCGGCGAACGGTCATGCCCTGTTCGAAGAGGTCATCCATTTGCAAATCTCCCGATCTTGTTCTGTCTATTTTAAAGAATGATCGACTTGGTTTCCGTGAAGGTCGTCAATCCGGCCTCACCGCCTTCGCGACCGATCCCGGAGTGCTTGAACCCGCCGAACGGAAGCGAGGGATCGAAGAGGAAGCCGTTATGGGCGATAGTACCGGTGCGCACTTGCCGCGAGACCCGGTAAGCCCGCTCCTTGTCTGCACAGAAAACTGCGCCGTAGAGTCCGAAATCGCTGTCATTGGCGATCCGGATCGCTTCAGCTTCGTCACGAGCTCGGAGAACCGTAAGAACCGGGCCGAAAACTTCCTCACGGGCAATGCGCATGTCCGGAGAGACATCCACGAAGAGCGTCGGGTCAAAATACCAGCCGCGATCCATATGCTTGGTCCGCGTTCCACCCAGCGCCAACCGCGCACCTTCGGTTCGGGCGATACCAACATATTCTTCAACGCGCTGGCGCTGGCGCTCCATCGCCAAGGGCCCCATTCTGGCGCCGGGATCGTCAGGATGACCGACCGTTACCTTGGCCATTTCCGCCCGGATGCCATCGACCAGCCGGTCGTACACGGCATCGACCGCTACAACCCGGCTCAACGTTGCGCAGATTTGACCGGCTGACATGGTAATGACGTTCGCCAGAAGAGTTGCCGCGACTTCGATATCGGCATCTTCAAGGACAATGGCAGCCGACTTTCCGCCAAGTTCCAACGTGCACCGCGCGAAGCGTTCGGCGCAGGCCATCCCGATGATCCGCCCGGCGCCGACGCTTCCGGTAAAGCTCACTTTATCGATCCGCCGGTCACGCACGAGACGGTCGGATGCCTCACGTCCGGCGCAGACGAGGTTGACGACACCGGGCGGCAGACTTGCCTGCTCTGCCGCCTCTGCAATGATGTATGCCTCAATTGGCGTCTCAGGCGCCGGCTTCATGACGACGGTGCATCCGGCCGTTAGAGCCCCGGCGACCTTGCTTGCCATGATGCCGAAGGGATTGTTCCACGGCGCGATTGCCGCAACAACTCCGGCAGGCTCACGCACGATGTGGGCTGTTCCTTGGCCATCGAAGCGAGGAACAGGACGATCCCACTCATATCGTTCTGCAATATCCGCATAGTAATCGAACCAGAACTTCCCGCTACCGATCACGAACGGAGCAGCGACGGAAAGCGCTCCGATCTGATCGACCCAAGCACGCTCGAGCTGCGGCAGCCGGGGAACCAGGGCATCCGCCATTGCCCGCACGTATCCGGCTCGCTCGGCCGGAGCCATCTGCGACCAGGGCCCTTCATCAAACGCCGCCCGAGCTGCGGCTGCGGCCACAGCGACATCCTCGACGCCCGCTTCGGCAACCGATGTGAGCGTCTCCTCGGAATGCGCTGATATCACCTCGATTTGCGCGCCGCTCAGGGGAGTCTTCCAGGCGCCCTCCACATAAACGCGATCCGGATGCGCAAGCACAGCTGCAGTCGATGTCACAAAACCCTCCCCTGCCCTGACGGAAGAGGCGAACGCTTCAAGCGCCTTGTCGTCACTCTTCCTCTAACAGCGTTAGCCTGAGGTGAATGCAAAAGCAAGCCGCGAGTTTCTCTGAATATATTATTCAATTACAGTGTATTGCACGTGTGATACGAGAGCAAACCCTGTTCGAGCATTTTCCGAGGCCGCCAAGGCCTGCCCTCACCCTCTCTCGCGCACGAGCATCGCGCTCCGTATGGTCTATTATTCCTGGGAAAATCGGTTGTTACGCCGCAGAAATCCACAAACTCCACGGAGCCAAACATTGTTAGCCAGTCGCCGCCGAAGGATCAGCGAACACCGGCCCGAGGCACCGCCCCACAAGGGTTCGCCAACTCCGATCCGCTAAGACCGTGCTCCTCGATGTTGCTACACCGAGCGTACCGGAGCCGGAGCAGACTGAAGACTATCGCCCACCGTGCCCGTGCCGCGGCGGCCACATGGTCATCATCGAGGCTTCCGGCTGCGGGCGCCACCACGTGGCTCGCCGCCACCGTCCACGTTCGCCCAGATGCCTGCGCCACGACCCGGCATGGCTCGCGCCTCTCCAGGTTCGGCAGATCGGTACGCCGGGCAACCGCCTCGCGCGCACCTCATCTCACGACCGCCTGGCTCGACACCCCTACGAACGACCTGGAAGCCCTTCTCCACCATTCCGAAACATCCAGGCACCGTTGGGGCGAGCTCGCGCCGCACCGTAGGCGGTGAAGCCAGCCTCACCATCCCGGAGCACAAATCCCCATAGACCAGCCCAGGCGGCCCGCAGGTTCTTCCATGTTAGAATTTCGTACGCAAGCATTAGAAAATCTTCGACATTTGCCCGTTTTCAGAGTGACGGCCTCGTAAGACACCTTCGAAAAGCTGCCACTTAATGTGATGATCCTTACGCACCGGGGTTTACCCGTCAGTACCAAAGTTGCTGCAAGGGTGCATGACCGCCCTCCTGCCGAACAACTGAGAAAACTCACGCTCGCCTTTGAGCGGTTTACCCGTCTCTTCAAGATCACTGAGGCAATCAGTGCGGGCGAAGTTGTTCATTGATGATAATACGGGCGGCGATAACTGTGCATTATTCCAGAAATCAACTTGACATCAACCCTCTGGCTATTAATGACCTTGCCAGCATCGTCTTGCCTTATTTGCACGCGACGCAATATTTCACTACCTTTGCGTGTGAAAGCAAACTGCAATCAAAGTTAAGTCAAACCGCCACAGTGCTTGGCTACCGACCGTGCCGCGCGGTAAGTCCACCGCCGGCAAGGTTTGGGGAAAACAATCGCATGATTGCAATTCGATCGACGGCCAAGGCCGCACGCTGGGCTATGCTCGCCGGCACCGCGCTTACTCTGTGTTCGGCGACGCAAGCGATGGCCAGCGAGGCCGCTGCGGATGAGTCCGCACCTGTTGACGCCGACGGCAACAACTCGATCATCGTCACCGGCGCCAAGACGACCCGTTCGGCCACGGCGCTCTCGGATGTCGAGATACAGAAAATCCTGCCTGGCGTTTCTCCCCTGAAGGCGATCCAGACCCTGCCCGGTGTCCTCTACATCACGGCCGATCCCTGGGGGAATAACGAACAGAACGCGCAGATGTTCATCCACGGGTTTGCCAGTAACCAACTCGGCTACACCATGGACGGCATACCTCTGGGCGACCAGAGTTACGGCAACTACAACGGTCTTTCCCCCCAGCGCGCCGTCATTTCGGAGAACGTCGGGCGCGTTGTCGTGGCCACCGGCGCCGGTGACCTCGCAACGCCTTCGAACAGCAACCTTGGCGGTACGGTGGAGACCTTCTCCTCCGACCCACAGAAAGAGTTCGGCGTCCGCGCCGCACAGACCGTGGGCAGCTACAGCGCATCGCGCACCTATCTGCGCATCGATAGCGGTGACATCGGCGGCGGAAACTCGGCCTATATCTCGGGCGTACGACAGAGAGCGCGGGCCTGGGATTTCGACGGTATCCAGAAGGGGTGGCAAGCCAACGCAAAGTTCGTGCATGACGGCGACGCCGGCAAGCTGACGCTCTATTTCGACTACAATGACATGACGCAGCCGAACGAGGATGCGACTGTCTTCTACAAGCCCTCCGCAGGCGGCACGGCCACGCCTGCCCAGCTCTTCACGCCGTACACGAAGCCCTTTTTCTATCCGGATTTTGATGGTTACCGCACGGACTACCTGACGTCGCTAGGGAATACGCCGGCAGCCGAAGGCGGCAACTATCGCAATTACTACTCGGACGCACAGCGCACCGACTACCTCGGCTACGCGCGCTACGATGCCCACCTCACCGATAAAATCACCTGGTCGACCACGGGTTACTACCACCATAACGATGGTGCAGGCGTCGTCGCCGGACCGCTTGGCCAGTCGATCACCACGGCGCAGGCCTATCTCGATCCCAACTACGCAAGCTTGCCAACCAATTGCCGCTTCAGCGCCAATGGCAATGGGATCCGCCCGTCCGCCTGTACGGCACTAACCGCGGCTCAGGCCGCCGCCTCCGGCGCTGCGCTGGTGGCCGCTACCGGCGGTTCGGGAATGATCACCCGCACCACTGAGTACCGCATCGATCGCGTCGGCGTGATATCGGCAGCAAGCGTCGAACTGGGCAACCACAAGATCGAATTCGGCGGCTGGTTCGAACACAACAGCACCACGCAATGGCGCCGCTGGTATGCCGTGCCGGTTTCCGATCCTTCGCTGAGCACCCCCTACGTCCGCCCCCGTGACGTCATGGAGCCGCTGTTCACGCAGTATCAGGGCGAAGCGCGGATCAAGCAGTTGCAGCTGCATATCCAGGACACCTGGCAGGTAACCGACCAGTTGCTCGTCCAGGGCGGCGTCAAGACCAGCGCCCAGTGGGCAAATGGGTGGTTCCCGGTACAGCCGCGCGTCGGCTCGTTGGGCGGCACGACAGCGCTTCCCGAAGGCAAGATCAACACCAGAAACTGGTTCCTGCCCGCGTTCGGTGCGACCTATGACTTCAACGGGCACGAGCAGATCTACTTCAACGTCCAGAAAAATCTGCGGCAATATCAGGCCTATCTCGCGGGCGGCGGCGGTCCCTGGTTCACCGGCAGCCAGGCTGCGTTCGACGCCTTCGCCGATGAGGGCAAGCCCGAGACGAGCTGGACTTACGAGGCGGGCCTGCGCACGAACCGCACGTTTGGCAACGGCCTGGCGATCCAGGCCCAGATCAACTACTACCACGTCGATTTCAGCAACCGACTGCTTGCGATCCCCACCAATCCGGGGGGCATTGCGGGAAGCGGGATCACCGGCGGTACGTCGACACTGGTGAATGTCGGCGACGTCAAGACGAATGGCGTCGATGCCGCGATCACCTTGAAGGTTGGGCGGATATTCTCGCTCTATAATGCCGTCTCCTACAATCTCTCCAAATATCAGAACGACTACACGTCTACGGCGTTGGGCATCGGCGCGGCCACGGACACCTGCATTGGCGGCTACGTTGTCACCGGCGGCATCGTACCGACGTGCGGCAAACAGTTGCCCGGTACGCCCAAGTGGATGAACAAGACGGTGGCAACGCTGAACGTAGGCCCTATCGAAATACAAGCGATTGGCGATTACGTCGGCCGCCGGTTTGCAACATTCACCAACGATGCCAGCGTATCCTCCTACTTCCTGACCTCCCTGCGCGTTGCCGGTCGGGTGCCGGAGGGTGTGTTGCCGCTTCAAAAGGTGGAACTTGCGCTCAACGTGACCAACCTTACCGACAAGAAGGGTGTCTCGACGCTTTCGATCGGATCGGCCACGAACAGCTATTCGGCTTATCCCATCGCACCGCGCCAGTGGTTCCTGACTTTGTCGGCGGCCTATTGACGTAGCCATTAGGCGAAATGCGATAATCGGCGGCGCAGTCCCAACCTGCGCCGCCGTAAGCCTGACGGCTTCCGGTGCAGGGAAAACCGCCATTCCGGCTCTGAGCGACTTCCCCGAAACCCAACGCTCATTCAAGGGCAATCGGGCACCGCCGCGATGTCCAGTTTCGAAGGTAGCCAGATTTCGCCGATCGGCATGACTACGAGCTTCGAGACTAAACTCTTCTGGGGCCACGGATAACTTCCGTCCCGGACGTGATCGATAATCGGGAGCACTTCGCAGAATGTTGCCGAACTTGGTGGCTCTGGTTAAATCGAGTCATGTTCGGCCACGACATCAAGCTACTCACACTGGCAGACGCGCCAGCCGTCTTCGCTCTTTATCGAGAGGCTGCATCGATAGAAGGGTCGGGGTTAGCCCGAACTCACGACGAGATCACCATGGGCTACGTGGAAACATTCGTGGAGCGCGCATGGCGAACCGGAGTGACTCTTGGCGCTTTCATGGATGACATTCTCGTTGGCGAAATTCATGCGGCTCGCCTCGGGCCTCGTCAGTTCGATCATGTGCTGGGCGACCTTACCATCGCGGTTCACCCGGAAATGCAAGGGAAAGGCGTTGGCTCGGCCTTGTTTGCTGCATTCTTCAACGCAGCGGCGTCGATCTCTCCTGTAATAACACGGATAGAATTGACGGCGCGATCTGGCAACGCAGGTGCTCTGCGACTTTATGAACGCCTCGGATTTATTCGGGAGGGGCGGTTGGTGGGCCGGGTAAAGCTCCCCAACGGCGCGATCGAAGACGACATACCGATGGGTCGCAGTCTTTAAGAGCGGAAGCGCCCTACAACGTCTTCTTTGCGGATGGTTGCGGCCCTTTGCACTCTAGGCCGAGCCACGCACAAGCAGCCTTCCGTTCATTTAAAAAAAACCAGATCGGTAAGCATTGATCTATTACGGCTGCCGGAAAGGTACTTGCAGGGCGGGAAGGTGAGAACGGGCTTCGCGCCTTGCCGCGATGGGCGGCAATCTTCAACGCCGAAACTCTCACCCCCGGATTTCCAAATAAACTCTCAGATCGAAAATATTCTGCATCTCTTGGATTGAACCAGACCCAAGTCGAAAATGTGCGCCATAATCCATATAATTGATGCGATCCCATAAAAACAATTAATTTGAAAAATGACCTCCGCTCCCTCAGCCTCGAACACAGATAGCAAAAATAAAACGGGACAGGGGAGAGATATGGGCATGAGGACTCAGCTTGTAGCTGGCTTACTTGTAAGTACAGCGATGGCGAACACGGCTACAGCACAAGCTCAGCAAACATCGCGAGACATCGAAGGCGCCGCGGAGATCATCGTCACCGCCCAGCGGCGCGCGGAAAACGTCCAAAGCGTTCCCATCAGCGTGACACCAGTCACATCCGAAGAACTTCGATCACGCAATCTGAACAATCTTCAGCAAATTGCATTGGCAGCGCCCAGTTTGCAGGTGGGCCAGGAGAACACATATTCAATCCGCGGCGTAGGTACACTCGCGTTTCAACAGACCGTCGATCCTGCGGTGGCAATCGCCCAGGACGAAGTCAATCTAGCGCGTTCCGCCCTGAGCGAGGGCGTTTTCAACGACGTGAGCCAGATCGAGGTCCTCAACGGCCCCCAAGGTCTTCTCTTCGGCAAAAACGCTACCGCAGGCCTGCTCAACATCACCACAACCCGTCCGAAATTCGGCCTGTTTTCCGGCGACGCCGAAGTCGAATACGATCTGCGGGACACGACACCGGGAAATGGCCAGGGCGTAATCGCACGATCATCCGTAAACGTGCCGGTCGGAGACAACTCAGCGCTTCGATTGAGCGTCGCATACGAGTATCAGGAACCTGTTGTTCGCGCTGTCGAGACCGGGCCGGGAAGCGATATCGACCGTCGCTCGTTCGACACGCGCTTAAAGTATCTCGCTGAGCCGACCGACACTCTTTCGATCTACGCCATCGGAAACTACGCGAAGCTGCGGGGTACATCCGGACTGTTCGACCGCACCTATCGCTATTTGGGAGCTGGTAGCCAGAACACAGCCCCGCTGGCCGCTGACGGATACACTGCGTCGCCCGATTTACTTGAATACAAGGCAGATGGCGCGAATTTCCGCAATCTCGAGAACTATGGCGGACAGCTTCGCATCGGATATACGCTCCCCAACGAATGGGAAATCATCAATATCGGAGCCTACAAGGGCTACAAGCTGTCATCATCCTTTGACCAGGACTTCACGACCGGCAATGCCGTAAGCCTTTCTTCGCAAAACTCGAAGTTCAACCAATACTCGAACGAGCTGAGACTTGCCCTGCCCGCTAACAGTCGCCTCTCCGGGCAGGTTGGCCTGTTCTATATGCGGTTCACGGAGCGGGCATCCAGCTTGACCGCGGGCAACCTATATCTCCCGTCGTTCCTGCTTCCAAACTTTCCTTTCTGCGTAGGCTCAGCAGTGAATGCGCCATGCCCTGCAGCCAACGATTTCGCCATCGGTTCCGATAGCAACTACCGGTTCACATCTGAAAGCGCTGCTGCGTTCGGCCAATTCACGTACGATGTGGGCAGCGGCCTGAAAGTGATCGCGGGCGGCCGGGTTACAAGGGACAAGGTGAGCATCGACCTGGTGCAGAACCAGCTCGACTATTTTGTGCGCTTTGGCGGCCCTGGTGGAACATATTCCGACAGTACCAGGAATACCGACTTTTCCTGGAAGCTCGGCGCGCAATATCAGGCTACGCAGGACATCCTGCTCTACGGATCTTACGCGAAGGGCTACAAGGGTCCAGGCGCCAACAACTCCGCAGCAACCGTGGATGCGAGGCTCGTCGTCAACCCCGAGACGTCGCGAAACATCGAACTGGGTGCGAAAACGAGTTGGTTGGACAGAAAGCTCGTCTTCAACGTCGCCCTGTTCCGTACCAAGTATAAAGATTACCAGGCAAGCGCCTTCAATGCGCAGGCTGCCTCGTTCGTGATCCAGAACGCCGCATCACTTACTACGAAGGGCGCGGAAGTTACCTTGACCGCAAAGCCTGTTCGCGGCTTCTCGATAAATGCTACGGCCTCGATACTCGATTCCAAGTTCGCCGACTTCCCCGGCGCAGCTTGCTACACTGGGCAGCCTGATTGCGGTGCCAACGGCACTTTCAATGCTGGCGGACAGCGCACGCCAACCGCTGCGAAGTTTACATCCAGCGTGGGAGCCGCCTATGAAATCCCGATCTCCGATGCGACGTCACTGGTTCTCAGTGGTGACTGGTATCATCGCTCGGCCGTCAATTTCACTCTCGGGAACAATCCTCTGACGCGATTTGGGGCGATTGATCTTTTTGGCGCCAGAGCGACGCTGCAGCTAGGCGATAATGTAAGTCTCAGTGTATTCTGCAAAAATTGCGGGGACACGCGGGTGCCGAACTTCATCTATCAGGACCCGGGTGACGCATCCGTCGGGGTAAACAGCGCGGTGCAGACATTTGGACTGAATTCTGTCCGCACGATCGGCTCAAGTGTCGGCTTCCGCTTTTAACTAGAGTAAAAATGGCGGGTGGCCTTCGACGGCGCCCGCCACCGTAGTATCAGCGCGCTCGCAGCGCTTTCAAGGCATCAACGCCAAACTGGAGCTCTCCGCTCATGGCAGTCCGCATCCTCACGGCGTTCCTTCTTGCGTCCTGTGCTGGCCCAATCACGTCCTGGGCCGCACCGGCAACCTCCCCGGCACACGCAACGCCCCCCGATATTGCCGAAGCGGATCTGGAACAGGCGTTCAAGGATCCACCAAATACTGCTCGACCACGCATATGGTGGCACTGGATGAACGGCAACATCACCAAGGAGGGTGTTGCCAAGGATCTTGAGTGGATGAAACGTATTGGCATCGGCGGCGTCCAGACCTTCGATGCCAGCATGCAGACACCGCAAATCGTAGAACATCGACTGGCGTACATGAGCCCGGAATGGAAAGACGCATTCCGATATGCGGCGCAGGAAGCGGACCGTCACGGCCTGGAACTCGCGATCGCTTCTTCCCCAGGCTGGTCGGAAACAGGAGGGCCGTGGGTTCCGCCTGCCGACGGACTTAAAAAACTTGTCTGGAGCTTGACTGAAGTCGAAGGCGGGAGGCAGTTCAGGGGCACGCTTTCGTCGCCGCCCACGGTGACAGGTGCTTTTCAAAATATGAAGCGACGTGCCGACATTGCGGCGTCTTCAGTAGAACTTACCGAGGACAACGGGGATATCGGCGTTTTCGCGTTTCCCCAGAACAGAGAAATGGCCGTGCACGCCGCGAAGGCGACGAACCTGACGGGACTGTCTCTCGATACCAAGGCTCTGACTGACGACGACCTGGAAAGCGGGCCCCAGATCTCGGGCGATCAGACACAGCTTGCTGCGGTTGAACTCGGCTACACCCAACCCTTCGAAGCCCGGTCAGCCACGCTCTACATCCCAGAGGTCATGGCACCTTTGGGCGGTGCGCTATATTCCGCAGAGTTGCAGTCCAGCGAGGATGGGAAAAAGTGGAGCATCATCGCCCCGATTGAGCTGACGACAGTGCCGACGTCCATAAGCTTCACGCCTGTGCGGGCGGCTCATTTTCGGGTGCTCCTGCGGCCGCAGAGCGCGAAAAATGCGCTTGGCAAGCCCGTCGCCGGCGCAGCCCTGGCAGGCATGCTTGACGAGATGAACGGCGCGGCCGCCAAGCGCCCCCTGGTCGTCGGAACCTTCAGGGTCGGATCGGTCCCGATGATCGATCGCTTCGAAACCAAGGCAGGGTTTGTGATGAGCGCGGACTATTACGCGCTACGAGGCCCCGGGGACGGAGCGGTCGGCATCGATCCCGCGAAGGTCATCGATCTGAGCACGCACGTAACCGGCAACGGTGAACTCAACTGGAAAGCGCCAAATCTTCCAGCGGGTCAAACCTGGCGCGTCATACGGATGGGTTATTCCCTGCTTGGAACGACGAACCACCCTGCTTCCCCTGAAGCGACCGGCCTGGAGGTCGACAAATTCGACGCCGATGCGGTGTCGCGCTATCTCGAACACTATCTCGATATGTACAAGGATGCTACCGGGGCCGATATGATCGGCAAGCAAGGCATCCGGGCGCTGCTGACCGATTCCATTGAAGTGGGCGAGGCGAACTGGACACCAAGGATGCTGGATCAGTTCCAGCGGCTAAGGGGTTATGATCCCCGTCCCTGGCTCCCGACGCTTGCGGGCGTTCTGGTCGGGACCCGCGAAGAATCGGACAAGTTTCTCTACGATTACCGCCGCACTCTGGCCGACCTGCTGGCGAGCGAGCACTACGGCACCATCGCCAGGATCGCTCACGAGAACGGCCTCGTCGTCTACGGCGAGGCGCTGGAAGACAGGCGACCGATGCTGGGCGACGATATGGCGATGCGCAGTCACGCAGACGTCCCGATGGCTGCGATGTGGACGTTCCAAAAGGACGAAGGCCCGCGCCAGACGCTGATCGCAGACATGAAGGGCGCTGCTTCCGTGGCCCATCTATACGGTCAGAACCTGGTCGCCGCTGAATCGCTGACCTCCGCAGTGGCACCCTGGGCGTTCGCGCCCAAAGATCTCAAGCGCTTCATCGACATGGAATTCGTCAACGGGGTCAACCGGCCGGTGATTCATACGTCTGTCCATGTCCCGCGCGACGACAAGAAGCCGGGTCTCTCGCTGTATGTCTTCGGCCAGCATTTCAACCGGATGGAAAGCTGGGGCGAAATGGCCCGGCCCTGGGTTGATTACATAGCGCGTTCGTCAGTGCTGCTGCAGGCCGGGCGCAACGTCGCGGACATCGCCTATTTCTATGGCGAGGAAGCGCCGCTCACTGCCCTCTTTGGCGACAAACCGGTGGCTGATTCCCCGGTGACGCATGCCTACGATTTCCTGAACTTCGATGCGCTGAACGACCTTCTCAAAAACGACGGCGGCGATCTCGTGGCACCCAGCGGCGCGCGCTATCGAGCGATCTATCTCGGTGGATCATCACAGCGCATGACACTGGCAGCGCTGCGCAAACTGGCTGCGCTGGTCGAGGGCGGCGCGACGGTGATCGGCAAAGCCCCAGTCGCGACGCCCAGCTTCGATGCGAAGGCCCAGAGTGCGGAATGGTCCGCGCTGGTCGCAAAACTGTGGCCGGGCAGAGGCAATGCCAAAGTCGGGGCCGGCCGCGTAATCGCCAGCGACGATGTAGAAGCGGCACTCAAATCCTCCGGCGTGAGTTCGGACTTCCGCTTCACCGGTGCTGAGCCAGGCGCGAAGATCCCCTTCCTCCACCGCCGCGATGGTCGACGCGAAATCTACTACCTCAGCAACCAGCAGGAGACAGCGCAGACCATCGAGGCACGCTTCCGCGTCACGGGCAAGGTGCCGCGTCTCTGGCATCCCGAAACCGGCGAGAGCGAGCCGGTGAGCTATCGAATCGACGGCGCCGAGACCAGCATCCCGCTCTCGCTGATCGCCGGCGATGCCGTCTTCGTCGTGTTCGACAAGCCTGCCCCCGCCGCCTCGCTGACCGTGCCGATCAAGCCCAAAGTCGCGGTCGCCTTGCTCGATGACAGCTGGACCATCCGCTTTCAGGCCGACCGCGGCGCACCCGCGATGGCGCAGATGGCCAAGCTCTCCCCGCTGGAGCAGAACGCCAATCCTGCGATCAAGTACTTTTCGGGGGAGGCGACCTATACCCGCAGCTTCGCCCTGCCTCCGGTCGCGAAGCTCGGTCAGCCGCTCTGGCTGGACCTCGGCGCGGTGGGCGATCTGGCGCAAGTCACGGTCAACGGCCGCGTCGCCGGCACCGTCTGGCACGCGCCCTACCGGATCGACATCGGCAAGACCGTGCGCAAGGGTGTCAATACCATCGAGGTGAAAGTTGCGAACCTGTGGGTCAACCGCCTCATCGGCGATGCCCAGCCGGGCGCCAGGCCTATAACATGGACAGCCATGCCGACCTACCGCGCCGACGCGCCGTTGCGACCAGCAGGCCTGATCGGGCCGGTTACCCTGCAGGTCGAGAAGTGAGCATCACGAACTGCGGGGGATAGCTCGCGCCGCGCGGCGAGCGACGAAATGGCGGGACCACTCATTCCCGATCTCGACGGAACGATGCTTGCAAGTATTTTAATCGCTGATTAGATTAAGTTGTACCGGCAAGCGCGGCTTTCTCTCAAGCCGCCACGGCCTGAACCCGAAGATATCTTCACTTGGGAGTGACCGCCGTGCCACGGATGCCGCAAGCGACTTGCTTACTCGCCCCGGTCGCCTTTCTGGCGGTGGCAGGCTGTTCTTCCGCAGAGAGGGAACTCCAGGACGTCGACTGGACCGCCTATGGCGGCGATGCCGGCGGCGACCGTTATGCCGAGATCGACCAGATCACCCCCGGTAATGTCGGATCGCTCCAGGAGGCCTGGCGTTTCACCACAGAAGACGGCGGCCTTCAGGGAACGCCGCTGGTGATTGGAGGGGTTCTCTACGCGCCGACGCCCGAGCAGGGCGTCATCGCCCTCGACGCCGCAAAAGGCACCCTCAAGTGGCGTTACATGCCAACGGACGCGGTCTTCCAGCCGATCCGAGGAGTTTCATGGTGGCAGGACGGATCGGAGCGCCGGCTTTTCGCCAGCCATGGCAATATGCTGAGCGCTCTGGACCCGGACACCGGAAAGCCGATCGTTAGCTTTGGACGGGAGGGCAACGTCGATCTGCGAGAGGGGCTGGCCGATCAGCCTCAGACTGTCTCTGCCAACATGACGACACCCGGAAGCATCTATGATGACATGATCATAGTCGGGTTTCGGACGAGCGAATCTCATCCGGCCGCACGGGGAACGGTCCGCGCATACGATGTCAGGACCGGCAAGCTGCGATGGTCGTTCAATCTGATCCCGAAGCCGGGCGAAACAGGTTCGGAAACGTGGCCCGGAGCCGCGCTTGTCGACGCTGGCGGTGGCAACAATTGGGCCGGCATGGTCATTGATCGTGAGCGAGGCATCGTATTCGTCCCGACCGGCTCATCGGTAGACGATTTCTACGGCGCGGACAGGCATGGCCAGAACCTGTTCTCAGACAGTCTGGTCGCTCTCGATGCAAAGACGGGCAAGCGCCTCTGGCACTTCCAGACTGTTCATCACGATATCTGGGACCGGGATCTCCCCACTCCGCCGGTCCTGCTGACGGTGACGCGGGACGGCAGAAAAATCGACGCCGTCGCCCAGGGATCCAAGCAAGGATATTTGTTCCTGTTCGAGCGGCAAACCGGCAAACCCCTGTTCGAAATCGAGGAACGCCCCGTACCTGTCAGCGACGTTCCGGGCGAGCAGTCCTGGCCCACGCAGCCTTTTCCGATGAAGCCGGCGCCCGTGGCGAGGCAATCGCTAACCGCCGATATGCTCACGACCCGTACACCGGAAGCTGCCCGCTTCGCGAAGGAGCAATTCTCCCGGATGGTCAACAAGGGGCCTTTCACCCCGCTGACGGTCGGGCGCCAGACACTGGTCTTCCCCGGCTTCAACGGCGGCATGGAGTGGGGCGGAAGCGCAGTCGACCGCAGATCGGGAGTTCTGTTCGTAAATTCGAGCGATGTCGCCTGGACAGGTGGTCTCGAGAAGGCTTCCTCGGGCGGAGTTCAGGCCAAGGGCGAGCAGATGTATCGCCAGAACTGCGCAGGCTGCCACGGCATCGACCTGAAAGGCTCGCCTCCAGAATTCCCCTCCCTACAAGGCGTGCTTTCGCGTAAGTCGGAAGTGGAACTGGTCAACACCGTCCTGAGAGGCCGGGGCCGGATGCCGGGATTCCCGCAGTTCGGTGGTCCTGACCTTGGACTGCTCTTCGGGTACCTCGGCGCCTCGGTGCAAGGCGGTGAACAGAAGAGCGGGGCTACCGTCAAGACAGCCCCGCGAAAGGCCCCGGCCTACATCTTCACCGGGTATCGAAAGTTCCTCGATCCCGAGGGTTACCCAGCGATTGCCCCGCCTTGGGGTACGCTCAGTGCTATCGACATGAACACAGGCGAATTTCGCTGGAGAGTGCCGCTCGGCTACTACCCCGAACTTGCGCAAAAAGGCTTGAAGGACACCGGCACGGAAAACTACGGCGGACCGATCGTCACGTCTTCGGGGCTGCTGTTCATCGGCTCGACGATCTACGACCGCAAGTTGCGCGCATTCGACGCCAAAACCGGGAAAACTCTCTGGATCGGCGATCTCCCGTTCGCCGGTACGGCGACGCCTGCGACCTACATGGTGGCTGGCAGGCAATATGTGGTGATCGCCACGAGCGGCGCGCGCGATCCGAAAGGCCCCCAGGGCGCGGCTTACGTCGCCTTTGCCTTGCCCCGCCGGGCAAGATAGCGCCCGGCGCCCCAAAGTGTGCCTTCCTGCACGGGAAACCACGACAGGAACGAAACAGGCCCGCGCGGGGGACCCGACGCGGGAACTCCTCATTCCCCTACAAAATAGCTCTCCTTGCCCCCAAGGCCGGTACTCGCGGAGCTTGCGAAGCATTCCGCAAAAGGGCTGTTGCGAGGGGTATCGCAGCAGCCCTTTATTGTAACCTTGATCGAAATCACCGCGCGCATTCCCGGCAACTCGGGCACGCCTTGTTCTACAATCAGGCGGCAGCGGCACTCCTTGACGCAGCCAGCCGAGGCAACGCCACGATCGCAATCACGCCGCCCGCGACCGCCGCGATCCCGATGATGCGAAATGCCGCTTGCATCGAACCGGCCGTTTCCGCGAGAAACCCGATCACAATCGGCGAGACCGCCTGACCGAGAAAGAATGCACAGGTCCAGACGCCCATTCCGCGACCGCGATGCTCGAAGCCGAATTTCGTCTGTGCCCAGGCGATGAGAGCCGGAACGGCCATCCCTGCTCCGGTCTGCTGCACGGCCAAGGCCACCTGGACCTCAAAAACCGTCCGGGCAAGACCGATCCCTGCAAGTCCCAAGCCGAGGGCAGCGAGGAATGCGGAAATCTGGACCGCGTCGCTGAAACGGGAAATGTAGCGGAAAATGAACGCACCAAGCAGGATGAAGAACGCGGGAACGAACGTGGCTTGACTTACCGCCATGGGATTCGTGAGCCCGATTTCCTTCCAGATGATGCTGCCATTGACGATCCATGCGTAGTAGATACCCGAGGCCAGCAGCGTTACCACGCCGACAATGGCAGCAGCGGCCAACGGAAAGCGACCGACTGCCGGTTGATCCCTGTGCGTGACAGCGCTCGCCGATCGCGAAGGTTCGTAGAGATAGAAATACATGGCAACGAAGACGGGGAATGCCACCAGATAGACCAGGAAGCCCGCATTCCACTGCATAGCGGCGATGGCGCTGACGATTATGAAAACCGGCGGCTGGATGGCCGGTCCGATGATGCCCTGGAGCATGAGCCAGTTACGTCGGCCGCCATCGTTCCAGTAATCGGCAATCAGCGTATTGACGATCGTCAGAATTCCGGCCTCGCAAACGCCCAGCAGAACACGCGAGACAATGATCATGTCGAGATCGTTCAGCAAGAAAGGCATGGCGCCGACGATTCCGTAAAGGAACGTGCAGGTAAGCAGGAGCGGGCGCCTGCCGAACCTATCCACAGCCATCCCGGCAAAGGGGGCAAGAATGGCGATAGCGTATCCCGGAGCCGTCACCATTGCCGGCACTTTGATCGCCGCGCCGGGGTCGGCGTGAAAATGGGCGATCATGGCTGCGACCAGAGGGAACATGGCCACAATGGCGAATATCGGCAGGAATCCTGCGACAACGATAGTGAACCCCTGAGGCTTGAGCGTCAGGTCTCGGTAGAATGCTGTTAGTGCTGACACAGTTTGCTTCCTCGGCTCTCAGCGTTCGGCAGATTCAAGTTTCACAGGGCCGATCAACCCCGAGGGTCGCAGTTTCGCATCGGGCCGATAAGTCCTGAGTTCCGTCCAGGTCACCTTCGGCTCGACGTTGGGATCCGCGTCGCGGATGAGGCGATTGACCCACAAGTTTGCAACCCGGATATCGAGTGTGTTGCGGCCGCGCCGGACCAGCTTTCCGACTTCCACCCGGTAAGGCTTGTGCCACGAATAGCCCGCGAACTTTCCGTTCACATGCACTTCGGCAATCTCGCGCACTTCGCCAAGGTCGAGCGTAAGGTCCTCGCCAGGTTTCCAGTCCCTGGGAGCGCTGAACGAACGCGAATACGTGGCAAGGCCGGAAAAGTAACGAACGCCCGCGTCCTTGTTCTCATTGAGCGGTTCCAGAGTACCCATGGCAATCTCGCCCGGAGCGCCTCGGTCCTTCTGGAAGGCGACTTTCCAGCCGTCACTGAGCGACGCGAGTTGTCGGGTCGGCCGTTCAGGAACCGTGAAAGTGCTCAACTGCGTCGGCTTGCGGAACACGACATGAACGGATTCCTCCGCGCGAAGGCTAAGGGGCACGATCGTTTCGCCCTCGACGATACGATAGCTGACCGGGCGCCGCGTTCCGGTTTGCGCATCCCACAGTTCGGGGGCCTTGCCGGTTACCCGGAAATGGGCTTCGACTGTCTCGTCGCGATCCTTGCGATTGACGAGGAAGTAGCTATCGCCATCGGCAAGCGCACGATGGACGAACGGGATCTGGGTATCGGCTGCCCCGCCGGTAAAGCGGAAATCCGGTGCGACGCCGATCTCTTTCAGGGCCGCATCGACATCGCCGGAAGCGATCACGCGTCCCTTGCCAAGACTTGTCGCCGGCGAGCCCGGCCACAGCTTGTCGAGAAGCACGTTGAAGGCCGCCCTGTCATCGGACATGCTGGGCGTGCCCTCGGGCCGTACTCCGATGACGGTTGCTCCGCTTTCGACCAGCTGGGCAATCTTGCGAAGAGTGCCAAGAGTCATGCGCCGTGACGAACCGCCCAGATAGAGAGCCCTGTAGCGTGCCCCTCCCACAGCCACGACTTCGCCGCCTTCGGTCTGCAGCGCCGTGGTCAATGCATCGACGCTGACGAAGTCGAAGGCATTGTTCTTCGGAGCATCGGCAACCGGGGAATGGCCATAGAGGGCAATGAGCGGACCTTCCTCGCCATAGAAGTAACCGACGTCCGCCACGTTGCGCCCCTCCTGCAGCAGGAGGGAATTACGGGCCATGTAGTCGACCCAGGGCCGTGCGAGTTCGGCCCAGCTTTCGTTGCGATTGAAGAACTGGCCGATCCCAGCGAGCGACAGTCCCGGCAGCTTGTCATCTACAGGCACATGCGCGGACGTATGCACGACGGGGCGGTTCACGCCGAGCACGAATTCCAGATCGACAACGTGCTTCAGGTCGGCCGGAGCGAACGCCCAGGGCGACATGTTGACTGTCATGGACTCGGCCGCAACGATATTCTGTCCAAAGATATGGGCGACCGAGGACGCTCCCTTGATATCCGCGACATAGGCTGCTTCGGGGCCGGTCCGGCGATCGAAGGTCCACATCGCGGCCATCGGATAATCGGTGTAGCGACGCATCGCCATGTCGTCGCCAAGATTGATGCGGTTGCTTTCGAGCGCCTCGCCATAGACCTTCATTCCATTGGCGTGGGCGACCTTGGCCACCGTTGCGTAATGCTCGGATACCAGCAGATCGCCAAGTGTCCGGCGATAGTCGTAGAGGAAGCGGTCGGTTTCTTCGCGATTGCCGATGATTACGCCGGCGAGCGCAGGTAACCATGGCGTCGGGTCGTAGCCCCGAAGGCGCATGAACTGGTCCTTCATCCGGGGCGTCCAGTTGGCCGCCCCGACTTCGATTGAATCGGTGAGCAGCGCGCGCACGCCGCGGCGTCCGACAAGGTCGTCACCGGCCGCGGACTTGTAGCCATCCAGATAGTGCGTGAGATAGCGCTCTACCGCACCACCGTCGTATTTGTCGGTCTCGAGCCCGGTCGCTTCGGCGGGAGCGGGATGGTTCGTCTTTCCGATGAGGGAATATCCGAGCCGGACGATCCGCCAGGTGCCCTTGGGCGGAACCCAGTTCAAGGTGCCATCGGCCCCAAGCTTGTCGGTGAGGTCGAGAACCTGGGTGGGTGACGGCCCCTTGGCGCCGTCGGCGATCGCCGGCAAGGCGTAGTAGTCGGCTGCGACAGCAAAGCCTGCCTTTGCCTCGAACTGGTCAACTCTTGCCTCCTCCGACAGTTCGAACGAGCCGATCGTCACGGGTTGAGACAACCGGCCGCCGATCAATTTGCCGAACTCATTTTCCATCGCCACGCCGTTGTCATCAGTCGGCGTACCGCCGCCCATCGGAAACGCCGGTTTGATGATCACGCGGAAATAGCGGGCCGTGGTCTGGGGAAAGCTCACCGTGGTGGGAACTTCCGCTAGACTGAAGGCAGTGACGCTTCGCCATTCCATGCCGTCGTCGCTGGTTTCCAGCCGCGGCCCGTAGAATGCGGGCAAGGGTGGGATCGTTCCGCCCGGTATGTAGATCGTCGCGGAGCGGATCGTCACCGGTTTACCGTAATCGAGGCGGAACTCAGGCGCGGTGGGGCCAACGACAGGTCCAAGGACAACGTTCGAGACCAAAGCGCCCTGCCCGCCTGCCTTCAGGACGCGGCCCTGGCCGTCCGTGAGCGTGGGAACAGGCAACGTATCGCTTCTTCCGACCGGCACCGCGAGAACGGCGATATCACGGTAGAAGTCCGGACCGCGTTTCGCATGGCCTCCCGCGAGGAGCTCGGATAGATCGGGCTGCTGCTCGATGCCCTGGAATGGGCCGGGGTTGGACGGCGGAGCCACCAACCTGATCCGGCCGGACTTGCCTGAAGTGACAAGCGCTTCGCTCCAGACGACCTTCTTCTGCGCATCTTCCGGCCTGACCCAAGGTCCACCCGTTTCTGACCAGCCCGGGGACGAGGCGATCGCGAATTCCAGCCCCTGTCGCTGCGCCTCGCTTGCCGCGAACCGGAAGGCATCCTTCCATTCGGGCGTCATGTAGGCGAGGCGGTTCTCGACGATCTGCTTCGTGCCCAGATCGACGTCGAAATTCTGCAATCCGCCGATTCCGACCCGCTTCATCCATTCGATATCCTTGGCAATGCCATCCTTGGTGATGTTGCCGTTCATCCAATGCCACCAGACGCGCGGCCGCGCCGTTTCGGGCGGATCGCGAAAACTCTCCTCAAGGCTGCTGCCGGGATTTGTATCGAGGGAAGAAACCTTGCTTTCCGCGCCGACAGGCGCCTCTGCGTGCAGAGCCATCGGGGGCATGACGAAGGCAACGGCAACAAGCAGCTTGAATTTGGTCGAACGCATCCACTCTCTCTCAATTTCCGCCGGACTTGCGCCGCGAGATCCTGGGGATCTTCGCTGAACGGTACGGTCGGATCGGGTTGTACCTGTCGGCAGGTATCTCGCCCTCGAATTTGATCGATGATTAGATTGCAGCTCAAGGCGGGTCAAGCGCTTAACACCAGCCCGACGTCTGCCCCGCGCTTCAGTGCCGTTCAAGTCCTAAAGTCCGGAAACGGAAACCCCTTTATCTTCCTCCGGAAGTCGATTAGGACCATCAAACTAATCATCGATCAGATCGGTGGGAGAGCCTCTTTCGAATCGGAACAAGAGCGCACGGATACAGCTCCGGCAATGCCGTAATGCCCCGCGTGCCCGCGATCTTCGAGACCTTCTGCCTGACATTGTGGAGCATCAAATGAAGTTGGTTCGATTTGGTCCTGCCGGAGCGGAGAAGCCCGGCATCTTGGATCAGGATGGAAATGTTCGCGACCTCTCGTCGCACCTTCAGGACCTGACGCCCGAGTGGTTGTCGCCGGAAAAGCTGGACGAAATCCGCAAGCTTGCGCTCGACACTCTTCCTGTGGCTAATGCCCCGCGCTTCGGAATTCCCTTCGCCGGAACCCGCCAGTTCGTTGCCATCGGCCTGAACTACAAGGACCATGCCGAAGAAGCAAACATGGCCGTGCCCGCCGAACCGATCATCTTCACCAAGGCCGTCTCCTGCCTTCAGGGTCCGGACGACGACGTGCGCAAGCCCAAAGGCGCCACCAAGATGGACTGGGAAGTGGAGCTCGGCATCGTCATCGGCAAACGGGCATCCTACGTCGAAAAGTCCGATGCCCTCGATCACGTCGCCGGTTACGTCCTGTGCGACGACCTGTCCGAGCGCCAGTTCCAGTTCGAGCGCCTCGGCAGCTGGGATAAGGGCAAGGGCTGCGATACTTTCGGACCGGTCGGCCCCTGGCTGGTAACGTCGGACGAAGTCGGCGATCCCCAGGATCTGGCCATGTGGCTCGACGTGAATGGCCATCGAATGCAAACCGGCAACACTCGGACGATGATCTTCGATTGCGCGACGATCGTCAGCTACGTCAGCCAGTTCATGGTCCTTTTGCCGGGCGACATCATCACCACGGGCACGCCCCCCGGCGTGGGCATGGGCCAGAAGCCGGAAGTCTATCTGAACGAAGGTGACATCGTTGAACTGAGCATCGAGAAGCTGGGGACACAGAAGCACAAGGTAATTCCGTGGAACCACGGGAGCTGATCGGATGAAACCTCGTCTGGAAGGCAAGACCTGCTTCGTCACGGGAGCCGCACAAGGTATCGGCCGTAGCATCGCCGAACATTTTGCGACGCAGGGTGCGCGGGTGATCGCCGCGGATCTGCGGTTCCCGACACCGTTTTCCGATACCGCAATTGAAGCGGTCGAACTGGACGTCACCGATCAGGCAGCGGTCGAACAGGCCGCTGCCGCTTTCCGGGAGGTTTCCGTCCTGGTCAATTGCGTAGGCTATGTCGCAAGCGGCACCATCCTCGATTGCCCGCCCGATGACTTCGATCGCAGTGCATCCATCAACTTGCGGTCTGCAATGCTAACCATCAGGTCTTTCCTTCCCGCGATGCTGGAGCGTCGCGACGGCTCGATCATCAACATCGCTTCGGTGGTATCGAGCGTGATGGCGGCCCCGAACCGCTTCGCCTACGGCACGACCAAGGCCGCCGTGATCGGGCTTACGATGTCGGTGGCCCGGGACTTCATCGCGAACGGAATCCGCTGCAACGCCATCAGCCCAGGTACAGTGGAAAGTCCCTCGCTTATCGAACGGTTCGCAGCAACCGGCGATGCAGCGTCTGCGCGCGAAGCGTTCATAGCGCGCCAGCCGATGGGACGACTAGGCCAGCCAGACGAGATCGCCAACATCGCGCTGATGCTGGCCTCCGATGAAGCACGGTTCATGACCGGCAGCAATCTCGTCATCGACGGAGGCATGAGCCTGTGACGAAGCCTCTCGCCCTCGTCACCGGGGGAAGCACCGGGATCGGCAGCCACCTTGTTCGTGCGCTGGCAGAGGCCGGATACTGCGTCGCCTTCAGCTACAACTCCTCGGCAGAGGCAGCAGAGGCCAATATCGATCGCTTGATAGCGGATGGCTTCAGCGTCCTTGCCGTGCGTTGCGACGTGGGAAACAAGGCCGAAATCGAAACGTACGTGGCAGAAGCCTGCGGTTGGGCGGGAAGCAGCCCCGTCCTGCTTGTCAACAACGCGGGCATTCAGACCTGGTCACCTCTCCTCGAGCTTGCCGAGGAAAGGTGGGACGCCGTGATCAGGACCAACCTCAAGGGATGCTTCCTCAACACCCAGGTTGTCGGCAAGGTCATGGCCAACGCCGGCAAAGGCGGCGCGATCGTCAACATCGGTTCGGGGTGCAACAAGCTCGCGTTCCCCAACCTCGTCGATTACACGGCCTCGAAGGGCGGCATCGAGCAATTCACAAAGTCCGCGGCCGTGGAGCTTGGTCAGTACGACATCACGGTCAACTGCGTGGCGCCCGGCGCTATCGCGACCGAGCGAACCGCCGAGGAAGCGCCCGACTATTCCGCATCGTGGTCTCCAATCACACCGCTCGGACGCGTCGGCACGCCGATGGATATCGCCGGACCGGTGCTGTTCTTCGCCGGCCCCGCCGCGCGGTTCGTGACCGGACAGACGCTCTGGGTGGACGGCGGTGTCTTCACCAGGGCCGCCTGGCCATACTAGCCTGGGGACATTCTCGATACCATGTCTTCCACCCCGATCGACCGGCTCCTGCGCGACTTGCGCGGCTTTGTCGGAAAACGCCATGTCCTGACCGCGCCATCGCGGACGCGCCCATTCTCGAAAGGCTACCGCTACGGTAGCGGGCCAGTCCTGGCGGTGGTGCGTCCGGGAAATCCGCTCGAACAATTCAGGGTGTTCCGGGCCTGTGTGGAGGCCGGGGTCATTGTCATCGCCCAGGCCGCCAACACCGGCCTTACCGGCGGGTCGACGCCCGAGGGCACTTACGACCGGCCTGTCGTCATCATCAATACCCTGCGCATCACCGGCATCCATTCGATCGTCGGGGGCCGCCAGGTCGTCTGCCTTGCAGGCTCCACTCTTTACGATCTGGAGAAAAAACTGGCGCCCCTGAGGCGCGAACCGCATTCCGTCATAGGTTCATCGTGTATCGGGGCCTCCGTTGTCGGCGGAGTATGCAACAACTCGGGAGGCGCTCTCGTCCAGCGCGGCCCCGCTTATACGGAATATGCCTTGTTCGCGCGTGTCAGCGCTGAAGGCAAGGTCGAACTCGTCAACCGGCTGGGTCTGGACCTGGGTCTGGACGAGGAGGAAACTCTCGAACGGCTTGGCACAGGCTCCTTCTCGGATGCGGACGTCATGGACGATAACCGCGCGGCTTCCTCGCATGACTATGTGGCAAGGGTTCGCGATGTCGAAGCCCCGTCCCCTGCCCGCTACAATGCCGATCCCGCCAAGCTGTTCGAGACCTCGGGAAGTGCTGGCAAGGTTATGGTGCTCGCGGTACGGCTCGACACATTCCCGAAGGAAGAGCGAACAGCGACATTCTACATCGGGACCAACGATCCCGATGAACTCGACCGGCTGCGTCGCCAGATTCTCGGTCAGTTCCGGACGCTACCGGTGGCAGGCGAATATATTCATCGCGAAGCCTTCGACGTCGCAGCCCGATACGGGAAGGACATCTTCGTGGCGATCGAGCGTTTCGGGACCGACCGGTTGCCGAAGCTCTATGCCCTGAAGGCAAGTATCGATCGCCTAGCTCACCGACTCGGCTTTCTTCCCGACAACCTGTCCGACCGGCTCATGCAGGCAATCGCGGATCTGCTTCCACAACACCTTCCGTCGCGCATGCGCGAGTGGAGGGATCGCTTCGAGCATCACCTCATCCTGAAGATGGGCGGGAACGGCATCGATGAAGCGCGAAAGCTTTTGGAAGATGTCTTTCCGAGCCAGTCGGGGGATGTCTTCGAATGTACAGACAAGGAAGCCGCGAAAGCTTTCCTGCAGCGGTTTGCCGTTGCCGGTGCCGCAATTCGCTATCGCGAGATGCATCGCCGGGAAGTGGGAGCCATCATCGCTCTCGATGTGGCGCTGAGGCGCAACGATCGTGACTGGCTCGAAGTCCTTCCCCAACCGATCGCCTCGCGGATCGTGACGTCACTCTATTACGGACACTTCATGTGCCATGTCTTCCATCAGGACTACGTACTTCGCGCGGGCATAGACGCGGTGGAGACGGAGCATCTGATGTGGCACGAGCTCGATGCAAGGGGAGCCAAGTACCCGGCCGAGCACAACGTGGGGCACCTCTATCGGGCTGAGCCGCAGCTGGCGCAGCACTATCGGACACTGGATCCGACGAACGCAATGAACCCGGGAATCGGTCAGACAAGCCGTAACCACTGCTGGCACTGATGCACCAGTGGCAAACCGGTAATGCCGCGTGCCGGTCCATCTCTTTCGCCCACCGCGGCAGCGACGGGCCGGCGTGACCCGGCCTTCATTGTCTCATGGGAGGCGCCGGTTCTGGACAATGCGATGGCACTTGTCCGCGCCTTCCAGGATCATGCCCTCCTTGAGCTGCCCCACCGGCGAGCGCCGGGTTTGCCGGCAGGGGGTCTGCGATGCAGGGTAGGCATATGCTCCGGGCCTGACGATACCGTCTTCTGCCTGTGAACGAAAAGGCCGGTTCGCTGCCACAAGCCGACCATCCTCTTCACCCTTTCCGCATCAGCGCTATATCATCTGCCCCAAGCGATCGGATCATGATGTTCTTGAATGCAATCTCGGCTCCTTCGAGCTCGAGTGCAATTCGCCCGCCCGTCAACGGAACCCGAGGCTTGCCCTCCTCCGGCTTCTGGACGAGGCCAAACATGGTGGTCACGACGCGGCCGTTTACCAGGTGCGCGGCCTGGTCCTCGAAGGCGATGATGTCGAGGGTGTTCCACCCGTCGCGGATTTCGAAATCGCCGGTCTTGTGAAACCACTGGCGTGCGAGACCTGCGAAGACCTGTGGTTCGGAATATGTCCTGGGCAGGAACGGCGGGTAGTTCGGCCAGACTGGTGTGCCTCCCAAGCTGATGCCCTCCAGACCCTGGACGTTGATCAGGATCGCATCCCCGACATCGGTTTCCTCGACCTGGAACTCGATGCAGTCCGGGTAGAGAACACCTTTGGAAGGCGCCATATGATAGAGGATACCGCTGTTACGCTTCGCTAGCGAACGGGGAGCGAACCTGCGCCCGCCCCATTTGAAATCCAGCCGAAGATGAAAGTTGGAGAAGCTCTCGGCCGTCGCGAGGTGGCCAAAACCTGTCTCACCCTGAGGTTCATAGGCAGGCCCCTGAAGCCGCAGCACGCCGTCCTCGATCGCGACCGCTCCCAGCCTGTCCGTTTCCCCGACGCCTTCCTGAAAGAAGTTCCAGCCGGTCAGGTCGACGCCGTTGAAGAGCAGTCGCCAGGGCGCGCCCCCTTTCGGTGCAGCAAGCGCCAGCCGCGCCGGCAAGCTCCCTGCTACTCCCGTTGCAAGCGCAGCACCCATCATTTTTCGCCGCGTAACAGTCGCAAACATTATCAGGCCCTCCTCCAACTAATCGGTGATTAGTTGGACTCGCCGGGCAATGTCAATGGTCGCGATTTACCCCGAGCCAAACAGAACGAGTTCGTATGTGGCGAGGAAATAGACGGTAACCACCGGGAGCCGGATCCGGGGTTATTCGGCAGCAAGCGCTCCGGTGACAGCCCGCTCGACGATGGCCTCGGCGATATTGATCGAGGGAAGCGTATCGCCACCATAAGGATGCAGAACGCCCTTCTTGCGCATCGAAGCGAAGCCGTAGACCGTCGACCAATAGGCGACGGCCCGCAGATCCGCGTCTTCATCGGAAATCCCGGGCAGAGTCTCAAGGATTGGCTCGCGAAGAGCACGGTGCCCTATGAACTGATATTCGAGCAGTTCCGGCACGACCATCGGGGTCGTCAGTTCGCTTTCAAACATGAGGTCGACGAGGTGCGGGTTTTCGTCGGAAAACCGGATGAACGCGAGCCCCATCTGTTTCAGCCTTTCGCGGCTCGGAAGCTCTTGGCCCGCAGCAGCGGCGTGATGGTTCATCAGGTCTTCGAAACCTGCGAGCGCAAGCGCCAGCAACAGCGAGCGACGATCGGGAAAATGGTGGTATGGCGCGCCGGCAGACACGCCGACCTGCTGCGCGAGAGTACGCACCGACAGACCCAAATGGCCGTTCTTGGCTACATATTCGCGGCCCGCTTTGAGAAGGTCACCGCGCAGATCCTCCCGGTGGTATGGTTTGTCTTTGCTCATCGAACCCTTCTGCCAGCTAAAGAGGT
Organism: Novosphingobium sp. BF6; assembly: GCF_058273105.1. Taxonomy (NCBI): domain Bacteria; kingdom Pseudomonadati; phylum Pseudomonadota; class Alphaproteobacteria; order Sphingomonadales; family Sphingomonadaceae; genus Novosphingobium; species Novosphingobium sp. BF6. The sequence goes on from NZ_CM177776.1 coordinate 86,362, forward strand.
GCAGGTATCATTAAACCGACATCGATCCAGCCGAAATATCCTGCTTGCCTCCAATCTGATCGCTGATTAAATAGCATGCGCGCTTCGGGATGGAAATGTTTTGTTGTCGGCTTCGCCAGCAAGCAATCCGGGAATCACATACCGGAAGCTGGCCTCCCTTCCCGGAACGCCGGCCTGTCTCGCAGTCGATTACAGATAATGCCGCCCGCGAGGATCCAAACGGACCTGCTCGGCCCGGCAAAACAGGAAGGAAATGTGCAAAATGCAGCCGACCAGGAGAGAGGCACTCGGCCTGATGGCAGTGGCAGGCCTCGCAGCCACTTCCGAGACCGCAGCAGCGCCCACGAAGATCGCAAATGAAAGACTGCCCGACCAGCAAGACGGCTGGCAGCCTCTGTTCAACGGTCGCGACCTCTCAGGCTGGACGTTCTTCCAGGACGGGGTCGGCGACAGGGACCGCGACGGAACGGTGGCGATCGAGAACGGCATGCTGCACATCCTGGGCCCTTCGTATCGTGGCCCGGCCAAGGCAGGGATGGGTTATCTCGCTACCCAAGAGGAATATGGTGACTATCACCTGAGCCTCGAGTTCAAGTGGGGTACGCGCCGCTACGAACCGCGCACCTTGTGGAAGCGGGACAGCGGCATCCTCTACCATACTCCCCGGGGCCGCGAGTTCCTGTGGCCGGATTGCGTCGAGTACCAGATCATGGAGCGCAACACGGGCGATGCCCTGCCCGTCAATCACCGCGCCATTCAGGCGGTATCTCTGGGCGGGCTGCCATCATGGCCGCAGGACTTTCCGGGCAACACGCAATACGCACCGCAAGTTGATGCCGGCGGCAACCTTCGCCAGTGGATCCGGGCGGACGGGTACTTCGACGAGTTGGAAGGCTGGAACACAGTCGAGCTCATCGCCTCGGGCGACAGCGCAGCGCATATCGTGAATGGCCGGATCGTTACCGCTCTATACGGCCTTCAGCGTCAGGACCCTGCCGACAAATCGAAGTATGTGCGGCTGGATCGAGGGCGGATCCTTCTCCAGATCGAGGGCGCGGAAATCATGTTCCGCAACGTCAAGATCCGGCACCTGCGATAGGGATCGACGCAACAGGGCGGTGTTTCGACAGAAACGCCGCCGTTCTTCTATCCAGCACGCTCGGCGCCTCCACGCATCGCTGGCGCTCACGACAGTTTATTCTGACGTCCAGGAAAGGATGGCACGTGCGGGATGGGCGCCTTGCACAGAATGTGCCCAGCCCCTTGCCCGCGTCCGGCCCGAGCCCTGCCGTCCCCGCGCCCGGGCCGGATTCCGGTGAAGCGCCCGCTTTGGATGGCCCGTTCAACAGCTTGCTGGATGGCGCGTTCTCCCCAACCTCCTGCGAGCGTCAGGACAAAGCCGAACGTCGCGCCCGTCCGCGCCTGAACTATTCGGAGCGAGGACTCCCAGTCGGGGCGCGTGCGAAGATGTCATTGGGCAAGCGAAGGGCAAGCGTCGCGACAACACCCATCGCGATTTCGACCAGGACCAGCGCTCCCAGTTCACCTGCCCCCCGATAGGCCCCCTCGAAGATGAAGTAGGCTGAACCGCCAATAGCGACACCCAGGGCGCCGCCCATTTGCTGCACCGTCTTTAGCATCCCGCTTGCCGAGCCCGCCTGTTGCCTCTCCACGCGCGAAACCGCCACCGATCCGAGCGGTCCCGAAACCATCCCCATACCCGCACCGGCAACGACGAGGAATGGCGCAACCACAATGAAGCTCAGCTTGCCGGAAGCCATCCAGAGCAAAGTCGCACCGCAACCGGAGGCCATGACGAGCGAGCCGATGAAGAGGACCCACTTGCCGTAGTGAGCAAGGTAGCGGCGGCCCAGGAACGCCATTCCGAACATGACACCGATGCTGAAAGGCATATGCATCAGGCCTGTACCCAGGGCAGAATAGCCCAGACCGCGCTGGAGACCGTAAGCGAAAATGAAAAGAAATCCGGTATTTGCTGCCGAGAAGGCAAGGCTGATGAGGATGCTGATCCGGAACGTGTCGTTCCGAAACAGTTGGGGGTGAATGATCGCCGGTCTGCCCTTGAGAGCCCGCACCTTCAGGCCTCGCCACCCGAGGACGGCCAACATGGCCGCGACCACGAACCATCCGAGCGAGCGAGCGCTCCAGTTTCGGTCTCCGCCTTCCATCAACGGGATCAGAAAAGCGGCCAGGGCCGCACCGAAACTGGCCGTGCCGATCCAGTCGATACGGCGCTCGGCATACCGGGCGGTCCGGGGCAGGAGCAAGGTGCCCGCCACGAGCGCCGCGATCCCGATGGGAATGTTGATGAGGAAAACGGCGCGCCAACTCAGCCCCAGGGGATTGAGAGCGATAAGCAGTCCGCCGAGAATAGGTCCAGCGATGGCGGAAAGCCCACCGATCACACCGAACCAGGCCATGCGTCCGATCCGCTCCACCGGATCGTAAAGGATCTGAATCATGGTCATGACCTGCGGCCCCATGATCGCACCGGTCGCCCCCTGCAGGAACCGGGCGGCGACCAGCTGCTCGGTCGAATGCGCGAGGCCGCACAATCCGGAGGCGGTGGTGAAGCCGGCGACGCCCAACAGGAACATCGTGCGCCCCCCGAAAATATCGCCAAGTCGCCCGCCCAGGATGAGCAGAGTGGCAAAGCTCAGCGAGTATCCCGCGACGATCCACTGCGACTGGGTGCCGGCGGCTCCGAGGTTGCGTTCGATTGACGGCAGGGCGGTGTTGACGATCGTCAGATCGACGATTTCAAGGACGAGCGCGACAAGGAGGGTGAAGAAGGCAAACGAGCGCTGCCTGGCTGTCAGCGATGTCTCATCAGGGGCGAGCCTGCCCAGCGAGGAAATCAAAGAACGCCTTCCTTCATAAGCGAGACGGCGTGGCTGGCAGCTCTGGCAGTGAGCGCCATGTAGGTCAGGGACGGGTTCTGACACGCGGAGGAGCTCATCTGCGCGCCGTCGGTCACGAACAAATTCGGCACGTCGTGCGCCTGACTCCACCGGTTGAGGATGGATTGGGACGGATCGTTGCCCATTCGCGCGCCGCCCATCTCGTGAATGGCCGTTCCTGCGGGCCCCGGCCGGTCGAATCCTGCAATGAATGTGCCTCCGGCCGCCTCGAGCATTTCCTTCGCGTCAGCATGGGCCTGGGCGATCGCGGCGTGCTCTTCCTTGCCGAAAGCGAAGTCGATCTTGAGCTGCGGAACCCCGTTGTCATCGGTACGCGTCCGGTCGAGCGACAGGCGGTTAGACTTGCGTGGAAGGCAGTCGGCATAGGCTATGAGAACCATTTCCCAAGGCCCGACTTCGCGCAGCGCGTCCTTGTAGGCCTCGCCGAGGCCAGGCTGACGCTTGCCCCGCGTCCAGGCCGCCTGCAGGGCTCCGCCCTGATAGGAATACCCGCGGGTGTGCCCCTCACCATCCATTACCTCCATGTTGCGGTATCTGGCGATGATGGAGCCGGTCGGCCGGTTGCCGAAGCTCGTATGCTCCTCGAAACCATGCATCAGCGCCATGCCTACCATGGCATTAGGATGGTCCATGATGTGGGTGCCCAGAATGCCACTCGAGTTGGCCAGGCCGTGCGGCATCGCTTCGCTGGCCGAATTCATCATCAGATGAACGGAGTTGAACGCCCCCGCATTCAAAAAAACGAGGCGCGCCGATGCAGCCCGGTGCATCCTGCCGCCCTTTTCGACCCAACGGACTCCTGTCGCCCGCCCGGTGGCCGGATCGTACTCAATCGCCTCGACTTGTGCATCGGTCACGAGTGTCAGCCTACCGGTCTTGCGCGCCGCCGGCAGCGTGCTGGACTGCGTCGAGAAGTAGGCTCCGTAGGAGCACCCGCGCCCGCAGATACTGCGGTACTGGCATTGCGAACGCCCTTCCTCGGGCTTGGCCTCGGTCATGTTGGCCGTACGCCCGATGGTCAGGCATCGCTCGGGCCAGCGCTCGGCCAGTCTTTCGCGCATGGCGAGTTCGACTGCGTTGAGCGGCATGGCGGGCTGGAACTTGCCGTCGGGCAGTTGCGCCAGATTTTCGTGCGCACCCGAGACACCGATGAACTCCTCGACCTTATCGTACCAGGGCGCGAGATCGGCGTAGCGGATTGGCCAGTCGAGACCGTGGCCGTCCCGCTTGTTCGCGCCGAAATCGTAGTCCGACCAGCGGTAGGTCTGCCGCCCCCACGTCAGCGAACGTCCGCCCAGCTGGTAGCCGCGCAGCCAGAGAAAGTCGGTCTCGGCCCCCCGGACATATGGGTTTTCCTTGTCGTTTACGAAATGGTTCTGGGTGTATTCGTTGAACAGGCGGGCTTGCATCTGCACCGCATACTCGCGGGCATAGAGATCGGCATCGCCAAGCCCGCGAAACGCCATCTCCCAGGGTGTCTTGAGTTCGGTGTCGTAGTCGACCTGGTGCTCGATCTTGCGCCCCCGCTCGATGAGCAGGACCTTCAGACCGGCTTGCGTGAGTTCCTTGGCGGCCCAGCCGCCTGTAATACCGGATCCGACAACGATGGCGTCGAAGTCATGGCTGCTCATGTTCATTTCCCGAAAATCTAGCCGAAATCGACAGCGTTCCAGTCGCTCGAGAGCGCTATGGTGCCGGGCTTCAGAGGGAGATCGCTGTCGAAGCGACCAGGCGTCAATTCGAAGCGGAGTTCATGGGATGCCCCTTCTTCGCTCGTGTAATACCCGGTCAGAATGAGACCCTTGATCTTCTGCCAGGGGAAGAACCCGTCCTGCCCCGGCGGTGGGTAAGAAGCGGCGTCGAGCGAGGAAAGTGCATCTTTCTGCGTCTGCAACGGACGGCCCAGCCAGTAGCCTCCCGCTCTGGCGTCAAGCTCGGCCTCCAGCCAGTCGAGGTAGCGCAGCGAGCCGTCGTGCCGTGCGTGGCCGGCAAAGTTCGGCACTTGCGCGCTTGCCATCGGAGCTTTCGTGGCGTCGAGACCATGAGCCAGAGCGAGGATCACGAAGTCCCCCACGCCCACGTCTCCCGCCCCTTGCGTACCTGTCCTTGGTAGTACGATCTGGCAGACCTGCGCGATCAGCCTGCGCTGAGCTTCATCGGGAAGGTCCTCGGCATCGAGATCGGTCAGTCTGACTGCGGCGGCGGGGATGCCAGCCGCAAGAGCGACAAGCGCGGCAGCACCGATGAATTCCCGCCTGTTCCAGCCTTCCGTCGATGGGGAGAGCCCTGGTGACCGATGGGTCACTGGGACAGGCCCATCAGCCTGGCATTGAGCGCGCGATCGCTGCCACTGTCCGCGAAGTCGTCGAACGCATGATCGGTGACGCGAATGATATGACGCTCAATGAAAGGTGCACCTTCCGCCGCCCCTACTTCGGGGTGCTTGAGCGCGCACTCCCACTCTAGGACGGCCCAGCCTGCATAGTCGTACTGGGCCATTTTCGAAAAGATCTGGACGAAGTCCACCTGCCCGTCGCCGAGCGAGCGGAACCGTCCGGGCCGATCGACCCAGGACTGGTAACCGCCGTAGACACCGACGCGACCGTTGGGTCGGAACTCGGCGTCCTTGACATGGAAGCACTTCACGCGCTCGTGGTAGATGTCGAGAAAGGCTAGGTAGTCGAGCTGCTGCAGCACGAAATGGCTGGGATCGTAGAGAATGTTCGCTCGGGGATGATTTCCAACGCGCTCCAGGAACATCTCGAACGTGGCTCCATCATGGAGATCCTCGCCCGGATGGATCTCGTAGCCGATATCGACGCCGTTCTCGTCGAAGACGTCGAGGATGGGCTTCCACCGGCGGGCAAGCTCGTCGAAGGCATCCTCGACAAGCCCTGCGGGCCGCTGGGGCCAGGGATAGAAGTAAGGCCAAGCCAAGGCCCCTGAAAAACTTGCATGCGTGGAGAGGCCCAGACGCCGGCTAGCGGTCGCCGCGAGCTTGAGCTGCTCGACCGCCCAGGCTTGCCGATCCGCCGGTTTGCCTCGGTGCTCGGGAACGGTGAATCCGTCGAACTGCGGGTCGTAGGCGGGGTGGACGGCCACGAGCTGCCCCTGAAGATGGGTCGACAGTTCCGTGATGGACAGGCCCCGCTCATCCAGCTGCCCCTTGATCTCGTCGCAATAGTCCTGGCTGGCGGCCGCCCGCCTCAGGTCGAACAGGCGGTTGTCCCAGCTCGGGATCTGGACCCCTTTGTAACCTAGCGAGGCAGCCCAATCGGCTATACTGGTCAGCGAATTGAAGGGTGCCTCACTGCCAGCGAACTGTGCCAGGAAGATGCCCGGTCCCTTGATCGTCTTCACTTCTTTTCTCCCGTTCCGTCAGACGCGCAGTTCGACCCAGCCTTCGCCGCTGCGGCTTGCCTCGACCGATGTGGCAATGAAGGTCATGCCGCGAAGCGCGTCCTCGATGCCCGGAAGCAGTGGGGCAGGCTCGCCGCGCAGGGTCGCCGCAAAGTCACGATAGATGTTGGCGAAGGCTTCCAGATATCCCTCAGGGTGGCCGCCCGGCGTACGGGTCGCGCTGACCGCCTCTGCTCCGAGCAGTCCGGTTCCCGCGCGGATGATCTTGGATTGCCCATCGCTCGTGTTGACGAAAAGGACGTTCGGGTTCTCCTGGGCCCAGCTGAGCCCTGCCTTCTCGCCGTACAGCCGGATACGCAGACCGTTTAGTTCGCCCACTTCGATCTGGCTGGCGAGAAGTACGCCGCGCGCACCGTTTTCGAAGCGGAGCAGAACCGAACAGTCATCGTCGAGCGATCGTCCCGGCACCACCGTACCGACGTCGGCCAGAATCCGGGTCACCTTGAGACCGGTGATGAATTCGGCGAGGTGGAATGCGTGCGTGCCGATATCACCGATGCAGCCTCCCTCGCCCGATCTTGCCGGATCGGTCCGCCACTCGGCCTGTTTGCCGCTGGCTTCGCCCGCGAGCCATCCTTGCGGGTATTCGACGACCACCTTGCGGATCTCGCCAAGCACGCCCGAAGCGACCTGGGACCGGGCTTCGCGTACAAGCGGATAGCCCGAGTAGGTTTGGGTCAGCCCATATTGCAGACCGGATGCTGCGACCAGTTGTGCAAGTTCCCGCGCCTCTCCCAGGCTGGAGGTCGCGGGCTTGTCGCTGATGACTGGGTAACCTGCGCCCAGCGCAGCGCGCGCTGCCGGGAGGTGATGATGGTTTGGAGTGACGATCGACACGAAGTCGATCCTGTCCTGACGGCCTGACTCACCCTCGAACATCGCCTCCAGAGTCGGATATGCGCGCTGGGGGTCGATACCGTAACGATCGCCTGCTTCCCGGCTGCGCTCCGGTGCACTCGAGAAAACGCCGGCGACGAGTTCGATTTCACGATCGAGCTCCGCCGCAATACGGTGGATGGGTCCGATGAACGATCCCGCCCCCCCGCCGATCATCGCCATCCGCAGCCTTCGCATCAATCCCCTGCTCCTTGTTGCTAACGAGCATATCCTCGTTTAATCTAAGTCGTGATTAGTTTGGGAAAGAAGGTGTGTCAAATGCATCCGGGCCGCTCGGAGAAGCGATAATGAGGCGAGCAATCGACAGCAGTCCGGGGGCGCTTTCGTGAATGACACGATCCCACTGGAATATGGCGACTACGTTCTTGAACTCGCTCCACATGGAAGTGCGCATGACAATGCGGGTGCCGCCATCATTCAAGACGGCATCTGACCGGCCGGTGCCCCGGAACTGAAATTCCCATCAGAAAATCGAAAGGGAGAATTGCGTGGACATGCAACCCATCTGCCTTGGCGTGATCGGCGTCGGCGATATCAGCGAAGTCTATCTGAGCACCATTTCACGCTCGCCGGCGCTGAAGTTGAAAGCTCTTGCCACCCGTCGTCCCGATATGATTGCGGAAAAGGCGCGGGAACTGGGCGTCAGGGCCTGCCATGTCGAGCAGTTACTGGACGATCCGGAGGTGGAACTCGTCGTCAATCTGACGCCGGGTGTCGTGCACGAGGAGCTCAACGAGCAGATTCTGCGGGCCGGCAAGCACCTTTACTGCGAAAAACCCTTCGCACTCGATCTTGACGTCGCCGAGAAACTGGCGGCAATCGCCAGGGAACGCGGCCTGCTGATCGGAAGCGCACCCAATACCTTTTTCGGCAGTGCACACCAGGCAGCCCGCCGCGCCCTTGACGCAGGCCTAATCGGCGAACCCGTTTTCGGACAGTCATTCGTGGGTTTGCCGGGCCTCGAACTGTTTCACCCCAATCCGGCCCAATTCTACGAATCCGGAGGCGAGGCCCCCTACGATTCAGGTCCTTACTACATCCTCCAGTGGATCCATCTGCTCGGGCCTGTCCGGCGGGTGCACTGCGCTTCCGGTCGCGGGCAATCGGAACGTTCGATCCTGCGTGGCCCCGAGGCCGGCAAGCGTTTCGCCGTTTCGGTCGATACGACCTTTTGCGCTACACTCGAATTCGAAAAAACTTCGGTACAGATGACGTTGTCGCTGGATGTCGCGATGCCGATGCTGCGCCCGGGCGAGCTGTTCGGATCGGGCGGATTTCTGACGCTGGCAAACCCGATCTTCTTCAGCGGCGATGCGCAACTTTTCCAGCCGCTCGTCGGCAAATCGGCACTTGGTGCCGAAGACGAAGTGTTAGGCAAGCCCAACCGGCTCAATCACGCCGGCCAGCCGGTCGGCGATTACCGCGGAGTTGGCCTTGTTGAAATGGCCCTCGCCATCCGCACCGGAATTTCCCACCGAACCAACGAGGCGCTCATCGTGCATACCGTAGAGGTCATGCAGGCAATCGTCAGGTCTGCGAAGGAGCATGCCGTCGTCACGCTTCGCACGACCTGCGAGCGCCCACGTCCGGTCGACCCTGTAGAGGATGCCGACTTGCTTGCGATGATGCCGTCGCCGTTCGACTTCGAGGACAGATCGGACGGCGATAGCGCCCCGTTAATTCGCCTCGAGCATTGAGTATGAAAAGGCTCTGCGATCGCTGTCACGATCGCAGAGCCCGTGGGACCTAGTGCCGGGACCTGTCAGATCGCGGCAACGACCTCCTGATCGATCGTGCCGAAAGGCGCATAGCCTTTGGCCGTTTGCGCTTCCATGCGGATCGTATCGCCAAAGTGCATGAAAGAGGTAGCGGGCGTGCCGTCGCGGATGATCTCAATGGCGCGCACCTCGGAGATGCAGCTTGAGCCGACCTGCGCGTAGCTCGGGTTGGAGACAGTGCCGGAGCCGATGATCGTGCCGGCCACGAGATCTCGGGTACGCGCGGCGTGGGCGATCAGGTCGTGAAAACCCACGTCCATGACAGCACCAGTGGCCTGCCCAAAGCGCTTGCCGTTCCAGTCGATGACGAGGTCCAGGTGCAGGCGTCCGCCTTTCCATGCGTCGCCCAAGGCGTCAGGCGTCACCGCAAACGGCGCGACCGAGCACGGAGGCTTAGCCTGGACCCAACCAAAACCGGTCTTCATCTCGACGGGCGCGATTGCGCGCAGCGACCAGTCGTTGATCTGGACGACCAGCTTGATGTGCGACAGCGCCTGCTCCGGCGTAACGCCCATCGGCACGGCATCGACGATGACGCCGAACTCGCCTTCGAAGTCGATACCGTCGGCCTCGCTGACAAAAGCCACCGGATCGGTCGGGCCATAGAAGCAATCGGACATGCCCTGGTACATGAGAGGCCGATCCGTCTCGACCGGAGGCAGATTGAAGGCGATCTGCATCAGGTGACCATGCGTGTTGAAGGCCGAGCCATCGAGCCATTGCCACGTGCGCGGCAGCGGCGCGCGCAGCCGGACGGTATCGAGCAGGTCGCCCTGCTTGGCCTCGACCCGCTCCGTCAGGGCGCGCAGGACCGGCTCGGCCGAGGCCCAGTCCGTGATGGCGGTGAGAAGGTTGGGTATGTCTGCCGGGAGGGCACGGATGCCGTCGGCCGAAACCACAATGAGCTGACCATCCGGCGTGCCGTTGTCGAGAGTTGCAAGACGCAAGGGTTATTCCTCGATGATCGCGACGGCGCAGGTCCAGCCGGCCGAGGCGCCTTTGATCTTGTGCGGGAAGCAGCTGACGGTGAACCCGTGCGGGGGCAATGCCTCCAGGTTATGCAGCTTTTCAAGGTGGCAGTAGCCGCTGTCGCGGCCGGCCTTGTGTCCTTCCCAGATCAGCGAGGTATCACCGGTTTCGGCAACCTTCTTTGCGGTGTGGCTGAACGGCGCGTCCCAGGACCAGGCATCCGTGCCGGTCACACGCACGCCGCGCTCGGTCAGATACATAGTCGCTTCATAGCCCATGCCGCAGCCCACATCGACGAAGTCGGACCGCCCGAGCGCCTTGCCTGCCGCGGTGTTGACCCGAACAATATCGAGCGGCTTCAACTCGTGGCCGATGCGCGCCAGCTCCCCTTTCACCTCCTTTGTCGTGACGACGTGGCCATCCTCGAAGTGGCGGAAGTCCAGCTTCACGCCAGGTTGGAAGCACCATTCCAGCGGCACTTCGTCGATCGTGATCGCCCGCTGACCGCCATCCATCGTCGGATGGTAATGGTATGGCGCATCGAGATGCGTGCCATTGTGTGTCGTCAGCCTCCCCCACTCCGAAGCGGCGAACCCTGCCCCGTCAGGCGTGTCCGCTGCCGTCCCCCCTGGAAAGAAGATATCGAGCTCCGGCGCGGTATCCATATGACTCTGGTACGTAATTTCCGGCCGCAAGAAAGGCGGATCGCTAACCATGTCATTGCACAGGGTGATCGAGAAATCGACAAAACGGCGCGGCACGGCCAGCTCAGATAAAGCCTGCGACCGGGTTCACGAGTTCGCCTACGCCCTCGACACTGATCGCCACGACGTCGCCGTCCGCCAGGAATCGGGGCGGGTTGCGCCCAGCCCCGACGCCTCCGGGAGTGCCGGTGCTCATAACGTCTCCAGGCATGAACCGGTTCACTGCGGAATAGGCTTCGATCAGTTCGGGAATATCCCAGATCAGGTCGGCGACCGAGGCATCCTGCATCACTTCTCCGTTAAGCCGCGTCGTCAGCCGGAGCGCGCGATGATCGGGGATCTCGTCCCGGGTAGTGACGTTCGGACCGAGCGGACAAAATGTCGGAAAGTTCTTGTACATCGTATTGAGCGCGAAATACGTCGGTATCGGAGGCGCACTACGGTCGCGGATCCGGGGGATCCAGTCCCGGGCGGAGACATCGTTGAGCACTGTGTACCCCGCGACATAGTCCATTGCCTCGGTCCGGGAGACGTTGTGGCATTCCCGGCCGAAAACCACGCAAAGCTCGCCTTCGAAGTCTACATTGTCCGGCGCCCTCTCGGGCAGGACTATGGCATCCCCGGGGCCGACGATTGAGGCTATAGATTTGTGGAAGCCCGCCGGGGGATGTTCGGGCATGTCCGGCCTGGCATCAGCGTGCCAATCACGGGCATGGCTATGGTAGGCTTGGCCATGCAGAAACAGATTGCGCGGTGACGGCAGCGGCGATCCCAGCGCGACTGCTCCCGCATTCGCCAAGGCGCCCGTCTGGCGCAGCCTCTCCAGGGTCGAGCTTCCGGCAGCGGACACGCGATCGTGAATTTCCCGCGCACGCGACAGGGAACCGGTCGCCTCGTCGAGGATGGACGACAGCTCGCGAGGAATGTCTCCAGCCTCGGGCATGACGGCGGTCGCGAGGTCAAAATCGAGAATTTCCGTCCCGATCAGACAACCACTCGTAAGCATCTGGTCTCTGCGAATCATCACCAGTTTCATTCTGTTTCTCTCCCAGTTGCCTGGATGCTAGAACGGACTTGGTCGATCGTACAACAGCATAATTCCTAAAGGTCCAGCACGAGCTCTGACGTCAAGGATCGCGAACAGCACGGCAGGAAGACCTTGCCGCCTTCCCTTTCCCGCAATGTGAGGTAGTCATCCCGGTGATCCGGAATGCCCTTGAGTATACCCGTTCGGCATGCGCCGCAGGTTCCAAGGCGGCACCCGCTTCTTGTCACCCGCGCGCCGTGCATCTCGAGAGCTTGCAGCGCGGTTTGGTCGCTTCCGACCCGAATACGCGCGCCCGTGCTGGCAATGACGATCTCGAAGGAATCTGCATCTTTCGACACCATGGGTTGAACTTCCTCAAACGCTATGAGAGGTATAGTACGATCGTACAATACCACAGCCGTCAGATGTCGCCAAGCATCGTGGCAGATGACAGGACAGGAGATCGAGGGTGGCATCGAAGGAAGAGCACTGCAGGCATGAAAGCTGCAGGAAAGTCATCGGCCAGCGCGGTGAGCATCTCGTCGTTGACATTCATTGCCATCTCAACGTGCCCGATGCGGACCAGCTGGTCAGGGCAAATATCTCCCCGCTTCCCAATCCCTTCGCATTCATGTCGCCCTGCTCCCTGCAAGTGAATATCGAGCAGTTCGCGGCGATCGGCCCCAAGCTCAACGGCATAGACGAGAGAATAAGCGACATGGATCGCATGGGGATCGATGTTCAGGCGATCAGCCCTTCACCCGGGCAGTATTACTATTTTGCCCCGGCCGAACTCGGCAGGGACGCGGCGCGGCTGGTGAACGACGGTATTGCCCAAGCCTGTTCACGGCATCCCGACAGGCTGGTCGGAATGGGTACGGTCCCGCTGCAGCAGACCGAGCTGGCCATCGCAGAGATGCGTAGGTGCGTCAGGGACCTTGGCCTGCGCGGCATCGAGATCGGCACGAACGTCGGGGGCATGGAGCTATCGGACCAGGTTCTTCGACCGTTTTTCGCGGCGGCTGAAGAGCTTGGAGTGCTTCTCTTCATTCACCCTCTCGGCTTCACGCACGGTCAGCGTCTCGCCGAGCATTACCTCGACAACATCTTGGGCAATCCCCTGGAGTCCACGATAGCGCTCAGTCATTTGATCTTCGACGGCGTTCTCGAAAACCATCCCCGCTTGCGCCTTTGCGTAGCGCACGGTGGCGGCTTTCTCCCCGGCTACTGGGGACGCATGGACCATGCCTTCCGCGCCCGGAAAGACTGCCGGCAGTTCATATCCCGCGAACCGTCCAGTTACCTCAGGCAAGTCTGGCTCGACACGCTTGTGTTCGACAAGCTCGAACTGGAGGCTCTGGTCCGCTCCCATGGCGCCGACCGTCTTTGTCTGGGGACGGACTACCCCTTCGATATGTCGGAGCCGGATCCACTGGGCTTTCATCAGGATCTGGCCCCGCAGGACAAGGCCGGCATCCTTGGCCTCAATGCCGCAGCGCTGCTCAACCTTATGTCGGGATAGCGTCCCGTTTGCCCCTTACTTGCGCAGCGTCTATGGCCTCGATCATGAAACCTGCCGACATTGCAACGCTCAACAAAGGCGAGCGTACGCGCCAGACCATTCTGGATGCTGCCGAAGAGCTCTTCGGCCTGACCAATTACGATGCTATCTCTATGCGCGACATCGCCGCGAAAGCGGACGTCAAGCTGGGCCTGCTGGCTTACCATTTCGGCAGCAAGGAAGCGATGTTCGAGGCTATCACCTTGCGCCGCTCGGCCGAAGTGAACGAGCAACGCCTCGACGGCCTGCGACAGTATGAGGATCCCAGCGTAGAGCAGATCCTGGGCGCCTATATCGGTCCGGTGCTCGATATGATGCATCAGCCCGAGCGCAGAAGCTATGTGCTGATCATGGCGAGAGTGAACAGCGATCCACGCTGGGCGCCGCTTGCGGACAAACTGTTCCGCTCGACATCCGACACGTTTCTCGACGCCTTGCGGCGCGCCTTGCCCGACGCCTCCCCCGACAATCTGCAGCGGGGTTTCACTTACGCGCTCATGGTCCTGCTCGGAATGACCCAGGAGAGCGCACCTCAGGAATTTCTCGCGAGCGTGGGTTCTGAAACCAGTCGTTCAGAGACGGTCTATTCGACGATGCTGCGTTTCATAACAGCTGGGGTGCTCGAACTGAGCCTCCCGCGGTAGAGCTGCCCGACGATCTCATCGCCTCGGTTTGGAAGGCAGCGCGGCCCCGATCCGCGGCGAAATTGCGGAACGGGACCGGGCCAATCCAAACTCAGGCCTGTTTCAGCAGCGCCAGGCCCACGGCTCTTCCGGCAATGTTGGTATTGGTCGCCATGTGCTGGGAACCGGCGCGCACGTCGCGGAAACAGCGAGAAAGGTGCGAGTCGTAAACGCCGCTCCCTCCGCTAAGGCCGTAGACGCGCTCCACCGCGGAAACCGTCAGGCGGCTGAGGACCGAATTCGCGGCCCGGTTCGCCAGTGCAAGATCGGGCGAAATCTGTCCTCCACTCTGCCCCATGTAATCGAGCGTGGTTTTCACGGCATGGTTCAAGGCCAGCCATGCCGTCGTGGCATCGGCCCAGGATTCGCCGATCAAGGTCTGTACGTGGTCGGACTCGGAGGGTGCGACGGAGCCGTACTTTGCGGGCTTATCCTTGGTTTCGCGCACGAAGCTTTCAATGCCGCCGGTCGCCGCTCCGACCATGACGGACTGCAATCCGAACGCGGCAATCGAGCCTTCGAAAGCTGGGATCGGCATGGCCCGATGTTCAGGGACGAGCACGTCAGCGCAGACCAGCGTCTTGCTTCCGGTCCCGCGTAGTCCCATCGTCTGCCAGTCATCGTGAATGGACATCTCGCTCTTTGGGATCAGGAAGATCAGAGGCCGCATTTCTCCGGTCGCCGTCGGCGCCATGCCGCCGACGATGACCCAGCTGGCATGGTCGCAACCACTGGAGAACGGGAACTTTCCGCTGATCCGATAACCACCGGAGATCAGATCCACTTTGCCGGTGGGAGCGAACGCGGACGAAACCAGGGCCTTACCGTTGCCGCCCCAGACTTCCTCCTGAGCCTCTGCAGAGAAGTCGGCGATATTGCTCGCGTGTCCCGCCAGAACCGAGAACACCCAGGCCGTTGACGCATCGCCTCTGGCGATTTCGTAGACCAGCGTGTTGAATTCCATCATGGTTAGACCCTGCCCGCCGAACCGGACAGGCTTGAGCACGTCGAGCAAGCGATGTTCCCACATGGCCTCCACGAGTTCTCCTGACACCATCCGGTTTCGTTCGGTCTCGGGAGCCCGCGCATTGGCCAGGCTCGCGACGATGCGCGCGCCTGCGATAAGCGCTTCGAATTCCACCCGTTCATCCCCGTGATTCCGATTCTTGATGGTCTCTACGTAGGTCGTTGCCATGATCTCTCTCCCGGTGATTTCGTCATGGCTGGGCGATTGTCGCTCCGCCTTGACACCCTTCCGTTATTCCATAAACTGGACGACCGTACAATACCGCAAAATCGTCGAGGATGGCCCTGCCGGATTCAGATCGTCGCATGGCCCCGAAAGCCACGGCCACTTGGGAGAAGAAGGATGATTGAAAAGTACAATGCCCCCGATCAGGTGATTTTCGGTGGCCCGCGCGACCGGAGCTATCCCGCTCCTGTCGAAATGCTTCACTTGTCCATCAATCATGTGGGGCCGGGCATCGACGATCTGGTGAAGTTCTATCAGGTCGTTCTGAACATGCGGTTCGTGTTCCGCTTCGCTTACGCCAACTTCGAATTCATCTCGCTCAGCCACGATGACGAAAACCACCGGCTCGGCATCGTCAACGTGCTGGCGGACGTTCCGGAAGAAGAGGGCCGCCTGGCGCCGCAGCGCGGCTGCCGACTCGAGCACAGCACCTGGAAGTATCACGACTTCGAGGCAATCCTCCTGACCGCGCGACGCATTCACGATGAGCTCGGCATCTGGCCGCGTTCGGCACGACACGGCGGCTGGGAACTGACGATGGATTACGAGGATCCCGACGGCAACCGCGTGGAACTCCTGTGCCACATGACGAGCAAGGCCGAAACGCTCTTCGCTCTTTATCAGCAGTACAATACGCCCAGGGAGCAAATGCAATATTCGGAAGTCTACTTGCCTCTCAGCATGGAAAAGCTGGTCGGCCTGTACGAAAGCGGGGTGCCCGTTTCTGATCTACAGAACCGGGAATACTGCCGGCCGCTCATCGAAGCCGGAAAACTCTGAGCACTCCCTACTCGCACGAAGGGGAGCGCGTACCCGCTCCCCTTCCCTAACCGACAGCAGGTGGAGTCATGACCAACATTCTTGCCATCGGAGGGACCACCCGCCCGGGTTCCTCCGTCGAGACCGCGCTCGAAATCGCAGCGCATGCTGCCCGGGACCGCGGCGCCTGTGTCACCATATTCGGATGCCAGCAGCTCGTCCGCCTCCCGCACTACGGCACCGACGAGGCTAGAGGAAATCCGACGGGGAACGAATTGATCGCCGCACTCAGGCAAGCGGACGGGGTCATTCTCGCCAGTCCGGCCTATCACGGTACCATCTCCGGACTCGTGAAGAATGCCATCGACTACCTGGAGGAAACCGCAAGGGACGAGCGCCCGTACTTTCAGGATCTGCCCGTGGGACTGATCACGACAGCCTACGGATGGCAGGGCACGGGCAGCACGATGGCGACGCTGCGCGCAGTGGTGCATTCGCTGCGAGGCTGGCCGACGCCTTACGGCGCTGCGGTGAAATCCCAAACCGGCCTGTTTCTGGACGGGGCCTGCACGGACGAGACGATAAAGCTCCAGCTCGAGCTTGTAGGAAGTCAGGTGATGGCCGCCGCCAGCCTGGGCCTCAACCGCGCGGCCCAGTCCGTGGCGTAATCGCCAAGGCGGAGCTGGTGCAGCGGGGGTCCCACTACTGCACCGGCTCCGTCTCAGGCATAGGTGACGTCTGGAATGCGATCGGGATCCAGCCTCAGGTCGATCAACAGCGGCCGATCGCGACTGGCGATGAGCGCAATGGCCTGAAGAAGTTCTGCTTCCGACGAGACCCTGATACCGGTCCCGCCCATGGCCTGGGCAACAGAGGCAAAATCGGGCCAGTCGAGCAGTGTAAGCGAGGGGTCCATGTCCTTGTTGCGGAGCTGCACATGCTCCGCGCCATAGCCTCCGTCGTTGCATATGATCACGATCATATCGAGCCGGTTCCTGACCGCGGTGTGAAACTCCGTAAGCCCTCCCAGCATATAGCCGCCATCGCCGCAGGCCATCACCACGGGCCGGTCCGGAAATGCCACGGCGGCGCCGATGGCCTCTGACATGCCCATTCCGATCGATCCGAAATTGATGGTGTAGACAAAGGATTGCGGGTCGACGGCATCAATCGCCCGCCATACCTCACCCTGGAAGCGACCGCCGTCACTGACCAGAACACGGTTCCGCGGAAGAGCGTCATTGAGCCTGACGAGTGCATTGCGGATGTCCACCGTCCCGAGCCCGCGGACGTCATGCAGCCTCGGAGGCAGAACGTACTCGCTCAGGGCTTGTTCGACCTGCGGAGTCCGGAAGCCCGATCCCGGGACATCGGCCTCGTCGAGCCAGTGGATGATGTTCTCGATTGTAAGAACGGGATCTCCCACGAGTCCCGCGTCGACCTCCACATGGCGTCCGATTTCGCTGGCCTGGGCATGGCAGTGAACAATCCGCTTGCCTTTGGTGTAGGCGCGGTTGGCTGTGGTGAAAATGTTCAGCCCGCAGCCCACCGCAATGATGCAATCGCTTTCCAGAATCAGGTCGACGGCGGGCGGCTCGCTCTGTGTACCGAATACGCCCATGTTGAAGGGGTGACCGCGAAAGAGATCCTTGGCCTTGAGGCTCGTTGCAAGCGGAGCCTCGATCCTGTCCGCAAGCCGGATCAGGGCTTCGCGCGAATGTGCGTCCACCGCTCCCCTTCCCGCCAGGACGATTGGGCGACGCGCCGCTGCAATCACGCCGATGGCGTTCTCGACATCCTCGCTCATGGGAACGAGCGAGCGGGCGCTCGGCAAGGAAACGCACCGCTTGCGATACTGGGTCTCGGACCATTGCAGGTCGGCAGGCATGTTGAAGGCGACCGGCCGACGCTCGAGGATCGCCGCGCGCATTGCCGAGAGCAGATCGTCAAGGCAGGTTTGGGCCGATCGCATCTGCTGGAAGCCGGCGCCTGTCGCGAGGATCAGTTCGCGCTGTGCGATATTCTGCAGGTGGTCCTGATCGAGGACGGCGGTATCTCCGCACAGAAGCAAGAGCGGCAGGCGCGCACGCGCAGCCTCCACGAGAGCTGTCAGGGTATTCGTCAGGGCCGGTCCATGGGTCACGGTCGCCGCGCCGATGCGCCCTGTCGCGCTGGCATGGCCGATCGCCATGAGGACCGCGGCGCCTTCATGCGACGCCGCGACGTAAGTGCCTCCGCAGTCCCGGGAGTAGGCGTCGACCAAGTAGAGATTGGCATCACCGATGAGCCCGAACAGGGCATCGATCCCGTTGTCCACCAGACACCGCGCGACTGCCTGATGCACTTTCATTGTCGTATCCTCGTCCACAAATTCTCCCGTCCGTTCATCGCGCGATCGCGCACACTTGCTCGCGTCAACCGATCACGAAAGAGGTCAGCAGTTCCAGTTGGTGGGTCAACATGTGGCGCCCGGCGTGCAGGCGCAGACCGCGCCGGTGCGCGGCGGCGAGGAGCGCGGTTTCCTCAGGCTGCATGATGACCTCGGCCACGATCGCCTCGAAGGGAAGTGAAGCGACATCCAACGGGAGAGCATCGGTTTCCCGAAGACCCAGCGACGTCGCGTTGATGACAAGGGTCTGGTCATGTCTATCTTTCCGCCCCCCTTTTATGTCGATGTGGGGATAGGCGGCCGATATCGAACGCGCCAGCGCTTCGGCTTTCTCGGCGCTGCGGTTCTCTATGGTCAGGGATCGAACGCCGGCGCCCGCGAGTGCGAAGCCGATCGCGGCCGCTGCTCCTCCCGCGCCGACAAGCAATACGTGGTGATCGGCTGGCTCGATGCACTCGCTGCGAAGTCCGGCGACCATGCCCAGACCGTCGAAGTTCTCGCCGCGAAGGCGTCCGTCCGGTAGCCGGCTCACGGCATTCACAGCTCCGACCTTTTGCGCCTCCTCGCCCAGTTCGTCACAGAGTCTGGCGGCCTCGATCTTGTGAGGCATAGTGATCACCGCTCCCTTGAGGTTGCGAATACCTCTCATCGCGTCAACGACCCTTGGCAGGCATCCGGCCGACACGTGAAAGGGAAGCGCGACAGCCGCAATCTCCCGGCGGGCGAAGAGCATGTTCATGGCGCCGGGGGTTCGAAGATGATCGATTGGGTCAGCAATGACGGCTACGAGAGACTGTATCACCGTTGGCATGTCCTGGCTCTCCAGCCCCTTTTCGTGCAACTTCAAAATGCGGAAAGGGCGAAAGCGCCCGAGGCGTCGACCCGTCTGTGTTGGAGGTCCTCGCCCAGTCCCTGATCGCGCATGACCCGGATCAAGCCTTCCTGAACTTCGGGCACACCGACGAAGGCAGAACGTTCCAGCACCTTGGAAACGCTTGGCGAAGCCTCACCGCCATGGACGCGCTGGACAGGCTGATCCAGCCAGTCGAAGCAGCGTCTCTGGACCTCGTCGCTTAGAAGTGCGCCATAGGAAGTGCCTACCGCACCCTGCTCGACGATCAGGACATTGTTGGTTCGGGCAACGGAGGCCTCGATCGTCGCCCAGTCGAGGCCAGCGCGGTCGAGACTGCGTAGATCGACGATTTCCGCATCAATATCGAGCGCTTTGACTGCGGCAAGCGTGACAGGCACCATCGCACCGTAAGTCAGAACCGTCATTACCGATCCGGACCTGACGACTTTCGCACTGCCCAGCGGAATGAAGTAATCGAGATCGGTTGCCGGAGCCGGTCCCTTCGAATTGTAGAGATCTACGTGTTCGAGAACGACCACGGGATCGCGGCACTGCAACGCGCTGTTCATCAGGCCAACATAGTCGAATGGATTGGAAGGCGCCACGATACGCCAGCCCACGGAGCTGGCGAAGATGGCGGCAGGATCCATGGAATGCTGTGAGCCGTATCCCGTGCCGATAGCGATCTTGGCCCTGAGCACCAAAGGCATTTCCCCATCGCCCCCGAACATGTGCCGCGCTTTTCCGATCTGATTGAACAGCTGATCGGCCGCGACCCACAAGAAGTCGGCGTACATGAATTCGACGACCGGAAGGTAGCGGCCATCGGCAGCTATCCCCCCCGCGAGGCCCGCAAAAGCATTTTCGGCGATCGGCGTGCCCAGGACACGATCGGGCCACTTCTCGGCCAACCCCCGCGTTGCACCGTTCGTGCCACCTTTTAGGCGATGAACGTCTTCGCCAAGAACCACGATACGCTCGTCCTGCTCCATCCTGCGGCCCATGACGTCCGCAACGACATCGACGAAGCGGGCCTGCACGAGCTCGCCGGCGAAGGTCTCGAGTTCGTCTGTCCTGACATCGGCGAATTCGGACAGGTCGCCGCGAATGCCGACGTCCCGGAACTCGGCACGAGGCCAGAGTTCCTTGCGGATTTCCGGTTTCCCGTCCGGCCCGGTCTTCACCAGTTGGGAAGCGACATCGCGCATCAGTTCGACGCAGCGAGTCCTGAGTGCATCCACCTCGTCGGGAAGAATGTGCCCGCGGCCGATCATCTCGTGCGCGACCCGGTCGATAGGATCGCGCGCGCGCCAGTGGGCTTCCTCCGATTTCGATCGGTAGCCAAACGCGCTGCCTGGCAACCCGCCGTTCTGATGGAAATACCGGTAGACATCCGCCTCGATGATCGTTGCGCCGCCGCCGGATCGCATGACCTCGGCTGCCCGGCGCATGGCGATGTAGGCCGCGAGCGGGTCCATTCCGTCGATCTTCCAGGCCGGCAGGGCAAAACCCAACCCACGGGCGGACAGTCTAGGTTCCGCAGTGGCTTCCGACACAGTCGTCGAGACCGCGTAGCCATTGTTCTCGATGAAAAAGCATAGTGGCAGTTTCCAGGCCGCGGAAAGGTTCATCGATTCCAGAACCGAGCCGATATTGACAGCTCCATCTCCGAAATATGTGACCGCGAGAGCCCCCTCGCCTGCCCGCCGGTGCGCCCATGCTGCGCCGGCAGCAAGCGGGGCGCCACCGCCTACGATGGCATTGGTACCCAACAGTCCTGCTTCGGGCCAGCGCAAGTGCATCGAGCCGCCGCGCCCCTTGCAGAAGCCCTGTGCCAGACCCAGGATTTCCGCAAGGGTCGTTTGCAGCAATGCGAAGAGCTCGTTGGGAAACGGCTCTCCCGGCGAGGCTCCGCGCGGCATCACGTGGTGAAGCGCTTTGGCCAGAAACTGATGGTGACCACGGTGGGAGCCATTGATTTCATCGCCCTGGGCAAGCGCCAGGATCGAACCGACCGCTGCGCCTTCCTGGCCGATCGAAGAATGCGCAGGACCATGCACGAGTCCGAAACCCGCCAGTTCCAGCACTTTCTCCTCGAAAGCGCGGATCAGGTTCAGCATGACAAGCATGGTCCCAAGCAGTTCCGGTCCTGCATCGTCCCAGTCCGCCGATGTCGTGCGCAGAGCTTCCCAGCGCGTGGCTGGCTCAAGGAGAGAAATATCCGTCATGAACCGCAGGGTCCTCTCAGATGTAGCCGTAAGCGGTCCAGCCGCCGTCGATCGATAGAGTTTCGCCAGTAATGTGGCCGGCAAGATCCGAGCTCAGGTAGATGCATGCGTTGGCGATTTCGGAAGGTTGCGCCAGACGTCCCTGAGGCGTTCGGCGCAGAAGCTTGTCCCTTTCGACGCGCCCTCTTGCGACAAGCTCGTCGAGGAAGGGCGTCTGGACGTAACCCGGCGCGACAGCGTTCACGCGCACGCCCCGCGAGGCCCATTCGATCGCCATAGCCTTTGTCATCATGACAAGACCGCTCTTGGATACGCAGTAAGCCAGCCGCTCGGGGCTCGCGACCAGCCCGTACATCGAGGCGATGTTGACGATGACGCCGCGCCCTTGCTGGACCATCCGCCGTGCCGCCCCCCGGCTGCAGAGAAAAGCTGCGGTAAGATTGACGTCCAAGGCCCGCTGCCAGTCGGCGAGATCCAGTTCGAGGGTCGGAACGTTCATAGACACTCCGGCGCTGTTGATCAGGATGTCGATCGCGCCAAGCGCCCGTTCGCCTTCGTCCAACATCGCATCGACGACCGTTTCTTCAGCGACGGATCCGGTGAAGAGCGTGAAGCGGCAATCCGATCCCAGCTCGGACCCGACCTGCTTCAGCCTTGCGCCATCGCGGTCGTTTAGCAGTAGTCGGCAACCCTGGTCAGCGAGCGCCAGTGCGATCGACCTGCCGATGCCGCTTCCGGCGCCAGTGATGACCGCACATTTGTCCTTCAGATCCGCCAGCGGCGGGAACTGCGAAATCGGCTGCATTTGTGCCCCACCCTCACGACGCATTGTTCGCGCCTTACGTTCGACGGTCGGAAACTGCTCTTCCCAGCCCAACCTGAGCACTGATTAGTAGTCGATGTCTGCTTATCAGACAAGTGGCGGCAAAACTTTTTGTCTGGTGGTCAGACAAGTTGCTATGTATAGCTTTCGAGTTCTCTCCTTTGCGACAATTCCTTCGCCTCCGGAGTTTGAAAATGCTGGATAAAATCGAAGAAGCGCCCGGCAGGAACGGAGACCTTGATTGACGACCGATTTCGAGTTCATGGGCCATCAGGCGATCAAGCCGCCGGCAAGTTACGCCCAGAAGGTCGCCGAAGCACTGCGAAACGAGATCATCAGCGGGGCATTGCAGGCCGGTGAGCGGCTGCCGACCGAGAGCGCGATCTGCCAAGCCTTCGGCGTCAGCCGCGCCGTCGTGCGAGAGGCCATCAGTGCACTCAAGCAGGACGGTTACGTCGTCAGTTTCCAAGGCAAGGGCATATTCGTTCTCGACCGTCCGATCCGCGAGGCATTCGAGCTTGGGGACGCGGACCTGAACGATGTCGAGGACCTTGAGAACATACTCGAATTCCTGATCGCAAACGAAGTCGCAGCTACGGCGCTGGCAGCCGAACGGCGCACGCCGGAGGATCTGCGCGAGCTCGCCAAGGTTCTGGATTCGATGAAGGCTGCGGTCGAAGAAGGCAGGACCGGCATCGCCGAAGATCTCGCGTTCCACACGCTCATCATGAAAGCTTCGCGGAACCCCTATTTCATCTCCTTCACGGCCTTTCTCGAGGGCCAGGTGCGGCGCCTCATCCGCGCAGCGCGGGCCAACAGTTCGCAGGCAGGAATGTCGGTCATGGTGCAGGATGAACATGTCAGGATCTTCGATGCCCTCGTCGCCGGCGACGGTGCCGCCGCGGGCCGGGCAGCTGAGGAACACCTGCGGAATGCCGCGCACCGTCTGCGTACCCGGTGCTGGAGCAACTGACGCGCGCTCGCCGCACAAAACGAATCCATTACACCCTTGCGGACGCCTCATCGTCGGGCAAGTTCACCAGAATGATCCAGTCAGCCACCATCGCCGGCGTCGGATGGTTCTCTATTTCCACTGCAACCGCGCAGCGCATGAGATGGCTTGAGGCATCCCGCGCCTTGAGTTCTTTCAGTTCGAACCGGGCCCTCACCCGGCTACCGACAAGGACGGGGCTCAGGAAGCGAATACGGTCAAAGCCGTAATTGATCGTCGTCTGCCGGGGATGCAGCACCGGGAGGACTTCGTAGGAAAAGCTGCTCAGCCAGGACAGGATCAGGAAGCCATGGGCGA
The DNA here is from genome assembly GCF_058273105.1 of Novosphingobium sp. BF6. Classification (NCBI taxonomy): domain Bacteria; kingdom Pseudomonadati; phylum Pseudomonadota; class Alphaproteobacteria; order Sphingomonadales; family Sphingomonadaceae; genus Novosphingobium; species Novosphingobium sp. BF6. The sequence continues at coordinate 109,956 of NZ_CM177776.1, forward strand.
TCGTGCCCTTATAGTGGCTTTCCCTGGCGGCCCTTGGCGGATCGACATGGATGAACTGATGGTCCTCGGTCGCGGCTGCGAAATCGTTGACGCGGTCCTGCGTGACCGTTCGCCATTCCGAGCAGCCGATTTCTGAACCTGTCAGTGATGCAAGCTGTGCAGGGGTTAGGATCGGGGTCATCCGGCCCACCGTATCTTCATGGCGGACATTTGCTTAGTAGATCTCGAAGAGGCCCGCAGCACCCATGCCGCCGCCCACACACATCGTCACGATACCCAGTTTTGCCCCCCTCATCCGCCCTTCCAGCAGCAGATGCCCTGCCATCCGCGCGCCGGACATTCCGTACGGATGGCCGATGGAAATCGCGCCGCCGTCGACGTTGAGACGCTCGTTGGGAATTCCAAGGCGATCGCGGCAATAGACGACCTGACAGGCGAACGCCTCGTTCAGTTCCCACAGGTCGATGTCGGAAACGGTCAGACCGTGCCGCTCGAGCAGCTTGGGCACCGCGAACACGGGCCCAATTCCCATCTCGTCGGGCGAACATCCGGCCACTGCGAAACCCCGGAGCGAGCCAAGCGGGGTCAGGCCCTTCTCCTGCGCTTCCCGCGCCGTCATGACGACGCAGGCCGATGCACCGTCGGAGAGCTGGCTGGCATTTCCGGCGGTAACGGATGCCCCCTCCTGGAGGGTTGTCGCACTGCCCTTGAAGGCCGGTTTGATGCCGGCCAGATCGTCCATTGTCGTGCAAGGCCGCGCGCCTTCATCCGTTTCCAGAAGAACGTTCTCGTGCCGTACCGCGCCCGTATCGCGATCGACGACCGCCTTGATACTGGCCAGAGGCACGATTTCCTCACGAAAACGGCCTTCTGCCTGTGCCTGAGCATTGCGGCGCTGGGATTGCAACGCATAGGCGTCCTGCTGCTCCCGGCTTATGCCATAGCGCCTCGAGACGATTTCCGCCGTTTCCAGCATCGGCATGTAAATGGAAGGAGACTGGGCAGCAACGCATTCGGATTGCGCACGGTAAGCGTTGTAGTGTTCGTTCTGGACGAGCGAGATGGATTCAACGCCCCCGGCCACGGCCCTGTCGTAGTCGCCCATCCCGATCGCGCGGGTAGCCATGGCGATCGTCATCAGCCCCGAGGCGCACTGGCGATCGAGCGACATCCCGGCGACGGACTCGGGAAGTCCTGCGCAAAGGGCTCCCTGACGTGCGATGTTGAACGACTGCGCACCCTGCGCAATCGAGGAACCGATAAGGACATCGTCGATCTCTTCGGGTGCGATCCCGGCGCGCTCCACTGCCGCGGCAATGGCATGGCCGATGAGTTCCTGGGGCGCTGTCTGGTTGTAAGCGCCGCGGTAGGCTTTACCGATCGGAGTTCTGGCAGTGGATACGATAACCGTGTCGCGCATGAGCATCCTATTCCGTTTGCAGGCCCTGCCTGTCTTCAGGTTCGACCGGTCAGGCGACCGTGTATTCGACCGGCGAGAAGGTGCCGTTCCTTGCTGCGGTGCGCAGATGCGCGCTCGGTTCCCACCCGCCGTCGGGCTCGATGGCCACCAGGGCGTCCAGCTTTTCGCAAATCTTCTGCAGGCCAACCTGCTCGGCATGGTACATGGGGCCCCCCTTCACTGCAGGAAAGCCGAATCCGCACACATATACGGTATCGATATCGGACGCGCGCAACGCGACCTTCTCGCTGAGCAACCGCGCGCCTTCATCGACAAGCGTGAAGACGCATCGCTCGACTATTTCCTGGTCCGAGAAGGCGACGGGAACTATACTGCTGGATACGCGCCAGGCTGCCAGTTCCGCTGCAAGTTCCGGGTGATCCAGCGGCGTCCTGCTGCCCGGCTCATAGACATACCATCCCCGACCGGTTTTCTGGCCGTACCAGCCATGTTCGGTCAGCAGATCCAGATAGCCCGGATAGCGGTAGCCCGGATATTCGGCTATTTTGCGCCGTCGCACGGCAGCCCCGATGTCGTTCCCGGACAAGTCCTGCATGGCAAAAGGCCCCATGGCGAACCCGAATTTCTCCATTGCGCGATCTACCTGCCGCGGCTCGGCCCCTGCTGCGACCAGCTCGTAGGCGCGCATGAGATAGCGGTCGATCATCCGGTTTCCGATGAAACCGTCGGTCACACCGGAAACGACTCCTGCTTTGCCCAGCCTGCGAACCGTCGCCAGAGCCGTCACGAGGACATCGGGAGCCGTGGCGCCGCCGCGAACCACCTCCACCAGGCGCATGATGTTGGCCGGGCTGAAGAAATGCAGACCAAGCACATCGCCGGGCCGCGAAGTCGCGCCTGCCAGGAGATCGAGATCAAGGAACGAGGTGTTGCTGGCTAGGATCGCGCCAGGCCGCAGGATCGCATCGAGACGTTGGAAGACCTCGGTCTTCACCGCCATATCCTCGACGACCGCCTCGACGACGAGATCACACTGGGACAGATCCTCCAGGTCCATGACATGAACGGTCAGCTCGGACGCGCGCGCCGCATCCTCTTCGGTTACGCGCGCCCGGCGCGCCATCGACGCCAGGTTGTCGTTCATTCGCGCCCGGCTTTTTACCAGCGCCTCCGCCGACTGATCGAATAGGCTCACGTGGTAGCCGGCGAGCGCGAAGGCCATCGCGATGCCTGTACCCATTGTACCGGCGCCGACGATACCAACCTTCTCGACGAAGCGCGCGGGGGTACCGGCGGGTAGTCCCGGCACTTTCTTCGCCGTCCGCTCCGCGAAGAACACGTGACGCAAGGCCTTTGATTGGGGCGTCTGGACGAGAACGTTGAAGCTTTCGCGTTCGAAGGCGAGTCCTTCATCGAAAGAGCGGGTCGCTGCGGCCCTGACGCAGTCCACGATCACCGCAGGAGCAGGGTTGCCCCTGCTTGCCCGGTCGGCCTGCACTCTGGCGGTCGCGAAAAAGTCGTCGGGCACTACGCCCTCGGGAAGGCTGACCGCTCTTCTGCTTGCGCAGGGCGGCGGAGCATCTATGCGGGCCGCAAGAAAGACGCGCGCTGCCTCGAGCGAAGTCTCCGCTATCACTTCGTCAACAATGCCCAGATCGAACGCCTGCCCCGCGGTCAGCATCTCGCCTTTCGTCATGAGATCGATCGCCGCTGCGGCACCGATGAGACGAGGGGTCCGTTGGGTCCCCCCCGCTCCCGGGAGAATACCCAGCTTCACTTCGGGCAGTCCGATCTTCGCGGTCCTCGCCATGAGCCGGTAATGACATCCCAACGCCACTTCCAGACCGCCGCCCAGCGCGACACCCTCGATGAGCGCCACGACAGGTTTGTCCGTGCTCTCGATCAAGCCCGTTATATCGTTGATGTCGGGCGCTGCGAGAGCCAGCGGCGTATTGAACTCGCGCACTTCGGCGCCTGCACAAAACATCGCCCCTTCACCCCGGACCACGACCGCTCTGCACGCCGGATCGGCGATCGCGGCCTTGAGATCCTCGAAAAGCCGTGCACGTCCCGGCTGCGACATAGTGTTCATCGGCGGGTTGTCGATCGTCACCACGGCGATGTGCGACAGGTCCAGATGTGTCATTCGGAAATCCTTGCGTGAATTTGCCCAGGCGGAGCGCAACCGGCTCTCAGACCTCGATGATCGCGAGGATGTCGCCCTCGCTCACTTCCTGCTCTTCCTTCACGAGGATCTGCGTGATCGTGCCGCTTTTCGGCGCCATGACCGGCTGCTCCATCTTCATCGATTCCAGCATCATGATGGGATCGTCCTGCTCGATTGCGGAGCCGACCTCCCCGAGAATCTGGAACACGAGACCATTGATATCCGACCTGACTTTGATTTCCGGCACGCGTGCCTCCTTTCGATTGTTGAATTGCAGGCGCGCCGGTCAGACCAAAGTGGCTGCCAGCTGCGTATGGACCCGGCCTGCCTGAAATTCCCCGTCGTTGAGGGCCTTGAGCAGAAAGGGAATGTTGCTCTTGATCCCGGCGATCTCGAACTGCCCCAGCGCCTCGATCATGGCCTCGATCGCGCCGGCGCGGTCGGCCCGGTGAACAATGAGCTTCGCCAGCATCGGATCGTAGTAGGGGGTAACGACATTGCCTTGCTCGTAACCGGTCTCGACACGCACGCCCGCATCGGTTGGCGGACGATAGGTCGTCAACACGCCAGGGGAGGGAAGGAACGTTCTGGGATCCTCGGCATAGACGCGAACCTCCAGAGCGTGTCCCTGAGCCCTGATCGGCGAAGTAATGACGTCCGTCAGATGCGCTCCGGCCGCCAGCCGGATTTGTGCCCCAACTAGATCGACGCCGGTAATCTCCTCGGTCACCGCATGCTCCACCTGGAGACGGGTGTTCATTTCGAGAAAATTGTAGCTCCCGTCTTCCGCACGAAGCAGCTCGACCGTGCCGATGTTGTTGTAGCCAAGCCCCTTGAGAGCCGCGATCGCCTGGCTACCCACAGCCGAGATCTCGGCGTCGTCGATCAGGGGAGCCCTCGCCTCCTCGATGACCTTCTGATTGCGGCGTTGAAGCGAGCAGTCGCGCTCGAAGAGGTGACAGGCCTCGCCGTAGTTGTCGCTGAGTATCTGCAGCTCGATGTGGCGGGGCTTGATCAGGAGCTTTTCAAGGTAGACCGAAGAGTTTCCGAAATTGCGGCTGCACAGAGAGCGCGCACGGCTCAGTCCCTGGCGGAATTCGTCCTCGGTCGCGGCCGCGATCATGCCGATACCGCCCCCGCCCCCCGCCGGCTTGATCAGAACCGGAAAGCCAATCCCCAGAGCCTCCTTGAGTGCATCCTCGATATCGTCGGGAAGGGCTTGGGTACCGGCAGAGATCGGCATGCCGTGGCGCGCCATGATCGAGCGTGCCTGCGTTTTCTCGCCCATCTCGCCCAAATGACGCGGTGCCGGACCGATGAAAATCCGCCCGTCGGCGATGGCACGCTCGGCAAACGCCGCGCTCTCGGACAAGAACCCGTAGCCGGGATGAATGGCGTCAACGTTCTGCTCACGGGCGACCTCGAGAATGCGCTCGATGTTGAGGTAGCTCTCCCGCGGACTGGCTGGACCGATGCAAACGGCAGCGTCGGCTTCGCGAACATGAGGCAAGTCGGCGTCCGCCTCGGAGTAGAGCGCGACGGAGCGTATGCCGCTTGCGCGCAGCGATCGGATTACCCGTCTCGCGACGGCGCCGCGATTGGCGATCAACACGGATTGGAACATGATTTCGCCTCAGTTCAGAAAAGACGGGCAGCGGTCATTCGGGCAATCTCCTCGCGGGAGAGGCCGAGCCATTCCTCGAGCACCTCGTCGTTATGCTCGCCGAGCAGCGGTGGATGCCGGGTAAGCTCCCCCGGGCTCTCGGAGAGCTTGATGGTGACGCCCTGCATGACGATATCCCCCGCCGTGGGATGAGGAATAGAGACGATGCCCTGACGATGCCGGACCTGCGGATTTTCCAGGACATCCGCCGGAGTCGCGACGAGCGCGGCGGGAACGCCGCTGCGATCGAAAGTGCCGAGTACTTCGGCATAGTCACGCTCTTCGATCCAGGATGAAAGGATCGCATCGATTTCCGCGCGGTTCGCAAGTCGGCAAGCCAGCGTGGAATATCGCTCGTCAGTCTTCAGATCTGGCCGGGCGATAGCCTCTGCCAGACGGGGGAAGATCCCATCGCCTCCACCCACGACCTTGATCCATCGTTGGTCGCGCGTCTTGTAGACATGGCCGGGAGCGACATAGCGATCCTGATTTCCGAGCCGAGAAGTGGGCAGGCCCAGCATGGCCTGGGCGGGGATTGCCGTGAGCAACAGGGACAGAGCGCTGTCGAGCAGCGAGGTATCGACGAGTTGCCCAGTTCCAGTCTGTTCCCGGTGACGCAATGCAAGCAGGATCCCGATCGTGGTGTAGAGCCCGGAAGCATAGTCGACCATGAATGTACCAGCCGACATCGGCGGACCGTCCGGGGCACCGGTCAGTTCCATGAGGCCGCTCATAGCCTGCGCGATGGAATCGAAGCATGCATTCTCGGCAAGCGGGCCTGTCTGCCCGAAGCCGGAGATGCGTGCCATGATCAGCCGCGGATTGCGCTGTCGCATCTGCTCATAGCCGCATCCCATTTTCTCCATCGTACCGGGTCGGAAATTCTCGATGACGACGTCCGCTTCCCCAATGAGGCGTTGCAACACCTGCTGTGCCTCCGGGTTACGCAAATCGAGCGAAAGGCTCCGCTTGTTGCGATTGAAGACGAGATAATAGAGGCTCTCTCCCTCGACCTGCGGATAGACCAGACGAGAGTCGTCACCGGTTGTCGCCCGCTCGACTTTCAGGACATCGGCGCCGAAATCGCCCAGCAGCATTCCGCAGTAGGGGCCGGCGATGAACCTCGAAAGGTCGAGCACTCTCACCCCGCTCAATGAATTCGACATCTTCTCCCCCAACCACAAATCCGGAATGATCTGAGCAATGCTCGACTGCGCCCCGAATCCAATCTAAGCTGTGATCAAACTCTGACTTGTCTGGCAAGCTGTCAACTGTTATCGACTCGTCAACAGGGGCGAAATGAGGGGAGGGAAAGATCACTTACGATCAGATCGCAGTGTCGACCTCGGGCGGGGTTTTGACTGTGACGCTCAACCGTCCCGAGCGGCTGAACGCATGGACGGACCGAATGGAAGAAGAGGTCCGGCATGCAACCACCGCTGCAGATACCGATCCCGCGGTCAGGCTGATCGTCCTGACCGGCGCCGGACGCGGTTTCTGCTCCGGCATGGACATGGAAGTGCTCGATACAATCAGCACTGAGCGCCAGTTGGCAGCGCCTGCGGGCCGGACCGAAAACGGCGGAAATCTTGCCGGGCGCTACAGCTGGTTCCTAAACCTTTCCAAGCCGGTGGTGGCTGCAATCAATGGCCCCTGCGTGGGCCTCGGTCTCGTCATGGCATCCTACTGTGACATTCGGATCGCGGCGGCCTCGGCAGTTTTCAGCACCACCTTTTCCCGACGGGGTCTTGTTGCGGAACACGGACTTTCCTGGGTCCTCCCCAAGATCGTGGGCCATTCCAATGCCCTCGAGCTCCTTCTTTCAGCGCGCAAGTTCGACGCAAGCGAGGCGCTGCGCCTCGGACTGGTCTCGCAGGTCATCGATAGCGGCGGGTTCGCGGAGGCCGTGACCGCCTACGTTGCCGATCTGGCCGAGAATGTCTCGCCCCGTTCGCTCAGGATCATCAAGCGACAGGCCTGGAACGCCCTGTTCCAGGACCTGACGACCGCGATCCGTGATGCCGACAAGGCGATGCACGAAAGCTTTCGGTCTGCCGATTTCCGGGAGGGCGTCTCGCATTTCATCGAGCGCCGCAAACCGCACTTCACTGGGCTTTAAGAAGCAGGATTTGAAAAGTAATGACTTGGGAGCCAGAAATTGAGGAACTGCGCCGGCGCGAAGCTTTCGCCAAGGAGATGGGCGGTCCGGAAAAGGTCGCGCGTCAGCACCACTTCGGAAAGCTTACGGTACGCGAACGAATCGCCCGGCTGCTGGACGAGGGTTCGTTTCGCGAAGTCGGCACAATCGCCGGCAAGGCCAGCTACAGTGAGAACGGCGAACTCGAGAACCTGTCGGCGGCCAATTTCGTAACGGGCCGGGGCAAGATCGGGGGACGCGATGTCGTGGTCGGCGGGGACGACTTCACGATCAGGGGCGGATCGTCCGACGCCTCCATTCCGGAAAAGCAGATCATCTCCGAACGGATGGCCGCCGAACTGCGATTGCCGCTTATCAGGATCTGCGACGGAACGGGCGGCGGCGGATCGGTCAGGTCGCTCGAGGAGGATGGTCGCACCTACATACCCGCCAACCCGGGCTGGGATCTCGTCGTGAACAATCTAGGTCGGGTCCCGGTCGTCGGCATGGGCCTCGGCTCGGTTGCGGGGCTTGGCGCGGCGCGACTGGTATCGACGCACTATTCGGTCATGGTGAGGGACATTTCCTTCATGTTCATCGCCGGTCCTCCGCTGGTCGCCAAGACTGGCAAGATTCTCACGAAAGAGGAACTGGGCGGCGTAGACGTTCACACCGCCGCCGGATCCATCGACGATGCGGTGGATAGCGAAGAGGAGGCCTTCGCGCGCGTGCGCCAGTTCCTCTCCTATCTGCCTTCTTCGGTTTACGAACTGGCCGAGCGTCGGGAGCCGACCGACAATCCGGCGCGCAAGGACGAATGGCTCATCGGCGCGGTTCCGCGAGATCGGCGCAAGGTCTACGACATGCGCAAGATAGTGCGCTCACTGGTCGACAGCGAAAGCTTTTTCGAGACGGGAAAAGCCTACGGTAAATCCGCCATCACGGGCCTGGCTCGGCTCGATGGTTGGCCAGTGGCGATCCTTGCGAGCAATCCGCATTTCTACGGCGGGTGCTGGACCGCCGATACGGCCCGCAAGGTCGAGCGGTTCGTCGATCTCGCCAACACGTTCCATCTGCCGGTCGTCCATCTCGTGGATGTCCCGGGCTTCCTGATTGGGCCGGAATCGGAACGCGCGGGCACCATCCGCCATGGCGCGCGCGCGCAGGCGGCCGTCTATCAGGCACGTGTGCCCTGGTGCTCTGTCATCATTCGCAAGGCTTTCGGCGTCGCAGGCTCAGCGCATACCGATCATACGCGTCTGCGATACCGCTACGCCTGGCCGTCGGCTGACTGGGGATCGCTGCCGATCGAGGGTGGAATCGAGGCGGCCTATCGCGCCGATCTGGAGGCAGCCGAGGACCCCGAGACCCTCCGCCAGGAGATCGAGGACCGGCTCAACGCAATCCGGTCGCCGTTCAGATCGGCCGAAACGTTCCTGATCGAGGAGATCATCGACCCGCGCGATACCCGACCGCTCCTGTGCGAATTCGCCAATGTCGCAGCCAAGCTCAGACAGCCTGGCGAGGTCGCCAACGCGATGCGTCCGTAAAGGACCGAGGCTCCGTCACAAGAACACAGCGCAAGGATCAGAAGTGCGAAATTTCGACCTAAGTTCTAGAATTGCGATTGTGACAGGCGGCGCCACCGGCCTCGGGCGCGGGGCCGCCGAGGCGCTTAGCGAGGCCGGAGCGACCGTCTTCATACTGGGACGGCGCGAGCAGTGCCTGCGCGAGGCGGCCCTGGACATGGGTTGCAGGTTCATTGTGTGCGACGTCACCGATCCCGCCAATGTCAACGAGGCATTCGAGGAAGTCGTCCGCTCACACGGCCGGATCGACATCCTGGTAAATGCGGCGGGGGTGAGCATCCGGGGAAGCATCCTCGAATATTCGCTCGAAGACTGGGATTTCACCCATCGCACCAACTGCCGGGGCTCCTTCCTGACTTCGGTCGCCGCGGCACGGGCCATGGAGAAGACCGGCGGCGGGAAGATCGTCAACTACTGTTCTTACGGCAGTGCCAATGGCCTGGCACGAAGCGCAGCCTACGCATCGAGCAAGGGCGGTGTCCGCCAGCTGACAAAGTCCATGGCGATCGAGCTCGCACCGCTCAACATCCAGGTCAACGCCATCGAACCGGGCTGGTTCGAGACCGAGATGACAGCGGATCTCTACGAGAACCAGGAGTGGGTGGCCCGCTCACTTGCGAGAATACCTTCGAACCGTTTCGGCAAGGCACGGGATCTCGACGGTGCGGTCCTGTTCCTCGCCTCCGGGCTTTCCGACTACGTTACCGGCATCATGGTCCCCGTCGACGGGGGGGCGCAGGCGGTATGAGCGAGCTTGCCCAGGCTACCCGCCACCGGCGCCTCGCCGATCCCGATCTGTTCAGGCAAGCGGCATTCGTGGCGGGCGAATGGATCTCTGTGTGCGCAGACAAGGCGATCGATGTCGTCAACCCTTCCACCGGTGAAACCCTCGGCCAGGTTCCCGATCTGGGAACCGAAGAAACCCGCATCGCGATATCGGCCGCCCATGTCGCCGGTCCTGCCTGGGCTGCGCGAACCGCTGCCGAGCGCTCGCGTATCTTGCGCAGATGGTACGAGCTGATCATCGAGCATCAGGACGATCTGGCCGCCATTCTCACTCTCGAACAGGGAAAGCCGATCGCGGAAGCGCGCGGCGAGATCGGCTACGGCGCCAGCTTCATCGAATGGTTCTCCGAAGAGGCCCGACGGATCTACGGCGACATCATTCCCGGCAACATGCCCGACAAGCGTTTGCTCGTTATCAAGCAGCCGATCGGCGTGGTGGGTGCGATCACGCCCTGGAATTTCCCCAATGCAATGGTGACCCGAAAGGCCGCCCCTGCCCTCGCGGCGGGCTGCACGATCGTGATCAAGCCGGCATCGCAGACCCCCTTCTCCGCGCTGGCGCTCGCTGTCCTGGCGGAGCGTGCCGGCGTACCCGCAGGGGTTCTCAGCGTAGTCACCGGCGCCGCTTCCGAGATCGGCGCGGAGATGACCGGCAGTTCACTGGTTCGCAAGATTTCGTTCACCGGGTCGACCGACGTCGGCGCTAGGCTCTACGAGCAGTCCGCGAAGACCATCAAGAAGCTCGGGCTTGAGCTTGGCGGGAATGCCCCTTTCATCGTTTTCGACGATGCCGATCTCGATGAGGCGGTGGAGGGTCTGCTAGCGGCGAAATTCCGGAACAACGGCCAGACCTGCGTCTGTGCCAACCGGGTCTATGTCCAGGACAGTGTATATGACGACTTTGCTCGCCGCCTCTCGGTCGCGGTCGGCAAACTCAAGGTCGGGGACGGCTTCGAGGAAGGGGTGACCCTCGGACCTTTGATAGACCGCCACGCGGTCGACAAGGTCGAACAGCATATCGCCGATGCTATATCCCAAGGCGCCGTCGTGGCGACCGGTGGCCGCCTTCATCCGCGTGGGGGGACTTTCTTCGAGCCCACCGTCCTGCTCGGGATGCGGCCTTCGATGGATGTGGCGAGGGAAGAGACCTTCGGCCCGGTTGCTCCCCTTTTTCGCTTCGCGGATGAGAGCGATGTCATTCGGCAGGCCAACAATACCGAGTTCGGACTAGCATCCTATTTTTATGCTTCCGATCTGGCCCGCGTCTTCCGCGTTGCCGAGGCGCTCGAATACGGAATGGTCGGCGTCAACACCGGGCTTATCTCCACGGCCGAAGCGCCGTTCGGAGGCATCAAGCTTTCCGGTCTCGGCCGTGAAGGCTCGCGCTACGGCATCGAGGAATTCGTCGAAACCAAATACATTTGTCTCGGCGGGATAAGGGACAACGCATGAAAACCACATCGTACGGCAATCCTGAAGGCCAACCCTGCCCGCAGGCTGCCACACCGCGCAACGACTGGTCGCGCGAAGAAATTGCGCGGCTCTTCGAACTGCCCTTCCCCGAATTGCTTTTCCGCGCCGCCGAGGTCCACCGTTGCTACCATTCCCCTGTGGAAGTCCAGCTCTCGACATTGCTCTCCATCAAGACGGGAGGCTGCGCCGAGGACTGCGGATACTGCTCGCAGTCCTCGGCCGCGGCTTCGGGGGTCAAGGCCACCAAGCTGATGGATGTCACGACTGTACTGGAAGCGGCCTGCAGGGCCAAGGCGAGCGGATCTACCAGGTTCTGCATGGGGGCAGCGTGGCGCAACCCAAAGGATCGCGACATGGGCGCCATTCTCGCGATGATCGAGGGCGTGCGGGAGATGGGTCTCGAAACATGCATGACGCTGGGCATGCTCTCGGACATGCAGGCGCTGATGCTGGCCGAGGCGGGTCTCGATTACTACAACCACAATATCGATACTTCTGCCGAATACTACCGCGAGGTCGTGACGACCCGTACCTATTCGGACCGCCTCGATACGTTGGAGCGCGTCCGCTCGGCAGGCATCCGGGTCTGCTCGGGAGGGATCGTAGGGATGGGCGAGAGCCGGGAGGACCGGGTGGCCTTCCTCCACGTTCTGGCGACTTTGCCGCAGCACCCGCAAAGCATTCCGCTGAACGCGCTGGTGCCGGTCGCGGGGACGGTTTTGGGCGACATGCTGACGGGGACTCCGATGGCCCGCCTGGACGACATCGAGTTTGTCCGGACAGTTGCTGTCGCCCGGATCACCATGGGCACATCGATGGTGCGACTTTCAGCCGGCCGCGAGAGCATGAGCGCTTCAACGCAGGCGCTATGCTTCATTGCAGGCGCCAACTCGATCTTCAGTGGTGACAAGTTGCTGACGACCGGCAACTGCGGCGACAAGGAAGACGCGGCCTTGCTTGCAAGGCTAGGTCTTACAGCAATGCCGCCCAGAGCCTCGTCCCCGGTTTCGATGAAGAACAACGCCTGTTGCGATGCATGAGCGGCTTTCGAGATGAAGGCGCTTCACATTCAGGGGATGTTAGAAGAGGTTTTGAAGAAAACATAAAAGGAGGATGACATGAAGGGTTCAATACTTGCAGGAAAACTCGGTTCCACAGCGATAATCACGGTCATCTGCGCGCATACGACAGTTTACGCGCAGACCTCCCAGGACGGACGGAGTACAGGCGACGGACAGATCGCCGAAATCATTGTGACTGCCCAGAGGCGCAGCGAAAACGTGATGAAGGTCCCCGTCAGCGTGACCGTGATCGGCGCGAACGATCTCAAGGAGAAAGGAATCAACGATCTAGCCTCGGTGACGAAGCTGGCCCCCAGCCTTCAGGCCGGACAGGACAATCAGTTCTCGATCCGCGGTATCGGAACGGCATCCTTCGCCGACACCGTGGAATCCAGCGTCACGCAAGTCATCGACGATGTCGTTCTGGGCAGCCGCTACTTCGCGAACATCGGCTTCTACGACGTCGAGCGGATCGAAGTTCTTAACGGTCCGCAGGGCCTGCTGTTCGGCAAGAATGCCTCTGCCGGCGTGATCAACATCACGACCACTCAGCCCAAGCTCAACGAGACGAGCGCTTCGTTCGACGCTGAGGGTACAAGCCGGTATCGTGACGGCAAGGATGGTCTCGGCATTCGCCTTCGCGGCACTGGCAATGTGCCTCTCGGCCAGCAGGCGGCTCTGCGTATCAACACGACATATTCGAGCCAGGATTCGCTAACGCGCATCATCCACACCACCCCGACCCGGGGCGATGCGAACGTCGAGCAGTACGGCGTACGCGCGAAGCTGCTGGTGGAGCCCGCCTCGAATTTCTCCGCCTACATCATCGGTGATTATGCCAAGTTCTCAGGCCTTTCCGGGATGTACGATTACACTTATCGCTCGCTCGGCGCTGGAAGCCAGTACACGGACGTCCTGGCGGGCTATGGCATCACACCATCTTCGCGGAACCTGACCTCCGTCGTCGATGGCCCATTCTATCGCGACCTGTCGACGGGCGGCGCGCAGGCGAAGCTGGCACTCACGCTCGATAACGGAATCGAAATCAGCAACATCGCCGCGTGGAAGACCTACAAAATGGACTTCACGTTTGATTCCGATTTCACGCCGATCAACTATCTCAACGTGAATGCCTCCAAAAGCGACTACGACCAGTTCTCGAACGAACTCCGTGTCACGCTGCCGGCAGGAAGCCGCCTGTCCGGCCAGTTCGGCCTCTACTACTTCTATTCGCGCAACAAGTTCTCGGGTGGTCGCGCCGGCAACAACGGCATACCCGATGCAGCGGTCGGCGGATTTCCGTTCTGCGTGAACGCACCGGTCACCGCAGGTCCTCCCCCGGCTTGCTCGGTCAGCAATCTGGCCTTCCTCGGCCAAGACTTTGCGGGTCTGAATACAAACGAAAGCTTCGCCGGTTTCGGGCAGTTCACTTTCCGCGTCACCGACAGTCTGAAGCTGACGGGAGGCGGACGCGTCACGCATGACCGTGTCGGCCTCCTTCTGAGCGAGAACGTCAACCCCTACTTTGTGACGCTTGGCGTTCCCAACAATCGTTTCGATGGTACGGCCAAGAACACCAACTTCAGCTGGAAGGTCGGTGCCGACTGGGAAGCCACCCCAACGACGCTGCTCTATGGCTTCTACGGACACGGCTATAAGGGGCCAGGCTTCTCAAATGCCTCTCCCGCCCCCGGAGCCAACCTGTCGGTCGAGCCCGAGATCTCGAAGGGCGGTGAAATCGGCCTCAAGCAATCGCTGTTCGACAGGCGCGTCAATGTGAGCGTTTCGGCGTTCTACACCAAGTTCGACAACCTGCAGGTGCAGGCGTTCAACGCGGCACTTCGGGCGATCACTCTTGCAAACGCGGCCAAGGCAACGACCAAGGGTGTGGACATCAGCGTTCAGGCCCGTCCGTTTCCGGGGCTGACGCTCGGCGCCAGTGCGACCATCCTCGATGCCAAGTACGATTCCTATCCCGGCCGCGAATGCTATCCTGGGCAAGTGTCGGCAAGCTGCACCGCGACTGGTACCTTCGACGTGTCGGGCCGGCGTGTTCCGCAATCTGCCCGGTTCACATCGGTCGTGAGCGCCGACTACGAGCAACCGCTATCAGAAGCGCTCTCGGCTGTCGTCGGAGGGAGCTTCTACCATCGCTCGTCATTGCTGACCGATTACGCGCCGGGCGCGTTCGTCCCCGCGTGGGATACGGTGGAAGCACACTTGGGGATCAATGGGCAGGGATGGAGTGCCGCTATCTTCTGCAAGAACTGCTTCAACGAAATCCGTGCGGTGTCGTCGGAAGTCGAGGCCGGCGACGGCATCAACGTCGGCGCTCTTACTTACACCCAGCGCTGGTCGTGGGACTCGGTTCGCACGATCGGTGTTCGCTTCGGACTGGATTTATAAGCGCACAGCCAACGGGGCAAGGGACAGTCGGGTCAGCCGCATCCCTTTGCATCCACCTCGTTCCGGTCCCCGTGATATGCGTCGCGCAATGCAACAGGACCGACCATTCTCTGGCTCCGACCGGGCCGAGAGTTGCAACCATCCAAAAGCCGGCGGACAAGGAGCGAGCCCCTTGTCCGCCGGCCATTTTTTCAACGCTTCTTCAGGCGACGCAGATGGTCGCGAGGCGCTCCGCATGCATCGGGAAGATATGGACGTCCGGTGGGAAGTAAGAATAGCGGATCCGGGCCTTGACCTCGACCTTGTGGATGCCGGGCGCTAGACCGCCGGGCTTGTCGACAAGGATCTCTCCCCATTCGAACATGCCCCAGCGCGCCACGATTTCCTCGCGCATCTCCTCCAGCGTGTAGACTTCGTCGCGAATGCCGAAACGGTTCTTCTCGAAACTGAAGAACTCACCGTCGATCGTCACGTCGAAACCATCGAGCTGCGACAGGCGCGTACCGTGATAATTGGGAATTCGAATGCGCACGGCGAACCCTTCGCGCTGGCCTTCCGGCCCAAAGTTGCGAAATCCCGTGCTTTGAATCAACTGATGTTCGAGCATTGCCGCTCTCCGTTTGATATACCGGAAAAAAGAGGAAGAATTCAGGCGAGCAGACCTTCGTCGAATTCGCGTTCCAATTGCCGCAGCAGAACCTGTTGACGCCTGACCTGATCAATCGATCGCCAGGGAGCGCGCCAGCCCTCGTACTCGCTCGACAGGTAGCCGGAGTAGCCCGATCGCTTGATAGCCGACATGACCGGTCGCCAAGGGATGTTCTGGTCCTCCAGCTCGTCGTTGATGTCGTGGAACTTGGCCTGAATGAAGACCACGTATTTGGCGATATCGAGCAGTTCCTCCGGATTTACGCGGATACCGTTGAGA
The DNA here is from genome assembly GCF_058273105.1 of Novosphingobium sp. BF6. NCBI lineage: Bacteria > Pseudomonadati > Pseudomonadota > Alphaproteobacteria > Sphingomonadales > Sphingomonadaceae > Novosphingobium > Novosphingobium sp. BF6. Next base: position 125,586 of record NZ_CM177776.1, read on the forward strand.
AACTCCATGTGCTTCCGAGCCTCATCGTTGATCTGATGCGATCCCCAATGGGTCAGCGGACGATCCTGGAAAATTCCGGTATCGATCATCAGGCCGAAATTGCTGGTGCCGGTTCGCTCGATGAAGTTGATGTAGCCATCGACGACTTCATGCTTGATCGGCGTAGGCGCATGAATTTCGGGGCAGATCACGATCCCCAGTTCATTGGCAAGATCGAGATTGCGTTCGACATATGCCTCCCAGTTCGGGTCCGGGATAAGATCGTGTGAAATGACACCGAACTTGGGGCGCAGGAATTTGAAGCCGAGACGATGCGCGAGCTTCAGGTTCTGCGCGAGATCGGCCACCCCTTCCTCGACGGTCAAATTGCGCGCAAGAGTCACGCGCGTATCGACCCACGAGCACATGTTCGTTGGCTCGAGCTTGTAGGTGTCGAGTAGGCGGAACCAGGTATCCAGCCAGGCGCTCGAAGGCTCTGGGTAACCTTCGATCTGTGCTTCACCGAGAATCTCGATCCCGGTCGCTCCGGTTCCTGCGATGTGATCGAACGCGTCTTCCAACGTCATCACCGAGCCGTAGTCATCGGTATAGCTGTACGCCGAAACGCCGTATTTTAATGAACCACTCATCGAGCCTGTTTCTCCCGCCAACGTTCCTCGGCGGGATGCCCTCGGACTCGCTCGCCTCACCCTTATCTAATCAGTGATTAGCTGAAGGGCAAGGCGGTTTCGAGCCTGGGTCGGCAAACCGCGATGGATACCGGACGGATCTTCAGGTCTGGGTGTCCGGCAGTGTGCGGTAGCGGTAATCGCGGAAGCGGGCCGTACCTTTGCCGCTTGCGAAAAGGGCCGGACGCAGGCTGGCGAGATCATCCATCGTGTTCGCGTGATAGCCGGAGACTTCGCTGCGCACGGAATGTCGGATCCAGTCGCCGCCGGGCACGCGGTGGTACATCGTTACGATGTTGCGGTCGTTGACGATGCGCAGGTCCAGCACGCGGCTCTTCGCGATAGGTTCCTGCCAGTAACTCGCCTTGCCGCCGCGATAGCTCACCATGCGCTCGCCGGTGCAACCCATGCCCATGAACAGGCGGTCGTTGAAGAACAGCAGCAGGCCAGCTTCCACTTCGCCGTCCAGTTCGAGACTTACGGTGCATTCGTAAGCCCGGTCACCGACAAGGTGTGTCAGTGGCGATGTGTCGTGCGGTCCGGTGCCTTTGGCCGCCAGTTCAAGGACGCCGCCGATCCGAACGCGGGCGCGGTTGCTTTCGGTCGGCGCCTGATTGTAGAATCGCCAGCGGGTGCCGAGCGCGAAGGTGGTGAAGTTATCCGACAGGGCCATACCATGCGGCCCCGTCTTCCCGCCCCGCGGTACGGGAAGGGGCCTGGCGAGGTCGCCGCCCATGGCGCGGGGCCAGCCATCGGCATTCCAGCGGATCGGTTCCAGCAGGGTTTGTCGGCCGAGGGTGTAGAAGCCGTTTTCGTATCCGTGATAGACCGCCCACCAATCCCCGGCGGGTCCCTCGACCAAGCTGGCATGCCCTCGCGAGAGCCATTTGTCTTGGGGGTTCCATGTGCGCACAATGGGATTGTGCGGGCAGTCCTGCCAGGGGCCGTGGATCGAGCGTGAGCGCGCGACGCAAACCATGTGCCCAGTCGGCGGACCGGCCGTGCCGCCCACGGCGGTGACGAGGTAGAACCACTCTCCCCGGCGGAACAGCTTGGGGCCTTCCAGCGAGTAGGCTTCGGTCACCCAATTGTCGGGGTATTTCCAGCCATCATAGACTTTCTCAACCGGGCCATCGGTCGCGAGGCCATCGTCGGTAAGGCGCACGCGGTTGACGCCGCTCAGGAACAGATAACGCTTACCGTCCTCGCCCACGACGTGGCCAGGGTCGATGAGGCCGCCGATGCCGAGGTTGACGGGATCGCTCCACGGCCCGCGAATGTCTTCGGCGTGGATAACGTAGATGTTGGCGAAACTCTCGAGGTCCTTTGACCAGGGCGCGGCCATGAAGGGGATGTAGATGTAGTATCGCCCCTCGTGCTTCACGAGATCGACCGCAAACACCGTGCCCAGTGGCCTGGCCAGCGCTGGGCCGACCGGCGTCCAGTTCACCAGATCGCGAGAGTGCCAAATCAGCAGGCCGGGCGCCGCCTCGAACGAGGAGTGGGTGAGGTAATAGTCTTCGCCATCTTTCAGGATCGTGGGATCGGGGAAATCGCCCGCGAGTATCGGATTGACATAAGTCCCGTCCCCGCGGTCGGCACGTCGCGGACCTTCGTTCGTGATGGGCGAACTGGGCCGCGTGGTCCGAGCGGCGGCGCTTGCGCCGCTAACGGAAATTCCGGCTACTGCTCCCAGTCTCAATGCACTACGTCTATCAAACATGAGATATCACTCTCCAAGCATAGCGATTAAGGAAACGCTTTTCGCGTGACGGCTCCGGCCAACGACGTTCGAACACAAATTCAGTAGCGTACCATCCGATGACCATCGCGGGGCTTTTGTTGCCAGCCGGCGGCACCGGCATGATCGATTGACCGTGATCGCTCACCCGTCTCTTCGAACGACCACATCCGAAGTCCGACTGGCGTCGAGCTCGCCCCGCTCCGCCAGCGTGCCGGTCACGGCTTTCAGGTCGGGCCTGCGCATCGCGCATTTCAGAAAACGAGTGGTAGCTCGAAGCTCGGCGGCTCTGTCGGCCTACGGCCGGATGGATATAGCCGATCCCGTTGCTATCGCTCGCGTTGGGGCCATCTCGGCGTCGCCTTCGATGGCCGGCGAACGGTAAGGCAGCTGCGTTATCTGCATGGGACCGTGACGGCCTCAGCTTTGCGCCGCATCGGGTGACGCTCCGACGTCTTGTTGCCCAAATCCCGATTTGCCCAATCAAGCAGCCCCCCACCGAGGAGGCAAAAGCGACGCCGGCGGTCGATTATTTTGCCCCCTTCAGCGACAGGCCTGCGCCCACTGGATAGAGGGGGGCCTCGCTGTCATTGGCGAGATCCGGTCGCTGGGATTCGACGGCGGTCATCGATCGCGGTAGCTCCACCGGGAGACGGCCAAGCGGCTTTACCCGTCCGAGGACCACGTCGAGCAAAGCCGCATCGCTTGCCCCGAACAAGCCGAGTAGCGCATCCGCCTTGTCGCTGACATTGGTGAGAATGGCAGGCCGATCGAGGTCGATGGCAACTATCACGGGAAGCCGTCCCGCCACCGCCTTCAACGCCTCATAGTCCTTGTCGCCATCGCGAAAATCAAGCCGCCCTTCATTCTGCATGGCACCGAAGAAGCTGTTGGGATGCAGCTTTTCCGCTGGTGTCGCCAACCGGACCAGCGCCACGTCGGCGTCGGAAGGATTGCTGACCACGGTGAGTCCGGCCGCAACGGCGGCCTCGCGTCCGACACCATAAAGCCAGATCTTTCGGCGTGCTGGCGTAAGTGGAAGTGTATTTCCGCGGTTCTCCAGCAGGACCTGCGCCTCGCGTTGCGCGCGGTCGGCCAGCGCGATCGAGGCAGGGTCGTTCGCCACGCGCGTCGCCTCGGCTTCGTCTACGTAAGGATTGTCGAACAAGCCCAGTTCGAACTTCACGTTCAGGGCGTGGCGGACGGCCTCGTCCAGACGAGCGATGGTAATCTTCCCCGCGCGGACCGCAGCAAGGATCGGCGCCGGATCGTCGAAGCCACCGATTTGGTCGACTCCTGCCATCACCGCCTTGGCAATGCGGTCTTCCTGCGAGAGCCCTTCGACGCCCCAGGGCATGGCGATGGCCATCGGCGTTTGCGGATTTTGCGCCGTCGGCGCGGAGCATGCCGCCGGGCAGTCGTTGGCTATGCCCCAATCGGATACGATCAATCCTTGATAACCCAGCTTTTTACGCAACAGGTCCTGCAGCAAACGGCTGTTGAAGCCTGCACCGACAGGCTCCAGCGGCTTGCCGTCCAGCGTTACGCCAGTGACGATCGCGTAAGTCGGCATGAGGCCCGCGCTGCGAACCTTGAGCGGACCTTCGAATGCGGCCAGATGGCGTGCGAAACTCTCGTTGGTCAACGTGACCCGCGCACCATAGGCATTGTGCGCGTCAAAACCTTCAGGTTCCGCGCCGTAGCCGGCGAAATGCTTGACGATAGTCGCCACGCCGGTCGACTTGAGGCCGGACGCACTCCCCTGGAACCCTTCGATATAGGCCGCCGAAAGCGCCGAAACCCTGGCGGGGTCTGCACCGAATGTCGCTATGCCGCGCGACCAGCGCGGTTCCGTATAAAGATCCGCCTGCGGTGAAAGTGCCATGTGAAGCCCCACCGCGCGATATTCACGCGCCGCGATGCCCCCGAACCGGCGGACCGTCTCGAGATTTCCCAGTGCTGCCATGCCCAAGGGTTCCGGCCACTGCGTGAATCCCGACGCCGCGACGCTTGCTCCGGCCACGACCGAAAAGTGGTTGCGCGGATCGGTGCTGATCGTGACCGGAATGCCAAGGCGCGATTTCTCGGCGAGACGCTGAACCGCATTGTTCTGCGCCGCAAAGGCGGACGGCGACATGGCGAGCCGGCTGATCATGCTGGTGATACGCCGATCGGCGATGAGCTTCTCGATTGCCGGCAGGTCATACCCTTTATCGGAAGCTCCGAACGGATTGCCGATTGCGGGAAGCGTGCCGTGCAGGAGCGTGCCGACCTTCTCTTCCAAAGTCATCCTGCGCATCAGATCATCCGCCCGCGCGCGCGCGTCGAGGCGAGCGTCCTCGTAAGGATCCAGCGTGCCGTTATGGTTCAGATCACGGAACGATGCAGGTGATCCCGCAGAGACCGAAACGGCTGTCAGGGCTACGCCAAAGCCGACTGCCAACCTGATGGCGGCGCTGCTCACGGCATGGCGGCCTTGCTGTCGTTTGAAGGAACGGGACGGCGAACAGTCCTCCGGCGAGTAGGGATCAGGGAAGAGAGTTTCCGGCATTGGCTGGTGGCCGACGCCTCGCTTGATTCCATCAGCCATCAGAGAGCAACGCCCCCGACCGGCAAACCGGAACTGCAGATCATAAACCCTCTCCAATTGATCTTTTCCGCGCCCTCGCGGGGCATCCCTTCCTAATGCCACCTCGCTTTTCACTTGAGAAATCAATTGCCTTTATGACGACCCATCCACCTTATGGATTTCACGGACGACTGTTCTGCGAAATGCCACCGATAGGCATCGCTAAAGGCTAGCCGCACCTCCTGCGCCGCTGCCCAACTCGCGACCATCGGAGCGGCGCCAGGAAACGCCGATGGCGATTTGAAATGGCGCAAGAGCGTCACGACGATCACCTATCGCACTTTTCTTCGAAATGGGGGAGGCGGAACATTTCCCGCTCCCCCGCAGGCATCAATAATTGAAGCCGAAACGAAGACCGATCGAGCGCACGGAGTCGATACCGATACGCTGGTTGATGGTCAGGATACCGGCATTGCTGTCGCCAGGCTCGATGCCGGTTGTGACCGCATAGACCTTGTTCGTGCAGTTCTTGCAGAACAATGCTGCGAAGAAACGATCGGACCGCAGGCCGATGCTGGCATTGAAGATATCGATCGCAGGTACTGTCGAACCCGGAGGTGCGCTCACGATCGATTCGACACTGCTGCGGTGGTAATAGCTGCCGTCGAGCACGAGCGAGGTACTGTCGCTCACCGGCACTTCGTACGACGCCGAGACAGTCGAGGTAAACTTCGGGGCGAACGTCAGACGATTGCCCGAGGCATCGAATGTGCCGCAGCCGCCATTCTGCCCAGGGTAGCACTGCGCACCCACGAAGCTGTCGTATTTGGCATCAACGTATGCGACGTTGCCGTTCAGCGAGAAGCCCCGGAACGGACGCAAAGAAGCGTTCGCTTCGAACCCCTGGCTGGTCGCCTTACCGGCATTGCCGATCACGAACGTGCGAAGATCCGTATCGAAGGTCTGTGCCTGGAGGTTGCTGAACTCGGTGTGGAAAGCAGAGACGTTGAGCGTCAGCAGGCGGTCGAACAAGGTCGACTTGATGCCAACCTCAGCCGTGTCGGCCCGCTCGGGAAGGACGCGCAGCGTTGCATCGATGCTGGCCCCCGTGTCGTTCATTCCCGGTCCCTTCCACCCGCGACCATAAGTGGCATAGACCATGAGGTCGCGATTGAAGTTGTATTGCGCGCCGAACCGATAGCTCAGCGTCGTCGCGCTGTGGGACTGATCATAGGCCGCATTCGGCACGCCAAGCACGACGAAGTAGTTGTCGACATTCTGGAGCAGGTCGATACCCACCTTGTCGCGGGTCACGCGAGCCCCGGCGATCAGCTTGAGGGCATCCGTCGCGGCATAGGTGAATTGGCCAAAGGCAGCGTAGCTGCGGTTGGTGAGGCGATAGTCCTTGTCCTGCCCGAGGAAGTAGCTGTTGCTGACCGAGCAGCCTCCCCCGATAGCCGCACCCACGCAGAACGGCGGGTTCACAGCGACGAAGTCGGGAATCAGGTTGTTGCCGGCGATCTGGCTCTGCTGATCGAGGATGGACTTGAAATAGTACAGTCCGACCTGACCCGTCAGCCGCCCGCTGTTAGGCAGAGCCAGCCGGATCTCGTTGCTGTACTGGTCGTAATGCGCACGTTGGGCATTCACGTTGGCACCGTTCGCAGAGACGCCGTCACCGTCGATCTGCTGGTCGAGCGAGTAAGCCTTCCAGGCAAAGACATTGCTCAGCGTCCAGCCGTTGTCGAAAGCATAGGAGACGCTGGCCTGCGCACCACCGGTGTTCAGATCCCGGAACGCGGGTGCGTCACTGAGGGCATAGAGATTGGTCGCGCTTGGCCTGATGCCAGCCGCAGTCAGGTAAGGCTCATTGACGCTGCGAGCGCCCGGAGACCGGTAAGTACCGTCGAAGATCGTTCCAATTCCGCGCTGCTGGAAGTATTCGCCCAGCAGATAAACCGAAAGCTGATCGGTCGGCTCGTAAAGGAACTTTGCGCGGGCGCCGTATTGGCGGAAATCGGGATCGAAACGTCCGTAGGCATTCTCGCGGATGTTGCGCACGAGGGCTTCGTCGTAGCGATAGATGCCGTTCACGCGCAGGGCCGAATTCTCGCCGATCGGCACGTTCACCGTGGCGCGTGCCAGCGCGCCCATACCATCCGAGGCGGGACGTGCGCGCGAGACACCCTCGGCATCGAAAGATGCGCCGTACTTGCCGAGTTGCGGGCGGGTCGTATTGATATTGACGAGTCCGGCCGAAGCGTTCTTGCCGAAGAGCAAGCCTTGCGGCCCGTTCAGCACCTCGACTTGCGCAACGTCCAGGAATGGGTTGCCGTTCAGCACGCGGCTGCCGAGCGTCACGTCGTCGATCGCGGTCGCGACGCTTGACTCGATGGTGTTCGCGAAGGTCTGGGTGCCAACGCCGCGCACGGCGTAGTTGTTGTCCTGCTGAACTTGAAGACTAGGCGAGATCAGCGCCAGCTGGCGCTGATCGCTGACACCCGCGTTGCGCAGCGCATCGCCGCTGACCGCCTGGACGCTTATGGGCACATCCTGGAGACGTTCGCTGCGGCGCTGTGCCGTCACAACGATGTCCCCGGACGTATCGCCTGCTACTGCAGTACTTGCGCCTCCGCTATCTTGGGCAAACGCTGGCGCGGCCATCACCGCGCACGATGTCGTGAGAAGGGCCACGATGAAGGTGGGACGCATAAATTCTCTCCCTTGAGATTTTTGATACCTCGGATGGATTCTCGATCCTTCAGGCCTGACTGCTGGATTAATAATCATCTTTCAAATTTATTGATTTGATAGTTATCGATCGCATAATTCTATAGAACTCGAGCATGCCACCAAGCGACGGACACATCTTGTCCGAGAAACCGACGGTGGGGCACGCAAGTCCGGCTCATTGACAGCCGCCCGGTCGAGCGAAATTCCTCACGACCTCGGGCAACCCCATCCGCAACAGGATTCCTGATTTGGCGTGCCGCTCCCGATAGGAGGAGATCGGGAACGACGCGCCAAACAGCAGGTAGCACTTTGAGGTGCGGCCGCCGAGGGCCTCGGCAAACCAGTCAGAGATCAGGTCGCAGGCATAGATCATGTTATCCGCGCCGACGTGCTCGCCCCCCTTCGCGGGGCGTGAAGATCGCCTTTGCACTGTGGCGCGAATTGACGAGCTGTTCGTATAGGTCGTCGGCATAGGAGACGCTGATCTGACGTTCCAGCGCCCATGGATGACCAGAAACGGCATCTCGCCGATGGCCTTAGCGCAGAACTCAAGCAGCTTGCTGTGGCTCAGTTTACGACTGAAGACTGCCTCGCCACGCTCCGGCGCCGTGCGCGTGAAACGAACTCTTGGCGATATCCAACCCGATTGTGGTAACCTCCGGCGCGGACGCCTCCTTCAAGTGGTGTTCAACATCTCCACTATGGCACATCGATGCCGTCGGGGACCGCCCACCCCATCAAGTTTGCCAGGCATGTGCCATCCTGCCCCGATCGAGCATGAGCACGGCGTGAGCGCCGGGTGCGACCTGACTTCTGATTCCGGCGAGATGCATGTCCAGCAGGGCGCCTTTGCCTTCTGCGGGGCAGATCGCCCCAAAGATCCATGCCGAAGCCAGGCGCAGATCACGGAGCGCGACGGGTCTTGTCCCGCGCTTTGCCCAGTGCCGGGAGATCTGCGTCTTCTGCCCGGTCCGGGCCTCGTCTTACCAACCGAACGGCGCAGGAAGTTTTCGAATACCGAGAAGACAGCGATCCTCGCCGAGGCCTATCAAGGCGGAGTATCGGCTCGTCAGTTCAATGAAGCGCTGCAGTTCATTCCCTAAGGCGCGATCATAACAACGGAGCAGCAACTGCACCGATGGTGCCGGAACCACGGAAGGCGCAACGACCTGTTTCGTCGCCGATGCCGTCAGCCCCGGAACTGATCCGCACGCATCCCGCCCCCCCTCAGTGCTCGTACGATTGCCCGCAGCATGACGACCGAACACGGAACGGGCCCAGCACAGGTGGCGATGATTGACGCCGTGATGAAATGAAGGTGCCGGCGCTCGTTGCAGCACCCGATGTGGGAAAAAACAGGCGAGCCTGCCCACAATCAACAGCCGGGACGTGCTACGCGGCCAAGCCAGAGGAATCCTTGCTCAGTCCTAGAAAGCCGTTCAAAATCTCATCGAGATTCTTCATGTCAGGATCGGCAGCGCTCGAAACATCGAAATTCGATGATGGGTATGGTCAGCTGGGTTCCTCGCACCGCTAACAGTAAATCAGGGTGTCCAATCGTTGATTTTTCCGGCGCAATGTTCTGAACCTGAGCTATGCTTGGGCCATTCCTGCTCGTTATTGGCCAACGACGTAGACCGTGTCCCAGCGGCTTCGAATGTATCCTCGATTACAATCCACAATGGTTCGGCCGTTTGACTCATTCCGTCACAAAACCAATGCGCCGCAGTATCAAGCCATGCCATGTCGGATGCTCCATTGTAACTCTAATGCAATTAAATCAAATTCGAACTGCTATTTGAGAGGCATCTTGGCTACCATGCCAAGATTCGAAAATGTCTTTCCAATTGGCCTCGGCGACGGGTGGCGGAGATGCAATGATTCCTGGCGTACGACTGAAACGTGGAGCCGGCATCGGCTGCGCCACATCTTCAATAACGCCAAACATATTACGCGCGCGCGCATGGGGATGGGTTTGCGCTTCGTCGGGAGACAGTACCGGGGTTACGCAGGCATCGCGCTCGAAAAAGATACGCTCCCAGTGAGCACGGGTCTGACTCGCAAAGATAGCAGCAAAGCGGGTTTTCATGGCCGGCCAAGCGCTTTTGTCATGTTGAGGCTGCAAGGATTGCGGATCGATTCCCAGTCCTGTGATCAATTCACGGTAGAATTTTGGCTCGATCGACCCAACAGCCATGAACTTGCCGTCCGCGGTTCGATAGACGTCGTAGAATGGCGCTCCACCGTCCAGAAGATTGGCGCCTCTCTTATCAGTCCATCTTCCCATCGCGCGATAACCGTGGATCATCGCCGTCAAAAGCGCAGTTCCCTCGGTCATCGCCGCGTCGATCACCTGTCCCTTTCCACTCGAACGGGCCTCCAGCACCCCGCAAACGATGCCGAAAGCCATGAGCATGCCGCCACCGCCCATATCCGCCACCATGTTGAGATTAGGGGACGGTATTTCCGCCTCGCGGCCGCACATCATCAAGCTGCCCGACATTGCGAAGTAATTGATGTCGTGCCCGGCGAAGTGGGCCATCGGCCCATCCTGACCCCACCCGGTCATGCGTGCGTATACGAGCGCTTCGTTCCGCGCCAGCAGCACATCAGGCCCCAGGCCAAGCCGCTCCATTACGCCGGGACGAAACCCTTCCAGCAGAACGTCGGCTGCGTCGGCAAGGGCCAGCAGTTTATTGAGACCTTCCTCGGACTTGAGATCCAGGCTGATGATCTCGCGCCCTCGGTGCAGAAGATTCTTGGCAGGGTCGATCGGCGGTACGATCGGCGGCGCTCCGGTCCTTTCCACACGCAGCACGGTTGCACCCATGTCGGCCAGCATCATGCCGCAGAACGGGCCGGGACCGACACCCGCCATCTCCAGTACCTTTATCCCGACCAGAGGTCCGCTTCTTGTCCCTGTCACATCGATCCTAACTGCGGCTTTTCCGCTCAGATGGCGGTGCGATCCGCTCCCTTGAGATGCAGAATTTCGCGGGCTTCATCGGGCGTTGCCACGGAAAGCCCCATTCCTTCGATGATTTCGCGCGCGCTTCGCACCTGTTCGGCATTGCTCTCGGCCAACCGCCCGGGACCTGCCCAGAGCGAATCCTCCAAACCGACCCGAACGTTTCCGCCCATCGATGCCGCCATGGCAACGATGCCCATCTGCCGCGCACCGGCGCCCAGGACGGACCATTCGTATTGGTCGCCGAACAGACGGTCCGCCGTGCGCTTCATGTGCATCACGTCATCGGGATGGCTGCCGATGCCGCCGAGAATGCCGAAGCAGGTCTGGACGAACAGCGGCGCCTTCACGAGACCGCGATCGAGGAAATGAGCCAGATTGTAGAGGTGGCTGGTATCGTAGCACTCGAACTCGAACCGGGTGCCGAGCGGCGTCAGCAGTTCGAGCAGTCCCTCGATGTCCTTGTAGGTATTCTTGAACACAAGATCCCGAGACGCTTCGAGAACCTGCGGTTCCCAGTCGTGCTTCCAGTCCTTGTAGCGCGCAAGCATCGGAAACAGGCCGAAGCCCATCGTACCCATGTTCAAGGAGGCGACTTCCGGCTGAAAGCGCGTGGCGGGCCGCAGACGTTCTTCCAGTGTCATGGAAGGATGTCCGCCGGTGGTGAGGTTGATTACGGCATCGCTGCGCTGGCGGATGACTTGCAGGAAAGGCTCGAAGAGATCGGGGTTCTGATCAGGCCGGCCGTCAACGGGATTGCGGGCGTGCAGATGGATGATCGCAGCCCCCGCGTTCGCCGCCCCGATGGCGGCTTCGGCGATCTCTTCAGCCGTCACCGGCAGATGCGGGGACATGCTCGGCGTATGGATCGCGCCCGTCACCGCGCAGCTGATTATGACCTTGCCCTTCGCCAATCTCGGTTCCTCTCCTTGATCCGTGACGGCTTGCGCGTCATCGAATCATACATATCATAATGATGCATATCTTAAATGCACGAACTAAATCTCAGGCCGTCAGGAGCTGCTTCAGCGGCAACGATGCATCGCCAAGCTGCTCGACAGCCACTCTGGCGCCTGCTTCCACCAGCTTGCGCCCCTGCACATAGTCCTTCACCTGATTGACGCAGTCCAAGGCGATGATCCGGCCTTCCTTCAGGTAAACCACCGAAAAACTGCGCGTCGCGGGATCGCCGCGCAGGACAGTCTGGTCATGCGCCGCGGAAATCCCCACGGTCTGTAGCCGTAGGTCATACTGGTTGGACCAGAACCATGGCGTGGCGCGGTAGGGCTGCGGATCGCCGACGATTGCTTTCGCCGCGCAGCTCGCCTGATCGTTGGCGTTCTGGACGGATTCCACGCGGATGACGCTGCCGTCGGCGAACGGGTTCGCATGAGCGGCACAATCGCCGATTGCGTAGACATGCGGCAGACTGGTGCGGCAATGTTCGTCCACTTCCACCCCGTTGCTGCCCTGCGCACCCGCCGCGAGCAGCGGGCCGACGACCGGAACTATTCCGATGCCGACGATCGCCAGTTGCGCGGCAACGAAACTCTCGTCGGTAAGGCGCAGACCCTCCAGCTTTCCATGTCCCTCGAATGCCGTGACGCCGATGCCGGTGCGCAAGTCCACGCCTCGACCGCGATGCTCGCGCTCGAAGAATTCCGACAATTGCGGACCGGCAACGCGTGCCAGAAGGCGGGGCAGGATTTCAAGCAGGGTCACGTCCTTGCCCATCTTGCGCAGCGCCGCCGCGGCCTCCAGCCCGATATATCCCCCGCCGACGATGGCCACCCGCTCGACATCCGGCAGTTCAGCCAGGATCGCGTCAATATGGGCGCGGTCCCTAACGGCATGGATGCCCTTCAGGTCGTGTCCCGCACAATTCATCGGACGCGGATCGCCGCCGGCGGCCCAGATCAGGTCGCCGTATCGTACCCGGCGCCCGTCCCGCAGCGTCACGCTACGCGCGTCCGGTTCCAGCCCGACGGCCTCGCAACCCAGCAAGAGGTCGATCCCGTTCTCGGCCCAATACCCGGAAGGGCGGATCAAGAGCCGGTCGAACGCCTTTTCGCCCAGCATGTATTCCTTCGAGAGCGGCGGCCGTTCGTAAGGATATTCGACCTCCCGGCCGACGATGGCGATGCTGCCCGTAAAGCCGAGCTGCCGAAGCACCACGGCCACACTCGCTCCGCCCTGCCCCGCCCCCACGATCACGACGTCGTAAGTCATCCGAAAATTCCTCCTCAGGCCGGCACGAAGACGAGGCGGCGCTGGGTGAATTCCTCCAGCCCGCCCTGCCCGAGTTCCTGTCCCATGCCGGACTGCTTCGCCCCGCCCATCGGCACGAAGGGACTGATGTTCATGTGCGAATTTATCCAGACCATGCCGGTTTCGAGCCGTCCGGCCACTTCCAGCACCCTGGCCTTGTCCTTGCCCCAGACGGTGCCGCCAAGCCCCTGCTCGGTGTCGTTCGCACGGGCGATCGCATCGTCGAGGTCGGTATAGCGCAGTACCGGAAGGATCGGCCCGAACTGTTCCTCGCGGACGATGCGCGCATCGTCGCCAATGTCGCGCACGATGGCCGGGCGGATGAAGTAGCCCGGACGATCAAGCGTCTCGCCGCCGATGACTTTGCCGTGCCGCGCGGCGTCAGCCATCATCTCGCGCACTTTCTCGTATTGCGCCCTGTTCTGGAGCGGGCCGTACTGCGCGCCCTGCTGCGTTCCGTCTCCCACGACCGCCAGCCGAGCCAGTTCGGCAAGTTCATCGCAGATCGCATCGTATTGGGAATCGTGGACATAGGCCCGCTTGATCGCAAGGCAGACCTGCCCGGAATTCACCATCGCCCCTTCGAACAGGCTTTTCGCCGTGGCCTTGGGATCCACGTCGTCCAGCACGATGGCCGCATCGTTTCCGCCAAGTTCGAGCGTTATGCGCTTGAGCAGGCTGGAAACGCTGGCCATCACCTTGCGGCCCGTGGTGGTCGAGCCGGTGAAGGAAACCTTGGCCACATCCGGATGCGCGGTAAGCGCCCCGCCAAGTTCATTGGCATCGACGATCATGTTGAACACGCCCGGCGGCAGATGCCGGTTGAACATTTCCGCGATGCGCAGCGACGTCAGCGGCGTCGTCGGCGCCGGCTTGGCGACCACGGTATTGCCCGCGAGCAAGGCCGGGGAAACCTTGACCACCAGCAGCGAGACCGGGAAATTCCAGGGCGTGATCGCGGCAACGACGCCCAGCGGGTAGCGTTGCTCGACGAAGCGCCCGCCCTCATCCTCCTGCACCACCCGTTCCGGCAGATCGAGACCGGCAAGAGCACGCAGGATGAAGATCGATCCGCCGATCTCCTCCACCGCCTTGTCCAACGGCTTGCCCTGCTCGGCCGTCAGTAGCCGACTGAGTTCGTCGAGCCGCCGCTCCATCTCGTCGGCAACCCGCCCCAGCGCAGTGCGGCGCGCGGCAATCGGCATGGCAGACCAGCCCGCGAACGCGCCCTTCGCCGCTGCGACGGCCGCGTCGAGTTGGGCTTCGTCGGCACGGGGGCAATCCGCAACGGGCGCCTCTGTCGCCGGATTGAGAACCGGCATCATCTGCGCGCCGTCGACCAGTCTGCCGCCGATAACGAGTTTGAAGGCTTCCATCACGTTTTCCTCCTGCTCAGAAATGGAAGCCGACCGACACGCCGTAAGTACGGCCCGGCGCCGGCACGCCTTCGTCGCCCGTGCCGTTCTCGTTGAGCGACAGCAGGTATTTCTTGTCGGTCAGGTTGCGGACCCAACCACGGATGTTCCAGCGCTCCTCTGGCGCGGACCACACGACCTGCGCATTGAAGAGGCTGAACTTCGGTTGCTTCAGGCGATTATCGACCGCCCAGTAGAAGCCGCTGTTGTACGACCAGTTTACATTGCTGACGAGCTTGCCTCCGGCCAGTTCAAGCTCGTGATTGAGCGCAAGGTTCAGCGTGAAATCGGGCGTATTGACCAGCTTGTTGCCACTGGCCGAGCAATAGAACTGCCCGCTGTCCGCCGGATTGCCGCAATTGGGGTACACGTAGTTGCCCAGCCCCGGAGTATAGCCCGCATAAGGAGGGGAGCCGGCCGGCTGCTCCAGGAACGAGATGGTCGCAACCGGGAAATCACCATAGCGATCATGCAGATAGGCGCCGCTGCCGCTGAGCGAGAAGCCCGCGCCGATCTCCGCCTGGAAGTCGAAATCGAAGCCGTAGATCTTGGCCGAGGCGGCGTTGGTCAGGGTCGTGCTGGCACCATTGACCTGGAAAGCCTGGATGTTCTTGTACTTGTAGTAGAATCCCGCCGCATTGAACCGGATGCGGTCGAATATCGTGGACTTGAAGCCGATTTCGCCGGCGTCGAGCGTTTCGGGGCGCGCGGGGGCATCGGCGGGCGATGTGAGGTTGTAGACCCCGCTCTTGAAGCCGCGACTGTAGCTTGCATAGACCATGAAGTCCGGCCCGAACTTGTGATCGAGCGCCAGTCGCCAGGTGGGCTTCTTGAAGGTCTTCGACTGGGCGAGCGAACCCAGCGGGAAAAGGTCCCCGTCCGGACGGCAATAGGCCGAGCAGTATGCATCGGGTAGCGGTATGCCGATGGCGAAATACTGATCGGCATTCAACCGCCGCTTGTCGATCGTGTAGCGCGCGCCCAGCGTGAGGTTCGTGTCCGGTGCGAATTCCCAGCTGGCCTGTCCGAACGCCGCATAGGATTTCGTGCGCTGCGTGGAGTAGATCACCAGCCGGTCCGAAAGGCCGCCGCTCTGGCCGCTGATGGCAAGTCCGGCGATCTGGAAGGGATCGTACTGGCTTTTCGCATCCATGTAGAAGAACCCGGCAATCGCCTTGATCGGCCCGCTGTCGTAAGCAAGCTGGATTTCCTCGGTCCATTGCTTCTCGCGGTTGAATAACGGCGCATCGACCAGCTTGAGCGGCGTCGCGTCGACATCGACACGCTGGAAGCCCTTGGCGCCGCGATAGGCGAGTATATTGGTCAGGGTGAAGTCGCCGAAGCCATGTTGCAGCTTGGCCGATCCCCCGAATGAACGCGTGTCGACGATCGGATTGAATTCGCTCTGCGAGTCGTAATAGCCGTTGCCGTTGGCGACGAAGTCGGCAAAGCCGGTGCCGTCCACGAGTTGCGAGGTCGGAACCGGGCGATAGGCAATGGCGATCGATCCCTTCGTCCGGGCATAGTCGCCGGCCAGGGTCAGGTCGGTGTCGGGGCCGATTTCAAACAGCAATTTGCTGCGCACGATGAAGTCCCGCGACTTGTTCACATCGCTACCGATGATGCGGTTGAAGCCGAAGCCCTTGTCCTGATTGCGATAATAGACGGCGACGTCCGCCGACACACCCTTGGCCAAACCGCCGGTGGCATAGAGGTTGCCCTCCATCGTCTGGAGGTTCCCATAGCCCAGCGAGGCGTCCATGGAGAACTCCTGCTGCGGCGTGCGGGTGATGACATTGACCGCGCCGCCGGTCGCATTGCGACCATAAAGCGTACCCTGCGGCCCTTTCAGCACCTCGATTCGCTCGATATTGTTGAGCGCGAATGTCGCGCCGGCCATGGACGGCATGTAGACGCCGTCGACGAAAGTCGCCACGGCGCCGTCCTGCCCGGTAGAGCCGCCCTGCGTGCCGATACCGCGCAAGGTGAAGACAGTCGCCTCCGTGGTGCGCGTGACATTGAGGCCGGCCACCGATTGCGAAAGGTCCTGAGTCGAACGAATACCCGATTCAGCCAGCGCACTGGCCGGTAGAGCCGAAATGGCGATGGGAACGTCCTGAATATTCTCCGCCCGCTTTTGCGCAGTGACGATAATCTCGGGAATGCTGGTTTCGGTTTGCGCACAAGCGTCCTGGGACGTCAACAGCCCACCGATCGAAGCCGACGTAAGCAGCACATACCGCAGCATGAGCATCCTCCCTCTCTGTTTTATTTCTCATAGCAATCACTCCCAACGCAGCGTATTGTCAACCAAATAATAATACACTGCATTATCATAGCCAAGGCTCCCGATATTGCCGGATGAATCGGGAAAGCCACTGAAAACGTTCGTATTGTCAACGTGCCCTGCCCTTGAAGCGGACACACGCGCCCAAGTTGGAAGACTCGATTGCGCGATGAGGAGACTTTATGTCGGGGTAAGAGACCCCGCTTTTGGGAGAAGAACCGTCATGAAGATTCAAGCTGCCGTCGCACGCCAGGCCGATGGCGAATTCACTGTCGAGAATGTCGATCTGATGGCCCCCAGCCCCGACGAACTTCTAATCAAACTTGTCGCAACCGGGATTTGCCACACCGACCTTTCCATCGTTGAACAGATCATGCCGCTGCCTCTTCCTCATGTGCTGGGCCATGAAGGCGCGGGCATCGTCGAAGCGGTCGGCGCCCATATCACCGGCTTCGCGCCGGGGGACCACGTCGTGCTCACCTTCAACACTTGCGGCGAATGCGCGCCCTGCACCAGCGAGCACCCCGCCTACTGCCAGAACTATCCGTTCCTCAATTTCCGAGGCGCAAGGCCGGACGGCTCCTCAACTCTGCATGACGCCCAGGGCAAAGCGCTGGGCAGCGTGTTCTTCGGACAGTCTTCCTTCGCCACCCACGCGCTTTCCAGCCCCCGCAACACGATCAAGGTTCGCAAGGACGCGCCGTTGAAACTGCTTGGACCGCTTGGCTGCGGACTTTCGACCGGCGCCGGAACAGTGCTCAACGTGCTGAAGCCCGGCCCCGAAACGACCATCGCCGTGTTCGGTACGGGCGCTGTGGGCATGGCGGCGGTCATGGCGGCCAAGGCATTGGGCGCCGGACGGATCGTCACGATCGACCGGGTGGAATCGCGCCTCGCGCTCGCCCGCGAACTGGGCGCCACCGACACGATCGACACCTCGCAGCAGAATCTTGCCGAAACGCTCGCCGCTTTGGGTGGCGTGGATCAGGCGATCGACACGTCCGGCGTTCCCGCGCTCGTCGAAGCAGCCGTGGGCGCCTTGAAGGAACGCGGCACCTGCGTCCTGCTGGGCGCGTCGAAGCAGTCGGAAATCCGACTGAACATACTTCCGCTGATCAGCGGGCGCACCATTCGCGGCGTCGTCAATGGTGATTGCGATCCCGCGCTGCTGATTCCGCAACTTGTCGACTGGTACATGGAAGGCCGGTTCCCGATCGACCGCCTTTCCGTGTTCTACCCGCTCAGCCGCATCAACGAAGCTGTAGCGGATTCCCGCTCCGGCAAGACGATCAAGCCGATCCTGGATTTTCGAACCGCCTGACGACCGGGGGATGCGCGGCGCCTCCCGAGAAGGCCCCGCACATCCCGCGTTTCAATCCGCCACATAGTTGGCCCAGCCCGTGGCGAGATATGTCTGGAACGCCGGTCCTACTCCCTGCTCCGTCAGATAGGCACGCGTTGCCGGGAATGCCCTGGACACGAAATCCGGTTCCTCCAGAGCCCGTCGCGCCATGTCATGGTGAAGGATCGCGCCGCGTCCAAAGAAGACGAAGTCGGCACCACTGTCGACGCAGTCCTTCGCGTTTCTGGCCGAGAAGATGTGCCCGGCAACCCCAAGCCGGGTGCCATTGCCGCGCGGGAGCCGCCCGAAGAGATCGACCAGCCGGGCCGGATGATACAGCGGATCGTCGGGCAGCTTGAAGCTGTCCCACAAGGACATGTCCAGATAGTCGAGCTGACCGCCGGACAGCAGTTCTTCCGCGAAGGCCACGGCCTCGCCGGTGCCATAGGCATACTTCTCCGGCGACAGGCGCACGCCGAGCTGGAAGTTCGGTCCCGTAGCGGCGCGGATGCCCGAAATGATCTCCCGATAGATGCGGGTCCGGTTCTCGTAGGAACCACCGAAACCGTCGTCCCGCAGGTTCTCCTCGGCATTGAGGAACTGGCACAGCATATAGCCATGTGCGCCATGGAGTTCGACACCGTCGACACCGGCCTTCTCGCAGCGCACTGCCGCAGAGACGAAGTCCTCGATCAGCCGTTCCACTTCCGCGGTGGTCATCGCCCGAACGTTCCGTTTGGCGTAAGCGAACGGCGACATCGCCTGCTCGCCGCTGATCTCGGGATTGCTGCGCGACCCGGCATGCTGAAGCTGGACCGACGATACCGCACCGCGCGCCCGCAGACCCTCCGCCAGTCTGGCCAGCCCCGCGATGTGATCGTCGGAATAGACAGCCAGTTGTCCGGGAAAGGAAATGCCACTGCGCTGCACGGCAGCCGCGCAAGTCATTACCAGTCCGAAGCCGCCGTCGGCGCGCTTGGTCAGGAAATCGTATTCGTCCTGGCCAAGCGTGCCGTCATCGTGGCTCTGCCAGTTGGTCAGCGGGGCAAGCGCAATGCGATTGCGCCAGTCCGGACCTCGGGGAAAGCTGATCGGATCGGCAAGGCTGGCGGACACGTCGTTCACTCCTGCGACTTGATGATATAGCCGACTGCGCATGTCAGCGTCCCGTCCAGACCGGGATACGCTTTTCCGCGAAGGCGCGCGGGCCTTCCCGGATATCCTCGCTGGCGCGCCAGGCGACGAATTCCGGGTAGTCCTTCTGGCAGCGCATGGCGGTTTCCACGGAATCTTCCCCCAGCCCCCGGTTGACCACCGCCTTGGAAGTACGAACCGACACCGGGGAGGCGCGCAGAATGTCGTCGGTCCAGCGCCTTGTGGCAATCGCCAGTTCGGCAGGCGGAACGACTTCGTTGACGAAGCCGTGGCGCAGGCCGTCGGCTGCGGAGAACCGCCGCGAGGCCAGGATCGCGCCCATGGCCTGCTTCAAGGGGATTTGGCGGGCCAGCCGGTGAAGACCGCCACCCAGCGCGACCGCACCGACCAGCGGTTCGGGCAGGCCGAAACTGGCATTGCCCGAAGCGACGATGATGTCGCATGCCAGGGCAATCTCGAACCCCCCTCCAAGCGCCACGCCGTTGACGGCGGCGATGAAAGGCTTGGGGCAATCGAACCGCTCTATGAGACCAGCATAGCCGCTGCGGGGGTACTCTGCGGGCAAGCCGTTCGCCGCGGCGGCCTTGAGGTCGGAACCGGCGCAGAATGCCCGTTCTCCCGCTCCCGTCACCACGCAGACGAGCTGCGCGGGGTCTGCCGCGAAATCGTCGAACGCAGCCTGTAATTCGCGATGCATCTCGATCGTGATGGCATTCATGGCCTCGGGCCGGTTCAGCGTCACGGTGGTGATCGATCCTTCCCGTCTGACGGCGACAAACTGCATTCTCAATCCCTCATGATGATCGAAACAGGGGACGCCCGGCAAAGGCGCCCCCTGCCCCCCCGTCGTTCAGAAGCTGCCCGTGAGCGTTACCCCATAAGTGCGCGGCGCGGCGGGCGAGCCCTTGACCCCGGACGACCCGCTGTTCGCGATGTACGAGTAATACTTCTTGTTCGTCAGATTGTTGGCCCAAAGCCGGATGCCCACACCGGTGCCGGTGTTCCAGGTGATCGCTCCGTTGAAGAGATCCACTTTGCCCTGGCGGATATAGGGATTGTTATCCGGTTCAAAATAGTAAGGGTCGGTGTGCAGCCAGTTGGCCGAGAGATCCACCGAACCCGAGGGCAGCGGGATCGAGTAGATCACGCTGACATTGCTGGAGAACGGGATCGTTTGCAGCGTCTTGTTCCCGCTGAGATCGCACCCGCCCGGAACCGGAAGCAGCGGTGTGCCGGCACCCGTGGGATAGATCGGCCCCCCGCCACCGGGTGGGAAGATGATCGGATTGCTGGCGCAGCCCAGCGGGATCGGGATCTGTGCATTGGGGGCCTGAGGGAAATAGGTCGGCCCACCAGAGAATTCGGTATACTTGCCATCGACCACCGAGACGCTGCCCATGATGGTGAGTTCGGCGGTAGGCTGAACGGTAAGCTCGGCTTCGAACCCGTAGAGGCGCGACTTGCCCGCATTGCGAATTTCGGTGCCTGCCTGGTTGGTCAGGTTGTTCTGCAACTGCGCGTTGCTGATCTTGTAGTAGAAACCTTCCGCATTGAAGCGGACCATGCGATCGAACCACTCGCTCTTGAAACCCGCGCTCCACGCGTCGAGCGTTTCCGGCAGCACCGCGGCGATCACGCCTCTGGTGCTGCTGTTGTAGCTCGAAGTCGAATAGACACCGCTCTTGAAACCACGGTTGAACGCACCGTAGATCATGACATCGTCATTGATCTTGTAATCCAGCGAGAAGCGGCCGGTCAGCTTGTTGAACCGGCGGCTGTCCGGAAACGGCCCGGAAGCCAGCAGTTCCGCCCCACCGATTATGCCGAACGCCCCGCCATTGTAGCCGATCGAGCGCTTGTCCGAAGTATAGCGCAAGCCGAGCGTAGCGGTAAGGGCCGGCAGGATTTCAAGGCTGGCCTGCCCGAATGCCGAGATGGACTCGGTTTTCTGCCGCGCATGGGAACTGGAATAGCGTCCCACCGGAATCGCGGGGCCGAGATTGGCGCCGCCATTCACCGTTCCTGCCGCCGGACCGGTTCCCGTGAACACGCCGTCGAACAGCGCGGCATCCTTGAGGTAGAAAGCACCGACGATCCATTGCAGCTTCGAGGATTCCTGCGAAAGCAACTGAACTTCCTGCGTGAAGGCCCATTCCTCCTGCCGATAGTCGGCCGTCAGGTTTCCGCGATGCGCCGAGATGTCGTAATGGTTGGGGTTCTTGGTATCGGTGTAGGCCGTGATGCTGACGAAGCGAACGCCCTCGAAGTCATGGGTCAGCTTCGCCGAACCCATCGCAAACTTCGCCTTGTAGTAGTCCCCGATGCCCGTCATCCCGTCGTAGAATCCGGCGCCAGCCTGTTCAGGGGTGATGCCGGCCCTGCCCGCGAAGCCTTCAACGGTGCGGAACGACATGCCGGCCGTTCCCTTCTGGTAATTGTAGCCGCCCGACAGCAGCAGTTGGGTCCGGTCTCCCAGTTCGAACAGCAGCTTGCCGCGAATGCCCCAGGCGCGGCGGGTGAACAGATCGTCACCCGTGTAGATATCATGGCCCCAGCCATCGCCCTGGTTGACCTGATAGGCCGCGACGTTCAACGCGACGCTGTCCGTCACCGGCAGGTTCACCAGCGCCTTTGCCGTAATGGTTTCATAATTCCCGTAGCCAAGCTCGATGTTCGCGCTGGCCTCCGTCAGCGAAGGATCGCGGGTATGGACGTGAACCACACCGCCCGTCGCGTTGCGGCCGAACAGCGTGCCTTGCGGGCCTTTGAGCACTTCGACGGAATCGATATTGTTGAACTCGAAAATCGCCGCATTGCTGGTCGGGATGTAGACGTCGTCCACGAACATCGCGACCGAAGGCTCGTTGCCGATCGTCGCCGACTGGTTGCCCACGCCGCGAATGAAAGGCTGGGCGCCGGAGCTTTGCCGGTTGAACGTGAAGCCCGGCACGACGTTGGTCAGTGTCGCGATATCGGACACGCCCAGCTTCTGGGCCAGTTCGCTTGTCACGGCGCTGACCGCGACAGGCACGTCCTGTTGGTTTTGCGCGCGGCGGTTGGCCGTCACGATGATTTCCGCCACACCCACATTGACCTGCGGTGCGGCCGCTTGATTGCCCTGTTCCTCTGCCAGCGCCGGGGTGAACCCCGCCAGACAACTTGAGAGAGTCAAGGCGTGCACGGTCTTGAGCCGGTTCATCACATCCCCCAAAGTAGTAATTGTTATTGATTATATATGTCAGTTCGATACGCTCGCTGACTATATACATGATGAACAAATTTCAGAGGATTGCAAACCCAAAGGGGAAATTTATCCATGTAGCTGATATAAAGTGATTTTATTGATAATTTTGCAGTCCGGGCCACTGCCGGGAAACAGATAAGCAATACAACCAGCCGCTTCCCACCGCGCGATTCGGTTTCCCCTGAGCGACCACCCGAAAAAGGAAAACATCAAGGAGAGGTAGGATGCCCCTGGATCATTATGTGACACTGGGCCGGTCGGGTCTGAAAGTAAGCCGCTTCTGCCTGGGTGCCATGACGTTCGGTACGGAATGGGGCTTCGGCAGTAGCCCCGCCGACGCCACCGGGATACTGGACGCCTACGTCGGTCGCGGCGGCAACTTCGTCGATACCGCGAACATCTACACAGGCGGCAACTCGGAAACCATCATCGGCGACTGGCTCGCCGCCGATCCGGCACGGCGCGACAGGATCGTCATCGCCACCAAGTTCAGCGGCAACATGCAGCCCGGCAATCCCAACGGCGGCGGCGCCAGCAGGCGAGCCATCATGGCATCCTGCGAAGCCTCGCTGAAGCGACTGCGAACCGACCATATCGATCTCTACTGGCAGCACTGGGCCGACCCGTTCACGCCCGTCGAGGAGACGATGGCGGCGCTCGACGACCTCGTCCGATCGGGGAAAGTCCGCTACATCGGCTTTTCCGATACCCCTGCATGGCAAGTGGCCGAAGCGCAGACCATCGCGCGGCTGCGGGGCTGGACGCCGCTCATCGCCCTCCAGATCGAATATTCCCTGCTCGAACGCACGGTCGAGGGCGAACTGGTGCCGATGGCGCAGGCCATGGGCCTGGGCATCACGCCGTGGTCTCCGCTGCGATCGGGACTGCTCAGCGGCAAATACGATCGAAACAACCGGCAGGCGGAATCCCCCGGAAGGGCCAATAGTCTCGAACGCCATTTCAGCGACCATGCCTTCGATGTTGTGGACGCGCTGAAAGCCATTGCCAATGAGCAGGAGATTTCTCCCGCAAGCGCCGCGCTGGCGTGGTTGCTGGCCAGGCCCGGCGTCACCGCCCCGATCATCGGCGCACGCACGCTTTCGCAGTTGGAAAGCAATCTCGATGCGCTGGAAATCGTTCTTGCTCCCGATGTCATCGCCCGGCTGGACTCCGTATCGAAGCCACGCCTCAACTTCCCTGCCGAATTCCTGCCGATGACCGTCGCCAACACGTATTCCGGCCTGACGGTAAACGGCCAGAGCTTCACCCGGTCGGCGCGCTGACAATGCGAACCGAGATGGAAACGCAGCCCAAAGGCCCGCGAACGATGCTGGCCCTGCTCGCGGCGGCCTATTGCCTGGCCTATGTCGACCGGTTGATGATCGCCGTAGTCGCCGAACCGGTAAAAGCGGAATTCGGGCTCTCCGACACCCAGCTATTCCTGCTGACCGGCACTGCATTCGTGCTGATCTACGGAATTCTGGGAATGCTGGGCGGCTGGCTGCTCGACCGATTCAACCGCCCCCGGCTGGTGGCGGGTTCGCTCGGGATATGGAGCGTGTTCACGATCGTCTGCGGTTTCGCGGGCAGTTTCCCGCAGCTTGCCCTTGCCCGCGCAGCGGTGGGCGCGGGCGAATCCGCCATCGTCCCGGCCGCCATGTCGCTAATCGGTGACAGCTATCCACCGCGCAAGCGACCGCTGGCCATGGCCACCTTCTATGCTGGCGGCATGGTGGGCATACTGCTGGCATGGACGATCGGAGGCTGGATAGCCTCTGCATACGGATGGCGACCGGCCTTTCTGGTGGCAGGCCCGCCCGGCCTCCTGCTGGCGATCCTGATCCTGCGCAAGGGCCATGATCCCCGTCCCGCAAAGCCACGCGATGCAGACGACGCGCAAGGCTCCACGTTCGGAGAAGTCTGGCGCAATCGCCCGCTGGTCTGGCTGATCGCGGCAGGCTCGGTCATCACTTTCGTCAACATCGGACTGGTCAACCAGATGGGCAGCTTCTTCATTCGCAGCCACGACATGAGCGTGCAGGAAGTCGGCCTCATCTTCGGCCCGCTGATGGCGAGCGGCATGGCCTGCGGAATGATCGGCGGCGGGTGGATCGGCAACCGGCTGGCGGAAAAGGGCACCGACGCGCTGATCCGCTTCTCGATCTGGAACAGCTTCAGCCTGTTTCCGCTCTACATGCTGGTGTTCCTCGCCCCGTCCAAGGGATGGGCCCTTGCCGCCACGTTCCTGGGAACGGGCGTCAGCGTCCTCTACTCACCGTGCTTTTCCGCCGCCTGTCAGGCCGTCTGTTCGCCGCGCACCCGCGGGACCGCAGCGGGTATCTCCAATTGCGCCAATGCGATCATCGGAGGCGCCGTCACCACCTTTGCGGTGGGCGCGCTGAGCGATCACTGGAAGCCGGTCTACGGGGCGGACAGCTTGCGCTATGCGATCATGGTGGGCCTGGGAACATGCCTGGTCTCAGGGCTGATGTTCATTCATGCCCGCCGCCTGGTGGCGCGCGGGCAGCCTGACCTCATGTGCTCCTGAAACGAGGCTTGCGCTTCTCGCGGAAGGCGGCGACGCCTTCCGCGTGATCTTCCGACCGGCTCGCGACGGGCTGCATCATGTGCTCCGCCTCCAGGAACTGGTCGAAGGGCATCGTCGCGGCAAAATCGACCTGCCGCTTCGCAAGGCCGATGGAAATCCCCGGCCCTTCGGCCAGATCGCGCGCGAACGCCAACGCGCGCGGCAACAGGTCTTCGGGCGGCCGGATTTCCAGCACCAGCCCCAGAGCCAGTGCTTCCTCGGCGCGCACGACACGCCCGCTATAACACAGTTCCTTGGTCCGCATCGGACCGACCAGCCGGTTCAGCAGCCAGACCGAGCCAGCGTCCGGTGCCAGCGCGACGTTGCGGAAGATCTGGACGAACTTCGCACGCTCCGACGCGAAGACGAAGTCGCAGCAGAGCGCCATGCCCCACCCCATACCGGCGCAGATACCGGGAACCGCCGCGATCGTCGGCTTCTTGAGGTGATAGATGGCGCGTGTGATCCGTCCCAGTTCATGCATGCGGCCCAGCGACCCGTTCATGCCGCCCCCGCCGAACGAGCCCACGTCCGCCCCGGAGCAGAAGTCGTCGCCCTCGCCCGTCAGTACGACAGCGCGCACCGAGGAATCGATCGCAGCCTCTTCGTAGGCCTCCCAGAGTTGTCGGCGCATCTCGTCCGTCACGGCATTCTTCGTCTGCGGCCGGTCCAGTACGATAACCGCAACGGCATCCTGCCGTTCAATCCTGACCGTCATCCCTGCCCTTTCGTGTCATCCACGCTCAGCTGCGTTCTTACGGCGCTGCCGTCGTAGTAGTCGATCACCGATTCGATGAGACCGTCCGCCCTCCGCCGCATCACCGCCACCCCTTTACCCGAGAAGGCAATGCCGGTGGGCGGGCGCCCATGATAAGGTCCGGTCTGGCGGCCGGAAAACGTCCATTCCAGGCACAAGTCCTGCCCCGCGCCGAAAGCACGGGGAAACTCCATGCGGATGTCGGAAATGGCCGAGACGAAATGCGCATGGAAGTCGCGCAATTGCCCATGACCGGTGCTGTAACGCCCGACCTGTTCATCGCGGTAGGTGGCATCCGGCGCGAACAGCGCGACGAACACCTCGCTGTCCGGATTTGCCCAGGCGTCGCCATAACGGCGCGCGAAACCGGCGATCTCCTCCGCGGTCACGCCAGCATGCCCCGCGCGATGGCGACCTTCTGGAGTTCGTCGGTTCCGGCGTAGATGCGCTGGATACGCGCGGCGGTCCACATGCGGGCGATCGGGTTTTCGTCCATCAGCCCGGCGCCGCCGAAAAGCTGTACGCAGCGGTCGAGCACGCGGCCCTCCATCTGCGTGGCCCAGAGTTTCAGGATGGCGCCATCCTCGAACGTGAACGCCTTCTCACGAAGCCGCATCATGGCCGTGTCCACCATCGTCTCGGTAATGCGGATGTCGGCGCGGCAATCGGCAAGCATGAACTGGCTGTTCTGGAAATCGATCACGCGCTGGTCGAACACCCTGCGCTGCTTCACGTAGTCGAGCGTCAGCTCAAGCGCCTTCGATGCCGCCCCCAGACAACGCGCGGCGATCTGGATGCGGTCCTCCAGGAAGGTATCCATCAGGATCTTCATCGCACCGCCCTCCACGCCGACGAGATTGCTGCGGGGCACGCGCACATCGTCGAAATTCAGCGCACCGGTATCGCCCTGACGCCAGCCGATCATCGGAATCTTCGCCTGGGTCACGCCCGGCGTATCCGCCTCGACGATGATGACGCTCATGCCCCGACCGCCCTTCGACGGGTCGGTCTTGGCCACCACATAAAGCAAATTGGCGCTGGCGCCGTTGGAGATGAAATACTTCTCGCCGTTGATAACGTAGTCGTCACCATCGACCGTCGCGGTGGCGGCGATGGCCGTCGCATCGCTGCCCACGCCGGGTTCGGTCAGTGGCATTGCCTGCGTCCATTCCCCGGTCAGAATGCCGGGAAGGTATCTGTCCTGCTGCTCCGACGTGCCGTGCCCGATCAGGATATAGGTCGCGACATCCGCCATCAGCGAACTGCCCGTCGTGGCGCTTCCCGCCGTACGGCCGAGTTCTTCCGCCATGATCGCGTAGTACGTGAAATCGCCCTCACCGGTATGCGCAAGGCCGAGCAATCCGGCTGCTCCCGCCTGCTTCCAGAAGTCCCGGTCAAGCCCGCCGATCTTCTCGTAATGCGTCAACCGGGGCTCATGCTCGCGGTCCAGAAAACTCCTTACCGTGTGCCGGAATGCTTCATGCTCCGCACTGTACCCCATGCGCGCCATATGTCTGCTCTTCCTCGACAATTTCGTTATGATGCAGATAATATGCTTGCGATCTAAATTGGTCGAGTCATAAATTGCGACTGGGAGAGCGATTCTATGAGTGACAGACAAGGTCCGTTGAGCGGCCTGCGCGTCCTGGAATTCGCCGGTCCGGGACCGGGGCCGTATTTGCGGTATCCTGCTTGCCGACCTTGGCGCGGAAGTCGTGGAGACAGTGCTGCGGCTCACCGGAAAGGCCGATGCCGTGATCGAGCCCAACCGACCCGGCGTGGCGGAAGGCTGGGCGACGAATGGATCGGCCGGTTCGGCAGCGATGCCTGCGTGGCGTCCGTTCTCGCCAGCGGCGAACTTGTCGGCGATGCGCATCTCATGGCTCGCGCCCGCTTCGTCCAGATCGACGGCCACCTTCAGGCCGCGCCCGCCCCCCGGTTCAGCCCGCCCCCGGCGCCGTCTCCGGCCTGCCGCCCGAACGCGGCGCATCAGTCCATCGTCATGCCGTCATGGAGATAGAATACGATGAACCGCTTCTGTGAAATGGTCGGCATAGACTTTCCGCTGGTGGCATTCAGCCATTGCCGCGACGTGGTTGCCGCCGTCAGCCGTGCGGGAGGCTTCGGCGTGTTCGGCGCGACCAATGGCAAGATGACGCCGGACCAGCTCAAGATCGAACTCGACTGGATCGACGCCCATGTCGACGGCAAGCCTTACGGCCTCGACATCGCCGTGCCCGAGAACATGGCCGACCGCGACGAAACCGCCATGACGACCCATGTTCTGGAAGCCCAGATCCCTGAAGGGCACCGCCGTTTCGTCGACGAATTTCTCACCCGTCACGGCATCGACACCACGATGCACGTCGATGCGGACGAGGACCGCGAGATCAGCCACTACCTCGACACCGCCGAACGCATGGTGGATGAGGGTCTGCGGCACCCCATCCGTCTCTTCGTCAACGCGCTGGGCAAGCCGCCCGCCTTCATGATCGAGAAGTGCAAGGCCGCCGGTGTGCCGGTGGGCGCGCTGATCGGCTCGAAAAACCACGCCCTGCGCCAGATCGAGGCGGGCGTGGACGTGCTGGTTGCGCAAGGCACCGAAGCGGCGGCCCATTGCGGCGAGATCTCGACCATGGTCCTCTTGCCCGAAGTGGTCCGCATGCTGGAGGAAGCGGGCCGGGATATTCCCGTTCTGGCCGCGGGCGGCATAGCCACCGGGCGGCAGATGGCGGCAGCCATGACGATGGGCGCGGCAGGCGTCTGGACCGGCTCGGTCTGGCTGACCACGCCCGAAAGCGACGTGCACCCGGCTGTCCGCGAAAAGCTGCTGGCAGCGAGTTCGCGCGATACCCTGCGCTCGCGCGCGATGACCGGGAAGACTGCGCGCCAGCTCAGATCGGCCTGGAACGACGCCTGGGAGACGCCCGGCAACCCCGGCCCGCTGCCCATGCCGTTCCAGCATATCCTGACCAATCGTGCGCTGCAACTGGCGGAAAAGGCGGTGGATGGCGGCAACGAGAAGGCCCGCGCCGTGCTGACCGAGGGCGTGGGGCAAGGCATCGGCCTCGTCACCTGCGTGAAGTCCGCGCGCACGGTCGTGCAGGAGTTCACGCAGGACTTCGCCGACGCGCTGGAACGCATGCGCGGCTGGACAGCAGGGTGAGGGGCGAGAGGCCGTGAAAACGTGGTTCGTCACCGGTGCATCGGCAGGCATCGGCGCCGCGCTCGTGCAGGAGATCCTCGCACGCGGCGATCGGGTGATCGCCGCCGCGCGGCGGATCGAGGATATCGCGCCCGGCGACGCGGCTCGCCTGCTTCCGGTCCGACTGGACGTCACCCGTGCGGCCGACGTGGATGCGGCCGTCGCTGCGGCGATCGACCGCTTCGGCGCCATCGACGTTTTGGTGAACAATGCGGGCTACGGGTTGCTCTCGACCATAGAGGAAGCCGACGAAGCCGCTGTCCGGCGTCAATTCGACACCAACGTCTTCGGTCCCGCGGCCCTGATGCGCGCCGTACTGCCCCATATGCGGGCGCGGCGATCGGGCTTCATCGTCAACGTTTCCTCCACCGCCGGGGCGCGCGGATTTGCCGGTTCCGGCTATTATTGCGCGAGCAAGGCCGCGCTCGAAGCCATGACCGAAGCACTGGCGGCGGAAGCGGCGAACCTCGGAATCCAGGCGATGATCGTATCGCCGGGGCCGTTCCGAACCGACTTCTATGGACGGTCGCTGGACACCCCCGCCACCGAAGTCGCCGCCTATGCATCCGCCGTCGCCCAGCGCCGTGCCGCCGCCGCCAGCAGCGGGCAGCAACGCGGCGATCCGTTGCGCGGCGCCCGCATGATCGTCGACGCCGTGCTGGGAAGCGATCCGCCGCTCCGCCTGCTGCTGGGCGGGCGTTCCCATGAAACCGTGACGGCCGCGCTGCACACCAAGCTGGCGGACCTCCAGCGAAGCGAGGCGATCGCGCCCCTCGCCGATTTTCCGGAAGGCGAATGAACGATGACGACCATTCATGACGACCTGCCCCATCCGATCCCCGCCTTCGCGCAGTTGCGCTACAAGGAAAATTACTTCTTCATCCTGATCGCCCCGCAATCCGGTGCTTTTGCGGCTATCCACTTCAACCACGAACCCGGTCAGGACCGTGCCCGCTATACGGCGAACATCGAAGCGGCCGGTCGGTCGCTCCGCTATGCCAATGCGACAGCGTTTCCGAACACCTTCGAACTGTCGCGCACCATTGGCGACGGCGCCTTGTCGCTTCATTTCGCAGAGCCGCACAAACGCTTTGAACTGGCCCTGAAAACGACGGAAATCGACCTGACCCTCGTTTTCACCGCGCGCCAGCAGACCTTCGATTACGCGGCATGTCGAAGCGCCGGAAATCCGGCTCCTTCCTTCCAGGAAGTGATGACGCTGGGTCTCAACCTGCCGTACAATCATCAGCAGCAGGCCCTCCATGCCGAAGGGCGGGTCCGTTTCCCCGACGGCAGCGAACATGCCATCTCGGGCAGCGGCTACCGCGATCACAGCTGGGTCATGCGATGCGATTCCAGCGGCCTCACGCATAACTGGTGCGGCTTCAATTTCCCCGACCGCAGCTTCGGCATCAAGACGATCTCCACCACCCACCGCCCCGAAATGGTTGCCAAGGAGGGCTACGTCGTCGACGCGGAAGGCGCGCGTGCCCTGCGCCGCATCGACGTGCGCAGCGAAGGCGAGATGGCCGACGGCCTGTGCGAGAAGCTGATCCATGACGTGACCGACATGCTGGGCAACCGCTACACCATCGAAAGCGACGTGGCGGCGCGTTTCGCCCATGTACCGCTCGTCTCCGAGGCCCCCGCGGGCAAGACCGCGTTCCACATCGTCGAGAACTTCTGCCCCCTGCGCCTGATCGAGACCGGAGAGGCAGGGGAAGGTCTGGTTGAAATCGGTCGCAGCTCGCTGCTCGGAGGGCATTACGCATGAGCATTGGGACTGCCAACCAGCTTCGGCTCGTGCGCGATGCGATAGGGCGGCTGGAGGCGGATGCCGCCGCCAAGGACGCCATCGCCGTCCTGCTGGGGGAGATCATCGCCGACGAAGCGCTGAGCCATCCCCGCGCTTCGGTTGCCGATGAAACCGGATACCAGCAAGCCTTCGAGGCGGCCGCATTGGCGGAACGCCGCCCGCGCCCACGCACCGCCACCGACGATGCGCTCGACCGCGAGGCGCTGGCGGACTTTCTCAACCGCGCGGTTCCCGGCGAAGGCGCGATCCGCATCCGCTCGGCGCAGACCGTGTCGCGCGGCATGTCGAAGAAGACCGTGCTGGTCACGCTGGAGGCTGCCAAAACCCTTCCCGCCGAACTCGCCTTGCGGGTGGACCGCAGCGCGAACAACTATCTCGGCACCACCGTCATCGACGAATGGGGACCGCTACGACTGCTGTGGAATCAGAGTGCCCGGATTCCGCAGCCCTTCGCTCTGGAGGCCACGGGCGGGATCATCGGCGATCCCTTCATCGTCTTCGCACGGGCTTCAGGCGCGCCGGTCGGTAGTATCTACGTGCCTCCCGGCCGCAATCCGGCACTTCTGGCCGATACCGCCCGGTGCCTCGCCGGGATTCATGCCGTTCCGGTGGACGACTGGCCCCGCGCCGACCAGCCGCAAGGCGATGCGTTCTTCGCGGCGCAGTTTCGCGACTATCGTGAGGACTGGCACGCTCTGGACGAAACCAACGCGATCATGGATGCCTGCTTCGACTGGATCAATCGCAACCGCCACCTCGCCTCAGGCCCCCCGGCGCTGACGCATGACGACTTCAACTACAACAACATGCTGGTCAATGGAGACCGGGTTGCGGCCGTGCTCGACTGGGAGTTCGCCCATGTCGGCACTCCGGCGGCGGACCTCGCCTACCTCTATTACGCGGCGCAGAGCATGGACAGCTTCGCCGACTGGCTATCCGCCTATCACGCCGCCGGGGGCTGGCTGCCACCCGCCCCCCAGCTCGACTTCTATCTGCTCTGGGGCCAGCTCCGGCTGGGGGTGATGGGTCACAAGGCCGTGCGCAACCTGGAGGAAGGGCACTTCGACGACGTGCGCTTCGGACTTGCCCGCTGGCACCGGCGCCAGGCCCTGTTCCGCCTCGGCGACCTGCTCGACAGACTGGATATCCGGACATGACAGACGAGAGCATCAGGCCTTTCACCCTCGACATTCCCCAGGCTGCGCTGGACGATCTGGCGGATCGCCTCGACCGTATCCGCTGGCCGGAGCGCGAAACCGTCGCCGACTGGTCGCAGGGTGTCCCTTTGGAAAAGCTGCGCGCGCTGGTGCAGTACTGGCGGCGCGACTACGACTGGCGGCGGTGCGAACAGGAGATCAACGGCTGGCCCAATTTCCGCACCGGGATCGAGGGTCTGGACATCCATTTCCTCCATGTCCGCTCGCCGCATCCAGAAGCCATGCCGATGATCCTGAGCCACGGCTGGCCGGGAACCTTCCTCGAATTCCTGAAAACGATCGGCCCCCTTACCGACCCCACGCGCCATGGCGGAAGGGCCGAGGATGCCTTCCACCTCGTCATCCCCTCGCTGCCGGGCTACGGCCTTTCGGACAAGCCGAAAGAAACCGGCTGGTCGGTGGAGCGGATCGCGCGCGGCTGGGGCACCTTGATGCAGCGGCTGGGCTACGATCGCTACGCCGCGCAAGGGGGTGACTGGGGTTCGGCGATTACCCGCGCGATGGCCGTGCAGCAGGTTCCCGGCCTTGTCGGCATCCATCTCAACATGGTCGTCTGCTTCCCGCCGGAAGACGAGACTTACGCGGACCCGGAAGCGCGCGAGGCGCGCGAGGCGGCCGATGCGCACAAGCAGTCGGGCCTCGGCTACTCCACCCAGCAGAGCACCCGCCCGCAGACGCTGGGTTATGCACTGGCGGATTCCCCGGTCGGGCAGGCGGCCTGGATCTACGAGAAGTTCCACGCCTGGACCGACCATCGCGGCGAACCGGAACAGGCCCTGAGCCGCGACGCGATGCTCGACACGATCATGCTCTACTGGCTGACGAACAGCGCGGCCTCGTCGGCCCGCCTTTACTGGGAGAGCTTCCGCAGCGCCTTCGGCAATGCCCCCATTACCCTGCCCGTGGCCTGCAGCATCTTCCCGGCGGACATGCGCCGCCCCCCGCGCCGCTGGGCGGAACGTGTGTTCGGCGACATCGTCTACTGGAACCGCGCGGCCAAAGGCGGCCACTTCGCAGCGTTCGAACAGCCGGATCTGTTCGTCGACGAAGTTCGGGCCGCCATGCGCAGCCTGCGCGCCTGAGAGTTCCGCCCCGCGCCCATCGGGGCGCGGGGCGGAACTCTCAGATCACCCCCGATTGCCGCAAGTCCGCTATTTCCGCCATGCTGAAACCGGCTTCCAGCAGCACGGCGTCTCCATGCTCGCCCGGACGCGGCGGCCCGCTGCGGATCGTGCCGGGCGTCTTGCTGAACGTGACCGGCGGTTTCACGTAGGGCGCCGGACGCGGAAGCCCCTCCACCGGCACTTCGACAAGGAACTGGTCACGGACATGGGGATCGTCCAGCGCTTCCTGCGGGGTGAGCAAGGGGCCTGCCGGGATGCGGTTTGCCTCCAGGACCGGCAGGATTTCGGCATTGCTGTAGCCCCGCGCCCATTCGGTCACGATTTCGCTGAGAGCCGCGCCGTTTTCCGCGCGGAGTTCGTCGTTGGCGAAGCGCGGGTCGGCGAGCAGGTCTTCCCGTCCGATCATGCGCATGAAGCGCCGGAACATCGGATCGCCCAGCGCGACCATGTAGACCCAGCCGTCGCGCGTCTGGATAAGGTCGGCAGGGCCGCCCGATTGCGCGCGATTGCCGGTGCCGATGCGGTCCGTCCGGTTGAAGAACTGGTCGAACAGGAAGTAATTGCCCACCGTCATCGCCGTCTGCAGCAAGTTGGCTTCCACTTTCTGCCCCTCGCCGGTGCGGTCACGGTGGTGCAGCGCCGCCAGTGCACCGAAGGCGGCGAGGAAGCCGGTGCTCATGTCGACCCAGGCCGAATTGTGTTTCATCGGCTTGCCCGGTTCTCCCGAGATATGCGTCAGCCCGCTCATGACTTGCGCGATCGCATCGAAACCCAGCCGGTCGGCATAAGGGCCGTCGTTGCCGAAGGTGGTCATGTGAACGAAGATGATATCCGGCTTGATCGCCGCCATCCGCTCGTAATCGAGTCCAAGCGACGCCGCCGTTCGGCGCGGCAGGTTGGCGACGACGATGTCCGCCGTCTCCAGCAGCCGGTCGAACACCGCGCGCCCCTTCTCGCACGACAGGTCGAGCGAGATGCCGCGCTTGTTGCGGCCAAGCTGCGTAAAGCCGACGCCGCCGTGGAAGCCGTCGCGAAACGGCAGCGTGCTACGATCTTCCGCGCCGCCGGGCGCCTCGATGCGGATGACGTCCGCGCCGAGGTCCGCCATCAGCGCCGTGGCCGCGGGGCCTGCGACAAAGCGGGTCACATCGAGAATCCTGATCCCTTCCAGTATGCCGGTCATCGTCCTATCGTCCTTCGAACTGAGGGAGCCGCTTTTCCACGAAAGCGCTGACACCTTCGGCAAAGTCGCGCGTGCCGCAGCACAGGCCTGCGGCCTGCGCTTCCAGTGCAAGCTGGTCGGCCAGCCCCTGCCCCGGCGCGGCATTGAGCAACAGCTTGGCCTGCCCGAGGGCCACGGTGGCGCCGTCGGCCAATCGCCGGAGCAACCGCTCGGCCGCCGCATCCAGTTCGGCATCGGGATGCAGCCAGTTGGCGAGATGGCAATCGAGCGCGTCCTGCGCGCTCAGCCGGTCGCCCAGCAGGCACATCTGCTTCGCCATGCGCAGGCCGACGATGCGCGGCAGGTGCCAGCTCGCTCCGCCGTCGGGGCTGGTGCCGATCGCGGCATTGGCGACCATGAACTGCGCGGTCTCGGATACCAGCACGAAGTCTGCGGCGGCGACATAGCCGACGCTCGCCCCCGCACAGGCGCCACGCACTTTGGCGACGATCGGCTTGGCGATCCGCTCCATCAGCGCGAACAGCGGCAGGGTATCCAGCGCCAGTTCCTCGAACTGCACGCGGCGCGCGTCCGGGGAAGCATCGGCGGAGGCGGCGAAAGCCTTGACGTCGCCGCCCGCCATGAAGTGATCGCCCGCACCGCTGAGCAGGATCACGCGAATGTCGGCGCGGCGCTCGCATTCGCGCAGGGCATCGATCATGCCCCGAACCATGCCCGGCGTCAGCGCGTTGCGGGCATGGGGACGGTTGAACGTGATGCGGGCTATGCCCTCTGCAAAATGCGTGAGCAGTTCAGACTCGGACACGGTGTTCTCCTGAGGCGGCAGCGGGCCAGTAGCGGGCCTTGAGCAGGCGCTTGAGCAGCTTGCCGGTGGGTTCGCGCGGCATATCTTCCTCGAAGTCGATGCTGCGCGGGCACTTGTTGTGCGCCAGGCGCGCGCGACAGAAACGGATCAGTTCCTCGGCCATGTCCGCGCCCGCCCGCGCCGGGTCGCGGGTCTGGACCACCGCCTTCACTTCCTCCCCGTATTCGGGATGCGGCACCCCGAACACCGCGACATCCAGCACGTCCGGGTGCGTGCCCAGCAGGTTTTCCGCCTCCTGAGGATAGATGTTCACGCCGCCGGCATTGATCACGTAGTCGCGCCGGTCGGTCAGGAAGAGATAGCCGTCCGCATCGAGATGGCCGATATCGCCGAACGTCGCCCAGCCGCGCGCGTCATAAGCGCGGCCGGTCTTTTCCGGGTCGTTGTGGTAGGTAAAGCCTCCGCAGCCCTCGAAGTAGACGAGGCCCGTCTCGTTCGGCCCCAGCTCCCGGCCTTCCTCATCGAGTATGTGGATGATCCCGCGCGTCGCCCGGCCGACCGAGCCTTTCTTGCGCAGCCATTCCTCCGGGCCGATCGCGGTCTGCCCGACGCTTTCGGAACCGCCGTAGTATTCGTGCAGGATCGGCCCCCACCAGGCCATCATCGCCTCCTTGACCGGCACCGGACAGGGCGCGGCGGAGTGGATGGCAAAGCGATGCGCGCGATTGGCGACGCCGCGCCGGCCTTCGTCCAGATCGAGCATCCGCACGAACATCGTCGCGACCCACTGGCTGTGGGTCACGTCGTAGGCATCGATCGCGCGCAGCGCCGCGGCGGCGTCGAACTTCTCCATGATGACTGCCGTGCCGCCCGCCTGTTGGACCGCCATCGTCCACTTGAGCGGAGCGGTGTGATAGAGCGGCGCGGGCGAGAGGTAGACGGTCCGCTCGTCCAGTTCGAAACGGTCGACCAGAACCCGGGTCAGTTCATGCGGCTCGCCGACGGGCGCTGGGGTCAACCGCGGGGTGATTCCCTTGGGCCGCCCGGTCGTCCCCGCCGAATAGACCATTGCGCAGCCGCGCGTCTCGTCGGGGATCGGCACCTGCGGCATGCGCGCGACAAGGCGGTCGTAACTGCCCCCCAACACCAGCACTTCCACCTCGCCGCCCAGCAGCGACGAAACTCCGGCAACGTTCATGTCCGGCGAGGCGAACAGCAGCGCGGCACCGCTGTCGAGCAAGATATAGGCCGCTTCGTCGGCCTTCAGGCGCGTGCTGATCGGCACGAACAGCACGCCGGCATTGTAGGCGCCCCAGGCGATCTCGTGAAACTGCGGGCAATTGTCGATCCACAGCGCCACCCGGTCTCCCGGTTGCAACCGGCAAGCGCGCAGGAGCTGCGAGACGCGGTTGGCACGGGCATCCAGATCCGCGAAACTCACGGTCTCGCCGCTGCCTGCCATGACGATCGCGGGTCGGCCGTCTTCCCGGCCGATATGGTCGCGCGGGTGCATGGTTCAGCGGTTCCCGAAGCGCGCTTCCCGCTTTTCCTTCAGCGCCGCGAGCGCCTCCTTCAGGTCTTCGCTGGTCATCGCATATTGCTCCAGCGCCATCGCGAACTCGAAATGGTCGAGCGCGGCGCGCTGCATCGAATGGTTGAGCGCACGCTTGGTATATTGCACCGCCAGCGGCGGCAGTGCGGCGATCTTGGCCGCCAGTTCCTGCGCCAGCGGCAAGGCCTGATCGGGTTCGTC
This sequence comes from Novosphingobium sp. BF6, assembly GCF_058273105.1. Classification (NCBI taxonomy): domain Bacteria; kingdom Pseudomonadati; phylum Pseudomonadota; class Alphaproteobacteria; order Sphingomonadales; family Sphingomonadaceae; genus Novosphingobium; species Novosphingobium sp. BF6. Next base: position 162,423 of record NZ_CM177776.1, read on the forward strand.
GACAAGCTCGCTGACGGCGCCGAGGCGGTAGGCTTCTTCCGCGCCGATCGGATCGCCCGTCAGCAGGTGGCGCTTCGACTTGAGCATGCCGAAAGCGGCGGGCCAGACCAGCGTTCCCCCGTCTCCGGCAACCAGTCCCACCTTGACGTGGGGATCGCCGATCCGAACGGCGCGCGCGGCAACGATGATGTCCGCCGACAGGGCCAGCGAAGTGCCGAGACCGTAGACGTCGCCCTGAAGCGCGACCACCACCGGCACCGCGATCTCGGCCATGCCGTGAATGACGCGGCGGCCGTTGTCATAGGCGTCCATGCGGGCGTCGTAGTCCTCGATCAGCCGGTGGATCTCGTCGAAGTTGCCCCCAGCCGAAAAGCAGCGCCCGGTCGAGGCGATCACCAGCGCGCGGAGGTTTCCCGGACGGCGCAGTCGTTCGATGACCGACACGATCTCGCCCGTCATCGCTTCGTCCATGGAGTTGAGCACGTCCGGCCGGTTGAAGGTCAGCGTCGCCACATGGCCCTGCTCGGCATAAGTGATGGACGTGAATTCGCTTGCCATTTCGACCCCTCCCGGATTCTTCTGGAATTTTGATTGCCAGCATATGATAATGATGCGAACTTAATTTGCAATCCGTATCGTCATCGTGGAAGCGGTTGTGGGAGAGATCATGTGCGAAATCGCTTTTCGGGGCGCGTGGCCCTCGTCGTCGGCGGAACATCGGGAATAGGTTTGGCCGCTGCCGGGGCTTTCGCGGCAGAGGGCGCCAAGGTGATGATCGCCGGACGGCGCGAAGCCGAAGGACTTGCCGCCGTGGAAGCAATCAAGGCTTCAGGGGGATCGGCCGCATTCGTGCAGGCCGACATCACCCATCCCGCCTCGGTCGAGGCCATGGTCGCGGCCACTGTCGAGAGCTTCGGCGCCCTTCATGTCGCCTATAACAATGCAGGCATCACCGGTACCGTGAACGCCTTCGTCGAGGACGCCGAACTCGCCATGTTCGAGCAGGTCATGGCCATCAACGTCACCGGCACCTGGCTGGCGATGAAATACCAGGTGCCCGCGATCCTCGCGTCTGGCGGAGGCGCGATCGTCAACTGCGCCTCGGTAGCGGGCTTGCGCGGCAGTCCGGGATGCAGCGCCTATTACGGCAGCAAACACGCGGTGCTGGGCATGACCAAGTGCGTCGCGCTGGAAAATGCGGCGCGCGGCATCCGCGTCAACGCCGTCTGCCCCGGCCTCGTCATGACCGATCTGGTGGAGGCAGGGTTCGCGCAGGCGCAGGACAAGCTGGCGATGCTGACCGCGCGCATCCCCATGCAGCGCACCGGCAGGCCGCCGGAAGTGGCCGAGGCCGTGCTCTGGCTGGCTTCCGGAGAATCGAGCTTCGTCAACGGCGTCTGTCTTCCGGTGGACGGCGGCACTGCGATCTGAGGGAAAGCGAAACATGGAAAAGATCTACGGCTTCGTGCCGATGGACGTGCACGAAGGGCGGACGGCGCATTTCGAACGGGCCGCGCGCGCCTGTCACGAGGCGATCCTGCCCGACATTGCCGGTACCCAGTATTACGAATGGTTCCTCAGCGAGGACGGGCGCAAGGGCTATGTGATCGAAGTCTACGACGATCCGGCAGGTGTGGAACGCCACGGCACGATGCTCGCCGGGAAAGTCGCGGGCGTGATGGAGCATGCGCAGATGCGGATCACCTTCGCCGGACAAGTGCCGGACGCGCTCCAGGAACGCATGCACCGCAAGCTCGGCCATACCGATTATGCGGGACCCCGCGCTTTCGGGCGAATGGACGATCCCGTTCCGCACCGCATGCCGCCGCCCGGAGACGAACGGGTCTACGCGCTCGCATGGTTCCGCCCCCGCGCGGGACAGGCGAAGCCGCTGCGCGATCTTGCCCGGCAGTCATGGGAACGTGCCTGCACGCTCGATCCCGGCACGCTGGGCTACGAATGGTTCTTCGATGCAGAGGGCAACTGCATGGCGCTGGACGTCTACCGCGACCCCGAGGCGATGCTGGCGCACATGGCCAATTGCGGCGCGGTCATGAGCCAGATCCTCGGCCTGGCGGACAGCCGGACCATCGTGTTCGGCGCCCTGCCGCCCGCGATCGAGACCCGGCTCAGGCCAGAGCTCGGCATCACCCGCTTCCCCCGGCGGCTCCACGGTATCGGCTGACGTCAGGGGCCGGAGCGGTGCCGCCCCCGCTCCGGCCCTGCGGCGAAGCGGGTTACGCCATTCCGAAAGCTTCCGCCTGGGCAAGCACCCGTTCGGCCTGCTTGCGATGGGGGATGTCGATCATCTTGCCGTCCAACCCCACAGTGCCCGCACCGGGGCTTGCCGCGAAGGCCGCCAGCACACGGGCCGCATGGGCCTGCTCCTCCGGCGAGGGCATGAAGCTCGCATTGATCCCCGCCACTTGCGCCGGGTGGATGGCGATGCGCCCGGTAAACCCTTCCGCCCTTGCCGAGCGGCAAGCCGCACGAAGGCCGTCGTCGTCGCGAAAGTCCACGTAGAGCGTATCGATCGCCTGTACCCCGGAGGCGTGGGCCGCCAGCAGGCAAAGCGAGCGCGCCAGCTTGTAGGTGAAGGCCCATTGCCCGCTTTCGTCGAGGTTGGTGCTGGCACCGAGCGCCGCCGACAGGTCCTCCGCCCCCCATGTCAGGCCCGCCAGCCGCTCCAGCCCGGCGGTGGCGAACTGGCCGAGGGTGAAAGGCGCAATGGCGGTCTCGGTCGCGACGGGCAAGATCTTCACCGATCCGGGCGCCACCCCGTGCGCCGCTTCCAGCGCATCGAGATAATGGGACAGGCGGCGCACATCCTCCGGACCATCGGTCTTGGGCTGCATGATGCCGTCCGGCGCGCCCGGCATCACCGCGGCGAGATCGTCCAGCGTCAGGCCGGTGTCGAAGGCATTGACCCGCACCCAATATTGCAGCGGTCTTTCTCCCGGCGGAGCCGCGCGCAGGAAATCGGCCACCAGCGCACGCGCCTGGGGCTTGTTCTCCAGGCTCACCGCATCTTCGAGATCGAGGATCACCGCATCCGCACCGCAACCGGCAACCTTTGCCAGCTTCTTCTCGCTGTCGCCGGGGATGAACAGCATGGAGCGCAGAGGCAGATCGGCGCTCATGTCGCCCGCTTCCGTTGCAAGCCCGATCGCTTGCACGAGGCAACGAGATCGCCATGCTGGTTGAAAGCCTGATGCAGGAACGTCACGATCCCCGCCTCGGGCCGGGACTTCGACTCGCGAAGGTCGATCACTTCGCTGACGACGCTGACCGTGTCTCCGTGGAAGAGCGGCTTCGGAAAGCGCACCTCGTCCCAGCCAAGGTTGGCGACGGCGGTACCGAGCGTGGTGTCTCCCACGGAAATGCCCACCATCAGGCCCAGCGTGAAGGCCGAATTGACGATGCGGGCGCCGAACTCGGTGCCCTTCATATATTCCTCGTCCAGATGCAGCAGCGCCGGATTGTGCGTCATCGCGGTGAACAGGACATTGTCGGTTTCGGTCACGGTGCGGCGTATGGGATGCTCGAACCGCTGACCGACCTGCATGTCGTCGAACCAGACTCCTGCCATGCTATCCTCCCTCGTTGCTCAGTTCGTTCTCGTGGCGCGCCAGCCAGGCCTGTTTCAGGTGGCGCGTGTAGATCTTGCCGGTGTCGTGACGCGGCAGCCGCTCGTGGAATTCCCACCCGCGCGGACACTTGATCGCGGCCAGCCCGGCGCGGCACCATGCCGCCAGTTCGGCTTGCAGCAGCGCCGTATCGATGCCTTGGCGCAGCGGCTGGACGGCGGCCTGGAGCACTTCGCCCATGTCCTCGTCCGGCACGGCGAAGACCGCGGCATCGGCGACCTCGGGATGCGAGATCAGGCGGTTCTCCGCTTCCTGCGGAAAGACGTTCACGCCGCCGGAAATGGCCATGTTGCCGCGCCGATCGGTCAGGTAGACATAGCCCTCCGCATCGAGATAGCCGATGTCGCCCAAAGTGCTCCGTCCCTGCACGTCGTGGGCCTGCGCGGTGCGTTCCGGATCGCCGTGATAAGCGAAGGCCGGGCCGCCAGAGAACCAGATCGTGCCCACTTCTCCGGCGGGCAATTCGCGCCCTTCGTCGTCCAGCACATGGACCGCGCCGAGGAAGGGGCGGCCCACCGATCCCGGATGGGCCAGCCACTCGGCCGAGGTTATCATCGTCAGCCCGTTGCCCTCGGTGCCGCCGTAACTTTCCTCCAGGATCGGGCCGAACCAGTCGATCGCCGCGCGCTTCACGTCGGGCGCGATCGGCGCGGCGCCGTGGACGATCACCCGCAGCGACGACAGGTCGTAGCGGGCCTTCACCGCGTCCGGCAGCTTGAGCAGCCGCACCAGCATCGTGGGAACCCAGTGGGCATGGGTCACGCGGTAACGCTCGGCCAGGGCCAGCGCCGCCTCCGCGTCGAACGCATCCATCACCACCAGCGCCGCGCCGAGGTGCTGCATCGCCATGGCAAAGCGCATCGGCCCGCTGTGATAGAGCGGACAGGGCATCAGGTAGACCGTATCCTCGCCCCAGCCGTAACGCTGTGCATAGATCGCGAACATGCGCGACAGTCCGTCTATACCGCTATCGGGCCCGCTATCGGGAAGGACCTGCCTGATTCCCTTGGGACGTCCGGTCGAACCGGAACTGTAGAGCATGTCCGATCCCCGGCTCTCGTCGGCGATCGGCGTGGAGGGGAAGGCTGCGGCATACCCGGAATCGCTCACATCCACGAACGCGAGATACGGCAACCGGCGCTTCAGATTCGCGACGAGAGCGGCCTGCCGGGCACTGTAAAACACCAGCCGGGCGCCGCAATCGGACAGGATGAAGGCGATCTCGTCCTCATGAAAACGCCACGAGATCGCGGTGTAGAGTAGCCCCGCGTTGTGCCCCGCCCAAACGATCTCGTGAAAGACCGGCAGGTTCTCCACCAGCATCGCAAAATGATCCCCGCGCCCGAGGCCGCTTGCCCGCAGCAGATGCGCGCAGCGGTTCGCCCGGGCTTCCAGCTCGCCATAGCGGATCGTCACGCCCGCAGCGGGATGGACCGCCACCGCCCTTTCCGGGGTGGCCAGCGCCCAGCGCCGCGGATGCTGTTTGAGTGATGTCGTCGCCATTGCAATCCCATCCCGATATGCTAGCTACATGTGTATAGTTCGCTAGTACATTATGTCGAACAATATATTTGGGAGTGGCGCAGCACATGACTCTGGTGAAAGCATGCCGATTGTCCGATCTGGAAGACGGCGAGATATTCAAGGCGGAGGTTCCGGACCATGCGCCTCTGGCCATCTACCTGATCGGCGACGATGTCTTCGCCACCGCCGATGTCTGCACCCATGGCGAAGCCAGCCTTTCCGAAGACGGATATATCGAGGAAGGCCAGGTCATATGCTCCTGGCACGACGGTGCCTTCGATATCCGCAGCGGACAGCCCTGCCGCCTGCCCTGCATGGACCCGCTGGCGATCTACCCCATCCACATCGAGAACGGCGAAGTCTTCGTGGACCTGTAATCAGGCCTTGCGCTGCATGAAGGCCGTCACCCGCTCCGCATAGTCGGGATGGGTGACGACCGCGCCGATATCGATGGTCTCCTGCGCGAGATGGTCGGTAATGGAGATGCGGTGGGCGATGTTCATGGCGCGCTTGGTCCGCCCGAGCGCTTCCTGCGGCAAGGCGGCGATCCGGGCGAGCAGCGCTTCGGTGCGCGCATCCAGTTCGGAGTCCGGCACGACCCAATTGACAAGGCCGAACGCCAGCGCCTCTTCGGGGCCGAAGATATCGCCCAGATAGGCGATCTGCTTGGCGCGTTTCGGGCCGATATTGCGCACGAGATTATAGCTGAGGGCGGAATCGGGGATCACGCCGACGCGGATCTGCGCCGCCAGGAACCGGCTGTTGTCGGATGCGATCGCCAGGTCGGCGGCAGAGACCATGGCCAGCCCGCCCCCCGCCGCCATGCCGCGAATGCGCGTGACCACCGGCTGGGGAATGCGCTCGATCATCGCGAAGAGCTGGTTTCCCTTGTCGCCGCTGGTCATCCAGTGGTTCGCGCGCTCGAGGTCGCCCATCCCCAGCGTGGTCGAGAATTCCTTGACGTCGCCGCCCGCGCAGAAGTTGTCGCCCGCCCCGGTGATGAGCACCACGCGCACGTCCCGATCGAACTCGATGGCGCGCAAATGATCGCCGAGCGCCTCCCACATGCCGTTTTTCATTGCGTTCATGGCATGCGGCCGGTTGATCGTCGCGCGGGCGACGGGACCGTCTATGACGAAAGTCAGTTCGGGATCGCTCATGCCTTCATCTCCTGGGCGAGATCGTTGGCGAGATCGCGCAATTGCTTCGGGAACGTGTTGCAGCCGATCGTGGCAACGCGCAGGTCGCGATCCCGCCCGGTATCGTAGCTATGCCGGGCAAAGCCTGTGAGAACCGACAGCAGGAGCGTGCGCCAGACCGTGAAGAAGGCCATGCGCGCATCGCTGACCGGGGCGCCGCCCGCCGCGTGGTAGGCTTCCATGAATTCTTCCCACGGCAAGACGCGTGAAACCAGGAAACGGCAATAGGCAAGGTCTTCGGCCGGATCGCCGGCATGGGTGAATTCCCAGTCCAGCAGGCCCGTCAACCGGTCTCCCTCGCCGAGCGTATTGTGCAGCCCGGCATCCCCGTGAACGAGGCTGCGCACGTTGCCGATCAGCGGAAGCTGTCCGTGAAGCCAGGCAAAGGCCGCGTCGATCAGCGGCACCGGTTCCATGCCGCTGCGATACCGCCGTTCATAGCTTTCGAGATGAGCGCGCACGGGATGCTCCTCCCTTCCGTACGTCAGGTTCTCGCCCAGTCCCAGCGCGTCGATGTCGAGGCTGTGCAGCTTCGCCAGCTCCGCGGCAAGATCGCGGCAGAAGGCCGGCGTCGCATCGGTCGAGAAAAGCGTTCCCATCGCCGTGCCGTGCAGCCGCTGGAAGACGATGAAGCGCCCGCCGATGGCCTCCGGCGAGGGCTCGAGCCAGAGCGGCTCCGGCACGCGCAGGCCTTCGGCATGGACGGCCCGGATGACGGGAAACTCGTCGGTGACCGAAGTGCCGGTGACGGCGGCGGTGAAGTCGCGCCGCACCACCAGTTGCCGCCCGTCGGCGCAGTCCAGCAGGATCGTGCCCTTGGAACGGCCGCCGGGCACCGTCGTGACTTTTGCAATGCGGATCGAAGGGTCCTTGTCGGCGAACCAGCGGGAGAAGGTCTCCGCCGGAATTTCCAGCTCCGCACCCGATCCGGCCGAGGCGACCGGCGCCGCGAGCATCGCCAGCACTTTTCCCTCACGCGCATTGCGCCAGTCGCGTTCGGCCGCGACGCCGGCGAAGGATGGCGCCGTCTCCTCCACCTCGACGGCAAGGCGGGACAGCATCATCTCCACCAGTTCGCAGCGCAGGCTGGCATTGCCTGGCGGCAGCCCCGGCTTCAGGTCGGCACGGACCGCCGCCAGCACGCTGCGCAGCTTCTCTCCCAGCAGGGGATCGCTCATACCGGCCTCCCCACGTAGGTCGGGAAGAAGAAGCCGCTTTCGCGATTCGCGTGGACAATCAGCCAAGCGCGCAGTTCGGCATGGATGGCATCGGCAGCCGCATCGCCCTTGTGCTCGTGGCAGTGGTGCAGCAGGCCGTCCACCACTTCCCGGCCGCGATGGTTGAGCGCCTGAAGCGCCTCGACGCGTGAATAGCCTTCCAGCAGGCTGGGCGCTTCGGCAAGGAACGCGGCGAGTGCCGACCCGAGTGCCGCATCGCCAAGGTTCAGTCGCGCGCGCGCGCGCGACAGCAGCGCGAACAACTCGCCGCTATCCTCATGCAGCATCGGGCCTTCCTCCGGCACCCGCGCCTGAAGATGGTTCAGGATCACATCGACGCTGCGCAACGCGCTCCGCGCCCACTGGTCGTCCACCTCAGGCGCGACATGCTCCTGAAGCGCAAGCTGCACGGCGGCGAGCATCTGCTGTGTTGTAGGCATCATGGCCTGTGACTCTCCCTTAGCTTGCTGCGTTTTCGGGCCGGTAGGGGCTCTTGCGCCACTCGGCGACGATATGGGCGGCCTCGTCCATCGGCTTGCCGATCATCATCGCGAGCAGCTGCTCGAACAGCTTGACCCGCCCGAAGCCCAGGTTGAGCCTGGGGACACGCGGATTTTCACCGGACAGGAAAGGGCGCAGCCCGTTGTTGAGCGTGGGCACCGCTTTCCACACTTCCCAGACACGGTAGAAATCGAGGCTCGACCGATCGATGCCAAACCCCGCGACATCCTCGTAATGGCGCAGCGTCGTTTCCGCATCGCCCAGCGACAGCATGCCTTGCGACAGCGCCCAGTCCTGCGCCGGATCGCCCGCAAAGGCCAGTTCCCAGTCCGACAGGGCGACGATGCGATCGTCCTTCCAGATCTCCTCGCCCATACCGTTGTTGCCCTTGCACAGCGAGATGCGCGGCGCCCCGGTCGGCAGGTGCTCCTTCAGCCAGTAAGCCGCTTCCGTCACCAGTGGGAAGGGATCGGTCCGCACTTCGCGGAAGATGCTCATCCAGCGGTCGAAATCGAACCGGGCGCAGTCCTGCGCCGAAGCGGGCATGTCCACGAAGGCCGTAAAACCGGCGGCTTCGAGATCGAGCGAGTGGAGCGTCGCCAGCTTCTCGGCATGGTCCAGCGCCACCCGCTGCCGCCGGGCGGCGGCGGCATCCCCGACATCGTATAGACCGGGAAGGTCGTTGCTGCCGTCCACCATCCGGCGCACCATGACCGGGCGCCCCTCGGTAATCTCCGGCGCGGCATCGAACCAGAGCGGTTCGGCCACCGGCACGGCGGTCGGGTAGAGACCCTTGATGACGCGATATTCGTATTCCAGCGGCACCGGGCAGATCGGCCCGCCCAAGGCATCGGTGCGGAACACGTAGCCGCCTTCGCCGGACGGTTCCTCGGTCCAGACCAGGAAGGTCTCGCGGCTGATCCCCGGAAAGGTCCGCTTGAACCGCGATACCCGCACGTCGGACCCCATCCGGGCGGAGAAATAGTCCGTCAGCGATTGCTGGTCGATCATCCGTCCCTCCCTCCCTCAGAAACCGAAGCGCGGTTGCGGGCCGATGACGAACATCGGAATGTAGGCGCTGCCGGACTCGCCGGCGATCGAACAGACCGCCAGTTGCTCGCGGTGGCGCGGCCGGGCGATGGTGCCATCGGGCATGACGACAGCTTCGGGATCGGAAATGTCGTAGCTGTCCTCCTCGAACGCCAGTTCGCGCGAGCGCCAGACGCCCTGCCCCTGCCCATCCGCGAAACCACCATCGAAGCCGCCCCCGCGGTAGACCCAGGGACGGCCGACTGCCCGCGCCTCCAGGGGAATGCCGCGGCCATCCGCCAGCGTGAGATCCAGCTTCATGCGATCGAACACGCGCGTGCCGGGCTGGAAGGTCACCGCATGCTCGATGCCGGTGACCTCGACCGGATCGGCCGTTCCTTCGCGAACTTCGCCCTCGGTATAGATGCGGCGCCCCTCGCCGTCCTCGATAAGCTGGACCGCTCCGCCCAGCACCCCCGCCTGGAAACCGGCATGAACGAGGAACAGCCCCTTGCCTCCGGTGCGCGATGCCGAGGCGACACCGCCCGCGCCGTCCGTTCCGGTCATCGGCTCGAACCCGCCGACGCCGGGGCGCACCCCCCAGCTGTGATCGCGCCAGCCGAACCAGTCGCCCGCGTCGAAACGCTCTCCTTCCACGGCGACATGACCGCTGATCCGGCCAAGCTGGTTGTAGCGCAAATAGTCGGTATGGAGCCGTCCATCCCCCCGCGAGACATGCGGATGCTCAAGCCGGGGCGGCAGCATGGCATCGAACCGGACATCCAGCGAAATGGGATAGTCCCCTGCCGCCAATTCGTATCGCAGCACCTTGAACGCCTCGATCACGGTCAGCGACAAGGGGCCGATCCGGGCCTCACTATCGGGCATGGGCCTGAGCTGGCGCGTAAGGCGGACGTTGTATTGGCGTGCCGAACGGGTCTGCACCATGGCAAAACCCTCGATCACGTTCATGTTCTTGAAAACGGAGATCCCGGCCAGGAAAGCCACTTCGCCATCGGCGCGGAAACCGCCCATCAGCTGGCGGTCGTAGAAGCGATGATCGGTGGAATGGACATGGTCGAAGGTCAGCGGCGCCTGATGGTGCAGCGTCTCGTCCAGCGGAGTCAGCACATCTCTCTCCCTCTTTATGTTCGAAGGCATATGAGCGAAGAATGGTAAGGTCAATACAAGTTCGCATGCATATCATTTGCATGGTTATATAGCACGTCCACTCAATTTTCTTGACAGCCTGACCGGGCAGTCGCATGCCAAGATGAGGTATTCGCGGATAAATGAGCATGATGGATTACATGGAAACCCCAGTCTCCAACCAGTTTCGTTTGGGTTTCCTCATCCACGATGTCTCGCGTCTGCGGCGCACTGTCATCGACAAGGCGCTGAAACCGCTCGGCATCACGCGTTCGCAGTGGTGGGTTCTGAGCAACCTGGCGCGCAACACCAGCCATGAGATGGTGCAGACCGAACTCGCCAACGTGCTGGACATCGGCAAGGTGGCGCTCGGCGGCCTGCTCGACCGGCTGGAGGCTGCGGGCTACATCGAACGCAAGGCCGATCCCGATGATCGCCGCGCAAAGCGCGTGGTCATGACCCGCAAGGGCGAGGAAGTGCTGGAACAGATGCAGGAACAGGGCACCGAACTCAACCGGGAAACCCTGCGCGACATTACCGAGCAGGAGGTGCGCCTCGCCGAAGACATCATGCACCGTATGAAAAAGCGGCTCATCGAGATGGACGCGGAACTGCGCAAAAACGGCAGCTGAACGCCGTACCGGTTCAGTTTCCCTTTCACCCAGACAGCGATCCAGCGCCGACATCGAGGCATCCGGACTCCGGAGCGGAGCATCGCGTCCACGATCGTTATATTACACTTATATAAATTTCACTTGCTTACTATTTACGAACGGATGTAACAGAAGACTCCTGCAACGTCGCGTACCTGCAAGCCGCAGGCGCGAAGGAAAAATAGGCATGGATCTTCCGACTGCCCCCGACGCTAATCGTTTCCGTCTCGGTTATCTCCTGCACGACGTCTCCCGTCTGCGTCGGACCGTCGTGGACAAGGCACTGAAACCGCTTGGCATTACCCGTTCTCAATGGTGGGTGCTGACCAACCTCTCGCGCAACAGCAGCCACGAAATGATGCAGACCGAGCTGGCCAATGTGCTGGATATCGGCAAAGTCGCGCTCGGCGGCCTGCTCGACCGCCTGGAAGCCTCCGGATATGTCGAGCGCAAGGCGGACCCGGTCGACCGGCGTGCCAAGCGCGTCGTGATGACGGCCGCGGGCGAGAAGGCGCTGGAAGGCATTCAGGCCCGCGCCGCGGCCCTTAACCGCGACATGATGGACTGCGTGACGGTCGAGGAAATCCTCTTCGCCGAAGTCGTGCTCCGCCGCATGAAGCACAACCTGATCGACATGGACGGCTGCAACCGGAAGCGCCCCTCGCAGAGCGCTCCGGCGCTTGACGGTTCTACAGAACCCGGCCGATCTGAAGCCGCATGATCTCCGCCGTACCCGCGAAAATGCGGTGAAGACGGCCGGCGGTGAAAAGCCGGGAAACCGGATATTCATGCATGTAGCCGGCGCCGCCATGAAGCTGCACGCACTGGTCCAGCACCCGTCCTTCCATTTCGGGAAGCCATAGCTTGGCCACGGTCGCCTCAGCCATGTCCACTTCCCCGGCCCGCAGATACGTGCGCAGACAGCGATCGATGTAGGCCTGCCCCACGTCGAGGTCGGCCTTCATGTCCGCCAGCTTGAACTGGGTATTCTGGAAATCGAAGATCGTCTGCCCGAAGGCCCTACGGTTCTTCACGAAATCGACAGTGAGATCGAAGGCGCGGGTGGCGGCGGCGTGGGCGATGATGCTCCACATCAACCGGTCCCGGTTCAGACTTTTCACCAGCACCTTGAAACCGCCATTCAGCGGGCCGAACAGGTTGCCCGCCGGCACCCGCAGGTTGTCGAACACGAGTTCGCCGTTGTTGGAGGCATGGCATCCCATTTTCTTGAGGATGCGCCCGATGCCCAGCCCGGCCCGCTCCCGCTCCACCAGGAACAGCGAGATTCCCCGCGCGCCCGCCGCCGGATCGGTCTTGCAGGCGACCATGAACAAGTCGGCATCGGCAATTCCCGAAATATAGGTCTTGGCGCCATTGATCACGTAATCGTCGCCATCGCGCACCGCCGTCGTGCAGATGGAGGCAAGATCGCTGCCCGAATCCGGTTCGGTCACGGTGAAGGCCAGCAGACATTCGCCTTTCACCATCTTCGGCAGCCACTTGCGCTTCTGCTCATCGGTGCCGAAGTCCATCAGCTGTTCGCACATCTGGTCGCGCTGAAAGGCTGGACCGATGCTGGCGCCCGAAACGGAATAGCCCATTTCCTGCGTCATCACGACGCGGTCCAGGAAATCGCCGCCGGGGCCGCCGTATTCTTCCGGTACGCCGATGCCCAGTATCCCCGCTTCGCCCGCCTTCAGCCAGAAACTGCGCGGGATTGCATGGTCCTCGTCCCATTGCTCAACGAAAGGGTCTGCCTGTGTCTCGAAGAAATGGCGGACGGTGCGGCGAAACTGCTCGTGACCATCGGCGAAGATGTCCGGATCGATTGCCAACGGCATGGTATGCGCTCTCCCAATCTTGTTTGCATTATCATTGTATGCATGATTACTAGATCGGCAAGCGAATTGGCAACGGCCGAAAACAGGCGAACGGGAGAAAACCATGGATCGAATTGCAGTCAGGCGGGAGCGGGGAATCTGCACGATCACCATCGACAGACCCGAACGGATGAACGCGATCGATGACATCATGACCCGGCAATTGACCGAGGTTTTCGAGGAACTTGAGAGCGATACGCAGACGCGGGTCGTGGTCATTGCAGGCAGCGGCAGGCACTTCTCCGCCGGCGGTGACATCGGCAATATCGCCGACTGGCTCTCTCCCGACCCGCAGGCACGCCATGACCGCTTCACCCAGGCCGTCACCGCGCTGTCCAAGCCACTGGCGCTGGCGCTTCAGCGCGTTCCCCAGCCGGTGATCGCTTCCGTCAGGGGCCATGCCATCGGGGTCGCGCTGCAACTGGTACTGCTCGCCGATCTCGTGGTGGCTTCGCAGACCGCAAGGTTCAGCCTGCCCCAACTCGATCTCGCCCACACCCCGGATCACGGCGAGAGCTGGAGCCTGCCCCGCAAGATCGGCCTCTCCCGCGCCTTGCAGATGTCGCTCATGGCCGAGCGGATCGACGCGGCGACGGCGGAACGCTTCGGGCTTGCGAACTGGGTCGTCGCCGATGAGGAACTGGAAACAAGGACCGCAGCGGTGGCGGAACGCATCGCCGCCGGCCCCGTCGCCGCCGCGCAAGGCGCAAAGCGGCTGTTCCATCAGGGCCAGGGCAGGACCCTTGCCGAAGCGATGGACGCAGAGATCGCCATGCTCGGCACAGTGGCGATGCAGGCGGACTTCGTGGAGGCCATCGCCGCCTTTACGGAAAAGCGCGCACCTCGTTTTCAGGGCACTTGACGCGAAGATGCGGCGCAGCCGGAACCTATCCGGCTACGCCGCACAAGTCACAGCGGCGTCACCCGCACGTTCATCTGGTAGACCCCCCGGAAGACCCAGACCGGCAGGAAGTCCAGCGCCTCGTCCAGAACCTCGATCTTCTTGACCTTGCGCAGCATCGCGCCAAGGAATTCGGTGAGTTGCATCTTGGCGAGGTTGTGCCCCAGGCAGAAATGTATGCCCGGTGCGAAAACCATCGAGGCGCGATTGTCGCGGGTGAAATCGATCTTGTCGGCGTTCTGGAAAACCGCCGGATCGCGGTTGGCCGAGGCGATCATCACGGCAACGACGTCGCCCTTGCGGATCGTATGGCCGTGCAGTTCGAAATCCTCGTAGACGAGACGCGGTTGCCCGCCGACCATCGAGATATAGCGCTGCAACTCGGTGACGATGTCCAGCGCCTTGTCCTGGTTCGCCTGCGCCCAGGCCCAGGCCTCCGGATCGCGAGCAAGGGCATCGACCGAGAGCGTGATCGTGTTCATCGTCGTATCGTGCCCGGCGACGATGGCGACATGCATCTGCGCCAGGATCTCGTCATAGGACAGCCGGTCCTCGCCCTCGGAGGCATGGAGCAGGCCGCTCAGGAAGTCTTCTCGCGGTTCTTCCCGGCGCTTTTCCAGCTCGATGGCAACCGCCTCGTTCATCTTTTCCAGCGCGTAGCTGGCTTTCTCCAACCGTTCCGCCGTTGGCACGGTCGCCCCGACGCCTTCCATCAGCCAAGTCGCCCAGTCGCGCAGTTGCGGCGTAAGTTCGGCGGGCATGCCCAGAAGCTGGAACAGCACGTCGCCGGTCATGGCCCGCGATATGCCTTCGTTGAATTCCAGTTCCCCCTCTTCGATCATCTTGTCGACCAGCGCCTCGGCACGCGCCCTTGCGTAAGACCGGAACCCTTCCACCACCTTGCGGTTCAGCGCCTTCATCAGCAGTGAGCGCAGTCGGGCATGGCGCTCCCCCTCGGTGCTGGTGATCCACAAGTCCGAATACTTGACGAGCGTGGCGATGCGCGTGTCCCACTCCTCGGGCGGGATCAGGTGAAAGACCGGGAACATGCGCCCGTCGTTGGTGACGGGAATCCGGCGCTGGAAGGCGTCCACCGCATCGGCGTGACGGGTGATGAACCAGCACCGCGACTGCTCGCTCCAGAAGACCGGCGTCTGCTCGCGAATGTGGTCAAGATCCTCGATCATGGCCTTGCCCCGCTCGCGCGGCGCATTGGTCAGATCGACGTCCTCAATGTCCTGAACGCCCATGATCGTCCTCTTCCCTTCTGTATCGCCGGGTCAGGCCACGGCCTGTTCTGCGTAGAGACTCTCGATCGTGTCTTCCCCGTAGCCCAGCGCCGCCAGCATCTCGCGCGTGTGGGCGCCGGGCATCGGGGCGGGCAGGTCGTTGCCCAGTTCGGAACGCGACATCGCAAAGGCCGTGCCGATCTCGTTGATCTGCCCGAACGCCGCGTGCCGCGTTGCACGCACGGTGCCGCGCGCGATGAGGTCGGGGTCGGTCAGGATTTGCTGCTCCTTGCCGTCGCGGCATTCCTCTACCCAGACGCCGTAAGGCTCCAGCGCCGCCTTGAGCGCGGCGATATCGAGCCCGGCCACGCGCCCGGCAATGGCCTGCTCCGCCGCTGTGCCCCAGGATTCCGGCGCATCGGCAAGGACCTCGTCCAGTTCCAGCCCGCGGCGCAGTCCCTTCGAAGCCCGCGCGCCGCGCGCCACGACGGCCACCCAGCCATCCTTTGCCCGGTACAGGCTTTCGAGCGGCGAATAGCCGCCGAGACCGGCACTGAGCGCGGGTATCCCCTCGAAGCTGCCGTCGGGCCGCTGGATCAATTCGGACAAAGTATAGATCCCCGCGTTGCACAGCGGCGATTCCAGCGAGACGCTACGCCCGGTCCGCTCGCGGTGGAGCAGAGCCGCCAGCACCGAGACCGATCCGATCATGCCCCCGGCGATGTCCACCAGGTTGGTCCGGTTCCAGCGCGGCGCATTGCCGGTGCCGGCCGCCTTCACCTCATGCCCGGTCCAGGCCTGCATCACCATGTCGAAACCCGCCTTGGCGGCTGACGGACCGTCGTTGCCGAAGGCCGGCGCCTCCAGCGCGATCAGCGCCGGATTGACTTGGGACAGGCTTTTCGGATCGACCCCCAGCCGCTGCGCCACGCCGGGGCGGAAGTTGTTCATCACCACGTCCGCCCCGCTGCACAGCCGCCGCACCACGGCCAGCCCTTCGGCATGCTTCAGGTCGACGGCGATCACCCGCTTGGCATGGTTGGCAACGGTGAAGGACTTGAAGATCGAGCGGTTGGGATCGCCCTGCTTCGCCTCGACTTTCACCACGTCGGCGCCGAGGTCGGCCAGCGCCACGCCTGCCAGCGGCCCGGCGACGAACGCGCCGCAATCGACCACGCGCAGGCCTTCCAGCGGCCTCGCTCCCTTGCGCGCTCGCTTTGGAGCGCCTTCTGCAAGCGGCCGGGCGCAAAAGGGCAGGCCGACGTGTTGGGTGCCGTCGGCCTGCCGCACAACGACGCCGTTGTGCAAAACCTGCGGATCGGACCAGCAGGCGCCCGGATTCTGCACTTCCTCTGCGGGCAGTCCGCGCTCCCAGATACGCGCGAGCAGTTCGTCGCAATCCTTGCGGGCGACATGGGCGGCGAGCAGATCGTAATCGCCGAAGAAGTCCTTCCGGCTCCCCCCCGGCCGGGGCATGCCGCTGTCCCCCGGCAGGACGGTGGGATCGTCGATCTCCAGCGCCTGATAGAACCCGTATTTCGAACCCGCGCCGCCGATCGCCATATGGATGAAGCGTTTGTCGCGGGTCTGGAAAATCAACGGGGCAACGCCGCGCGGAATCACGAAATCGGCCATCGGCGTGGGACTTTCAAGCCGCGCCCAATAAGTACCGATCCAGGGCAAGGCACCCTCGAAAAGCGAAGTCGTCACCCGCTGTCCCAGCCCCGATGCCTCGCGCTCGAACAAGGCGCCCAGCAAGCCGATCATTCCTTGCAGCGCCGCGCCGTAGCTGCCCGGTTCGAAGGCATTCACGATCGGCCGGTCGGGTTCCTGTTCCCAGACCAGACCGCTGCGCACTTGCGCCAGCAGTTCGGTGGAAGGGCCCACATAACGCGTCCCCTCCGGCCCGTCGGTGATGTCGAGCACGACGAGGTGGGGATAGCGATCCGCCAGCGCGGCACCGTCGCGGCGGCGGGGAAGATCGGGATGATCCTCCCCGCCGACGATGCAGGCGTCGGCACCGGCCAGCAGGGCATCCAGGTCTCCCGGAGCGCCGCTCCGGGCACGCGCATGCCATACCGCATAGGCCGGATAGACTGCCGCGAAGGGATCGCCGCCTTCGGGTTCGATCCGTGTCACTTCCGCCCCGAGTTCGGCCAGCATCTTGGCCGCGAGCGCGGGCGCCATGCCCACGCCGAGGTCGACGATCTTGAGGCCTTCCAGCAAACCGGCTGCAGTCATCGCCATTCCCCCTCGTTCAACGCGTGTAGCGGCGGCCCAGAACGTCCTTCATCAGTTCGGTCGCGCCTGCGAAGATGCGCTGCACGCGCGCGGCGGTGAACATGCGGCTGATCGGATGATCGTCCATCCACGCCTGTCCACCCCAGAGCTGGACACAGCTGTCGAGCGTGCGGAATTCCAGTTCCGTCAGCCAGATCTTCGCCATCGAGCTTTCCGCATCGGTGATCGTGTTGGTCGCCACCTTGCGCAGCAGCGAGTTGTAGAAGGCACGGCCCACCCGGATTTCCGTTTCCATCTGCGCGAGCACGAACTGGGTGTTCTGGAAATCGATCAGGCGTTGGCCGAACAGCCTGCGGGTCTGGCAATGCTCCAGGGTCATCTCGAAAGCCCGCTGCGCCGCGCCGATCGAGCGGGCGACGATCTGCAGGCGGTCCAGCGCCATGTTGGGCACGAACATCGCCGCCGCCCCGTTCTCCGGCCCGACGAGATTGCCGATCGGCACGCGCACGTCGTCGAAGAACAGTTCTCCGGTATCTCCCCCCTTGTAGCCCTGCGTGATCATGCGCTGCTGCGTGAAGCCGGGCGTGCCCTTCTCCACGATGATCATGCTCATGCCCTTGGCCTTCAGGTCCGGCGCGGTCTTGCACAGGACGTAAGTAACATCGGCCTTGGCGCCATTGGAGATGTAGATCTTGCTGCCGTTGATGACCCATTCGTCCCCATCGCGGACGGCAGTGGTCCGCGCGGCGAAAGCATCGGAGCCGGATTCCGCCTCGGTCATGCCCATGGCCTGCACGCAGTCGCCGGTGAGGATGCGCGGGAAGTACTTCCGCTTCTGCTCCTCGGTGCCGAAGTCCACCAGGAAATTGGTGCAGATATCGGTGCCGATGAACGAGCCGGCAGTCGCGCCCGCCGGAGAGTAGCCCAGCTCTTCCGCCGCCACCATGATCGAAAAGCGGTTGGCGCCTGGGCCGCCGTAGGATTCCGGAATGGTGGCGCCCAGAATGCCGTACTCACCGGCCTTGTTCCAGATCGCCCGGTCGGTTCCGGCTGCCTCGAACTCGCGATAGCGGGGTTCGACCTCGCGATCGAAGAAGGCGCGTACCGTGGTGCGGAACATGTCCATCTCGTCGCCGTAGGGGCTTTCTTCCGTCTCGAAATTGCGAGGGTCCAGCTTCAGGAAAACGCCGCTCATCCCTATCTCCCAATTTGATACACATGTTAATGATGTGCTTGTGATATATCAACTGTGGATTTCTGCCGGCTTTGAAACACTTTGACGGTTTCAAAATCCCGACAGCCCGATTCCGATGTTGTGATGAAGCACATGATACGCTAGCGCAATATGAAAATCATACGAAGGAGAGCGGCGATGTCGAACGAGGATCTGATCGGGCAGGTGGAAGCCTTCATGCTGGAACGGGTGATCCCTACCGAACAGGAACATCATCACCAGCTACAGAGCGCGCAGAATCGCTGGACGTATACGCCGATCCTGCGCCAGCTCCGCGCCGAGGCGAAGGCCAGGGGCCTGTGGCTGTTCCCGCTCCCCGAAGAGATCGGCGGACGCGGCCTGTCGCTCATGGACTATGCGCCGATCTGCGAGATCATGAACTGGTGCAATCACGGCCCGGAAGTGTTCAACTGCTACACCGGCACGATCTCCAACAGCACGGCGATGAACATCCATGCCTCTCCCGAGCTGCGCGAACGCTACCTGAAGCCGCTGGTGGACGGCGATATCCGGTCCTGCATCTCGATCACCGAGCGCAACGTCCCCTCCTCCGACCCCACCGATCTCAAGTTCGAGATTCGCCGCGAGGGCGACGAATATGTCCTCAACGGCGTGAAGAGCTGGGCCACCGGCGGCGCGATGGACGAGTGCAGCTTCTACCTCGTCCTCGGCGCGACCGACGTGAATGCCCCGCGCCACGCGCGGCATTCGATGGTGCTCGTCCCGCGTGAGGCGAAGGGCCTCAGCCTTGGCCGGATCGAGACCGTCATGGGTTATGACGACGCGCCGTTCGGGCACTGCGACCTCATCTTCGAAGACGTGCGCATTCCCGTGGCCAACCTGATCGGCAAGGAAGGCGAAGGCTTCCTGATGATGCAGTCGACCCTCGGCGTCGGACGCATCCAGCTCGGCATGGGCGCGATCGGCGCGGCGGAGCGGGCCATGATGGAAATGTGTTCCTGGGTCGAAAAGCGCATAATCGGCGGGCGTCCGCTGGTCGACCGGCAAGTGGTGACCGACGCCATCGCCCGCAGCCGTATCGATATCGATGCGTGCCGCGCCTTCATCGTCCAGACCGCACGCCGGATGCAGGAACAGGGCATGAAGGCCGTGCGCGGCGACATCGCCCAGCTCAAGGTCATGGCCCCCCACGTCGCGCTGAAAGTTCTCGACCGGGCCATGCAGTTCCACGGCGGGGCAGGCCTCAGCTACGATACGCCGCTGCCGGAAATGTGGGCCCACATGCGCACGGTGCGGATCGGCGAAGGCGCGGACGAAGTTCACCGCGAGACAATCGCCAAGCTCGAACTGCGCCGTCAGGGCGAATGGCGCGCGGCGAAGGACCGTGGCTGAAATGCGTTGACCCGGACGATCATACGAATATAGTTCGCATGCATATCATACTCCTGTGATCGGAGAATCGCTTCCATGAGCACGTCCCCCGAAACGCCGCTGCCGGCGTTTCCCTTCATCACTGTCGACGCGTCCGGCCAGCCGAGCCTGATCGCGCAGAAATGCACCGCCTGCGGGGCTGCCTATGCCGACAGCGAACGTGTCGCCTGCGGCCATTGCGGCGCGCGTTCCGATGCGCTCGTCCAGTTCATCCCCGCCACCGAGGGCACGCTGCATTCCGCCGTCATCGTCCGGCGCGGCTTTCCCGGCGTCGACGTGCCCTTCATCTCCGCCGTGGTCGATCTCGACGGCGGCCCGACGCTGAAAGGCACCTTGCGCAATACGGCCGGGTTCGAACCGGAACACGCCGCTCCCGGCCAGCGTGTGCGCGTGCGCTTCGACGATGCGCTGGGGCGCAAGGACAAGAACGGCAACAGCTACATCGCCCACTATTTCGAGCCGGTTCCGGCCTGAGGAGCGCCTATTCCATGAGCGACAGCATCTACATCGTCGGCATCGACATGATCGACTTCGGCCGCCACCCGCATCGCACCCCCGCCCAACTCGGCGCGCAGGCGGCGCTGGGGGCGCTGGACGAGGCCGACGTCACCATCCATGACATCCAGGCCGTGTTTTCCGGCAGCAACTATACCACCATGATCGGCCAGAAGGTGCTGCAGCAGATCGGCCAGACCGGGGTGCAGATCGTCAATCTCGTCAATGCCTGCTCCACCGGCGCCTCGGCCGTACGCATGGCCTATACCGCGATCAAGGCGGGCGAATTCGACACCGTGCTCTGCGTGGGCGTGGAACAGATGACCGGGCTGGGCATGCTGGGTGGTGCGGTTCCCGGCGCGATCCCCACGGAAGGCCTGCTCGGGTCGGCGACGATGCCGGCGGTGTTCGGCGAATCCGGCGTCGAATATGCCGCGCGAACCGGTGCGACGCAGGCGGATTTCGCGCAAGTGGCGGTCAAGAACCACTACAATGCAACGATGAATCCCAAGGCCTTTCTGCGCAAGGAAACCCCGCTGGACATGGTGCTGGAGGCCGAGACGATCGCCTGGCCGCTGACCAAGCTGATGTGCTCGGTCAATGTGGACGGGGCGGCCGCGGCGGTCGTCATGTCGGAACAGCAGGTGAAGCGGCGCGGACTGATGGACCGGGCCATCCGCATCCGCGCCTCGGCCATGGCCTCCGCCCCCTGGCAGGCGCGAGACCCGATCATGCACGACGTCAACGGCCCCACCCGGCTCGCCGCGCAGAAGGCCTATGCGATGGCGGGCATCGACCCGGCGGATCTCGATCTTGTCGAGCTGCATGATTGTTTCGCCTCGGTGGAACTCCAGCACTACGAGAACCTGGCGCTTTGCGGCGAAGGCGAAGGCGTGCGCATGATCCGCGAGGGAGCGACCGACCTTGGGGGCCGGATCCCCGTCAACGTCTCGGGCGGCCTGCTGTCGAAGGGACACCCCATCGCGGCCACGGGCATCGCCAACATGTACGAAATCGCCCTGCACTTGCGGGGGAAGGCCGGACAGCGCCAGGTCAAGGACGCGAAGATCGGCATGACCCATGTCGTCGGCTTGGGCACCAGCGCGGCGGTGCATATCCTCGAAAAAGCCTGACCCCTTGCATTTCGGCTCCCCAGCAGGAACCGGGGAGCCGAAAACCGTTCCAGACTCTGTGGCGATCGCCCTTCGACGATAGCCCTTTAACGATATTGGCCGGGAGCGCTCAGTTTGGTAACCTCCGGCTGAAGGCCCTGAATGCCGCAGCCAGTCCAGGCGATCACGTCGCCCGCCTCCGCCATGGCTTCCAGCGGGGGCAGCTCCGGGTTCCACAGGCGCGCCTGTATCCGGCGCCCGTTGATCCCGTCCGACGCATCGGACGCCAGGAACGTCATCGGCGGCCCCATGATTTCCGGAGGCAGGACGGCGGAGCGGTCAATGCCCATCTCGTCGGTCATGCGCGAGCCGCAGCCGCCGCCCGGCACCAGCACATTGGCGGTGACCCCGCTCCCGGCAAGATCGTTCGCCATGATCGCGGTTTCCGCCTCCAGCCCCGCCTTCGAGGCACCATAAAGCGAACTGCGCAGCATCGTGTCGAGGCTGGTGGTATTGGCCACGATCCGCCCCCAGCCCCGCTGCTTCATCTGGTCCACCAGACGGATCGCCAGCATCATCGGCGCCACCGTGTTGATCGCCAGATAGCGCTCGATGATCGAGCGATCCGAACGCCAGAAGCGGTAGGGATTGACGAGGTAGTCCTTGGACACCTCGTTGATCGCGATGCCCGCGTTGTTGACGAGAATGTCCACCCGGCCGAAACGGTCCATGGCCTTCGCCGCGAGCTTTTCCGCCTCGCCCGCCACGGCAAGGTCAGCGACGATGTGATCGACGCGCGCAGCGCCCATCTCCCGGCATTCCGCCGCCGTGGCCACCAGCGTATCCTCGCTGCGGGAGGACAGGATCAGGCTGTGCCCGTCCCGCGCCAGCGCATGCGCCATGATACGTCCCAGTCCCCGGCCTCCGCCGGTCAGCAGCACTACACGGCTCATGGCAATCCTCCCTCGGTCAAGTGTCAGGCGGCGACGGGAACCGGAGCATCGAGCGCGACCAGCTGCCGGGCGATCTCCGCCGCGTAGAGTTCGACATTGGCATCCTTCACATGGCCGTAGCCCTTCACCATGTCGGGAAGCTCGGCGATCGCGGCGATCTGTGACTGGGTGGCAGGAGACAGGCGCGGCAGCAGGCGCTCGATCAGGTCGCGATATTCGCCGATCAGGCGTCGCTCCATCCGCCGTTCGGCGGTCTTGCCGAAGACGTCGAGCACGCCGCCGCGCAGGCCCTTCATTTTCGCCAGAACCTTGAACCAAGTGAAGATCCAGGGCCCGAACTCGATCTTCCTCGGCTCGCCGCCCGGCTTGGCGGGACGGGCGATCAGCGGCGGCGCAAGCTGCACTTTCAGCTTGTAATCGCCTTCGAAGGCCTGCTCCAGCCGCTCGCGGAATTCGGGAGCGCTGTAGAGGCGGGCCACCTCGTACTCGTCCTTGTAGGTCATGAGCTTCGACAGGTAGCGCGCCACCGCGGTCGTGACCTTGAGGTCGCCGCCAAGCCCGGCGGCTTCCTCGGCAGCGCGGACGCGGCCGACGAAACCGGCGTAGTCCTGCGCATAGGCGGCGTTCTGATAGTCGGTCAGATGCCGGACGCGGCGCGCGAGCAGGCTGTCCAGATCCTGCGAAAGCGGTTCCTGCACCGAATGGATGCCAGTGCGCGCAATGTATTCTTGCAGCAGCGCCGAATCGTGCGCGGCCAGCCGTCCCCAGTTGAACACCTGGAGGGTGGACTTCACCTGCGAGCCGTTGAGCTTGATCGCCTCCTCGATCGAACCGAGGCTGAGCGGCACGAAGCCCTTCTGCACCGCATAGCCCAGCATGAACATATTGGTGGTAATGCTGTCGCCCATCAGTTTGGTGGCGATCTGGGTGGCGTCGATCCCCTCGACATGCTCGCCGACGACGCCGCGCAGCACGTCGAGCTGCATTTCCGGTCCAAAGTTGATCGCGTTGTTCGACTGGAACTGCGCGGTCGGCACGACTTCGGTGTTCACGATGATCTGCGTGTCTGGCGCCACCATGTCCAGCGTCGCCGGGCTGGTGGTGACCACCATGTCGCAGCCGATGACGAGATTGGCGGACTGGTTCCACAGCCTCGGCGCGTGAAGCTGCTCGGGCGAAGGCGCGATGCGGATATGACTGAGGACACCGCCGCCCTTCTGCGCCATGCCGGTCATGTCCATGACCGATGCACCTTTGTTATCGAGATGCGCGGCCATGCCGGCAATCGCGGCGACGGTCAGAACGCCGGTTCCGCCGATCCCGGTAAGCAGGATATTGTAGACATCGTCATGCCGCGCGCGCGACGGGGCCGGGATGCCCGCGAAGACGCCGACCAGTTCCTCGTCCCGGAACGCGGCGCCGAACTTGCGCGGTTCCCCGCCCAATACGCTGACGAACGAGGGGCAGAAGCCGTCTTGGCAGGAGAAGTCCTTGTTGCACTGGGACTGGTCGATCTTGCGCTTGCGACCGAACTCGGTGTCCACCGGCTGAACCGAGACGCAGTTCGATTTCTTGCTGCAATCGCCACAGCCCTCGCAGACTTCCTGGTTGATGAAGACGCGCTTGGGCGGGTTGGGGAACTTGCCGCGCTTGCGGCGGCGGCGCTTCTCGGCCGCGCAAGTCTGGTCGTAGATGATCGCCGAGACGCCCGGCAGCTTCTGCATCTCGCGCTGGACCTCTTCCAGTTCGCGGCGATGGCGGATCGTCGTGCCTTCGGGCCAGCGGATGCCGGCTGGGTACTTCTCCGGCTCATCGGTGACGATGACTACCGGCTTCACGCCTTCCCAGAAGACCTGGTTCGCCATGGATTCGACCGTCAGCGTACCGTCGACCGGCTGGCCGCCGGTCATGGCGACGGCATCGTTGTAGAGCAGCTTGTAGGTCATCGTCGCGCCGCTGGCGACGGCGGCGCGGATTGCGAGCAGGCCGGAATGGAAGTAGGTACCGTCACCGATGTTCTGGAACGCGTGGGGCACTTCGATGAAGGGGTGAAGACCCGCCCAGAGCATTCCTTCGCCGCCCATCTGCGCGGACCATTCGGTCGGCCGGTCCGGCATGAACATGGCGGAGAGGCCATGACAGCCGACGCCCGCGAACGTCAGGCTGCCATCGACCGTACGGGTCGACGTATTGTGCGGACAGCCCGAGCAGAAGAAGGCTGTCCGCATTAGGCCGGTGGGCTTTATCGCATGGACTTTCGATTTGGCCTCGCGAATGCGGGCGATGCGCTCGGCAAGCGCTTCGTCGGCGATCCCCAGCGCCTCGATCCGGGCAATCAGCACGTCGATCGCGAGATGCACCGTCGTCTCGCCGAAATCGGGCACCAGCCGCGCGCCGCTCGGGTCGGTCTTGCCGGTAATGTCGGGCCGCTCGTCGGCACGCATGGCGTAAAGCAGCGAGACGAGTTGCTCTTCGATGAAGGCGCTCTTTTCCTCCACCACCAGCACTTCGCGGTGGCGCCGCGCGAAAGCGGTGGCGCCTTCCGGCTCGACCGGGAAAGTCATGCCCAGCTTGTAGAGCCGGATGCCGAGCGCACGGGCCCGGTGTTCGTCGATGCCCAGTTCGTTCAGCGCCTCGCGCACGTCGAGATAGGGCTTGCCTGCGGTGACGATCCCCAGTTCGCGACGATCGGAATCAAAGATCACCTTGTCGAAGCCGTTGGCCCGCGCGAAAGCCTGCGCGGCGGGCAGCTTGTACTCCACCATGCGCCGCTCGATCGGCAGCGGCATGATATCGCCCTTGAGCTTGTTGAGACCGCCCGGCGGCATCCCGAAGTCCGGCAGCACCGGCAGCGAACGCGCGGGATCGACGTCCACGGTGGACGTGCGCTCGATGGTGTCGGTCACGACCTTGAAGGCCGTGTAGACCCCGGCAAAGCGCGACATGCTCCATCCCAGCAGGCCGTAGTCGAGATATTCCTGCGTATTGGCCGGATAGAGGATCGGCATCAGCGCCGCCTTCCAGACCGGGTCCGACGAAGTCGCCGTCACCGTGGACTTGCCGCCGGTATCGTCGCCGCCGATCACCAGGACCCCGCCGTGCTTTGCGCTGCCTTCGAGATTGGCCTGGCGCATTACCTCGAACCCGCGATCGACGCCGAGGTTCTTGGCGTACCAGATCGCGAAGACGCCGTCGTACTTGGCCTGGGAATAGTAATGGAGCCACTGCGTCCCGCGGATCGAGGTCAGCGCGAGTTCCTCGTTCACGCCGGGCTGGAAGCGGATGTGGTTCTCCTTCAGCAATGCCGAGGCAGCCCAGAGATTGCTGTCGTAGATGCCGAGCGGCGAACCGCGATAGCCGGTGATGAACCCTGCCGTGTTCAGGCCTGCCGCCAGATCGCGCTGGCGCTGCATCATCGGCAGGCGTACCAGCGCCTGGTTGGAGGAGATGTAGATCCTCCCTTCATCCTGAGTGTACTTGTCGTCGAGACGAACCGCGGTCTTGGTCATGGCGTGATATCCAGCAAGCGGGCGGCATTGCCGCCGAGGATGGCTTTGCGATCGGCTTCGGCAAGTCCGGTGGCCGCGAGGAAGCCGGGAAGGTCGGTCTGGCCGATCTCGGTGGGACCGTCGCTGCCCGCGACGATCCGGTCCGCACCGAAACGCGCGGCAAGGTAAGCGAGGTTTTCCGGCGAGAAGACGACAGTGTCGTACCAGAAGCGCCGGGCATATTCGGTCGGCGGCTCCTTGAGCACGCCCTGCATGGCAGCGGGGAACTTGCGCCAGACCAACTCCATCCGGTCGATGACCGAGCCGATCATGCCGCCGCCGTGAGCCAGGACGATCCGCAACTTCGGAAAGCGGGCGAAGATGTCGGTGGCCATGAAGCCCGCCAGCGCCATGGTCCCTTCGTAGGGAATGCCGACGACCGCGGCCATCAGCGCCGGTCCTTCGATACGCTCGGAAAGGCCGGGCCTGATGCCGTGGATGAACAGCGGCAACCCATGCCGCTCTGCCGCTGCCAGCACCGGATGGAACCGTTCGGAAGCGATCGACACGCCGTTGACGTGACTGCCGACAAACAGCCCAGAAAGGCCGAGCGCGGCGACCCGCCCCACTTGCTCCGCCGCCCGCATCGGGTCCTGAAGCGCGAGAATGCCCATGGCCTTCAGGCGTCCGCCCGACTGCATGACCATGTCGGCCCCGGCCCGGTTGATCGCATCGGTCAGAATCACGCCCGCCTCGGGCACCAGCCAGTACGATAGCAGCTCAGGCAGGGGAGACATCACCTGCACATCGACGCCCGCGGCATCCATCGCCGCGATCCGGGCCTCCACGTTCCAGTAGAGCGGCTCGAAGTCGCGGAACCTGCCCTCCCCCACGAACATCGTCGCGCCGCCATTCGCCACCGGGACCAGCGAAGGCCAGGCGGATTCGTCGATCCCTGCAGGCTTCGCCGGAAACCGGGCGGGAATGAAATGGGTGTGGAAGTCGACGAGCATGGCGCGTCCTTCCTTCACATCATCCATTGGGCACCGTTGATCGAATGGATCTGGCCGTTGACCGCCCCCGCGTCGTCGCTCGCCAGGAATGCGACGTAGGCAGCGACTTCGTGCATCTCGGTAAAGCGTTGCGAGGGAATTTCGCGCCGGGCGACCTCGCGCGGGTGAACGCTCATCTTGTACTTGGCGAGCGTTTCCGGATCGTCGGCCATCATTGCCTGCAGATCCTCGGTCAGCACGCCGCCCGGCGAGACCACGTTGAAGGTCACCCCCTCCTTTGCGAATTCGAAGGCGAGGCCAGTGACCATTGCATGAACCCCGCCCTTCGCCGCGTTGTAGCCCGCATGGCTGTAAGTGCCGGTGTGAACGGAGTCCGCGCCGATATTGATGACCCGCCCGTGCTGTCGCGCGATCATGCCGGGCAGGAAGGCGCGGGTGCACCAGATCGTGGTCCACAAATTGCGGTCGATCGTCTGGCGCAGCGTTTCAGGCGTATGCTCCAGGAACGGCCGGATCACCCCGCCGCCTGCATTGTTGACCAGGATGTCCGCCCGGCCGTGAACATCGAGCGTCGCCGCAAGCAACCCTGCCGCGCCCTCCTCGACACTGAGGTCGGCGGCATGGCCTACTGCGCGCGGCGATCCGGCCGCCGCAAGTTCCGCGCAAAGCGCCTCCAGTCCGTCTCCGTGAATATCGGACACGACCAGCGCCGCGCCTTCCCGTGCCAGCCGCAGCGCGATGGCCTTGCCAATTCCCCTTGCCGATCCGGTGACGACGGCGATTTTCCCTCCCAGTCTCGCCATCGGATCAGCCCGTCACCAACCCGGGGAACTTTGCGGCGTGAACCGTTTCCGGCACCGCATCCCACAAGTCGAGGTTCGCCGGGTCCGCCGACATGCGGCGCGGCTCGCGAGCGCCGGTTTCGGGAAACTGCTCCATTCCCAGCGTATATTCCCAGACGAAGTAGTCCGGATCATAAATGTAGAGATGAATACTGCCAGATGTCGGATGACGGCCGATGCCGAACTGGATCTGGACATCGAAACGCTTGATCCGGTTGAACAGCTTGCCGATATCGTCGATCGTGTTGACCATGAAAGCCAGGTGATGGAACGAGGGCTTGGGCGCCGGGAACTGCAAGGGCGCGAAGCTGTGGTGGTTGGGATTGGGCCAGGCCCGCAGCAGCGAAGCCTTCCATCCTTCCAGATAGTCCGAGACGAGAAAGCCCATGTTCTCGACCATGTAGTCGGTCACGTCCTTGCAGTCGGGAATGACGAGGCCGTAATGCTTGCCGCCCTGAAAATCGGTCAGCGTATTGGTGCGTGGCACCGTGGTGTAGTTCATCCGGGAATAGTATTCCCAGACCGTGTTCAACTTCGGCTCGACGATGCGGAACGCCCGTTCCAGCCCCAGCATGTCGGCCTCGTCCTGCGGAATGAGCTGCGGCGCCAAACCGATACGCTGGTAATGCGCCAGCGCGCGGTCCAGATCTTCCTCGCTCTCGAGTTCCCAGCTCGACCGGACGAAGCCCGGCTTTTCTCCGGGGATCAGCATGATGTCGTGATGCGAGGGACCGACGCGGAAGAAGCGGGCGCCGCCGCCCCCCTCTCCCGACTGGTCCATCCCGAAGACGTCCGTGGCGAACGCGGTGGATTTCTCGATGTCGCTCACTTGAAGAGCAAGATAACCGAGACGGCGATAACGAAAATCGACACCCATTGTACTGTCCTTGCCCGTCACAGAATGATGGTGAGCCGCCCCTGGTTGTAGAGGCTGTTGAGATCGAGCACGCAGCGCTTGTGGCGGATCCGCGTGCCGCCATCGGCATGGACGAGTGTGAAGAACGCCTCGCCCATGTAGATCGTGCTGGTATCTTCCTTGGTGCGGAACACCGCGAAGTTGGCGCGTGCCTTGGTCTCCTCGCCCTCGCCACCGAGGACGCGGACGTTGGAAATCATGTGTCGCGTCTTGGAGCGAGGATACTCGGCATGGGCCGTCTTCTTGGTGAGCCGGATGGCCCGGCCGCGAATACGGTCGATGCGGTCCGAGATCAGGAACAAGGTGTTGCGCGCATCGGCACCGGCCGGGTTCTCGCAGGCCGGCGAGGTCACTTCGTAAAGTGCATCTTCGGTATAAAGCTCCGCCCATTGCTCGGTCTCCCACGCGTCGAGCAATTCCGCTTCGTAGAACAGGAAATCCTCTACCTCTGCCCGGTTCATCGTCATTTTTCTTTATCCGTTCGATTTCACTTCGAGGCTGTCGATGCCGCGCATCACGCGGTCCCACATCGTCCAGTACCCCTGCATCTGGATCTCGTCGTCCGGCGCCCCTTCCGCGTAGAGCGGGTTTTCGGCCTTGCCGAAGCCCTTGGAGATCTCGCTCCATTCGATCGGCGTGTGGTCGGCGGCGTCCTGGCATATTTCCAGCATCTCGATGTCGTCGGGCGAGCCGAAACCCGCCGGGCCGAGGAACGAGACGAAATTGTCGAGGCGCAGCGCGCGCAGTTCCTCGCTCTCGTCGTCTGGCCCCATGGCCCAGGCGGTGACGCGGATCTTGTTTTCGGATTCCGGCTCGATGATGCGCACCGTCACCGAGAGAATGTCGTTGATGACCAGGTTGGGGAAGATCACGAGGTTCTTCTGGGTTTCAGCGATGTACTTCGCGCGTTCCTCGCCCAGCCGGCTGACGAGATTGGCATAGCGCGCCTCGATCTCGTCCTTGGTGTTCAGCCCCATGGACGGCAGCCACTGCGCCACCGGACGACCGGTGGGCACGTAGGAATCGAGCACGGCATGGCCATTGCCCAGCGCCCGCGCGCAGCCCGCCGTGTTGTAGGTCGCCAGCGTCTTGTCGATCAGGCCCTCGCCCGGCGTGCCCACCATCTGATCGCGCAAGTAGTCGAAGTAGGAGGCATGGACCGGGAACAGATGATAGCCGTCGTAGCTGTTCTCGCAGAGCAGCTTGTAGTTGGCCCGGATCGAATAAGTATGTTCGCCCGAGAGGATGATCTGCTGCCCCTCGGTCTGGTCCATCAGCGCGTCGATCTGGTCGCGCGCGCCGTCGAGGTAATCGTACAGCGAGATGGCATTGGGGTTGTAGTTGACGAACCAGAAGCCCCGGTACTGCTCCAGCCGTTCCACCGAGCGCAAATCGAGGTGACCGTCGGCATTGATGCCTTCCGCATAGCCGGTCTGCGCATTCTGCGAGACCAGCCCGCCTTCCGAGCTGAAGACCCAGCCATGGTACGGGCAGGTGAAGTTGCGCGCGTTGCCGGTACGCTCGCGGCAGACTTTCGCGGCGCGGTGCGTGCAGGTGTTGTAGTGCGCCCGCACCTCTCCCTTCTTGTCGCGGATGAAGATCAGGTCGCGCCCGCCGACGCGCCGTGCGTGGAAATCGCCCTTCTTCTTCAGCTCGGTATCGTGCCCGACATAGAGCCAGCACTTGGCGAAGATCTGCTGCTTTTCCTGCTCGAACACTTCCGCGCTGCGATAGGCATCGCGGTGGACGCGGAAACTGCCCTTTTGCGGATCAGACTGTACCAATTCCTGGCGGATAGGATCGTACAGCGCCATGGTCACTCTCCTTGATCTGGTCGAATCTTATGCTCGAATCCAATATATTCGCCCACACATGATACGCATGCGCACTTTTTTCGCAACTGTTTGCACGCGGTTTTTCTGATTAATCCGTCGCAATCACGATCTTGCCGCGCACATGTCCGGCCATGCTGGCGCGAAGAGCCTTGGCGGCATGGGCGAAGGGGTGGATTTCCG
Organism: Novosphingobium sp. BF6; assembly: GCF_058273105.1. NCBI lineage: Bacteria > Pseudomonadati > Pseudomonadota > Alphaproteobacteria > Sphingomonadales > Sphingomonadaceae > Novosphingobium > Novosphingobium sp. BF6. Next base: position 193,053 of record NZ_CM177776.1, read on the forward strand.
CGATCTCCGGCGACAGCAGGCCGGCCTCCACCAGCGCCGCAATCTCGCGCATTTGCGCGCCGTTCGGACGCACGCGGACCTTGTAGGCCCGCACGCCGCCGACGTCCTCGAAATCCGGTGCCTTGGGTCCACCGGCGATCCGGATGACCGAACCGCCGGACTTCACCAGCGACCACAACCCCGCCTCCTGCGAGTTGCCGACCAGATCGAGCAATATGTCGAATTCCGCCTCTCTCGCGCCGGGTCGCTCGACCCGGAAATCGACGACATCCTCGGCGCCCAGTGTCCGCACGTAAACGGCATTCGCGGCCGAGGCGGTTCCGGTGACCAGCCCTCCTTTCGCCTTGACGATCTGCACTGCCACGCTCCCTACCCCGCCCGCGGCGTTGTGAACCAGGACGTGAAGACCGGAAAGATCGCGCCCGTCCGCCAGTAGGCCCTGCAAGGCGGTAAGCGCCGCAAGCGGAAGCCCTGCCGCTTGCACGAGATCGATGGCGGGCGGCAGCGGCGCGCATTTCGCCTCATCGAGCACGATCGCTTCGGCATAGCTTCCCGTCAGCCCCGGATGCGCGAAGGCGGGATCGCCCACTTCCCAGCCCTCCACGCCCTCCCCAACGGCGTCGACGGTCCCGGCGACGTCGCCGCCGGGCACCAGCGGCAGCGGCGGCAGCACCGGCGCCTTGCCGCTGAGGAGCTTCCAGTCCACCGGATTGACGCCGATCCCCCGCACACGCAGGCGGATCTGCCCCGGTCCGGGTTCCGGCAGGTCTACCTCGTCGATCGTCAGTTGCTCCGGGCCGCCGAACGCATGTGCGCGGATGATCTTCATCGCCGGTCTCCGATCAGGGATTCACGAAAGTGTCGCGCTCGATTCCAGCGTTGTAGCCGGACGCGGCGAGTGCATGGCGGAGTGGTCCCTCGACCTCGCTGGCGTCGCGCGAGGCAGCCGCGCGCGGACCATGCTTCCAGCCGTCGCCCACCGTATATCCGAAGCCCCACGCTTCCGCGAAAATGCGGCCGGTGATGTCGGCAGCGGCAGGACTGGACAAGAACGCCACGAGCGCGGCGATCCATTCGGGATCGCGCCGCTCCAGCATCTCGCCCGACACTTCGCGGAGCCCTTCGGTCATGCGCGTCTGCGCACGCGGCGCCAGCGCGTTCACGGTCACGCCGATGCGGGACAGCTCCCGCGCGGCGATCAACGTGAAGGAGGCGATACCGGCCTTCGCGGCTCCGTAATTGGCCTGCCCGATATTGCCGAACAGGCCGGAGCCGGAACTGGTATTGATGATGCGCGCATCGCGCTGACGCCCAGCCTTGCTCTCGATCCGCCAGTAATTCGCCGCGTGGTGGCACGGCGCGAACGTGCCCTTGAGGTGGACCTTGATGACGAGGTCCCAATCGTCCTCGCTCATGTTCACCATCATCCGGTCGCGCAGGATACCGGCATTGTTGACGAGGATATCGAGCCCGCCGAACGTGTCGATTGCCTGCTGGATCATCTCCTGCGACTGCTGCCAGTCGGATACGTCCGCGCCGTTGACCACGGCTTCGCCGCCGGCCTTGCGAATCTCGTCGACCACTTCCTGCGCGGGAGTCAGGTCCGCGCCGTCGCCCGCCGCACTGCCGCCAAGGTCGTTGACGACCACTTTCGCGCCCTCTTCCGCCAGCTTGAGCGCATAGGCCCGGCCCACGCCGCGCCCCGCGCCCGTCACGATCGCCACCCGTCCATCACAAATGCCCATCGGCCCCTCCATCCTTTCCCGTAAAAATAGAACGCATCTTGATTGTGTGGTTGCAAACTATATGCTTCATGGCTTATTTGAGCGCAAGGGAGCTGTCAACGGGCAGTGCCGCAGCGGCGGAAGAGACCGCGGACCAGCGGACCGAAAGGAAGAGGGATGGCGGAGGAAATCTTTGAGAAAATGGCGCTGACGCCGCCGGATGAGTATCCGTTCCACGCAACGCCCTACCCCATGTCCTATGTGCCGAATTCCGATCCGGCCTGGGACGACGGCTACTATTTCCTGGCCTACGACCTGGAGAGCGGGGCCTCGATCTGGACGGGCATGCGCATCGCGCCCAACAGCAACATCATCGGCGGCTATGCCAACAGCAACATCGGCGGCGTCCAGCGCGCCTTGCGCCTCAGCCGGATCTGGCGGGACGACTATTCGGTGGCAATCGGTCCGCTGCGCTACGAATTCACCGAGCCGCTCCGCACCGTCCGCCTGATCTGCGAAGAGAACGAATCGCAGATCGCCTTCGACATCACCTGGAAGGGCCTTTCGCCCTGCCACCTCGCCATGCATCACCGCGCCGTCCGCGCGGGCCGTTTCACCACGGATCAGAGCCGCTACCATCAGGTCGGCCAGTGCACCGGGTGGATGGAAGTCGCGGGAAGGCGCTTCGACATGCCGCAGGAAGCCCCATGGGGCGGTTCGCGCGACAGGTCGTGGGGCATCTATGAAAGCCGTCCCCCGCTGGGGGTCTCACCGCAATGGCTGCCGCCCACCGAAATCCCGGGCGTGCACCGCGCGCTGCGTTTCTCCTGCTTTCTCGAAGCGGAGGAACTGTCTTCCTACTTCCATTTTCACGAAGGCCCGGAAGGCGAGCGCACCGTGCTCAACGACGCCTTCGGAGTGCCGTTCGAGGGATCGATCGATTTCGGCTGGGACGACGGAAAACTGCTCCTGACCGACTACGATCACCAGCTCGAATGGCGCCCCGGCACCCGGTCGGTAACGAAAGGTGTCGTCACGCTGAAGGACGCCGGGGGCGAGCGCTGGACAGTGGAGCTGGACTGCCCGCAGCCACCCCACGTGCTCGGCCAGATCGGCTATCACGTCGGCGCCTGGCATGACGGCGGCACCATCCACACCTGGCACGGCCGCAGCCCGGCACTGGAATGGGACGAATTCGACTTCTCGCAGCAGCCCTGCGAGCATCGCTTCCCCGGCAACGGCGAGATCAGGACCGTCTACGGCGTGGAGCACTATGCCCGCGTCAGGCTCACCGCGCCGGACGGCCGCGTCCGCCACGGCCGCGCCCAGTTCGAGGTGTTCCTGAACGGCCGTTACAGCCCTTATGGCTTCGAGGCCCACGGCAACCACGGCGGCCTCACCGGGCGCGGCATCGCCTGACACTCATCCTCCCGACAGGAGAACCACCTGTGATAACGCTGCCTCGCCCGATCTACGGCGAAGACCACGAGATGTACCGCGACGCGGTGCGCCGTTTCATCGAACTTGAAATCACGCCCTACCACCGCCAGTGGGAGGAGGATGGCGTCGTCTCCAGAGAGGTCTGGCGCAAGGCGGGAGCGGCGGGTTTCCTGTGCTCCAATGCACCGGAGGAATTCGGCGGCGCGGGCGCGGACTACAAGTACAACGCGGTGTTCACCGAAGAGCTGGGCTATGCCGGTGCGACCGGTCCCGGCTTTGCCGTCCATTCCGACATGGCCGCCAACTACATCCTCAATTTCGCCAGCGAGGAGCAGAAGGCGCGCTGGATTCCGGGCATGGTCTCGGGCGAATGCATCGCCGCGCTCGGCCTCAGCGAACCGGGGGCGGGCAGCGATCTCAAGGCGATCAAGACCACGGCCGTGCGCGAGGGCGACGAATACGTCATAAACGGACAGAAGACCTATATTTCCAACGGTCAGCTCGCCAGCATCGTGATCCTCGCCTGCAAGACCGATCCAGCCGCCGGTGCACGGGGCATGAGCTTCATCGTGGTGGAGACGGACCGCCCCGGCTTCTCGCGCGGGCGCAATCTCGAAAAATTCGGACTGCTGGCGCAGGACACTTCGGAACTTTTCTTCTCCGACGTCCGGGTGCCGGTCGCCAATCGCATCGGCGCCGAGGGACAGGGCATGGGCATCGCCATGCACAACCTTGCCGAAGAGCGGCTGTCCATCGCCGTCCACGCGATCGGCATGTGCAAGGGCATGCTCGACACCACCATCGCCTATACCAAGGACCGCATGATCTTCGGCAAGCCGGTGTCCGATTTCCAGAACACCCGCTTCAAGATCGCCGAAATGGCGGCGCAGACGCAGGCGATGCAAGTCTTCGTCGACCGCTGCGTGGAACTCGCAGTGGACCGGCAGCTCGATGTCGAGACCGCCGCCATGGCCAAGATGCTGGCGGGCGAGCTGCAATGGCGCATCGCCGACGAATGCCTGCAATTCTACGGGGGCGCGGGCTACATGCTCGAATACCCCATCGCCCATGCCTTCATCGACAGCCGCATCCGCAAGATCGCGGGCGGCTCGTCCGAGGTGATGCGCGAGATCATCAGCCGCAAGATCTTCGCCTGAGGGGGCCGCCATGGAAATCGAACTGAATGAAACCCAGCAATCCGTCCGCGAGGGCGTAGGCCGCATCGTCGACGGGTTCGGCGACGAGTACTGGTCGCGGCTCGACCAGAGCGGCGAGTTCCCGCACGAGTTCCACGCCGCGCTTGCCCAGGCGGGCTACCTCGGCATCACCATGCCCGAGGAGCTGGGCGGGGCGGGCCTCGGCGTCACCGAGGCGGCGATCATGATGAACCGCATCTGCCAGGGCGCTGGCGGCTATTCGGCGGCCTCGACGATCCACCTCAACCTGTTCGGCCCGCATGCGGTCGTCGTCTTCGGCACGCCCGAACAGAAGGAGCGCATGCTCAAGCCGCTGATCGCGGGAACGGACAAGGCCTGCTTCGGCGTGACCGAGCCCGACGCCGGGCTGGACACCACCAGCATCAAGACGTTCGCGACCAAGGTGCCGGGCGGTTATCGCATTACCGGGCGCAAGATCTGGACCTCGTCCGGGCAGGTCGCCAACAAGATCGTGATTCTCGCGCGCACCACGCCCAAGGACCAGTGCAAAAAGCCGACCGACGGCATGAGCTTCTTCTACACCGACCTCGACCACTCGAAGATCGAGGTGCGCCGCATCCCGAAGATGGGGCGCAATGCGGTGGATTCGAACACGACCTTCATCGACGATTACTTCGTCCCGGACGAGGACCTGATCGGCGAAGAGGGCAAGGGCTTCCACTACGTCCTGCACTCGATCAACCCGGAACGCATCCTCGTGGCCTCGGAGGCAATCGGCAACGGCCAGGGCGCGCTAAAGCGCATTGCCCAATATGCGCAGGACCGGCACGTCTTCGGACGACCGATCGGCATGAACCAGGGCATCCAGCACCCGCTCGCGGAAAGCTGGATGGCGCTGGAATCGGCGTTCTGGATGGTGATGCGCGCGGGCTGGCTCTACGATCAGGGCAAGCCCTGTGGCGCCGAGGCGAATACCGCCAAGTTCCTGGCCGCACGCGCCGGGTTCGACGCCTGCACCCGCGCCGTGATGTTCCATGGCGGCATGGGCTATTCGAAGGAGTATCAGGTCGAACGCCTGTTCCGCGAAAGCATCCTGCTGCGCATCGCGCCCGTCACCGAACAGATGATCATGAGCTTCATCGGCGAGAAGGTCCTCGGCCTTCCGAAGAGCTATTGAGGGGGCCGCCGTGGATCTCGAAAAAGTCGTAAACCGCAAGTTCGCCGATACCGAGCAGGCCTATGGCGCCAAGGACACCATCCTCTATGCACTGGGCGTGGGCTTCGGTTCCGAGCCGCTCGACCCCGGCCATATCGATTACCTGTTCGAGGAAAGGCTCAAGGCCTCGCCCACTTACGCCAATGTCCTCGGCCATCCGGGCATGTGGGCGCGCGATCCCCAGTACGGCATCGACTGGAAGAAACTGCTCCATGCCGAACAACGGCTGGAGATGCATCGGCCGCTCGCCCCGCAAGGGCGGATCGCCGGCTGCCACGCCATCGTCGGCGTTCGCGACATGGGCGAGCGCGGAGCAATGCTCCATCAACGCAAGCAGGTGTTCGATGCCGCCACGGACGAGCTGATCGCCACCGTCACCAACACGCTCATGCTGCGCGGCGACGGCGGCTGCGGCGATTGGGGCCAAGTGCCCGCCGAACTGGCAAGGCTGCCCGAAACGGAGCCCGACCGCGCCCTTGACGTGCAAGTCAGCGAAATGCAGCCGCTGGTCTACCGGCTTTCGGGCGATCTCAATCCGCTGCACATCGATCCGGATGTGGCGAAAGTGGCCGGTTTCCCGAGACCCATCCTGCATGGCCTCTCCACCAAGGGCATGGCCGGTTACGCGCTGCTGCGCAGCTTCTGCGATTTCGATCCGGCGCGGCTTGGATCGATGGCGGTGCGCTTCAGCCGCCCCGTGCTGCCGGGCGACCTGATACGCTTCGAATTCTGGGGCAAGGGGCCCGGAACGGTACGTTTCCGCGCCGTCGTGCCGCATCGCGACAACCTGCTGGTGCTGGACCGCTGCTCTGCCGAGATCGTCTGAAAGGTGCACGGCCCGCCTTCCCGAATCCTGACACGCGCACCCTGGGTCGCGCTGGGCCTGCTCTCGGCGATGAACGCGATGAACTACTACGACCGCCTGCTGGCGGTGGTGGTCTCGCAGCCGCTTCGCCTCGAATTCGGGCTTAGCGATACCCAGTACGCGCTGCTGACCGGGCCGGCCTTCGTGCTCGTCTACGCGCTCGCCAGCATCCTGTTCGGCCGCCTCGCGGATAGCCGGAACCGGCGCCGGCTGATCGCCCTGGCCCTCACCTTGTGGAGCGCCATGACCGCGCTCTGCGGGTTCGCCAAAAGTTTTGGCGTACTTGCTTTTGCCAGGGCAGGCGTCGGCGTGGGCGAAGGCGGTGCCAATCCGGCAGGCATGTCTCTGCTCAGCGACCATTTTCCGCCGCAGCGCCGATCGCTGGCGTTGGCGCTGTTCCAGGTCGGCGGCAATCTCGGCATGCTCGCCAGCTTCATGCTCGCAAGCTGGATCGCGGCGACGCACGGTTGGCGGGCCGCCTTCTGGGTTGCTGCCGCCCCCGGCCTCGTTCTCGCGTTCCTGATCCTGCTGTTCATGCCCGATGCGCCGCGCGGCCAGTACGATACCGGCACGCAGGCCCCGCTCTCGTTCAGCGAGACGGTGAGGCAGCTATGGCGCAACAAGGCCTATGTCTGGTTGTGCTGGGCCGCATCGTTCGGTGTTTTCAGCAGCCTCGGCATGCTGATCTGGCTGCCCCAGTTCTTCATCCGCCTGCACGGCATGGACCAGAAGGAAGTCGGCTTCCTGTTCGGCCCCGCTGCCAGCCTCGGCCTCGTCTTCGGCATGCTGGTCGGCGGGTGGCTGGGCAACCGCATGGCGCGCACACATCTGGCCGCGCCGGTCTGGATCTGTGTCGGCGCGAACCTCATACTGGTGCCGGTCCTGCTCACCGTATTGTGGAGCGCATCGACTGGCGCAGCCCTGATCGCCTGCTTCCTCGCCATGGGGCTGGCCGTACTCTACGCACCGGCTTTCCAGGCCACCATGCAGAGCGTCTGCCCGCCCCGTCAACGCGGAATGGCCGGGGCCTGCTCGAACGTGCTCAACGCCCTGATCGGGCAAGGCCTGATCCCGCTCCTCGTCGGAATCCTGAGCGACCGCCTGACACCTCAATTCGGCATCGAGAGCCTTCGCATGGCCCTTACGGCGGCGACCGGATTTACGCTGCTGTCAGGGCTGCTGTTCCTTCTCGCGCTCCGGCACGCCCGGCGCCGGTTCGAGTAGATTACCTCAGGCGGCGAGCAGCGCGCTGTCGTCGATCGCCTGAACCCGCTGCCATGCCGGACGCGCGGTGCAACGGGAGAGCCAGTCCCGGATCGCGGGAAACCCGGTCATGTCGATGCGGGCGGCAATCCCGGCGATGGGGAACGCGGCATCGATATCTCCCAGCGAGAATTCCGCGCCCGCGACGTAGGCATTGCCTGCTGCAAGATGCACTTCCAGCGCGCCGAGCGTTTCCGAAACGCTCTGTAGACATTCGCCGACGATGCCGCCGTCCGGCGCCTGCCCGGCCTGAGCCGCGCGGCGGATTTCGCGCACCATCACGGTAAAGTGGAATTCGACCTCGGTGATCGCCCAACTCGTCCACTGGTCCATCCGCGCTTTTCCGCGCGCGTCGGCGGGCACCAGTCGATTGGGAACCTGCGTTGCCAGATAGCGCGTGATCGCAACGGATTCGGTCAGCACGAAATCGCCGTCCACCAGGACCGGCACTTTGGCCATGGGGTTGAGCCGGAGGAAGCCCTCTGCCCGAGGGTCGGGAACGGCGACCTGCCGATAGGGAAGTTCGAGTTCCTCCAGCGCCCAGAGGCACCGCGCCACGCGGCTGGGTTTGGTTCCGTAAATCGTCAGCATTTCGTTCTCCCGGCTTGACCGCGATTTAACATACTGCCTTAATGTATGCTAGCGAATAGAATACTGAGATGGGATCTGGGCTGTCATGACAGGCAACAGCTACGATGTCTGGCGCGACCGTTCGCCTTGCGACGGCGAAACCCATGACGCGCTTGCCGGAAGCGTTCGCACGTTCATCGCGCGCGAGGCGGCACCGAAGAAGGCATCGACAGCTTCCACAAGCTCGTTCTGGTCGACGAAACCGCTCGGTGCGGCTCCGGCAGCGTGCAGCCGGGCCTGTTCACGCACGCTGTCGCCATGAAGCACCGGATAGACGCCACCCGGGCGTGGATCGACCTCATTGGCTGGCAATTCGATCGCAGCCTGGATGCGGCAGCCGATGTCGCCCTCTTGAAAGTGCAGGCCACCCGCATGTTCGAGCGTGTGCTGCGCGAAACCGCGCAGGTCCTGGACGGCGCCAGCGTCATCCGCGGAACGCATCTACCGCGAAGTCCGCGTCATAGCGATCGGCGGCGGATCGGAGGAAATTCTACTCGATCTGGCCGGGCGGCAACTCGGCTACGGCGCAAACTGAGGAGGGGACCATGACGTACCAGACTACGGAATCACTGTGGACGCCGGAGCACCAGATATTCCGCGAAACCGTGCGCCGCTTCATCGCGACGCAAATCGAGCCGTTCGTCGACCAATGGGTGGAGGATCACGAGATTCCCCGCTCGTTCTGGCTCAAGGCGGCCGAGGCCGGAATTCTGGGCGTGGACGTTCCGGAAGAGTATGGCGGCCCCGGCGGCGATTTCCTGCACCGGCTCGTGATTGCGGAAGAGATCGGATATAGCCCGGCGGGAGCCGCCATGGCGCCTTCGCTGATCGCGGACGGCACCTGCGAAATCCTCTACCGATCCGCCAACGAGGAACAGCGTGCCCGCTATCTGCCGCCGATGGTGCGCGGGGAAATGCTCTTCGGTCTCGCCATCACCGAGCCCGACAGCGGCAGCGACGTGTCCGCCATCCGCACCAGCGCACGGCGGGAGGGCGACGAATACGTCATCACCGGCGCCAAGACCTATATCTCGCAGGCCTCGATCGCCGATGCCTTCATGGTGGTCGCCCGGACCAGCGATGCGCCGGGGTCCAAGGGGCTGTCGATGATCATCGTGGAAGCGGACCGGCCCGGTTTCAAGCGCGGGCGCGCCTTGAAGAAGATGGGGGTCAACGCCTCCAACACCGGCGAGATCTCGTTCGACGAAGTGCGCGTGCCGGTCGCCAATCTGCTGGGCGAGGAAGGGCGCGGCATGGCGCTGTGCCTCGGCGGCGTGAACATGGACCGCATCACCTGGCCGCTCATCGCCCATGCCGCCTCGCATCGGGCGCTGGAGGAAACGGTGGAGTTCGTGAAGAACCGCAAGGCGTTCGGACAGACCATCTTCGATTTCCAGAACACCCAGTTCAAGCTCGCGGAAATGAAGACCGAACTGGCCGTCGGCCGCGCCTTTCTGGATGAGGTCATCCGCGACTACCAGGCGAAGGGATCGCTCGACACCCTGAAATGCGCCATGGCCAAGATGTGGTTGCCAGAGATGGAAGCGCGCATCATGGACGGATGCGTGCAACTGCACGGCGGTGCGGGCTACATGGACGAATATCCGATCTCACGGCTCTACACCGCGGCGCGGCTCCACCGTATCTTTGCCGGTACCGCCGAGATCATGCGCCTGATCGTTGCCCGGTCGCTGTGATGTTCAAGGTCATCCTTCTGGGCAGGAAGCGGCCCGACATCACTTTCGAGGCCTTTCGCGACTATTACTCCAACCATCACGTCCACCTGATGAACCGCCTGCTCACGCACGGCGCGGCGGTTCATCGGCGCAATTTCGTCCTCCACGCCGACCCGGAAAAGCCGACCGACTTCGACGTGATGTCGGAAGTCTTCTACGAGGACAGGGCAACCGCGGACGCCACGATGCGGGAAATGGCCGACCCGGAGATCCGGCGGCAGCGCATCGAGGACGAAGCCCACTTCCTAATTCCGGAATCGGTACGCGTCTTCGTGGTCGAGACCGACACCACGCATTTCAGACCGCTGGAAGGAACCACGCCTTGAACGTCTCCGAAGCCGTGGCCAGTCGCCGCTCCATCCGACATTTCCTTCAGACGCCCGTGCCCCGGGACGTGCTGGAACGCGTGCTGGAAAAGGCCCAGCGCGCGCCCTCGGGCGGCAACCTCCAGCCCTGGAACGTCCACATCCTCACCGACGGCGCGCTCACCCGGCTGTGCGACGGACTGGCGCAAGTCCTGCCGCAGGGGCGCGCCGCGCACAGCACCGAATATGCCATCTATCCCGCCGAGTTGGCCGATCGCTATGGCGACAGCCGCCATGAAGTGGGCGAAAGCATGTACGCCGCGCTCGGCGTGACGCGGGAGGACAAGGCAGGCCGTCTCGCCCAGTTCACGCGCAATTACCGCGCTTTCGGTGCGCCGATGCTGATGCTGGTCCACACGCCCCGCTACATGGGGCCGCCGCAATGGGCGGACATCGGGATGTGGTTACAGACGGTCATGCTGCTGCTGCGCGAAGAGGGTCTGGACAGCTGCGCGCAGGAAGCATGGGCGGTCTATCAACGGCACATCCGCGAGCATGTCGCGATTCCGTCGGACCATATCCTGTTCTGCGGCATGTCCATCGGCTACCGCGACCCCGATGCAGCGGTGAACAGCTTCCCCGTTGCCCGCGCTTCCTTGAGCGAAGTCGTTACCTTCGTCGATTAGAGCATCTTCGCGGGAGCGATGCGAAAACGGCGGCGGATCACTCCGCCGCCGTTCCTGCGTTCACGAGGCCGCGCTCAGACCCGCGCGGCGAGATCGGGAACGATCGTGAACAGATCGCCGACGATGCCGATATCGGCAACCTGGAAGATCGGGGCATCCTCGTCCTTGTTGATGGCGATGATGGTCTTCGAATCCTTCATGCCCGCAAGATGCTGGATCGCGCCCGAGATGCCGACCGCGATGTAGACTTCGGGGGCGACGATCTTGCCGGTCTGGCCGACCTGATAATCGTTCGGCACATACCCCGCATCCACAGCCGCGCGAGAGGCCCCGACGGCGGCACCCAGCTTGTCGGCCAGGGGAAAGATCGTCGCCTTGAATGTCTCCCCGTCCTTCAATGCACGACCGCCCGAGACGATCACTTTGGCCGAAGTCAGTTCCGGCCGCTCCTGCTTCGAGATTTCCGCGCCGACGAACGCGGAAACGCCCTTGTCCCCGGTGGACGGCACCGCCTCGATCGCGGCGCTACCACCTTCCCTCGGCGCCTTTTCGAACGCCGTGCCGCGCACGGTGAGAACTTTCTTCGCATCGCGGGACTTCACCGTCGCGATGGCATTGCCGGCATAGATCGGCCGGGTGAAAGTGTCGCCGCTCTCCACCGAAAGCACATCGCTGACCTGCATGACATCGAGCATGGCGGCAACGCGCGGCGCGATATTCTTGCCATGGCTCGTGGCCGGAGCCACGAAGGCGTCATGCCCGTCCATAAGGGCAACGATCAGGGGCGCGACATTTTCCGCCAGAGCATGACCGAATGCCGGATCGTCCGCGACATGGACCTTCAAGGCGCCAGCAATCCCGGCCGCTTCGGCAGCCACGCCGCCGACTTCCTGCCCCGCGACGACAAGGTGGACTTCGCCCAGCTTTGCCGCGGCGGTAACGGCGGACAGCGTGGCGTCCTTGACGGCGCCATCGGCGTGCTCGACCCAGACAAGCGTCTTCATGCGGCTACTCCCAGCGCCTTGAGTTTTCCGATCAGTTCATCGACATCGGCCACCTTCACGCCTGCCGACCGGGTGGGCGGTTCGCTTACCATTAGCGTTTCCAGACGCGGCGCGATATCGACGCCGAAATCTGCCGGCGTTCGTGTGGTCAGCGGCTTGCTTTTCGCTTTCATGATGTTCGGTAGGGAAGCATAGCGCGGCTCGTTCAGGCGCAGGTCCGTCGTGACGATCGCGGGAAGCGCAAGGCTCACCGTCTCAAGCCCGCCATCGACCTCCCGCGTGACCTGCACCTTGCCATCCTCGACATCCACCTTGGAGGCGAAAGTGCCCTGCGGAAGGTCCAGCAAGGCCGCAAGCATCTGCCCGGTCTGGTTGCTGTCGTCGTCGATCGCCTGCTTTCCGAGGATGACGAGCGACGCCCCCTCTTCCACCTGAACCCGCGCAAGCAGCTTGGCCACGCCCAGCGGCTCGACCTGTTCATCGGTCTGGATCAGGATCGCGCGGTCGGCACCCATGGCGAGCGCCGTGCGCAGCGTGTCCTGCGCCTTGGCCGGGCCGACCGAGACGGCAACGACTTCGCTCGCGACGCCCTTTTCCTTCAGCCTGATCGCTTCCTCTACGGCGATTTCGTCGAACGGATTCATGCTCATCTTGACGTTGGCGAGGTCGACACCCGTGCCATCCGGCTTGACGCGAGGCTTTACGTTATAGTCGATCACCCGCTTCACGGGCACGAGGATCTTCATTGCAGATATCCTTCCATCATCATCCACCCAGCTTGAATCCCAGCGTGATCCCGTATGTGCGCGGCGGCGCGTAGAACGCGTTGTCGCCGATCCCGGAGACGGTCACGTTCTGGAAATAGCGCGCGTCGGTCACGTTGTTCATGAAGAGCGCCAGCCGCCACCGATCGTCCCGCGCGGCAAGGCTGACGCGCATGTTGAGCACGCCGTAGGCATCCTGCTTCACGTCCTTGCGGTTGCCGGGGTCCCAGTAGAAGCCGCTGTTGAACAGGTAGTTCGCACTGAGACCAGCCTGCAGATCGCCGATGGGTCGCTCGTAATCCGCACCCAGATTGATCGTTACCGGAGGCGCATTGACCAGCTGATTACCCGAGGCGTCGGTGATCGTCTCGACATTGCCGAAAGGTGCCGCCGAGCGCGGCGTGTAGACGCGCGCATCCTTGAACTCGGTATACTTCGTATTCAGCAGCGAGAGGCCCATGCGGAACTGCAAGTTGCCGGTTTCAATCGGCGGGACCACGATCGCCTCGGCATCGAGACCGTAGATGCGGGCCTGCGCGGCGTTGTAGATGAAGCTGGCGCCCGCAATCAGGCGGTTCAGTTGCAGGTCCTTATAATTATAATAAAAACCCGACATGTTGAGCCGCAGAGTCCGGCCCAGCAGGTCGGATTTAAAGCCCGCTTCGTAAGCGTCGATCGTCTCGGGTCGCGCCGGAGGGAAATAAGGTCCGCCCAGATTGAAGATGCCGCTCTTGAACCCCCGGCTGTAGGACGCATAGAGCAGCACATCGCGGCTGAGCTGGTGGTCCAGTGCAAGACGCCAGGTCAGCTTCTTGAATGCCACGTCGTTAGCGAACGCCCCTTCAGGGAACGCCGCACTGACCGGCCGCGTCGGGTTGTTATCGGTGGTATCGATGACCGTCCCCGCGCCGCGTGGATGCCCTTCCAGCGCGATCGTCTCACCGTCGAGCGTTCGCTCATCCCGAGTGTAGCGAAGGCCTGCAGTGAAACGAGTGCTATCGGTCAGCTTGTAGGTGCCCTGCACGAAAGCGGCATAGCTGTTGGTGGTGACGTCGTCATAGATCGCGGTATTCAGCACCGCCGTCGCGCTGCGGACAGCGAGCGGTTCGAAGGCTGCCTTCGAGTGGAAGTAAAACAGCCCGCCGGTATATTCGAGCCGCCCCGTCGTGCCGATCAGCACCAGTTCCTGCTGAAACGACTTGGTGGATTCCTTCAGCAGCGCATCCACCAGCGAAAGCGGCGAAGCGTCCTGATCGTAACGGGAATCGTTCTGGTAGTCCCGATAGGCGGTGGTGCTTTTGATCGTGGCTTCGCCGATCTCCAGCTCTCCGACCAGCGAGACGCCCCACTGCTTAAAGGTGCCGAACGAAGTCAGGTTGCTGATTGTGCCGTACTGATTACCGTCAAAAGAGTACCCGCCGGTCGTCCGCGTGCCGGGATAGATGATCCGCACATTGCCGATGTCGGAATCACGATGCGTGTAATCACCCGTCAGCCGGAAGTTCAGGATGTCACTCGGTTCGAACAGCAGCGAGCCCCTGACGCCCCATTCCTCCTTCTTGTTGACCTGCTTGCCGGCTACGCCCGGTGTCGATCCCGAATTGCGGCCGTAACCCTTGTCCTGATTTACGTAGACCGCCGCCAGATCGACCGCCAGCTTATCGCCCAGCCCGGTCGTTCCGTATGCTTTTGCGGAATAGGTATCGTAATTCGCATAGCCGACTTCGGCGTCGAGCATCGTGTCGTGCGACGGCTTCCTTGTGATGATCTGAATCAGGCCGCCGGTGGCGTTACGGCCGAACAGCGTTCCCTGCGGCCCCTTCAATACCTCGATCCGCTCGATATTATTGAAGATCAGGTTCACGCCCGAAAGCGCGGCGATGTAGACGCCGACTACATATGTTGCGACGCCGGATTCGTCGCCCGGTGCTGAGTTTTTCGAGCCCACCCCGCGCAAGTAAGGCGCGATCGTGCTGCGTTCCCCGCCCAGCGACAGACCCGGTGTGACGTTCGCAAGCTGTGTCGTCCCCTCGACGCCCGCCTTGACGAGCCCGTCCGATGTGATCGCCGCAACCGCGATCGGCACCTTCTGAAGCGGCTCCGCACGGCGCTGCGCGGTTACTACGATGTCGCTGATGCTGCTTTGCCCAGGCGAAGCGTTCTCCGGCGGCGAATCTGTCGCCGCACCTTCCTGCGCCCATGAGGGCGACGCCAGCGCGGCGATAGAACCTCCAGCAAGCAGAGCCAGTAAATGACGCGGCTTCGTGGCCATTCGCCACCCCTCCCATAGATGCTTCATTATGGTTTGCTTGATTATGGTTTGCTTGATTATGGTTTGCTTGATTATGATATGCTAGCAATCAATGTCAACCGGCGTTCGCCTTGGCTTGCTCACGTCGCACCGAAGCGGGACCGGCGCAGAAATTCGACTACGGCATCATTGAAAGCATCGTTGCGATCCCCAGCCACCATATGGCCGGCATCTGCAACGCAGTGCACCTGCGTCTGCGGGACCAGTTCCACCAGTTCGGAAACACCAGCATCGTCAACAATGTCGCTCCTTCCACCCCGGACGAGCAACGTCGGAATATGGACGTTTTTCGCTGCGGCCAGCAAGTCTTCGCTCCAGGCTGGCGGTTCCGCACTGGGGCGAGCCTCCATCATACGGGGATCCCAGTGCCAATAGAGGCGCCCATCCTCGCGCCGACGCAGATTCTTCATCAGGCCCGAAGGGTCGCGGGGAACGGCGCGATCGGGATTGTACACCGTAATGGCGGCCGCAGCCTCTTCCAGATCGGCGAAACCGTTTCCATGCCCGCGCATGAAACTCTGGATTTTCTCGACGCCCTTCGCTGCCGGTCGCAGAACAATATCGACAAGAATTAGCGCCGTCGCATGCGGAACGAGCGCGTTCCCGACTGCATAGAAGCTGGTCATACCGCCCATTGACGCACCGACAAGCGCTACTGGCCGAGCATCCCCTACAACGGTCTGCAAATCTGTCCCACGTGCCGCCAGCGAATAGTCGCCCGACACTGACCAACTGCTGTCCCCGTGTCCGCGCGCATCGAAATTGACGACACGATACCCTTCGGAAATCAATCGCATCATGGCCCGCGACCAACTGTGTCGTGTCTGCCCACCTCCGTGCAACAAAACGACCGTCGGTGCATCGACGTGACCGCCAATGTCGCCGACCAATCTTAATCCGTCTCCGGTGCAGAACTCACAGCGAGCGATGTTCATAGTTGTCTATTCTCCTCCCTCATCACGAACCGCTACACGCGCCCGCAACAATATGCTAGCGTACTTTATGTGGAAGCAGATGGAGAGTGTGTGCATGCCCGTCACCACGCAAGGACACTCGGCAACGGCTCCAGCGCGGAGCGTGAATGGCATCGATAACGGAGCCACACTTCCCGAGTTCACAAGTAGACACATCCCGAAGGGAGGTGGCAGGGAAGTTCGAAAGCAAGCGCCGAAACGCCATTCCTGAAGTCGCAACGCCCTTTTTATCGAGCATGGATTCGACGCCACGTGCATGTCGGACAACGCTGCCGTACTTGGTGGGTCTAGAGCGGATTTCGACCGGTATGAATCGATGGGGATTCCCTGCGATGGCGTTTTGTGATTCCTAATCCCTGCTGGTGAAGGAGGCTGGCATGGATGGGTCACCCGCTTTCGATGGATTTGCGCGCTCGGCTTCTGGCAGCGATCGATAACGGATTGAGTTGCCGGGCGGCGGCAAGCCGATTTGGCGTTGCCCCCTCGACGGCGATCCGTTGGCATGCGCGTCGGCGCGACACGGGCGCCTTTGCCGCCAAACCGCAAGGTGGTGATGTGCGTTCACGCCGGATCGAGGAGCGAGCAGCGGAAGTCCTCTCTATCTGGGAGGCGCGGAAGGACATTTCGCTGGAAGAACTGCGGGTGACGCTGGCCCGCGCCGACCTGATCGTCTCGGTAGCCGGGCTTCATCGGTTCTTCGTGCGTCGGGGCATGACGCGCAAAAAAAGACTGGCCATGCAATCGAGCAGGACCGTCCCGACGTCCTGAAGCAACGGCATGATTGGTTCGAGGGGCAGGTTGATCTCGAACCCGGAAGCCTGGTTTTCATCGATGAAACGTGGACCGCCACCAACATGACCCGCAGTCATGGCCGCTGCGCCAAAGGCGAGAGACTGCGGATGGGTTTCCCTCACGGGCACCGCAAGACCACCACGCTGGTCGCCGCTCTGCGCATGACCGGCATGGTCGCGCCAATGGTGCTGGACGGTCCCATCAACGGCGATTGGTTCGAGGCCTACGTCGCCCAGGTACTCGTACCCGAACTGCTTTGCCGCGCTGGCCGTCCTGCTGGGAGGTCCGATCGGCTTTGTCCTTTTAAAGGGCGTGATAGAAGGAATTGAGCGGCGCGGCAGTGCGGACTAGACGGCAAGCTACCTAGTCGCAATGTCCGCTCACCCGGCATTCTGGTCGTAGAGGGTCTTGATCCGCCCCTTGAATAGCGCCCGTCCGTTCAGATTGTGATCAATCCAGCGATCGGCCACTTTCATGGCACCGCAGAGGCCACGTGAAGGTCAGCTAAGTCGGGTTAGCGGACTGCCCGCTCACAGGCTGCCAACGCTTCCGCAGCCAACTTATCTGCGTAAGGCTGATCGGAAGGCTCCGCCCATACTTTCAAATCAGGAATCAATGAAGGGTCGGCACAAATGCTGGCGGCTTCCAGTACAGGGATCGTAATTGATCCCCTGCTGAGTTCCGCTTGCACGAATGGAAGCGCGGAGACGGGATCAAGACCGGCAAGCCCCAATATCGCTTCGCCCCTGATGCAATCGTCCCCGTCTGATGCTGCACGATACAAGGCATCTCGCACAGGGGATGTGTCCCCGCCCTCTTGGCTTAGAAGCAGTACGGCCCAATCGCGATTTGCGCGATCAGGGTCGCGCGTGAATTCTATGAGTCTCTCAAGGTTTGCAGCAGCAAATGGCCCATCGGTCAGCGGCACTTCCTCCGCTATGACGGATTTCAGAAATTCCGAAGGAGGTTCGTAGCGCTCGAGCATCATGATGACATGCCACGGCCAATGCCGGGCAGCAATAATGACCGCAAAGGGGCGCTTAAGATCCGGCGGGATTTTGGCGCGCAAGGGTGGTTAGCTGCCCTTCAACGTTGCGCTTACGAAGCCTTTGGCGGAACCGAAAATTGGTGCTTGTCGAATATTTCAACAATCGGCCAGCTATCTCCCTCGTTCCATATCGACACCCAATTGTCTGGGTGCACATCAATGGAATGAGGGTGTCCATCGTCAAGGGTGACAACGGCTTCCCCACCGGGAGGGACTTCATATTGGTCGCAGATTGGTTCGATAAAAATCGTGAGTGACGTCTCAAGATAGTTTCGGATCGGCAAGCGCATCGGGTGGCATCTTCTTCAGTGTGAAACCCACCCTATCCTTCCGAGCTACCGTCCGCCATGGGGCGGGTCCGGAACGGCCGCCTTCGGATTAAAATCGTGCAATCCTGCCATTCCCGTTTCGGGAAGGCCTTTCATTCGGCCCGAATGATCGCCTTGTCGGGGGGAGTGGATATGCTCTCACTCTCCACTCGACAATGCACTGCGCGCCATCATAGCTTTGGGATATGAGCAAGGTCGTGGAAGATTTGGTGATCGAAATCCGAGATCACTATGTGGCGCAATTTCGCGCTTTTGCGCTGGTGAATCGGGCTTCTTGTTCTGCCGGCGGCCCCGAGATGAAGTTTCAATTGCCCCCTGATACAAACGCATTTCGACAAATTGCCGTTGTCGATTTCGTACGCAATGAAGGCGTTCTTGAGGCAACACTGTTTGAGCCGGATAAGGTCCTGACCTTTGGAAGGATTGAAGGTCGGATTGCGGAGACAGAGTTAGTGATTGAAGCTCTGCGGTGGTAGTCAGCCATGATTCGCCTAGGATCGAAGAAGCAATCGCGCACTGGTTCGAGAAATGGTTCGATCCCGATGAGACTAATTTCGATCCGACCGCTGAGTTATCTGGGTGTATTCACGCCGTTTTTCTTGCCCCAGGAGAACTGCAAATCGATCTAGGTACTGCTCCCGCTGAGCCGTTCTGGGAATTTCTGGAAAGTGTGTCAGGCGGAGATGCGACGAGAATTTGCATCACTTCATGACAAGGCGCTGTCGAAGACAACGGCCGCTACGTTGGCGGCTCCGGAAAAACCGGTTCCTGGTTAAAATCGTGAAGAACCGCCATCTGTCTGGTTTCGGTCGGGAGTCGCCGCTCCGGCAGCCCGCGGGAACGACTTGAGGTGGTCGGCTGCCGAGCCCGCGGGAGCGTCGGCGATCCCCGCGACCCGGCTCCGATCCGGACATTCGCCTAACGGCCAAGAGAGGTCATTCAGACTCCTAGGATAATACACATCCACGGGCTCGAATTTCGCAAGCGAATATATTCGGTTGTCGCCTCGGAAAATGTGCGTCAGGCTCCTGGTCGGCGGTCAGACCCAACTTGGGTAAT
Source organism: Novosphingobium sp. BF6 (assembly GCF_058273105.1). Classification (NCBI taxonomy): domain Bacteria; kingdom Pseudomonadati; phylum Pseudomonadota; class Alphaproteobacteria; order Sphingomonadales; family Sphingomonadaceae; genus Novosphingobium; species Novosphingobium sp. BF6. The sequence goes on from NZ_CM177776.1 coordinate 212,356, forward strand.
CGCGTGGCACATAGATTTCGATCGACTTCTCAGCAGTCCATCAATCTGCTTTATGATTTCACAACAGAATCAGGCCGTTCGACAACGCTATCACGACGCAAGCGCTGGGCTTGCAAACTGCCTTCAGACGCGCAAGAATGAGCGC
>NZ_CM177776.1:220000-560000 GCF_058273105.1 Novosphingobium sp. BF6
GAAACCGTGTGGTCCGCTGCGGTGAGAGGCCCTCTAAGACCCACCCACGATTCGGTCAACAACCTAATTTCAAAAAAACGACATTTTCGAAAAATGACCGTTTTCAGCGGGGTTGACCTCCTCGCCGACCAGATATGGGAACGAAAGGGCGATTATCAACCTTTCGCCATGACGGCTCCCCGCCCCGCCCCGTTCGGAAGTACGAGACAGCACCTCACGCTTTCTTTACCAGCCTGGCTTAGGGCCTGAATCGAAAGGCGCATCCTCGACGAGTGCCCGAACGGAGACCTGAAAAGTTCATGCCGAAGCCGGCGATCAGCGTTGCAATGAGCGTCTACAATGGCGAGCGCTTCCTGGCTCTCGCCTTAGAGAGTGTGCTCGCGCAGAGCTTCACGGACTTCGAACTGCTGGCCCTGGATGACGGATCGTGCGACGGTTCGGCCGAGATCATCAGGCGCTATGCCGCAGCGGATACGCGCATCCGTCCGATCATTCGCGAGAATCGTGGCCTCATCGCCAGTCTCAACGAGCTTCTGACGCTAGCCGAGGCTCCGTTGGTCGCGCGCATGGACGCCGACGATATCTGCCGCCCGGAACGCTTCGCCCGTCAAGTAGCATTTCTGACCGAACATCCGGATTACGGCGTGGTCGGCAGTTGGAGCGAGGATATCGGCGAGCACGGCGAAGCGCTGATCCGCAGCGGTGCCGATCATCCGCTCACCCATGAGGAGTTGCTCGTCGCTATAGAAAGCGGCGAGCAACTGATCTGCCATCCCGCCGTGATGTATCGCCGTGAGGTCGTTCATGCCGTGGGCGGCTATCACGCCGCGTTCCGCCACTGCGAGGACCTCGATCTCTGGCTGCGGCTGTCCAGCGTGACGCGGATGGGCAATATCCCCGAGCGGCTCCTGCGCTATCGCCGCTATCCGGACCAGGTTTCGGCGCGCCATTCGACGGAGCAGCAGATCGGCTCGGTAATCGCCCGCCTCGCATGGGAAGAGCGCCGGGACGGGCGGCCCGATCCGACCGAACATCTCTCCCGCCTTCCAACCATAGACGAACTCGACGAGCTGTTCGGTCGCCCGGGCGTGTCCCATGCGGCCCGCGAGAGAATTGCGCTGGGTCTGCGCTGGTCTCCTGCCGCGATGCGGGATCGCGGTTTCGACATCCTGCTCGACCATGTGCGCAGCGGTGGACGCCGGGATGGACTCTGGCGGACGGTAGCCAGGCTCTTGCGGTTCGGCGAGCCGGTGCGCGCCCTGCGGCTCGCTGCCGCGCTGGCTCGGAACTGACCGCCATGTCGGTTCGCCGCGCCGCGCTCTGGTCCCTCGCCGCCCAATACGCGACTTTCACCATCCAGTTCGTCGCGAGCGTCGTCATCTCGCGGCTGTTCCTGCTGCCCGCCGATGTCGGGCTGTTTTCGATCGCACTAGCCGCCGCGATGCTGGTCTCGATCTTCCAGGACCTGGGGATCACTCGCTTCATCTCCGGTCAGCCGGAAATGAGCCCGGCCGCCCTGCCCCATTACGCCGCCGTCGCCGTGACGATCGGTTGGACCGTCGCCGCCGTCGTCGCGGTTGCGGCGCCGGTCGTGGCGCACTTCTATGCACAGCCCGCCATCGCGCCGCTGCTCTGGCTGATCGCGGCCTCCTATCTCATCACCCCCTATTCCACCGTTCCCGCCGCCCTGCTGGTGCGCGAGATGGACTTCCGCACGCTGTTCCAGGTCAATGCCGGAAGCGCGCTGGCGGGCAACGGCACCGCGATCGCGCTGGCCGCCTGCGGCTTCGGAGCCTCCTCTTTGGCCTGGGGCGTGCTGGCGACGGCGATCGCGCGCGCTGCCATCGCCAATCTCCATCGTCCGGTGCGCCCGCGCATGCCCAAGGACACCGAATCTGTACGGCCCATGCTCGGCTTCAGTTCAATGTCCTTCGTGTTGAGCGCCAGCGCCGCGATCGGCCAGCGTTCGCAGGACCTCATCGTCGGTCGCCTGCTCGGCATCGCCGCGACCGGACTGTTCAGCCGTGCGAGCGCTCTGGCGGGACAGCTCACCACCCTTGTCACCGGGGCGATCGGCAGCGTGTTCTACTCTGCTTTCGCCCGCAAGCGCGATGCCGGAGAGCCGCTGGCGGAGCCATACCTCCACCTCGTCGCCTGCTATACCGCGCTCAACTGGGCCGCGATGATCGGGCTGGCGCTGGCCGCCGAGCCGCTGGTCATGCTGCTCTATGGCCCCAACTGGATCGGTTCGGCATCGCTGCTGCGCTGGACGGCGCTGGGCGAGATCTTCTTCGTCGCCATCCCCTTGCAGATGGACGTGCCCCTGTTGCTCGGCCAGATCCGCCGTCTCGTCTGGGTGAACCTGCTCGACACCGCCGCCGCCGTGGTGATCCTGACAGCGGGCTGCTTCATCAGCCTCGAAGCCGCAGGGATCAGCCGCGTTGTCTACGGCTTCGTCTGGTGGGTGATCTACGCGGTCTATCTGGGCCGACTGATCGGGTTCCGCTTCGGCGCGCTGATGACCGTTTATATGCGCAGCGGCATCTGCGCGCTCGCCGCCGGAGTGCCGCTGATGATCGCGCGCTGGCAAGGCATGGACCTCGGACTGCTCGCCCTGCTCCTGCTGAGCGCAAGCGGCGTCCTTGCCTGGCTGGCCGCCCTGGCCGCAACACGCCATCCCGCCTGGAAGGAAGTGCGGATGATGATGGACGCGCTGTCCCGCCCGATCCTTTCACGCCGCGCGGGCTGAGCCATGCGGATGGCCTATCTGCTGCTGGCCCACGATGCGTCCGAGCAACTCGAACGGCTGATCGAAACCCTGCTTGCCGGAGACACGGAGGATTTCGCAGTGATCCATGCCGACCGCCGTTCGGCGCTCTGGCATGGCGTGCGGCAACGCCTGCCCGAACCGGCGGGGCGCGTCCATCTCGTAACGGACCCGGTGGTGGTGCGCTGGGGACATTGGAGCCAGGTCGCCGCCACAGCAAAGCTCGTGCGCGAGGCCGTCCGCCTCGGCTGCGACCATGCTCATCTGCTCAGCGGCGCAGACTGGCCGATCATCGCACGCAGCGATCTGGCGGCAAGGCTCGGTGAAGGCCTCTGCCATGTCGAAGTCCGCCCCGGCCACATGGCCGAGCGCATGCAGACTTATCGCTTCGACACCCGCTGGCTGCGGCTAGATCCCGCGCGGGACCGGATTTCCTATGCCGCGACATGGGAACTTCGCCGCCTCGCGCGCTGGCTCGACCGGGCGCGCGGCAGGTTCGGCCGAGAGCGTTCGCAGCCATTCGGCCCCTGGGCCTATGGCTCGCAGTGGTGGTCGCTGCCCGCCGATGCGCTGGAGATGCTAGCCCGCGAACTGCCGCTTTTGCTCAGCAACGGACGGCTGAAAGGCACGCTCTGCTGCGACGAGCATGTCGTGCCGACCCTGATCGCCCGCTTCTTCCCGAACCGGATCGCCGGAAACCGCCGCTTCGTGCAGTTTCCCGGCGGCGCATCCAGCCCGCGCCTGCTGGATGCCCACGACCTTCCCGAAATCGCGGGCAGCGGCGACTGGTTCATGCGCAAGGTCTCGCTCAAGCACGATCCGTTCTTCCTCGCGCTGCCCGCTGCGCCAGATGCCCCGGATCGGGACGCACGGGGTGCGGAAACGTTAGGATAGCACCCCGCACGGTGGTATGATCGGCCCTGCGACATCCGCAAAATAGCGGTGCGCAGGAGAGAACGATGCCAGGAGCAGCCCTCGGGCTGACGCTCCTCTTCGCCGAACTGGCGATTATGGGCGCCAAGCCTGTACCCTCACAGCCTTCGACTGTTCAGCCCATACCGGTGCAACCGGCGCCTGCTCAGCCCGTGCCCTTTGCGGTCCAGACCCCGAGAGCCGGGATCCCGCATCTGGAAACCGATATGGACGCCCCGATCCAGGGCCAGACCGACAACGATGATCGCATGACGGTTCCCGTCGGCCTCCAGGGGCGCGGCACCTACCGCTTCCTGATCGATACCGGCTCACAGGCCACCGTCGTTTCCTCGGCGCTGGCCGGAGCGCTCGGGCTGGTGCAGGGACCGCCGGTGACGGTCATCAGCATGGGCGGCACCACCCGCGTCGCCACTGCCCGCCTCGAATCGCTGGATATCGGGCTGCAATCCTACTTCGACCTCACCGTGCCGCTGCTGGACCGCCAGCATATCGGCGCGGACGGCATTGTCGGCACCGACAGCCTGCAGAACCAGCGCGTGGTGCTCGATTTCACGAAGAACACGATCGCCATCGGCGACGCCCAGAGCCTCGGCGGCAGCAGCGGTTACGAGATCGTCGTGCGCGCCCGCAAGAAGGAAGGGCGACTGATCATGACCAATGCCACGATCGACGGCATCCGCGTCGACGTGGTGATCGATACCGGCTCCAGTACCACGATCGGCAACCTCGCCCTGCAACGCGCGGTGCGCGACAGGTTCGCCGGGCAGACCACTCTGCTTTCGGTGACGGGACACGAATTGCCAGCTGGTCTCGGCTTTGCGGAGAAGTTGCAGATCGACGATGCCTTCCTGTCGAACGTGCTGATCGCCTTCGCCGATGCGCCCGCCTTCAAGGAACTGAAGCTGGTCAAGCGCCCGGCGATCTTCCTCGGCATGCACGAGCTGCGGGCCTTCCGGCGCGTCGCCATCGATTTCCCGACCCGGCGCATCCTGTTCGACGTGCCGAAGAAGGGAGGGTCGGATTCGAGGGTACCGAATTCCAAGGGATCGTGAGGAACGTCTGCAAGCCATGGCGCATTCGCCAACCGCATGATTGTCTATCGCACCCGGCACCCTAAATAGCGCCGATGCCACCAGACACCGCCGTCAACGATTCGCGCGCCCGCCACGACGGCTGGCGCACCCTGCTGCGCTTCATGCCGTACCTCTGGCCGGCTGGAAATCCGGCGCTGCGCTGGCGGATCGTCTGGGCCTGCCTGTTCATCCTGCTCTCCACCGCGACCCAGCTCGCCCTGCCCTATCTGATGAAGTGGGCGGTCGACCTGATGGGCGCGACGGGTCCGAAGCTGGTGCAGCTGGCGATGCTCATGGTGCTCGGCTACGCGGCGGGACGCCTGATCCAGACCGCTTTCGACAATTTCCGCAACATCGTGTTCGAGCGCGTGGGGCAGGACGCGACGCGCGAACTGGCGGAGAACGTGTTCGGCCAGCTCCACCGCCTCTCGCTGCGCTTCCACCTCGCCCGCCGCACCGGCGAAGTGACCAAGACGATCGAGCGCGGCACCAAGAGCATCGACACGATGCTCTACTTCATGCTGTTCAACATCGCGCCGACGATCCTGCAACTGCTGGTCGTGGCGGTGATCTTCTACATCAACTTCGGCCCCGGACTCGTTATCGCCACCGCCGTCGCGATCGCCGCCTATATCTGGGTGACGCGCACGATCACCGAATGGCGCACCAAGCTGCGCGAGCAGATGAACCGGCTCGACGGACAGGCCCTCGCCCGCGCGGTGGATTCGCTGCTCAACTACGAAACGGTGAAATACTTCTCCGCCGAGCACCGCGAGCAGGAGCGTTACGCCCAGGCGACGCGGGCCTATTCCGTCGCCGCCGTGAAAAGCGAGAACTCGCTGGGCCTGCTCAACATCGCCCAGGGCGTGGTGATCAACCTGCTGATGGCGGGCGCGCTCGGCTATACCGTCTGGGGCTGGTACAAGGGGAACTACACGGCGGGCCAGCTCGTCTTCGTGCAGACCTACCTGACCCAGCTGTTCCGCCCGCTCGACATGCTGGGCATGGTCTACCGCACGATCCGGCAGGGCCTGATCGACATGGCGGAGATGTTCCGCCTGCTCGACGAGCCTCAGGAAGTTTCCGACAAGCCCGGCGCTCCGGCGCTGGTGATCCGGCAGCCTTCGATCGTGTTCGACAATGTGGTGTTCGGCTATGAGCCCGACCGCCGCATCCTCAAGGGCCTGTCCTTCGAGGTCCCCGCCGGGCAGAATTTCGCCGTCGTCGGCCCCTCGGGCGCGGGCAAGTCCACCCTCGCGCGGCTGCTTTTCCGCTTCTACGACCCGCAGGAAGGCCGCATCCTGATCGACGGGCAGGACGTCGCCGGGGTGTCGCAGGAATCCCTGCGTGCCGCGATCGGCATCGTCCCGCAGGATTCGGTGCTGTTCAACGACACCATCGGCTACAACATCGGCTACGGCCGAGACGATTCCACGCAAGCCGATATCGAACTCGCCGCGCGCGGCGCCGCGCTGATGGGCCTGATCGACCGCCTGCCGCAGGGTTTCGCCACCGAAGTCGGCGAACGCGGCCTCAAGCTCTCCGGCGGCGAGAAGCAGCGCGTCGCCATTGCCCGGACGCTCGTGAAGAACCCGCCGATCCTGCTGCTGGACGAGGCCACTTCGGCGCTGGATACCCGTACCGAGCAGGACATTCTCGCCACGCTCCACCGCGTCTCGGAAAACCGCACGAGCCTGTCGATCGCCCACCGCCTTTCGACGATCGCGGATTCGGACCGGATTCTCGTGCTGAACGAGGGGCGGCTCTCCGAGAGCGGCACGCACGGAGAACTCCTCCGGCAGGACGGCCTCTACGCCGAAATGTGGGCGCGTCAGGCAGCGGAGGCCGAAGCGATGATCGAAGCCGCACAATAGACGAGAAACGGCGGGAACGCAGGGGCGGCTTGCTGGTTAAGGGATGCAACATATCCGGGAAACGCCCGGACATGCCCGAACCGGAGCCCGCCACCTCGTGAGATTCCCGCCGCTTTCCGCCATTCTGCTGCACATGGCCGCACTGACGCCGCTGATTTCCGCAGCGCTTATACCCGGCGTACTTTTCGGCTCGTAAGACATTTCGGCCCGGAGAGACGGCTGGAGCCGCTCCCGATCATTTCACGACATCGGCCTCATGCCATACGACGGCCTGCGCCGCTTTCATGCAGTTTTCCGCCGTATCCCATGACAGCGACGGCGAACCATAGAGCCGCCAGCCCTGCGCCAACGCTTCCGAGACCCGCTCGCAGAAGGCTCGGTCGTCGGCGCCGGTGAGCAGGCGGTAGATCGGACGGTCCTCGGGGGTCTGGTACATCGGGCATCTCTTTCGCTATCGAATATCAGATGCCTAGCCACTCCAGCGGTGCTGGCAAGTCCCCCGCCGCGTAATCGACTTGCAGGACGCGGCGGCGGCGCCCCGGTTCTGCGGCATGAGAGGCATGGAGAATCGGCGTGCGATAGATCCAGACGTCCCCTACCTCGGCCAGACAGGAAAAGACCGGCGCCCGCGCGACCACCGCCTCCACGTCACCGACAGGAATGCGCCCAAGCCGGTGCGAACCCGGCACGATCAACAGCGGCGCGTTTCCGGCATCGACCGGATCGAGGTGAATCCGCACCGTCAGCATGGCCTCGATCACCGCGAAAGGCGGCTCGACGTGGCGAATGCCTTGCTTGACCGTCCATGGCCCGAAGCCCGGCAAATCGGCTGCGGCCCGAACCGCAATGGTCCGATCCTGATGCCAGCCGAGCGACCAGTCGGCCCGCTCGTTCTTGTCGAACAGCACCGCCCTGACCGGCCGCACAGGGGTATCGGCAAGTTCAGCAACCGCCACACCGACCGGATGGTCCGGACCCAGCAGATGCGCCAGTCCGGCGTCTCCGGCGATGCGGGTTCCCGCGCGGCCGTCCGGCCATTTCGCAAGGACTTCGGCCAGTGCCTCCAGCATCGATAGCGCCAGCCCCCGCTGGACACTCGCCCCGTCGCGCTCCAGTTCCAGCGACCGCGCGCCGGACATGGCTGCGCAAAGGCCGGTCGAGGCACTCACCCCGGATAACGATCGAATTCGGGAAGCTCGCCGAGATGCTTCATCCAGCCGATGCGCTCGGCGACCTGGATATGGGCGCCGGGCGGCAGGGCATCGGGGTCATCGAGCGTGGCGACCTGGATATCGACGAGGCCGGGCAGATAGGCCTCGTTGGTATAAAGAAGACCGGTGCCGCAACGCGGGCAAAAATGACGCATGGCCTCACCGCTGGAATTGTAGACCGTCGGCTGGCCCGAAATCAGTGCGAACTCCGATGTCTTGAATGCGGCCCAGGCCACTGTCGGTGCGCCGGACGACTTGCGGCAGTCGGCACAATGGCAAAGCGCAACGTGCTCCGGCTCACCCTCGACGGTGTAGCGAACATCGCCGCATTGGCATCCACCTTCCAACTTCATTGCGAATCTCCCTGACGATGCAGGAGAGGCTAACCGATCAGTCAGAACATTCAAGGAACAAATGCGCCGTCCCGGATCATCTCCGAGACGGCGCAAAGAGTGTTAGAGAATATACTTCGACAGGTCGGCATTGCCTGCCAGACCGTCCAGCTTGTCGCGGACATAGGCCTCGTCGATGGTCACGGTCTCGCCCTTGCGGTCCTCGGCTTCGAAGCTGAGTTCCTCCAGCAGCTTTTCCATGACCGTCTGGAGGCGACGAGCGCCGATGTTCTCGACACTCTCGTTCACCAGTGCGGCGATGCGGGCGATCTCGACCACGGCGCCTTCGGTAACCTCCACCGCGACTTCCTCGGTGGCGAGCAGCGCCTTGTACTGCGCCACCAGGTTCGCGCGGGTCTCGGAGAGAATGCGCACGAAGTCCTTCTCGGTCAGCGCCTTCAGTTCGACCCGGATCGGCAGGCGGCCCTGGAGTTCGGGCAGCATGTCGCTCGGCTTGGCGACGTGGAAGGCGCCGCTGGCGATGAAGAGCACATGATCAGTCTTCATCGGGCCGTACTTGGTGGCGACGGTGGTGCCCTCGATCAGCGGCAGCAGGTCGCGCTGCACGCCTTCACGGCTGACCGAACCGCCGCGCACGTCCGAGACGGCGATCTTGTCGATCTCGTCGAGGAAGACGATGCCGTTGGTCTCGGCATTGGCCAGCGCGGTGCGGGCGACGTCGTCCTGGTCCAGGCGCTTTTCCGACTCTTCGTCGACCAGCTTGTCCCAGGCATCGGGCACTTTCATCTTGCGGCGAGTCAGCTTCTGGCCGCCGAACTTGCCCATGATGTCCGACAGGTTGATCATGCCGACCGAGCCGCCCATGCCGGGAATCTCCATCGGCGCCGAGGGGCTGTCCTCGACCTCGATCTCGACTTCGGTCTCGTTCATGGCGTTTTCGGTGATGCGCTGGTGGAACGAGGCGCGTGTGGCCTCGGAAGCGCCCTCGCCGACGAGCGCGTTGAGCAAGCGCTCCATCGCCGCCTTCGAGGCCGCCTCGCGCACGGATTCACGGCGGCGCTCCTTCTCAAGACGGATCGCTTCCTCCACGAGGTCGCGCGCGATCTGCTCCACGTCGCGGCCGACATAGCCGACTTCGGTGAACTTGGTGGCTTCCACCTTCACGAAGGGTGCATCGGCCAGCTTGGCGAGGCGGCGGCTGATCTCGGTCTTGCCGCAGCCCGTCGGGCCGATCATCAGGATGTTCTTCGGCGTCACCTCGTCGCGCAGTTCGAGCGAGAGCTTCTGGCGGCGCCAGCGGTTGCGCAGGGCGACGGCGACGGCCTTCTTGGCTTCGGTCTGGCCGATGATGTGCTCATCCAGCGCGCGGACGATCGCCTTGGGGGTCAGGTTGTCTTTCATGATGTCGATGATCTCAGATGGTCTCGACCGTCACGCGGTCGTTGGTGAAGACGCAGATGTCGGCGGCGACGGCCATGGCGCGGCGGGCGATCTGCTCCGCATCGGTTTCATAGCCGTCGATCGCGCGGGCGGCGGCGAGCGCATAGTTGCCGCCCGAGCCGATCGCGGTTATCTGGCTTTCCGGGCCGCCTTCCGGCTCCAGCACGTCGCCATTGCCGGTCAGCACCAGCAGCGTGTCCGCGTCGGCCACGATCATCAGCGCTTCGAGGTTGCGGAGGTACTTGTCGGTGCGCCAGTCCTTGGCGAGTTCCACGGCGGCGCGCATGAGCTGGCCGCGATGCTGCTCCAGCTTGCGCTCCAGCCGTTCGAACAGGGTGAAGGCGTCGGCGGTGGCGCCCGCGAAGCCCGCGATCACCTTTCCATCGCCGATGCGGCGCACCTTGCGCGCATTGGGTTTCATCACCGTATTGCCCATGGAGACTTGTCCGTCACCGGCGATGACGGTCTTGCCGCCCTTCTTCACGCCGATGATGGTCGTTCCGTGCCACTGGATCAGGCCGTGGCTGGCCGCGCTATTATCCATGCCGCGGATATATGGCGCCATTCGCAGGGTTCAACCACCGAAGACGCACAGCGGCATGTCCTATTCGCAACAAAAAACGTCCGCGAAACCCATGTGGTTTCGCGGACGTTTTTGCGGGACGATTCGTCCCCGGCGTTTCCTGTCAGGATCAGCTGCCGTTCGGGCCGGGTCCGGTCGGACCTCCCGGAGCGCCCATGCCGGAGGCGCCGACCTGGCCGATATTGCCGAACAGGTCTTCCAGCAGGCCGCGATGACGGCCGAGTGTGGGCGTCTTGTCGCCATTGGGGCTGATCCGCGCGACCTGCTCCATGCCGCGCTTGTCGACACCGACGACGTTGCCCGCCGTATCGAAGCGCACGCGCAGCACGGTCTGCTCCGACGTCTGCGGGCGGCGGAACGGCGGGGTCTTCACCGTCTGCGAGATGTAATAGTAATCCTTCTCGCCGAACTGGCTGATGAACGTCGGGCGGCCGAGGGTCTTTTCCACCGAAACGCGGTTGTCGATGCCGGGCTGTACCGAATCGAGCAGCGTCTGGTCGATCAGGTAACCGCGGTGATCGCGCACCGAAGTGCATCCTGCCGTCAGCGCAGCCAGCGCCAGCGCGATGCCTGCCGCCTTAGCCATGTGACCGTAACTGCGCATTTTCCCACTCCATTCGAGGCCTGGACCTGCCTCGGGCATTGCCACCCGGCGCAGGGCCCATATATCGGCCAGATAACGGCACCGAGCCTTAAAGCCCGCCAGCCCGTCACGCAATGGGCGTTGGGACAGGTCGATTGAATTGCCGATGAACGAAAGGTCAGACTGTCCGATGTCCCTGCTTTCCCGTCTCGTCGGCAAGAGTTCCGATCCGCGCGGCGAAGTCCGCCCCCTATGGCACCGCGTGGTGGAGATCGCCCGCGAAAAGCCCTGGTATGCCGAGTTCGGCGTGGCCGACACCGTGGCGGGCCGCTTCGATGCAGTGACGCTGGTGCTGGCCCTCGTCATGCTGCGCATGGAGCGCGACAAGACGCTGATAACGCCTTCCGTGCACCTGACCGAGCTGTTCGTGGACGACATGGACGGGCAGCTTCGCCAGTCGGGCGTCGGCGACCTCGTGGTGGGCAAGCGCATGGGCAAGCTGATGAGCGTGCTCGGCGGGCGCATCGGCGCCTTGCGCGAAGCGCTTCCGCTGGGCGACGCGGCGCTGGCCGAAGTGCTCGGCCGCAACATGACGCTGATCGAAGGCGCCGACCGTCTCGCTCTTGCCGGACAGGTGCAGGCGCTGGCCCGCCGGCTCGATGCCGTTACCGACCATGACCTCCTGAACGCGAGCATTGCGCGATGACCGATATTCCCGCCCATACCCCCGAATTCTCCCGCACCGTCGACATCCGTCAGGCCGAGGGCAAGGCCCATCACATCGTCGAGGCCGATGCCGCCGAGCGCGAGGCCCTCGCCGCGCGCTTCGGCCTCGTGCGGATCGACCGGCTCGATGCCGATCTCGAACTCGAACGCAAGGACCGCAAGGTCGAGGCGCGCGGACGGATCCGCGCCGATTACATACAGGCCTGCGCCGTCTCCGCCGAGGATATTGCGGTCTCGCTGGACGAGCCGGTGTTCTTCCGCTTCGTGCCGGAAGCCGACGACCATACTCCCGACGAGGAGATCGAACTCGATGCGGACGACTGCGACGAGATCGACTATAGCGGCAGCCACATCGACATCGGCGAAGCGGTTGCGCAGAGTCTGGCGCTGTCGATCGACCCGTTCCTCACCGGCCCCGAGGCCGACAGCGCCCGCAAGGCCGCCGGAATCGGTACGCCCGAGGACAACAGCCCCTTCGCGGCGCTGAAGGGGTTCGGCCAGAAGGAGTAAGAGTCTGTTTGGAAATTCGCGGCACGCGAATTTCAGCGGCACCGGCCCTCTCCCCCACCCGACCTCCCACGAGTGTATCCTGATGGGAGGTCGGGTGGGGGAGAGGGCCGGTGCTGCTACGAAAATGCCCGAAAGGGCATTTTCCAAACGAACTCAATCCGGCGCGATGAGCCGGTAAGCGCCGCCCATGAGCCGCGTCACTTCCTCGCGGCTCAGGACATATTGCGGCTCGTAGCTCAGGCCCGAATGGCGGGTCCGGCGCCAGAGGTCGACGTAGAGGCCCTTGTCCTGCCCGAACACCGAATGGACGTGGCGCGCCAGTTCCGCCGGGCAATCGGTGGAATAGGCGGCGCGGAACAGACCGATATCGACCACGTAAGGCCCCACCATGACCCAGACGTGGCCGCTCCAGAGGAGGTCCTCGGCGCCGAACACGGCCGCGCCGTCCACCGGCGCACGGCGGCCGTAGACCGGCACTCCGTCCACCGCGAGCACGCCCGCCACGACATGGACCGGCGCCGAAAGGTGCCGTTCGAGTTGGACCGCCAGAGCCGCGCTGAGCCACGCCGCCATCGGCGCGCCTTCGCTGGCCTCGGCCTTGGGAAAGACCTTCAGGATTTCTACCGCCGAAGCCGCCAGCCGCGCCTTGTCGGCATCGGCCATCTCGTAGGCCTTGAACGCCTTGGCCTCGGCCCAGCCGTGCTGGGCGGCGACCAGCTTGCCCAGCTGGATCAGGTCTTTTGCCACTGTCATCTTGTTAGAACTTGTCCTGCTGTAGCGCTCTTCGCCCGGCCCCTTAGAGGAGCTTCCCCGGCGGGCCAAGGCGGGATTCCCGGCCGTTTCGAGTCATGACATTTGCTGTTGGGGACTTGCCGCCGCCCGGCGTCGGTGAGATCACCTGTCGCAACCGCCTGCAAACAGCGAGAAAAGCCCATGCGCCTGCCTGCCCTTCTGGCCCTTTCCCTCACTGCACTCGCCCTGCCCGCAGGCGCACAAGTGAAGGACAGCCACGGCAACGAACTCACTGTCGGCAGGCCGCTGAAGCCCGTGGCCGACTACAACGGCGGCACCATCAGCAAGGGCCGCGCGGCCCAGTGCAGGATCGACGACGGCGCGCGGCGGCTCTGCACGTTCTACCCCCGCAACGGCGACGGCAGCTTCGCCATCGACGTGGACGGCCTTGCCTATTACGCGGACAAGACCTCTTCGTCTCAGGTCGTGGTCGATTACGACAACGGCGCCCGCCTCGTGTCGCAGGGCCTCTTCACGCGCAGCAAGCGCGATCCGGCCTGCTGGGTCCAGGGAACCAGCCGCCGGATCTGCGTATACTGAGACTTAGAAGGCCGGAAGCACCGCACCTTCATACTTGCGCTGGATGAAGGCCTTCACCTCCGGACTGCGCAGCGCGGCAATGAGCTTGGCGACGCGCGGATCCGACTTGGCCTTCTCAGTGCCGACCACGAAGTTGACGTAAGGGCTGTCCTTGTCCTCGATCAGCAGCGCGTCGCGCACCGGGTTGAGCCCGGCGTCGAGCGCATAGTTGGTATTGATCATCGCCAGATCGACCTCGCCCAGCACGCGCGGCAGGGTGGCAGCCTCGATCTCGCGGAACTTCAGGTGCTTCGGGTTGGCGACGACATCCTTGGGCGTGGCCGATATGCTCTTGGGGTCGCGCAAGGTGATGAGGCCGCCCTTGGCGAGCAATTGCAGGGCGCGGCCGCTGTTGCTCGGCTCGTTGGGAATGGCGACGGTGGCGCCGTCCGGCAACGCGTCGATTTTCTTCCACTTGCGCGAATAGGCGCCGAACGGCTCGACATGGATGCCGGCGATCGGCACCAGATGGGTGCCCTTGGCCTTGTTGAACTCGTCGAGGTAAGGCCCGGTCTGGAAGTAGTTCACGTCGATCCGGCCTTCGGAGACCTGGACGTTGGGCTGGACGTAGTCGTTGAAGACCTTCACGTCGAGCTTGAGGCCTTCCTTCGCCAGGACCGGCTTCACGACTTCCAGGATTTCCGCATGGGGAACCGCCGTGGCGGCCACCGTCAGGACATTGGGATCGCTCGGCGCGGCCGACTTGCCGCAACCGGCAAGCAGCAGGGAGACGAAGGCGGCAAGGAGCAAGCGTCGCTGCATGGGAAATCCTATTTACGGGTAAAATGCCGGACGAGACGGTCGCCCGCGGCCTGGAGGAACTGGACGAGAACGAGCAGCAGCACGACCGTCACCAGCATGACATCGGTCTGGAAACGCTGGTAGCCGAAGCGGATGGCGAGGTCGCCCAGCCCGCCCGCGCCGACCGCACCGGCCATGGCGGTGAACGAAATGAGCGCAATGGCGGTGACGGTCGCGGCGGCGATGATCCCCGGCAGGGCCTCGGGCAGCAACGCGCGGAACACGAGGTCGCGCGTGGTTGCCCCCATGGCCTGCACGGCTTCCACGGTATTGCGGTCGACTTCGCGCAGGGCGGTCTCGACGAGGCGCGCGAAGAACGGCGCCGCGCCCACCACCAGCGGCGGGATCGCGCCCGCCACGCCCAGCGAGGTGCCCATCAGGAGCACCGTCAGCGGGATCATCACGATCAGCAGGATGATGAAGGGCACCGAGCGCAGCAGGTTCACCACGAACGCCAGCGCGCCATGGCTCCAGCGGTTCTCCCAGGCCTGACCCGCCCCGGTCAGGAACAGCAAGACGCCGAGCGGCAGGCCCAGCAGCACGGTCAGCGCCAGCGATCCGCCGAGCATGGTCAGGGTATCGAGGCAGGCCTGGGCGATCTCGGCCCAATCGACGTTCACGAAGAAAGTGCTCATTCCACGTCGCCCTTCTCGCGCAGCGCCGCAATGGCACGGGCGGTGTCGCCCCCCAGCAGGCCCAGTGTCAATCTCCCGAAGCTGGTGTCCTTGAGGCGGCCGATGCGGCCGTCGAGAATGATGAAGTCGGTGCCGGTATCCCGCGCGATGCGCGTCAGCACCGGGTCGAGCACGGCGCCGCCATGCAGGGTCAGCCGCACGATCGGGCCATCGAAGCCGATCGGTTCGGCATGCTCGCCGGATTCGTCGATCAGCGCGCGGGTCTCGCTGGCCTGCGGGCGGAGGAACACGTCGGCGACCGTCCCGGTCTCCACCGCGCGTCCGGCATGGAGCACGACCACCCGGTCGCAGACCTGTCGCACCACGTCCATCTCGTGGGTGATGAAAACGATCGTCAGGCCGAGTTCGCGGTTGAGATCGGCGATCAGGGCGAGGATCGAGCGCGTGGTCTCGGGATCGAGCGCGCTCGTCGCCTCGTCGCAGAGCAGTATTTCGGGATCGGTGGCGAGGGCGCGAGCAATGCCCACGCGCTGCTTCTGGCCGCCGGAAAGCTGGGCCGGGTACTTGCCGCCATGATCGGAAAGGCCGACGCGCGCCAGCAGCGCCGGGACTTTCGCGGCGATCTCCGCCTTCGAGGCTCCGGCAATGCGCAGCGGCAGGGCGACATTGTCGAACACCGTGCGCGAGGAGAGCAGCCCGAAGTTCTGGAAGATCATGCTCACGCGCCGCCGCAGCGCCCGCAGTCCTGCGGGGTCCAACGCGGCGACATCGGTGCCATCGATCAGCACCCGCCCGGAGGTCGGTCGTTCCAGCCCGTTCAACAGGCGGACCAGCGTGGACTTGCCCGCGCCAGAGCGGCCGATGATGCCGAACACCTCGCCCCGCGCGATCTCCAGATCGACACCGGCCAGCGCCGCATGGGTGCCGCCGAACGCCTTGTGGACGCCTTCAAGACGGATCATGCGCCGATCACCCGGCAGGATTGAGGAAACTGGATCAAAACGCGCATTATCTCCGAACCGGCAGAAACATGGGAAAAGAGCGCCAATAGCGAAGCATGGCCCCAGCATCCAGTGCCCGGCGGACGCCCGCCGATTCAAATTTTCTCATAAGTCGCAAAGGCGGGATTACCGGCCTCCCTGAACACCCGACCATTGCAGGATCGTCGCCACGAGCGCATCGACGACCGGATTCGCACCGCCCGGCCCGATCACCACGAAGCGGATACGGGGCAATTCGGGCAATCCGCTGCGGCTCGGCTGCACGACGAGGCCCGG
Source organism: Novosphingobium sp. BF6 (assembly GCF_058273105.1). NCBI lineage: Bacteria > Pseudomonadati > Pseudomonadota > Alphaproteobacteria > Sphingomonadales > Sphingomonadaceae > Novosphingobium > Novosphingobium sp. BF6. The sequence goes on from NZ_CM177776.1 coordinate 236,138, forward strand.
CGGCAGCAGCCGCGCCGAATGCGGCAACAGCCCGATCCCTGCCCGCGCCGCCGCGCTCAGGCCGGTCAGTCCGGCGCTGGTGAAGGCCACCCGCCATGTCCGCCCCGCCCGCTCCAGCGCCTCGACGGCGCGCATGCGCGTCACGCTCGGCGGCGGATAGAGCAGGAGCGGCAAAGGCACTTCCGGGTCGATGCGGAAATCGGGATGGGCAGACCAGACGATCGGCTCCTCCCAGGCGACCGTGCCGCGCCGGTCGCCCTCGCGCTGCTTGACGAAGATGAGGTCAAGCAGGCCTGCGTCGAACGCCTCGTAAAGGTTCTCGCTGAGACCTGCGCGCAGTTCGAGATCGACGTCCGGGTGGCGGCGCACGAAAGCGGCCAGCACGTCCGGCAGGGCCGAGAGCACGAAGTCCTCGCAAGCGCCCAGCCGCAGCCGCCCGCGCAGCGGCACGGCTGAAAGGTAGCTCTGCAATCGGGCATGGCCGTCGAGGATCGAGCGGGCATGGGCCAGCAGCACCTCTCCGTCTGCCGTGAGCGCCATCCGGTGCGTGCTGCGATCGATGCAGCGGCGGCCGGTGCGCTGCTCCAGCCGCTGGATCTGCTGGCTGACGGTCGATTGCCCCACCCCCAGAGCGCGCGCCGCGCCGGTGAAGCTGCCCGCCTCGGCCACGGCGACGAAAGTCTGGATAAGATCTACGGGGATGAGTTCCATGGATTATCACCTTACATGATGACTGTTATCTGATCCATCGTAATTGTGAATGTGGGGAGTGGCATTTACTTGGGGCCTGCACAAAGAAAGCCCTGCCATGACGACACCGTTCCGTTCCGCCGCCGCGCTGATCTCGCGCATTCCCGGCGACCGCTTCCTGATCCTGCTGATCGCCACCGTCGCGCTGGCGGCGTGGCTCCCGGCCGAGGGCTTAGGCGCCGTTCTGGCGGAAAAGGCCGTGGTTGCCGCCGTCGCCGCGCTGTTCTTCCTCTATGGCGCGCGGCTGGCGCCCGAGGCGATCTGGAACGGACTTTCGAATTGGCGGCTCCAGGCGCTGGTCTTCGCGAGCACCTATGTGCTGTTTCCGCTGATCGGGATCGCCGTTGCCCTCGCCGTGCGCGGCCACTTGCCGCAGGATGTCGTGACGGGGCTGTTGTTCCTCTGCCTGCTGCCCTCGACCGTGCAGTCCTCGATCGCCTTCACCTCGATCGCGCGCGGCAACGTCCCGGCGGCGCTGTGCAGCGCCTCGCTGTCCAACATGCTCGGCGTGGTACTGACGCCGATCCTCGTGTCGCAGCTCCTCCCCGCCGCGACCGGCGGCTTCTCGCTGAAGGCCTTGGAGGACATCGCCCTGCAGATCCTGCTGCCCTTCGTCGCCGGACAGGTCGTGCGTCCGTGGATCGCGGACCGGCTGAAGCGCCACCCGGTGCTGACTTCGGTGGTCGATCGCGGTTCGGTGCTGGTGGTGGTCTATGCCGCGTTCAGCGCGGGCATGGTCGCCGGAATCTGGAACCAGATGTCGGTTCCGGGACTGGCAGCGATCCTCGGCATTTCGCTGGCGGTGCTGGCGCTGGTCATTCTGGCGACGACACTGGCGAGCCGCGCCCTGTCCTTCCCGATCGAGGACGAGATCGCCGTGGTCTTCTGCGGCTCCAAGAAGAGCATGGCAGGCGGCATTCCCATGGCGACGATCCTGTTCCCCGGCCATGCCGTGGGGCTGATCGTCCTGCCGCTGATGCTGTTCCATCAGGCCCAGCTGTTCGTCTGCGCGACGATGGCCCGTCGCTACGCCCGGCGGGACGAGGCCCGTCAGGCCCTGCCGGTTTCCGTCAGCCAATTGCGGTAGAAGCCGACCAGCATCAGCGCGGTCACGGCGACGATCGCGCCGAGAATCATGTCACTGAGATAGTGCGTGCCCTCGACCGGCGTGGACAGCAGCATCAAGGCATTGAGCGTCAGCAGCGGCCAGCGCAGCGAGGGCACCCGCCAAGCCGCGACGATGTAGAGCACCGCCGCCGCCGTATGGAAACTCGGCGCCGAGACCAGCCCGCGCAGCTGCCCCAGGTCCACCACATGCACCGAGTGAGCGCGCAGGGCCGGGATCAGGCCGGGCTGCCATAGCTCGCTCTCCGGCATGTAGATGATCGGCCCGTGCCACAAATAGGAAAACGGCCCGACCGCGGGCATCAGGCTGAACAGGCAAAGGGTGATGACGGCCGCCAGCCAGAACGTCGCGAGAAAGTGGTAGGCGCGGTCGTGGCGCCCCGTCCACGCCGCCACGCCCAGCAGCAGCGCGGGCGTCACGTAGATGCTGCGGTAGACCACCGTTCCCAGCACTTGCAGCGCGGGGTGCGCGGCGACGCACTTGTACCAGACGATCCAGTCGAAGCCGAGCGCCCTATCGATCCGCTGCAACTTCGCATCGGCATAACCGTGAGTCAGCCCGGAGACCGGATAACTGGCCGTCGCGCCCATCAGCGAGATCAGCATGAACAGCGCCGCATATTCGCTGAAATGCGCCAGCGGCGCAGCATGGCGCCAACCGGTTCGGGGGAGGCCGAAGCGCAACCCCAGCGTAAGCAGACCGGCGGCAGCAAACGGCACATTGCTCGCACGCCAGGGGTCGATGCGCAATTCCGCGAAATGCATGAGCGCGTAAAGGGCAATCAGGCTTGTCGTCATGGCCAGGAACAGGTGTCGACGCAGGAAATACCATCCCTCGCCCGATTCCGGCGCAGGAAGCGGCGCCTCGGCATCCGCTTTCAGGATGACGTTCAGCCCCGGCGGAGTGGCTCCCCGTGAATTCGCAGCCGGGGAAGAAGGGACGGGCCACGACCCCTGTGTCATTGTCATTTCATACTATCCAGGCAGACTTCGCACGCGGATCACCGGGCGCGGCGACCAACCCGAATCTCGATGAAGCGCCCATGAACCACGCCCCGGAGAAATGCGACATCTTTGCATGTCCCGACCCGCCCATCTGGCGGCGAAACCGTTTCTCCCTTGCGATTCCAGGGTGGCGAAACCACGTTGACGCCGTTAACGAGGTAGATCATCCCCATGAAGAAAATCGGTTTCCTGTCCTTCGGGCACTGGTCCCCATCGCCCTCCTCGGGCGCCCGGTCGGCCAGCGACGTGCTGCTCCAGTCGATCGACCTTGCCGTCGCCGCAGAGGAACTCGGCGCGGACGGCGCCTATTTCCGTGTGCACCATTTCGCGCAGCAGCTGGCCTCGCCCTTTCCGCTGCTGGCGGCGGTCGGCGCGAAAACGCGCCGTATCGAAATCGGCACCGGCGTCATCGACATGCGCTACGAGAATCCGTTCTACATGGCGGAAGACGCCGGCGCGGCGGATCTCATCGGCCAGGGTCGCCTGCAACTCGGCATCAGTCGCGGCTCGCCGGAACAGGTGATCGACGGATGGCGCTACTTCGGCTTCGCGCCCGCCGAGGGAGAGAGCGATGCCGACATGGGCCGCCGCCACGCGGAAGTCTTCCTGGAACTGCTCAAGGGCCAGGGCTTCGCGCAGCCCAATCCCAGCCCGATGTTCCCCAATCCCCCCGGCCTGCTCCGCCTGGAGCCGCATTCGCAAGGGCTGCGCGAACGGATCTGGTGGGGGTCCGGCGCCGATGCCACGGCGGTCTGGGCAGCGAAGATGGGCATGAACCTGCAAAGTTCCACGCTCAAGGCCGACGAGAGCGGCGAACCGTTCCATGTCCAGCAGGCCCGTCAGATCCGCGCCTATCGCGCGGCCTGGAAGGACGCCGGCCATGCCCGCGAGCCGCGCGTCTCGGTATCCCGCTCGATCTTCGCACTGATGAACGATCAGGACCGCGCCTACTTCGGGCGCGGCGACAGCAGCGACCAGGTGGGCATCATCGACAACATGCGCGCGGTGTTCGGACGCTCCTATGCGGCGGAACCGGATCGCCTGATCGAGCAACTGCGCGCCGACGAGGCGATCGCCGAGGCCGATACGTTGCTTCTCACCGTGCCGAACCAGCTCGGCGTCGCTTACAATGCCCATGTCCTGGAGGCGATTCTCACCCATGTCGCTCCGGCCCTGGGCTGGCGCTGAGTTCGGTCCCGCACGTGCACCCGACCGATACCATTATCGGTAAGCACCAGAGAACAAAGACAATTCCTGAAAGCAGCGGACAGCAGACATGACCACACGTGTTTCCCTCGGGAAACGTTTGCATGGCTTGTAACGGCCTGCCGCAAAATCAGCTCGCATGGACGGCATACCCCCCGAAAGGGGGGCTTGCCGCCTGTGTTCACTATGCGCCATTTGCTGCCTTGCCCGGCAGGAGAAACCGCGATTCACGCCCCCGAGACAGCGGCCAGCAAAGGTGCAGGTAAAGGCAGGGTCCTGATCGTCGACGACGATCCGGGCGTGCGAGAAGCACTATGCTCACTGCTGCGGGTGGAAGGCCATGCGGTCGCCTGCTTCGCCTCTGCCGGAGCCCTGCTCGATTCGACGCTTCCCGATACGGCGTGCTGCATCGTGGCGGACATGAAGATGCCCGGAATCGACGGGCTGGAATTGCTGGAACGCCTGAAACAACGCGGCGAGTCGGTCCCTGTGATCTTCCTGACCGGTTATGCCGACGTTCCGCTTTCGGTCCGCGCGATGAAGGCCGGTGCAGTCGACTTCCTCTCCAAGCCCTGCAACGAGGACGACCTGCTGGATGCCGTGGATCAGGCGCTGGAACGAAACCACGCCCGCCGCGCCGATGCCCGGCAGCGACATGCCGTGGAGCAGCGTTTCGACACGCTGACCCCGCGCGAGCGGCAGGTCATGGCCTGCGTGGTGCGGGGGCTGATGAACAAGCAGATCGCCTGGGAGCTGGAGATCAGCGAGATCACGGTGAAGCTCCACCGCTCCAGCCTGATGCGCAAGATGCAATTGCGCTCGGTGCCCGATCTCGTCCGCGCCTCGCAGGCGCTGGACCCGGCGATGGTGTAAGAAGGCCTACTTCGCCGCCAGCTTCTGCAGGCGACGAGGCAGTTCAGCCGAGACCTTGCGCTGCTGATGCGGCTGCGCCTTCTTCCAGGTGCGGCATTCCGGCTTGGTCCTGCCGCAGCCGCGACACCATCCGGTCTTGCCGTCGAACACGCAGAGTTCGATGCAGGGGGACTTCATGCCGGGCGCATCTCCACGGTCAGGTGGCCGAGTTCGTGGACCGGGCGCAGGCGCTGGCGGATCGTTTCGCCCGAAAGACCCGGCGCGGCGACCACGCTGACGATCCCGGCATGAACTTCCGGCCCGACGCGCCAGACGTGAAGGTCGGTGATCCGCGCGTCGCCCGGCCCTTCGACCAGCTCGCGCATTTCCCCGGCGACATGGGCATCGGCGGTATCGAGCAGGATCGCCGCCGTGTCGCGCAGCAAAGTCCACGACCAGCGCGCGATCACCACGGCGCCGACGATGCCCATGACCGCGTCCATCCAGACCCAGCCGAGATAGCGCCCCGCCAGCAGCGCGGCGATGGCCAGCACCGAGGTCAGGGCATCGGCCAGGACATGGACATAGGCGGAACGCAGGTTGTTGTCGTGTCCATGGCCGTGGTGATGATGCCCATGAGAGTGCCCGCCACCGAGCAGGAAGGCGCTGGCGATGTTCGCCAGCAGGCCGAGCACCGCGATCCAGGTGGCGGTGCCGAAAGCGACGGTCGCAGGCTGAAGCAGCCGCAGCGCCGATTCCGCGCCGATGCCGATGGCGACGATCCCCAGCACCAGCGCCGAGGCAAAACCGGCCAGATCGCCCACTTTGCCGGTGCCAAAGCTGAAGCGCGGGTTGCTGGCATGGCGCCGTGCGAAAGCATAGGCCCCCGCCGCCACCGAAAGCGCCCCGGCATGGGTCGCCATGTGGAACCCGTCGGCCAGCAGCGCCATCGAGCCGGTCCAGTATCCGGCAACGATCTCGCCCACCATCATCGCCGCCGTCAGCGCCACGACCCAGACCGTGCGCCGCGCGTTCTCGTCATGGGCGGCGCCGAGGAACATGTGATCGTGGGTATGTCCCGAGGGATCGATGGTCATGGCAGCTCGTCCTATTTCGCATAGCGGCGGATCACCGCCAGCAGTTCCTCGGCCCCTTCGGCCCGCTCGGCGTCGGTCAGACCCGGACGCGAGACATGCGCTTCGAGGTGGTCGGCGATGATCTCTTCCATCAGCCCGTTCACGGCGCCGCGCACGGCAGCGACCCGGTGGAGCACCGTCGCGCAGGAGGCGTCGCCGTTCAGCTCGCGCTCTACCGCAGCGACCTGACCGGCAATCCGGCGCACCCGCGCGATGAGGCTGTCCTTCGATTCGTGGAGATGTGACATACCCATACCCCCTACCCCTATTTTTCGGAGCGTCAAGCAGTGCCCGCCAGCACCGGAAAGAAGAAATCCCGGTCGGCGGTGCTTGAATGCCGGATTATCCTGCCGAAATAGGCGGTTCGAACCTGGAGGCCGCATTTCGGATGCCCGCGAAGAATCCCTATTACCAAGGCCCCGTCAGCGACCATTTCGACGGGGTGCGCTTCCATAACCTGCGCGATGAACCGGAAACCGACCGCTCGCTCGGAGAAGTGCTTAAGTGGCGGCGCACCGCGCCCGACAATCCCTGGCCGAAGACCACGCCGGTCACGCCGGTAGTGCCGGATGCGCGGGTAGAGGGCCTGCGCGTCACCATGGTCGGCCATGCCACGCTGCTGATCCAGATCGGCGGCTGCAACCTGCTGACCGATCCGGTCTGGTCGAACCGCGCCAGTCCCGTGACGTTCGCCGGGCCGAAGCGCGTGAACGTGCCCGGTATCGCGCTGGAAGACCTGCCGCCGATCGACGCGATCCTGCTCTCGCACAATCACTACGACCATCTCGACACCGCCATCCTGAAGGCGCTCCACGCCCACCATCGCCCACTGATCGTCACCCCGCTCGGCAACGACGCCATCGTCCGCCGCCACATCCCCGAGGCGCGGATCGCCACCGGCGACTGGGGCGACGCGATCGCCGTGAACCCCGCCGTAACCGCCCATGTGGTCCCTGCCCTGCACTGGTCCTCGCGCGGGCCGAGGGACCGGCGCATGGCGCTGTGGTGCGGCTTCATGGTCGAGACGGCGGGCAGGCTGGTCTATTTCGCGGGCGACACCGGCTACGGCTCCGGCGCGATCTTCCGCCGCCTGCGCGCCCAGTTCGGCCCCGTGGACCTCGCGATCCTGCCGATCGGCGCCTACGACCCGCGCTGGTTCATGGCGGCCCAACATGCCGATCCCGAGGATGCGATCCGGATCATGCTCGACCTCGATGCCCGCGCCGCGCTCGGCATGCACTGGGGCACGTTCAAGCTGACCGACGAACCCTGGCAGGACCCCGCCGAGCGGCTCCACGCGGGCCTGCTCGCGCAAGGCATCGATCCCCAGCGCTTTGCCGCGATGCTGCCCGCGCAGGTCGCCGAATTTTGAGGAAATCCGCCCTCCCGGCTTGCGTCAACGCCAAGACGCGGGTGCTCGTACTCGGCAGCCTGCCGGGAGAGCGCTCGCTTGCCGCGCGGGAATATTACGCCCATCCCTCCAACGCCTTCTGGTGGCTCATCGGCGAAGTCCTCGGCGAGAGCGACCTGCCGCAGCGGCCTTACGAGGAACGCCTGCCCCGCCTGCTGGCCCATGGCCTTGGCCTCTGGGACGTGATCGAAAGCGCCAGCCGCAAGGGCAGTCTCGACACCGCCATCCGCGACGCCGAACACCGAGACCTCGCCCTCTTCGCACGTAGCCTCCCCAACTTGCGGGCCATAGCGTTCAACGGCAAGAGCGCCGCCCAGCGCGGCCGCAGGCAATTGCGGGGCACGGAGCTCGCATGGGACCTGATCGACCTCCCCTCGTCCAGCGCCGCCCACGCCAGTCTCGGCCGAGTGGACAAACTCTCCGTCTGGAAGCAGTTGCAAGCCTATCTGGCGTAACTACCTTCGAGGACGAACAGAACAAAGGACTCCAAGGATGACGCTGACCGGACGCGAAATGCGCACCCACATCGACAAGGATGGAACCCTCACGCTCTCGCTGGAGAACCTCGCGATCGGCGAACCGGGCGACGACGAAGTGATCGTGCAGGTGGAAGCCGCCCCCATCAATCCCAGCGACCTCGGCCTGCTCCTCGGCCCCGCCGACCTCGCCACGCTCACCGAAGCGGACGGCTCGCTGCGCTTCCAGGTGCCCGAAAACCGACTACCGAGCGTGAGCGGGCGGATCGACCAATCGCTGCCGATCGGCAACGAAGCCGCGGGCACCGTGGTTGCCGCCGGGCGCAATGCCAAGGCGCTGGAAGGCAAGCGCGTCGGCATGATCGGCGGCGGCATGTATGCCGACTACCGCAGGATCGCGGCGAAGGACGTCGTGGCGCTACCCGAAGGCGCCGAAGCCGCCGACGGCGCGGCGATATTCGTGAACCCGCTGACCGCGCTCGGCTTCGTCGAGACCGCGCGCCGGGAAGGCCACAAGGCCATCGTCCATACCGCCGCCGCCTCGAACCTTGGCCAGATGCTCCAGAAGGTCTGCCTCGCAGACGGGATTCCGCTGGTCAACGTAGTCCGCTCGCCGGAGCAGGCGCAGATCCTGCGCGAGATCGGCGCCCAGCATGTCGTCAACAGCCGGGACGAGGACTTCACCGAACAGCTCACCGCCGCGATCCGCGAGACCGGTGCGACGATCGCTTTCGACGCCATCGGCGGCGGCACGCTGGGCAGCGACATCCTGCGCGCGATGGAACGCGCCGCCGTGGAAAACGCGGGCAGCTACAGCCGCTATGGCTCCGACACGTTCAAGCAGCTCTATATCTACGGCGCGCTCGATCTCGCGCCCACCACGCTCAACCGCATGACTTTCGGCTTCCAGTGGAGCGTAGGCGGCTGGCTGCTCTTCCCGTTCCTGCAAAAGGCCGGGCCGGAAGTCATCGCTCGCTTCCGCTCGCGAGTGCTGGACGAACTCACCACGACGTTCGCCAGCCGCTATACCCAGGTCGTCGGTCTTGCGCAGGCGCTGCAACCCGATGTCCTGCGCCAGTATGAGCGCAAGGCCACCGGGGAGAAGTTCCTGATCGATCCCCGACTGGGATAGACGCTGGACAAGGCTGCGTGGAGGATCGAAGACGGCTGACATGAAATTCAGCCGTTCCGATCTGGCAGACTTCGCCTATTTCCTGGCCATCGCCCGCAATCGCAGCTTTCGCCGCGCCAGCCTGGAACTGGGGATCAGCGCCTCTGCGCTCAGCCATGCGCTGAAGGGGCTGGAAGACCGCCACGGCGTGCGCCTGCTCAACCGCACCAACCGCAGCGTCACCCTGACGACGGCGGGCGAAGCCTTTCGCGACGCCATATCCGAGCACTTCGACGCCATCGACCATGCCGCCGAAGTGCTCAACCGCTTCCGCGACGCGCCCGCCGGGCGCATCCGCCTCAACGTGCCCGAAGACGCGGCCGAACTGATCCTCGCCCCGGTGCTACCCGTGTTCATCGAGCGTTATCCTGACATCGAGATCGACCTCTCGATCGACAACCGCATGGTCGACGTGATCGAGCAGGGTTTCGATGCGGGCATCCGCTACGGCGGCACCGTGCCGGAGGACATGATCGTCCAGCGCATCTCCCCGCCGCTGCGCTGGGTCGTGGCCGGATCGCCCGCCTATTTCGAGCGCTTCGGGGTGCCTGAAATGCCGCAGGACCTCGCCCGCCATCGTTGCATGAAAATCAGGCTCGGGAACGAGCGCATCTACAACTGGGAGTTCGACAAGGACGACGAGACGCAAGTCATCGCCGTACAAGGCCCGATCACCATCGGCAACTCCAGTATCGGTCTGCACATGGCCCGCAGCGGCGCCGCGCTGATCTATGCGGCGGAGCCGACGATCGCGGCGGACGTGGCTTCCGGACGGCTGCGGGTGGTGCTCGACGAATGGGGATCGATGGGGGGCGCCTTCCATGTCTACTACTCCAGCCGCCGCCAGCTACCCTCCGGTTTGCGCCTGCTGATCGATCTCATCCGCGAGATGCGGCCGCTAGGGCTTTGAGCGCTGCAATGATGAATTCCATTCATCGCCTTATTCGACGCGCGCGGGGGTGATCTCCGTTCCCGGGCGGCCTATCTGGGGCTCCGTGGCGGTTCCTTCCGCCCCCCCTTCCTCTCCCCGATCAAGGAACAAGCAACGATGACGAAAGCATATGGTGCCGTCACCGAGAACACGCCGCTCGTGGCGCTGGACATCGAACGCCGCGCCCCCGGCGCGCATGACGTGGCGATCGACATCGCCTATTGCGGTGTCTGCCATTCCGACCTTCACCAGGCGCGCGGCGAATGGGCCGGCACGCTCTACCCCTGCGTTCCCGGCCACGAGATCGTCGGCACGGTCAGCGCCATCGGCAGCGAAGTCTCCACCTTCAAGGTCGGCGACACGGTCGGCGTCGGCTGCATGGTCGACAGCTGCCAGCACTGCTCGTCCTGCGACGAGGGCCTGGAGCAGTATTGCGAGAACGGCTTCACCGGCACCTACAACGGCGCGACCGCCGATGCGCCGGGCCACACGCTGGGCGGCTATTCGCAGCGCATCGTCGTCAGCGACAAGTTCGTGCTGAAGATCAGCCACCCGGCCGAACAGCTCGCCGCCGTGGCGCCGCTGCTCTGCGCGGGCATCACCACCTGGTCGCCGCTGCGCCACTGGAACGTCGGCCCCGGCAAGAAGGTCGGCATCGTCGGTATCGGCGGCCTCGGCCACATGGGCGTGAAGCTCGCCCATGCCCTCGGCGCCCATGTCGTGGCCTTCACGACTTCGGACAGCAAGCGCGAAGCCGCTCTGGAACTGGGCGCCGACGAAGTCGTCGTCTCGCGCAATGCGGACGAGATGGCCGCTCATGCGAACAGCTTCGACTTCATCCTCAACACCGTCGCCGCCAGCCACGACCTCGATGCCTTCACCGCGCTGCTCAAGCGCGACGGCACGCTGACGCTGGTGGGCGTTCCCGAGCATGCCCACCCTTCGCCGACCGTCGCCGCGCTGATCTTCCGCCGCCGCGCCATTGCCGGCTCGCTGATCGGCGGGATCGCCGAAACACAGGAAATGCTGGACTTCTGCGCGGAGAAGGGCGTCGTCGCCGATATCGAGATGATCGACATCAAGGATATCAACGAGGCCTACGAGCGCATGCTGAAGAGCGACGTGAAGTACCGCTTCGTGATCGACAACGCCACGCTGGCGAACTGATCGCTTCCCCTGGCGGCTTCGGCGTTCATGACGCCGGAGCCGTCCTCGGGTGCACAGCTTGCGCTTGACGGCGCGGGCCGCCGGTGTTGAATCGGCCCCGTGACTGATGACTCCAAGACCGAAGCCAAGGCGAAAGCCGAAGCCCGCGCCGACGAAGCCGCCGCGATCCGGCGCCGCTGGATCACTCTCGGCGAAGTGCTGACGGTGATTGCCGTTACCATTTCCGGCCTGACGCTCTGGAACAACTGGAGCCAGCGCAGCGAAACCGAAGCCTCCAGGAGCGCCGATGCCCGCCGCGCCTCGACACGGGCGGCAATGCTCGTGCTCACGGCCACCGGCTCCGGCGACGATCTCGTCCTGAAGCCCGCCTCCGCCGACCAGTCCGTCCAGAGCCAGCGCGTGACTTTCCCCAGCGCGCTCGCCCTGTCGCCCGCCGAAACCACCGGCGAACCCCGGATCGAAGGCGCGTGGTTCGAACGCGCGCTGAAGAAGGCCCGCAAGGAAGCGAAGCTGCCCGACGACAGCCGCGGCGACGAACGCCTGCCGGTCCTCGTCACCACCCGCTTCCTGGTCGACGGCGCCTCGCACGCGGACGTGGCGATCTACGATATCGGCTACAGCATCTCGGGCCACTGGCTGGGCGGCCACAGCATCACCCTGCGCGGTGTATCGCTGGTCTCGCGGGTCGGTGAGAACGGAGCACAGACGGCGCTCGATGCCCGCTGGAAGAAACTGCTTCCGGCGAACCCCGCTTCCGACAAATAGGAAGGCAGGTCCGCCCAGTTTGAAAATGGCAGCCTCGGATAAACGCATTTTCCGAGCCGCCGGGTGATTCCACCCGGCTTGAAAATGCTCTAGCGCGCACGCCATGCAAAGACCCTGGCGCACCATCCTGTTTCTCTGGCTCGTCGGAGTGCTCGCGGCGGCGCAGCTTGCGAAATTCTCGACGATCGCGCCGCTGCTGCGCGCTCGCTTGGCGCTGACCCTGCCGGAAACCGGCCTGCTGATCTCGTTGCTCGAAGTGGGCGGCGCGACGCTGGGGTTCGTGGCGGGGCTGACGCTGGGCTGGATCAGTTTCCGGCGCTCGCTGATCGGCGGCATGGCGATACTGGCCGCCATGAGCCTGCTGGAAGCCGTGACGACAGATCCCACGATGATCTTCGCGGCGCGAGCCGTGGAAGGGATCGGCTACCTGCTCGTCGTCATCGCCGCGCCCACCGCGATCGCCGCCGTCGCCGACGATCGCAGCCGTCCCCGCGCGCTGGCCCTGTGGAGCACTTTCGTTCCGGTCGGAATCGCGATCGGCAGCGCCGTGACCGGCAGCGGTGCAACACGCATGGGCCTCAACGGCATCCTGTTCCTCTGGGCTATCCTGCTGGCCCTCGCCATCGCGCCTACATCGCGTCTCCATCTCGGCCATGGCGGTACGCGGCGGATCGTGCTGCCCGCCTCGGCTGCCTGGATCTCGACATTCGCCTTCGGAATCTACACCTTGTTTCTCTGCGCGCTGACCATGCTCCTACCCAGCTTCCTGACCGAAATCCACGGCGCGACGCTGGGCGAGGCCGGGCTTGTCGCCTCGCTGGCCTCGCTCTCCGCCCTGCCCGCTTCGGGGCTGGCGGTCCTCCTGATCCGGAACGGCAGCCTTGACGCCCGACGCCTTCTCTTCATCGCCGTTCCCGCACTGGTGGTGACGGCCTTGCTGGTCCCACCGGCCTTCGCCACGTCGTCCGGGCTTGCCGCGACGAGCGCGGTCGTGGTCGCTGCCGTGCTGGTCAGCGGTCTCGTCCCGCCGCTGATGTTCGCCCGGCTACCGGTCCTGGCCGGGGCCGACAGCCCTCACGACCCTCGCATCGCGACGGCCAACGGCCTGCTAACCCAGTTCGGAGCCGGAGGCGCGCTGCTCGGCCCGCCGCTGGGTGGCCTGATTGTCGAAGACCTGGGCTGGACGGCGCTCGGCGGCGCGATCGCCTTTCTGGCACTGCTGATGCTCGCTTTGCTCGGCTTCGCCGAAGGGGCGGCACGAAGTTGGCCACAGAAATAGGCCGTACACATATTGTTTCGAAGGGAAACAGAACTGCCGAGCACGCACTCTATTCGGCAATCCCGCTGTAGATAAATCAAGAAAAACTAGCATAAAAGTATTGCACCGCGAGGATTACGGTGTTTGTTATCTGTCAGGGTAAGCTCTCAAAAACAGGCGGGTAACACATCGATATGCCACAAGAAGCGCTTCTGGAACTCACCACCGATATCGTTACGGCCCATGTCGGTAACAATTCCGTCTCGACGGAACAGCTCCCGCAACTGATCGCCTCGGTATATGCCTCGCTCGCAGGCTTGGGAATGACGCCTGAGGTTGTCGAGGAACAGATTTCGCCCGCTGTCTCGATCCGCTCGTCAATCAAACCCGATGCCATTACTTGCCTGGAATGCGGCACGAAGCTGAAATCGCTGAAGCGCCATCTTCTGACTACGCATGGCCTTACTCCGGACGACTACCGCGCACGCTGGAACTTGAAGCCGGACTATCCGATGGTCTGCAGCGACTATGCGGCCAAACGCCAGGCCCTCGCCGTGGAAATCGGTCTCGGCAAAAAGGGTGGTCGCAAGCCGAAAGCCGTGCCTCAAGCAGAAGTCGCAGCCGAAAAGCCCAAGACAAGGACACGCCGCAAGCTCGGCATCGCGGCCAATTGATCCCACCGCGAACAGAGAGCCATCGCAAGTAAAATGGGGCGCTTCCACAGAGTGTGGAAACGCCCCATTTCACGTCTGCCTGAATTCTCAGAACAGGCCGTCGTCAAAGTCGTCATCATCAAGGTCGAACGGGTCGGAACTCGGCGCGGCCTCGGCGCCGGGCTGGAATGCGCGGTGCACTTCGCGTTCGCGGGCCATCGTATAGCGGGCCGCGATCGTACCCAGGAGGGCACCGAAGGTCTCCTGCCCCGCCTCGGGGATTTCCGCAGCCTCGCGGCCGAGGCCGGAGAGCCTTTCGGCAATCGCCGCGAGCGGGCCGCCCACGTCTTCCTCGCAATCGATCGCGCCGGTGGTTTCTTCCAGGATCGCGGTCACGGAAACCGCGCCTTCGTCGAGGTCCGAGAGGCCCGAGCGCATGCGTTCGCCGCCCTCGCGAATGCAGCCCAGCGATTCCGTCAGCGCCGCCCCGGCGTCGACGGGCGCATCGTCCTCGGACCCCCGAATGACCGCAGCGGCAGCGGTCAGCCCGTCGAACGACTGGGCGATGCCCGAGGCGATCGTTGCCAGAGTTGCGGCGAAACCGCGAATTTCGGACGCGACCACGGCCAGCCCGCGCCCTTCGTCGCCCATGCGATAGCAGCGCAGGTCGGTGTTCCAGGCCATCTGCTGCACGTCGCTGGTGATGCGGTGGACCGTCGCCAATCGCTGCGCGAGGTTCTCGGCGGTCGTCGAGGCAAGCCCGCTCAGACGATTCGAACGGGCATCGGCCTCGCGCAGGCGCTCGGTGACGCTGGCCACGTCGGCCACGCTGCGCTCCAGCCGGTGGAGGAAGACGCCGTCGCCCTCCCCGTCCCCGCCGTCCCGCAGTTCGAGCAGGCTTGCCGCACTGGGGCCGATGCCCCGCAAGCTGCCCGTGAGCAGACGCGATTCCCGCTGGAAGGTCTCCAGGGTGTCCACCGCCTGCGCCGAGATCAGCGCCACGGCATGGTCCGCGATTACCGCCGCGACATCCTCCGGTAGGTCGCCCGGCGCGGCTATGAAGGCGTCGATATCGACCAGCCCGTCCGCCAGATGCTCCAACCGTTGGCGGGTGCTGTCGCCGACCTGGAGCGCGCCGAGCGCGGTGCCGACCTGGGCGCGGATATGACGGGCGACTTCGGCGATCCGCTGCGCACGTTCGGCCAGATCGATCTGGTGCCGCTGCAAGGCCACCGCATCCTCGGAAAGCTTGCGCGGAACATGTGGGATCACTTGCGTGCATTCCCCGGCCAGCTGCCGCTCCACTTCGAACATGGCGGGCACGGCTTCGGCCAGCCACGCGATCTCGCGCGAGAGGCCTTCCATTTCGGTTTCGCCGAGGTCCAGCTTGACGAACATGGTATCGGCGAACCCGGAGAAGTCTCCCGATCCCGCCGCCGCCACCTTGATGTTGAGCCCGCAGATCCGCAGAAAACTGAGCGTGCGATTGACCTGGTCGATCTGGTGCGAGAGCGCCGAACTGGCCCGTTCGATCGACACGAGCGCCTCTTTCCGCGCGGCCTGGATCGCGGGCAGCTGCATCAATCGGTCGGCAGTGCCACGCATGTTGCCCACGGCGGCATCGGCAGATTCGCGCTCGAAGGCATTGGTAACGTTTTCAAGGGCACCGATCAGCCCCTCGACGATCTCATAGGCCCGCGCCAGCGCCGTGCCCGCCGCCACGAAACGCGCGTCGAGGCCCGCGGCGATGGCGGCGATGGCCTCGCTCAGTTCCACCAGCGAAGGTCCGGTTCCAGATGCCGGTGCGGCAGGCTCCAGCGCGGCTTCGGGAAAATAGGCAATGTCGGTCATCGGTGATCTCTGTTCTGGGGTATTTGCTGGCGTGCCCATCATCGGCTGGTGGCCGCCAGCACTTCGCGGGCGATCGAGCCGAGCGGGATCACCCGATCCGCCGCACCGCGCGCAATGGCTTCCTTGGGCATGCCGAAGACGATCGAGGTCGCCTCGTCCTGCGCGAAAGTACGGGCACCGGCCTGTTTCATTTCGAGCAGTCCGCGCGCGCCATCGTCGCCCATGCCGGTCATGATCACGCCCACCGCGTTCGATCCCGCCGAGCGCGCGGCGGAGCGGAACAGCACGTCGACCGACGGACGATGGCGCGACACCAGCGGGCCGTCCTTCACGGTGACGTGATAGCGCGCGCCCTGCCGTTCGAGCATCAGGTGCTTGCCGCCCGGCGCGATCAGAACATGGCCGCGCAGCACGGGATCGCCGTCGACGGCTTCCTTCACGTCCACTTCGCATAGACTGTTGAGCCGCTTGGCGAAAGCGCGGGTGAAGTTTTCCGGCATGTGCTGGACCACGACGACGCCCGGCGCATTGGCGGGCAGCGCTTCCAGCACTTCGCGCAAGGCCTCGGTGCCGCCGGTCGAGGCGCCGAGGCAGACCACCATCTCGGTGGTGCGGCTCATGGCCCGGCCGCTCGGCGGGGGCAGCACGGCATCGGCGGTCAACTTCTTCTGCGGACCTTCCGGTTTTGCCTCGCGGACGGCAGGCCGTCCGCGAACGCGGGCGCGGGAAGCGCCTTTCACCACGTCGCGAATCTGGAGGTTGTGCTCGGCGAGATGGTCCGCCACGCCGATGCGCGGCTTTAGGATCACGTCCACCGCGCCCGCTTCCATCGCCTGAAGCAGCGTTTCGGAGCCTTCCTCGGTCAGCGAGGAGCACATGACCACCGGCACCGGGCACTGCGACATCAGCTTGCGCAGGAAAGTGATGCCGTCCATGCGCGGCATCTCGACGTCGAGCGTGATGACGTCGGGCACTTCCTCCTGAATCCGGCGCGCGGCGCTGAACGGGTCGGGCGCGGAGCCGATCACCTCGATCTCCGGGTCTTCCTGGAGGATCGTCGTCATCGTCTGGCGCACGCTGGCGGAATCGTCGATGACGAGAACGCGGATCTTCTTGCCTGCCAGCATCGCCTCAGCCCTTCCGGAACACGGTATTGGCGACCTGTGTCAGCGGCAATCCGTGGCCGGTGATCGATTCCGAATGGCCGAGGAACAGGTAGCCCCCCGGCTTCAGGCAATCGACGAGCCGGGAAACGACCTGCTTCTGCGTGGGCTTGTCGAAATAGATCAGCACGTTGCGGCAGAAGACCAGATGCATCGGCTCGCCCACCGGATAGCGATCGTCCATCAGGTTGAGCCGGGCGAAGCCGATCGCGCTGCGCAAGGCAGGCACCATGCGCACGTCACGCCGCGCCGCATCGCGCGGGAACATCACGTATTTGCGCTGCAGGGCATCGGGGACCGGGTCGACCAGCTCGCGCGGATAGATGCCGCTGCGCGCGGTTTCGAGCACGTCGGTATCGAGGTCGGTGGCGAGGATGCCGTAAGCCGGGCCGCCATGGGTCTCGGCATGGTCGTCCAGTACCATGGCCAGGGTATAGGGCTCCGGCCCGGTCGAGCAAGCGGCGCTCCAGGCCCGGATCGAGCGGACGCCGCGCGCGGTCATTTCCGGCAGGATGACCTTGCTCAGATAGTCGAAGTGGCCCGGCTCGCGGAAGAAGTCGGTCTTGTTGGTGGTGACTGCATTG
Organism: Novosphingobium sp. BF6; assembly: GCF_058273105.1. Lineage (NCBI taxonomy): Bacteria > Pseudomonadati > Pseudomonadota > Alphaproteobacteria > Sphingomonadales > Sphingomonadaceae > Novosphingobium > Novosphingobium sp. BF6. The sequence goes on from NZ_CM177776.1 coordinate 253,642, forward strand.
ATCAGCGACAGCCCCTCCTCCGCGAGATTCTCCGCGGCGAAGATGTAGTCGCAGTACTCGTCGAGCGTCTGCGCGCCCGCCGCCCGCTGGCGGCGGCGCAAGCGGCCTTCGAGCATGGTCTTCTTGCTCTCGGGCATCTTGATGCCGGAATAGTCGTAGATGTAGGCCGCCAGCCGCGCGAAGTTGCGCTTGCTCATCGGGTCGCTGCCATGGGGCTGCGGGGAAGGCGAACTGCGATTGGCCAGGGCGGCTGCGGTCATCTGGGCGGTTCCGGAAACAGGAGGGTCTTCAGGCAGCGGCCGCGGACAGGCGCGTGGCTTCCTCGGCGGAGAAGATGCGCGCCATGTCCACCAGCACGGTGAAGCCCTCGTCGCGCTTCACCACGCCGCCGATATATTCGGAAGGCCAGCGCACGCCGACATCCGGCGCGCCGCCGATCTGGTCGGCGCGGAAGCTGGTGACTTCGATCACCCGGTCCACCACCAGCCCGAGCACGAGCACGCGGTCTTCCAGCGGAATGTCCGCCACCAGGATGCGCGTCGCCGGGGTCGGCTCCACCGGCGGCAGGCCGAGCCGCAGGCGGAAGTCGATGGTCGTCACGCCCTCGCCGCGCATGTCGGTAAGGCCGAGCAGGTAATCCGGGCCGCCCGGAACGCGGAAGGTTTCGCGGTAGTCGAGAATCTCGCGGACCAGTGCCACCGGCACCGCGAAGATCTCCGCCCCCAGACCGAACGTCACGGCCTGGATTTCGGCCTCCTGGCTTCTTGGCCCGTCGCTCATGCCGCGTGCATCCCGAAGGCGTCGTCGTGGTCGTCCGGGCCGCCCATGGCGAGGTCGAGCGCGAAGCCGTTGGTGCGAGCCTGTCCATTGGCCGCCGAAGGTCGCTTGGCAGGCGCCTTGATCGCGGCCTTGATCGGCGCCGGCTTGCGCGCGCCCACGCTGCGGACGGCTTTCCCGGCATCCTCGACGCGGAAGTAGGCGATCGAGGCCTGAAGTTCCTCGGCCTGCGCCGCCAGTTCTTCCGAGGTCGAGGAGATCTGCTCCGAAGCCCCGGCGTTCTGCTGGGTCACCTGGTCAAGCTGCTGGATCGCCTGGTTGATCTGACCAGCACCGATGTCCTGCTCGCGGCAGGCGGCGCTGATTTCCGAGATCAGTTCGGCGGTGCGGCGGATATCGGGCACCAGCTTGGAGAGCATCTCGCCCGCCTCGGTCGCCGCATCGACGGTGTTGGACGAAACCGCGCTGATTTCCGCTGCGGCGCCCTGGCTACGCTCGGCCAGCTTGCGCACTTCCGAAGCCACTACTGCGAAGCCGCGGCCATGCTCACCGGCGCGCGCCGCCTCGACGGCTGCGTTGAGGGCGAGCAGGTCGGTCTGGCGGGCGATCTCCTGGACGATGCCGATTTTCTCGGCAATCGTGCGCATCGCCCCGACGGCGCGGTCGACGGCAATGCCGCTGGCTTCGGCGTCCTGTGCCGACTGGCGGGCGATCTTCTCGGTCTGCGCCGCATTCTCGGCGTTCTGCTTGATGTTGGCCGACATCTCTTCCATCGAGGCCGAGGCCTGCTCGGCAGCGGCAGCCTGCTCGGTGGCGCCCTGCGAGACCTGCTCGGACGTCGAGGACAGTTCCTGGCTACCGCTGGCGACGTTGTTGGAAGCGACGGTGGCATCGCCGACGACGCCGCGCAGGCGCTCGATCATGCGGACGAGCGCATGGCCCAGCTTGTCCTGCTCGGACAGCGGCTTGTGGCTGACGGTCAGGTCGCCGTCGGCGATCTTGTCGGCCAGTGCAGCGCTGACGCGGAGGTTCGCGGTCATCTTGTTGACGGTATCGACGAGGTCCTTGATCTCGTCGTTCGAGGTCACTTCGACGTCGTTGTCGAGATCGCCGATGGCCACTGCATTGATCGCATTGCTTACCCGGCCAAGGCCGCGCGAGACGATCAGCGAAATCCAGATCGCACCGACCAGCGCGCCGATGATGGCGATGGCGGCAACGGTCAGCAGCGTGGCCCGCGCCGAGGAATAGAGCGCATTGGTCTCGTCATCGACCTGGCCCATGTCGTCACGGGCACGCTCCACGAGGGCGTCGGTCTGCTTGGTGACCCGGTCGAGGATTTCACGCGCGGAACCGAGCGACAGCGCCGCCGCCTCTTCGTTCTGGTTCGCCTTGGCCAGATCGCGAATACGCGAATCCATCGGCTTGAAGGCGTCGAACGCGGCGCGGATTTCCCGCAAGGTCTGCTTGGTTTCCGGCACGGCCTTGGCGTCCGCCTCGTCCAGCAGGCGTTCGAAGCTGGAAACCGCGGCAGTGGCTTTCTCGTCGAGTTCCTTCACCGTCTGAACGTCGTTGGTCATCGTCATGCTGCGCTCGTTGCGCGCGAGATTGCCGAAAGTGGACTGCATCTGCTGCGCGCGGTCGAGGCGGGCGGCGGGGCCGTTGATAAGGTCGGTAATCGCGGTGTTGAGCGTGCTGAGGCGCGTCAGGCTGACGCCGACGACGACTGCAAGCAGGATCAGGATGATGGCGAAGGTCACGCCCAGCTTCATTTTTATCGTTGCGCGCATGGCAATGGGAACCCTGAAAACGGGATGGGGGGAAAATCGGTAATCGAGAATGGTCCGGCGGAAGCGTCAGGCCGCGTGGGTGCTGAACGCCGCGTCCTCGCTGTCGGGACCGCCGATCGAGAGGTCGAGCGCGAAGCCCCGTGCGCGCGCCTGCTGGTCGGCGACCGAAAGAGAGCGCGGATTGCGGGCGGGCGCGGCGGCCTTGCGCGCCACCGGGACCGGCTTGCGGATCGCCGCCGGAGCGGCAGCGCGGCGGCTGCCGTTGTCGGAGGTGCGGAAGTAGGCGATCGAGGCCTGAAGCTCTTCCGCCTGCGCGGCGAGCTCTTCAGAAGTCGTCGAGATCTGCTCGGAAGCCCCGGCGTTCTGCTGGGTCACCTGATCGAGCTGCTGGATCGCCTCGTTGATCTGGGCGGCACCGATGTCCTGTTCGCGGCAGGCGACGCTGATCTCGGAGACCAGTTCGGCGGTGCGGCGAATGTCGGGCACCAGCTTGGCGAGCATCTCGCCCGCCTCGGCGGCGGCCTGCACGGTCTCGGTCGAGACCGCGCCGATCTCGGCGGCGGCATGCTGGCTGCGTTCGGCCAGCTTGCGCACTTCCGAAGCGACGACCGCAAAGCCGCGGCCATGTTCCCCCGCACGCGCCGCCTCGACCGCCGCGTTCAGGGCCAAGAGGTCGGTCTGGCGGGCGATTTCCTGGACGATGCCGATCTTCTCGGCAATCGTGCGCATCGCGCCCACCGCGCGGTTCACGGCGACACCGCTCGATTCCGCGTCCTTCGAGGACTGGCGGGCGATCTTCTCGGTCTGGGCCGCGTTGTCGGCGTTCTGCTTGATGTTGGCGGCCATCTCTTCCATAGATGCCGAAGCCTGTTCGGCGGCGGCGGCCTGCTCGGTCGCACCCTGCGAGACCTGCTCGGAATTGGCCGAAAGCTCCTGACTGCCCGCCGAGACGTTCTCGGCCGCCACGCCAGCATCGCCGACCACGCCGCGCAGGCGCTCGATCATCGTGTTCACATGGCCGAGCAGGTCGCCGATCTCGTCGTTGGAGGTCACTTCGGCAGTGCGGGTCAGATCGCCGTCCGCAACCTGGCGCATGGCGTCGCCCGCCGCCTTGAGACCGCGCGAGATGACCAGCGCCAGATAGGCGGCGGCAATGACCGTGATGAGCACGGCAGCCACGCCCATGCCGATCATCAGCGTGCGCGCGGAATCGTACGTCACTTCGGTTTCGTCGTCGGCCTCGGTCATCTTGCGCTGCTGGGCCTGGACCAGCCCTTCGACGGTCTTGGTCACCGCCTGGGCACGATCGCGGGATTCGCCCATGGTCAGCGCGGCGGCGGCGGCCTTGTCGCGTCCGCTGAGTTCGCTCACCTGCTGGTTCACCGGCTTGAAGGCGTTCCACTGGTCGCGCAGTTGCGCCCAGGCTGCCCGCGTGTCTTCAGACGCCGCGGCATTGGCCTGCTCGACTTCCTGCTCGACCTTGTCGCGCCAGGTGGTGATCCGCGTTTCCAGCTCGCGGCGCTCTACCGGGTCGTCGGCAAGGACGAGGTTCTTTTCCGAGCGGACCATCATGCTCACGCCGCCGTCGATCGCGCGGGCGCGGTCGAGTTGCTTAGCAGGCCCCGTCACGATCTCGCCGATGGCATCATTGAGCGTGGTGAGGCGGGAAATGCCGACCAGAATGGTCGCGGTGAGGATAATCAGCAGGAGCCCGAAGGTTCCCCAGAGCTTCAGCTTGATGGTTGCGCGCATGGTAGCCCCCCGGCTCAATGGACTGTGGACGACTGGCCGGCAGCGGAATCGCTTGCTCCGGTCAGCGAACGAAAGATCGCGGCAAGGTCGGGCAGGACGACGACGCCGTCCTGCCGGCGAACCAGTTCGCGGACGAAATCGCGGCGCCAGCGCATGCCGACGGCGGGCGGTTCCTCGCTGGCAGCGCGGTCGAGCGTCGCCACTTCGTGGACCTTGTCGGTGCGGATGCCGATCTGGAACGCTTCGCCTTCGGCCTCGGTCTCGATCACGACGATACGGCTGTCGAGCGTCGCTTCGGCGGCCGGCATGGCAAAGGCCAGCCGGAGATCGGCGATCGGGATGATCTTGCCGCGAAAGTTGACGACGCTGCCCAGCAGCGGCGCGGCGCCCGGCACGCGGGTTTCGGGCAGGAGGTCGAGGATTTCGCGGACCAGCGTGGCCTCCAGCGCGAAAGTCTCCTCGCCGAGGTTGAAAGTCAGCACTTCAAGACGGCCTTCGCCATCCCACTGCGTAGCGGTCTGTTCGGGCATGATGCTTATCCGGCGGCGCGCAGCCGCTCCTCCTGGTTCTGGCCGAGCATAACGAGCTGGGCGACATCGAGGATCAGCGCGACCCCGCCGTCGCCGAGGATCGTGGCGCCCGCGAATGTCGCGACATCGCGGTGCAGCGGCGACATCGACTTGATGACCGTCTGGTGGCTGCCGATGATCTGGTCCACCACCAGCCCGACGCGCTCGGTGCCGGTGGCGATGACGACGATCTTCTGGTGCGGATCGGGCCGCGTGCCGGTGTCGAAGATCTCGCGCAGGCGCAGGAACGGCACCAGCCGGTCGCGCAAGGTGATGAAGCTGCGGCCGCGCGAACGCAGATCTTCCTCAAGGCTGAGTTCGAGGCATTCCTCGACCGCGCCGAGCGGGATCACGTAGCGGCTCTCGCCGACGCGCACCAGCAAGCCGTCGATGATCGCCAGCGTCAGCGGGATGCGCAGCACCACGGTGGAGCCTTCGCCCGGCGCGGAAGTGATGTCGATAGTGCCGCGCAGGCTCTCGATCGTGCGCTTCACCACGTCCATGCCGACGCCGCGCCCCGAAAGGTTGGTGACTTGCGCCGCCGTGGAGAAGCCCGGATGGAAGATCATCTGGAGCAGATCGTGGTCGGAAATCGGATGGCCGGGCTGGATCAGACCCTGCGCCTCGGCCTTGGCACGCACGCGCACGCGGTCGATGCCGCGCCCGTCGTCGCGGATGGTGATGAGCACCTCGCCACCCGCCTGATGGGCCGAGAGACGGACCTGTCCTGCTGCGGGCTTGCCTGCGGCCAAGCGGTCCTCGGGGGTTTCCAGGCCGTGATCGCAGGCGTTGCGGATCAGGTGGACCATGGGATCGGCGAGGCGCTCGATCATGGTCTTGTCGACTTCGGTGGTCTCGCCTTCGGTCGAAAGCTCGATGGTCTTGCCGGTCTCGCGCGCGAGGTCGTGGACAAGACGGCGGAAGCGGCTGAACAGGCTGGCGACGGGCACCATGCGCAGGACCATCATGGTATCGCGCAACTCGCCCGCGAGCCGCTCGATTTCCTCGGAGATCGAGCGTAGCGCCAGTTCGTTGCCGACCGCCGAACCGTGACCGCTGGCAAGCTGCGAGAGGCGGCTCTGGATGATCACGAGTTCGCCGACGCGGTCCATCAGTTCGTCAAGCCGCTCGGCGGGCACGCGGACGCTTTCCCCGGCGGGCTTGGCAGAGGTGCGGCTCACCGCGCTGTCCTGCACTGCTGCGGGCAGATCGGCGGCGGGTAAATCGGCTACCGTTTCGGCAGGCACTGCCGCCGGTGCGTTGGAAGCCTCGACTTCCAGCGGCTCGATGGTCAGTTCCATGTCGTCCATCACGAAGATGAACACATCGTCGATATCGTCGCGCGAGATGTCGCCGCGCAGTTCGACGTCCCAGCCGATATGGCACTCGGTCGGCACCAGGTCCGCCAGCGGCGGAATGGTGTCGGTGCGCGCGACGATCCGGCACTCGCCGAGATCGCGCAACTCATCGAGCAGCATCAGCGGGTTGGTGCCATTGGCCATGGCCTCGGCGGGCAGGCGGAAGAACAGGCGCCAGCCCTTCGGCGCGGCGGGAGCGGCTGCGGCGGGCACCACATCGGAGGCCCCGTCGATCGCGGCCTGAAGCTGCGCGAGGATCGCTGCGCCCGCGCTTTCCAGACCGGCACCGTCGCCCTCGATCAGCGCGCGCATGTGATCGCGCGCGGAGAGGATCACCGCCACCAGTTCCTGCGTCGCCGGGGCCAGCCCCTTGCGCACGCGGTCGAAGGCGGTTTCGCAGTGGTGGGTGAAATCGGCCAGCGCATTGAAGCCGAACATCGCGCCCGAGCCCTTGAGCGTGTGCAGGCCCCGGAATACCTCGTCGATCAGGCCCCGGTCGTCCAGCCGGTGGCCGAGGTCCAGAAGCCCCTGCTCGATCTGGTCGAGCAGGTCGCCCGCCTCGACGCGGAACGCCGCGATCGGGTCCTGCGTGCTCACCGGCCCAGCACCTTGCGCGAAACCTTGATGAGCTGTTCGGGAACGAAGGGCTTGACCAGCCAGCCGGTGGCACCGGCGGCCTTGGCCTGCTGCTTCATGGAATCGTCGCTCTCGGTGGTGAGGAAGATGATCGGGATACCCGCCTGCTCCGGCGCCTTGCGCAGTTCGCGGATCATCGTCAGCCCGTCCATGTTGGGCATGTTGAGATCGGTGATGATGAGGTCGAACCGCTTGGCGCCTGCCGCGGCCAGCCCCTCGACGCCGTCGCCCGCTTCGGTAACGTCGTAGCCCGCACCGGTCAGTGCGATGCGGATCGCCATGCGCAGGCTGGGGGAATCGTCGACGGTAAGGATAGAGGCAGTCATTGCGGCAGGTCTCCGTGGAACCAGAATTCGAGGTCCTGAGGGGTGAGGTCCGTGAGGAAGCCCGCGCGGTCGAGCAGCGCGGCGACCGCACCCCCGGCAGGATGCACCAGGCGCAGGTCGCGCCCTGCCCGCGTCCACTGATCGCGAGCAGAGTAAACGATCTCGACAAAGGCAAGATCGACTTCGTTCAGTGCAGACAAGTCAAGATCCAGATCGCCCTCCGCATCGTACTCGGCGGAGAGAATACCTGCGAACTGGTGAGCGGAACGCACCGTCACCGAATCCGGTACTACCAAGGACTGGCGCATTACTTCCTCTGGAATTTCGCCGACGGAAGAAATCGCATCGGCGCGAACGGGGGGATGTTCTGATTCTAGAGGAATTCCGGGAGATACGGACGTTCCGCCCGTATTTTTTCGCCCCTCCGCCGGGAGTTCGCTTCTACCTCCGAGAGGAGGTCCGGCATCCGCCTGCCGCCGTTTCGGTTTCGAGCAGGGCCTTCAGGATCGCTTCGGAACGGCGCTGGCCATAGCCTTTGCCATAGGCCGAAGAGGTAATGGCAACGACAAGGCGGCAGGCGGGAACGACGTAGATCTTGTTGCCCCCGTTCCCCGAGGCGAAGGAAACGTCGATGGCGCTTCCACCGATGCGATGGGTCTTGCCGTACCAGAAGTATCCGTAACTGTCGGCATAGGCATCGTCGGCAGCGATGGTCACGTGGGGCGCGGTCATGTCGGCGATCCACCGCGCGCTGACCACCTGCCTGCCCCGGAAGCGTCCGCGATTGCGCACCATCTCGCCCAGCACGGCAAGGTCGCGGACAGTGAGCCGGAGATTGCCCTGTCCCTTGGTCATGCCTGCGGCATCGGCGTCCCAGCGCCACCGCGCGATCCCCAGCGGCGCGAACAGGCGCCGTCCCGCAAATTCGGCCATCGTCGATCCCGTCGCACCGGCGACGGCCAGTCCCGCGACATAGGCGGTAACCGAATTGTAGCGATAGCGCGTGCCCGGCGGGTCCGCCCGAGGCACGCCGCGCACGAAGGCCAGAGGATCGGGCGCGGCATCCATCCGGTCCTCGTTGCCGGGGGAAGCGGGGTCTTCGTCGAAGGCGGCCAGGCCCGAGCGCATCGTCAACACGTCACGCAGCGGCACCGGGCCGATCGCACTGCCTGCCAAGACAGGCCAATAGCGCGACACCGGATCGCCGAGCGCGTGGATCGCGCCGCGATCGACCGCAACCCCCGTGACGAGCGCCGTCACGCTCTTTCCGGCGGAGCGGATGTCGTGCAGTTCGCCGGGCGCGGCGCGGTTGTAGTAGCGTTCCGCGATCCGCCTGCCCCCGCGCAGCACGACCACGCCGCGCAAGTCGGGGTGGTCGTCGCGGTCCCAGCGCTCCAGGACCGCCGCGACCTCATCGGGGCTCGCTGCAAGGGCAGGCATCGCGGCCGCGCAGACCGTGACCGCAGCTATCAGAACGATACCACCGCTCGCCTGCATTCGCCTTCCCCCCCTCGCCGACTCGGCGGACCGGGAGGATAGCATCCCACCGGCCCGTGTCAGCCCGAAGACAGGCAGGGGCTGGGGCTGGGGCTGCTATTGCCAGGCCTTGAAGGTGATCCCGAACATCTGCGGGTCGGACGGCGTGCCCAGAATGAGGCCGGAGTTGCCCGCCTGGATCGTCAGGTTCTGGATATAGTTGCGGTTGAACAGGTTGCGGGCGAAGACATCCACTTCCCAGCCGTTCTCGGAGCGATAGCCGACAACGGCATTGGTCACGGTATAGCCGCCGACCCAGGTGTAGCGCGAAAGGCTGGGATCGCCGTAATAGCCGCTGCGCGCGCTGGTGTCGCTGTGCAGGACCAGGCTGCCGCTCTCGGAAACCGGCAGGATGTAGTCGATGCCGAGCGACCCCGCCCAGCGCGGCAGGCCGGACAGGCGCTGGCCGGTCAGCGAACAGGCGGTCGTCGCCGCGCTCTGCAGCTCCAGCGGGCAAGGGCCGGCCGGATAGTCGCTGTATTCGCCGTGGGCATAGGACCCCGAGGCGCGGACCGTCAGCCCCGGCGCCAGCAGCGCCGTGGCATCGGCCTCGATGCCCTTGACCGTGACTTTGGGAATGTTCGAAAGATAGCCGCGCAGCGCCACCGTCTGCGTGCTGTCGACGATGGTGGCCTGGAAGTCGGTCACGTCGGTCCAGTAGCCGGTCAGGTTGAAGATCAGGTGCCGGTCCAGCAGCGTCGACTTCAGCCCCACTTCGTAGGTCGTGTTCTTCTCCGGCTTGATGACTGCGGTGGACAGCACCGGCCGGTTGGTGTTGTCGAGCGGCAGGCCCGACATGTTGATGCCGCCCGACTTGAAGCCCCGCGCATAGCCCGCGTAAGCCATCAGGCCGTCGGTCACGGTCCAGGCCAGGTTGGCGCGCCCGGAAAGGCTGCCGTCCTTGTCGCTCGCCGAATAGCTCTGCGGTCGCAGGACCGAGAGCTTGGCATTGATCAGCGCCGTATTGGTCGTGGCGAGGCCGCCATAGACGGTGCTGCTATAGTCGCCGTCCTTGGTCTCGTAAGTATAGCGCAGGCCGCCGGTCAGGGTCAGCCGGTCGGTCAGCTTGTAGTTGAGTTCGCCGAAAGCGGCATAGCTGTCGGTCACGAAGCGGGTGCGCCCGTCGGTGCCGTAGCCGTCGAGCAGGTTGCCCGGCACCGGGGTGTTGTTCGCGCCTGTCGTCGGGCCGATCAGCCAGTAGGCGGCAAGCGGGCCGTAGATGCTGATCGGGCGCCCGGTGATCTTCTGGCGGAAGTAATAGAGACCGAGCACGTAGCTGAGCCGCGTGTCGCCGTTCGAGGCGAGGCGCAGTTCCTGGCTGAACTGGTCCTGCCGCGAGGGGATGTGCTGCGACATCTGGATCGGCAAGCCGGTATAGTCGCGGTCGTTCTCGGCATCCCAGTTCCAGAAGCGCCAGGCACTGACCGAGGTGAGCGTTGCCGCGCCGAAGTCCCAGTCCATGATGGCCGAGACGCCGCCTTCCTCTGTATCGACATTCAGCGGCCCGTCGATATCGGTCACGCGGTCGTAGGGGTTGGTGCTGGCGGGGGTGTAGTTCTGCCCGGCGGCAAGCGCGGGATACTGGCGGGCGGGATTGCGCAGGCTCTGGCCGACCCGCAGATAGACCTGCGTGCAGCAATCGCTCTGGAAGCGGGTGAAATCTGCGGTCAGGCGCAGCTTGAAGCTGTCGGTGGGAACGAAGAGCAACTGGCCGCGCACCGCCTGGTTGCCGATGCCATTGTGGTCGCGCCCGTCCGCCACGTTGCGGATCACGCCGTCGCGCCGGGTCACGAGACCGGAAATGCGGAAGGCGAGCGTGTCGGTGATCGGGCCGGAACCCGAGGCCTTGACCTGCACGAAACGGTTCTCGCCCAGCGAGATTTCCTCGCTTGCCTCGGGGGTGAAAGTCGGCAGGCGCGAGGTGATGTTGATCGCGCCCGCCGTCGTGTTCTTGCCGAACAGGGTGCCCTGCGGGCCGCGCAGCACTTCGATCTGGTCGATGTCCGAGAAGTCGAAGGCGGCGGTCGCCGGGCGGGCGTGGTAGACCTGATCGATGTAGAAGCCGACGCCGGGTTCGAGCCCGTCGTTCGCCTGACTCACCGCGACGACGCTCGAACCGAGACCGCGAATGGTGAAAGCGGTGTTGCGCGGGTTCGCCGAGCTGTAGTTGAGGCTGGGTACGAGCTGGCTCAGCAGGTTGGTGTTGACCGTGTAGGACCGGTCCAGCAGCGCGCCGCTGACGACGGAGATTGCGGCGGGCACGTCCTGCGCATCTTCGAGGCGGCGGCGGGCGGAGACGACGATCGGGGTCAGGCCCTCCCCTGTCGTTTGCTCCGCCGGTTCCCCTGCCGATCCGGACCGTTCCGCTTCGGCAGCCTGAGCCGGAAATGCCAGACCGATGGTCGCCACCGCGAGAGTGAACGCGGTCGAACGAAGCAGGTGCGATTTCATGATAGAGCCCATATTTCCCTGTACGGCGGCTGTCTTGGCCGATGTCCGTAGAGGGATAAATATATTCGGTCGTATATAGCACCCCTTCCATGGTTTAGGATGGCGGAGAAGGCAGCCCCCTCCCCGCCATCGCAGATCCGCGTCAGTCCTTGATGAAGGCCAGGATTTCCGGATTGAGCACGTCCGCATGGATCGTCAGCATGCCGTGCGGATAGCCGGGGTAGGTCTTGAGCACGCCGCGCTTCAGCAGCTTGATCGAGAGCAGCGCGGCGTCGGCGATCGGCACGACCTGATCCGCCTCGCCGTGCATGACGAGGGTAGGAACTTCGATCGCCTTCAGGTCTTCGGTGAAGTCGGTTTCGGAGAACACCGCGATGCAGTCGTAATGGGCCTTGGCGCCGCCCGCCATGCCCTGCCGCCACCAGTTATGGACGGTCGCCTCGATGACCTTGGCGCCGGGCAGGTTGAAGCCGTAGAACGGCCCGCTCGCGACGTCGTTGTAGAACTGCGCGCGGTTGGCGGCGAGAGCGGTGCGGAAACCATCGAACACGGCGAGCGGGGTGCCGCCCGGATTCGTGTCGGACTGGACCATGATCGGCGGCACGGCTCCGGCCAGGACCGCCTTGGCGACGCGGCCCGGCTTGGCACGGGCGACATAGCGCGCGGCTTCGCCGCCGCCGGTCGAATGGCCGATGTGCACGGCGTTCCGGAGGTCCAGATGATCGGTGAGTTCGATCACGTCGGCGACATAGGTATCCATGTCGTTGCCGGTGTCGGTCTGGGTCGAGCGGCCATGGCCGCGGCGGTCATGGGCGATCACGCGGAAACCTTCGCCCAAGAAGTAGAGCATCTGGGCGTCCCAGTCGTCCGACGAGAGCGGCCAGCCGTGGTGGAACACGATCGGCTGCGCGTCCTTCGGACCCCAGTCCTTGTAGAAGATTTCGGTGCCGTCGGCGACTGTGATGGTGGGCATATCGAAGCTGTCCTTGGCTCTTGGTTGACGGTCGGTGCGAACCGACAAGCTTCCATGTGAGCAGGACATTCCATTCGGCGAGCCATGCGCGAGCATCACCGGAACTGGACTTTCGTATAGCCGCCCAGTTCTCAGAGCGTCTCGCGCGGGCCGATCTTGCCCCGGAACACCCAGTAGCTGTAGCTCACATAGGCCAGGATCACCGGCACGATCACGACTACCGCGCCCGCCACGATGGCCTGGGTGCGCGGTGCGGAGACGCCTTGCCGGATCGTCATCACGCCGGGGATCGCGTCGGGCCAAATGCTCGCCCCGATCCCGGCGAGGGAAACGACGAACATTACGATGCTCGCCGCGAAGGGCAGCCATTGCCGCTCGCCCCACAACCCGCGCCACACGGCAAGCCAGGCAAGGACGGCCGCGATCGGCAGCGGTACCAGCAGCAGGGCGGAGGGCCACGCGAACCAGCGCGCCGCAACGTGGGGGAACATGATCGGCGTCCAGATGCTGACCAGCGCGATGGCGGCGCCGGTCGCCAGCAGTGCCGGACGGGCGATCTCGCGCGCGAAGATCTGGGTATTGCCCTCGGTGCGCCAGATCAGCCAGCCCGCGCCCAGCAGCGCATAGCCGGCGACGACGCCAAGGCCTGTCAGGCAGGAGAACAGTCCGAGCCAGTCGAACGGTCCGCCCGAGAAATGCGCGTCCGTCACCCGGATATCACCGCCAATGAAGGCACCGAGCACGGCGCCCTGGCAGAACGCGGCCAGCACGGAGCCGGCAGTGAAGGCGATCGACCAGACGAGTTCGAGGAACCCTTCCTGCGCGCGGAACTCGAACGCCACGCCGCGCAGCACCAGCCCCAGCAACATCAGCGCCAGCGGCACGTAGAACGCCGGAAGCAGGATCGAGAAGGCGACGGGAAAGCCCGCCAGCAGCACCATGCCGCCCAGCACCAGCCAGGTCTCGTTGCCGTCCCACATGGGGGCGAGCGAGCGCATCATCACGTCGCGGTCGCTCGTGCGCGGCGCAAAGGGGAAGAGAATGCCGACGCCGAGATCGAAGCCGTCCAGCGTGACGTAGAGCGCGATCACCACCCCTGCGGCGCAGGCGAAGAACGTCGGAAAATCGATCCAGCTCATTGGTCCGCATCCTTCCGGGGCGAAGTCAGGCCGATCGCCCCGGCCTTGCGCCCGACGAGCGCGACCGGGCCGGGACTGGCCGGGCCCTTGAACACCATGCGCCCGGCGTAGAAGAAGAAGCCCAGCAGCAGCAGATTGTAGAGCAGCAGCGCGATACCAAGCGAGGTGGCGACGGCGCCGCCTGCCACCGGCGAAACCGCGTCGGAAGTCCGCAGGAAGCCGTAGACCACATAAGGCTGCCGTCCGATTTCGGTCACCATCCAGCCCGCGATCGTGGCAATGAAGCCCAGCGGCACGCCTGCCATGCAGACCAGCAGGAAGCGCCGCGAGGCGAAGAGACGCCGCCGCAATCGCAGCACCAGCCCGGTCACGGCAATCGCCAGCATGGCCATGCCGCAGCCGACCATCACGCGAAAGGCAAAGAACACCGGCAGCACCGGCGGCTGCTCACCGGGCGGAACGTCCTTCAGGCCCTTGATCGTGCCGTCGAGCGAATGGGTGAGGATGATGCTGCCGAGCAGCGGCACTTCGAGAGCGAAATCGTTCTTCTGCGCCTTCTGGTCCGGCCAGGCGATCAGGTTGATCGGCGCGCGCGACATCGTTTCCCAGCGCCCCTCGATCGCGGCCAGCTTCATCGGCTGGTACTGGCGCGTATTGAGACCCTGCTGGTCGCCGAGGACCATCTGCAGCGGCACCAGCACGACCGCCAGCCACAGCGCCAGCGAGAAGCAGGCCCGCGCCGCGTTCTGCTCCTCCTCGCGCCCGCGCCAAAGCCAGAATGCCGAGACGCCTGCCACGACGAACGATCCCGTCACGAAGCTGGCGGTCAGCATATGCGCCAGTCGGAACGGCATCGACGGATTGAACACGACGCCCCAGAAGCTGGTGGCGACGAAGCGGCCGTCCGGCGCGATCGTGAAAGCGGTGGGGGTCTGCATCCAGCTGTTGGCGCTGATGATCCAGAATGCCGAGATCACCGTGCCGGTCGCGACGATGGCGCAGGCGGCGAGATGGAACCGGTCGCTGACCCGGCCCTGTCCGAACAGCATGACGCCGACGAAGCCTGCCTCCAGGAAGAAGGCGGTCAGCACTTCCAGCACGAAGAGCGGGCCGATCACGTCGGCCGTCATGCGCGCATAGTTCGACCAGTTGAGTCCGAGCTGGTAGGAAATCACCACCCCGGTCACCACGCCCATGCCGAAGGCCAGCGAGAAGATGCGGATCCAGAAGCGCTGGAGCTGGCGATAGGCCGGATCGCCGGTGCGCAGCCAGGCAATGCCGAGGAAGACGATGAACCACGCCAGGCCGATGGTGAAGGCGGGCCAGAGGATATGATATCCCATGGTGAAGCCGAACTGGAGGCGCGAAAGGATCAGGGCAGACATCGAGAGGCGCTCCTATGCGGCGGCGTTCGAGGCGCGGCCGACGAGACCCTCACGCACGACCGTGCTGCGTGCCGCGTCTTCCGGACCGGCACGGCGCAGGCGCACCGGCATCGACTTGTAGGACGGCGTCAGGCAGTCGGGATCGTGATGCTCCAGCGCAATGAGCGGCTGGGTCTCGGGATAATAGGCCCCGCAGCAGCCGTCGGGCAGGTCGTAGCGCACGACCGTCAGCGCGCGGACGATGCGGTCCGGGCGCGCGAACTTAAGCGCCGCCTCGACATTGACCAGATCGCCTTCGGCAAAGCCCAGCCGCGCCATGTCGCGTTCATTGAGGAACAGCACGTCGCGCCGTCCGAAGACGCCGCGATAGCGGTCGTCGAGACTGTAGATCGTCGTGTTGTACTGGTCGTGCGAGCGCATGCTGGCCAGCCGCAGGACATCGCGGTCCTCGGCTGCCAGGTCTTCCTCCAGATGGTCGAAGAGCAGGAAATTGGCCTTGCCGGTCGGCGTCTTCCAGATTCGCATCGCCGCCGAATTGACCAGCTGGAACCCGCCCGGCTGCCTGATCCGGGCATTGTAGCCGGCGAAGTCCGGGAACACGCCCTCGATCTTGTCGCGGATCAGGGCATAGTCGCCGATCAGCGCGTCCCAGTCGACCGGCACCCTGTCGCCCAGCGTCGCCTGCGCGAGCTTGCCGATGATCCACGGCTCCGAGCGCAGTTCGCCCGAAGGCGGGTTCAGGAAACCGCGCGAGGCATGGACCATCGACATCGAATCCTCGACGGTGATCGACTGGATGCCGGTCGCCTGGATATCGGCATCGCTGCGTCCGAGTACCGGCAGGATGTAGGTCGCCTTTCCGGTTAACAGGTGCGTGCGGTTGAGCTTGGTCGCCATCGATACGGCCAGATCGAGATTGCGGAAGGCGGCGAAACAGGCATGGGGGTCCGGCGCGGCCACGGCCAGATTGCCGCCGAGGCAGATGATCGCCTTCGAAGCGCCGTCGCGCATGGCGGCGATGGCATGGACCACCGAATGGCCGTCGTTCACGGGCGGCTCGAAACCGAACGTGCGCCGGATGCCCTCCAGCAGGGCCGGTGACGGCAGTTCGGTGATGCCGACCGTCCGGTTGCCCTGGACGTTGGAATGGCCGCGCAGCGGGCAGATCCCCGCGCCGACCCGTCCCATGTTGCCGCGCAGGAGCAGGAGGTTGGCGATCTGCTGCACGTTCGCGGTGCCGGTGCGGTGCTGGGTGATGCCCATGCCGTAGCAGACGATCGCTGCCGTCGAACGCGCATAGGCCCGCGCGACGCTTTCCAGATCGGCGCGGGACAGTCCGCTCGATGCCTCGATATCCTTCCACAGCGCGGCGTCGAGGTCGCGCACGAAAGCATCGAACCCGGCGGTGTGCCCGGCGATGAAATCGTGATCGAGCACCCTCGCGCCGTCCTCGGCCACTTCCTCGCGGTCCATCGCCACCAGCGCCTTGCAGATGCCCTTGAGCGCCGCCGCATCGCCGCCGACCTTGACCTGGAAGTAGGTCGAGGCGATCGGCGTGGATGTCATCGTCGCCATTTCGAGCGGCTCCTGCGGCGCCTGGAAGCGCTGGAGCGCCCGTTCCTTGAACGGGTTCATCACCACGATCGTCGCCCCGCGCCGCGACGCCGCATGCAGCGAGGTCATCATCCGCGGGTGATTGGTGCCGGGATTGTGTCCGATCGAAAGGATGAAATCGCAGTGGTCGAAGTCTTCGAGCGTGACCGTGCCCTTGCCGATGCCGATCGAGCGCGGCAGGCCCACCGAGGTCGGCTCGTGGCACATGTTCGAGCAGTCGGGGAAGTTGTTGGTCCCATACCCGCGCGCGAACAGCTGGAACAGGAAGGCCGCCTCGTTCGAGGCGCGACCGGAAGTGTAGAATTCAGCCTGGTCGGGGCGGTCCAGCGCGTTCAGGCGCGCGGCGATATCCGTGATCGCCTCGTCCCACTCGACCGCCTCGTAATGGTCGGTCTCGGCGTTGTAGCGCAGAGGATGAGTGAGGCGCCCCTGCCCTTCCAGCCAGTGATCGGGCATTTCCCATAGCTGCGAGACGCTGTGCTCGGCGAAAAATTCGGGCAGAACCCGCTTGGCGGTCGATTCCCAGGTGACGGCCTTGGCACCGTTTTCGCAGAACTCGAAGGCCGAGGTATGCTTGGGATCAGGCCAGGCGCAGCCCGGACAGTCGAACCCGTCCGGCTGATTGTTCTTCAGCAGCGTGCGGGTTCCCTGAGCGACGATCTGCTCCCGCTTCAGCGCGATCGCGACGGCCTTCAGCGCGTCCCAACCACCTGCTGGTTCGTCGTACTCGCGAATTCCATCGGGGCGTTTCCTGTCCATGCATGACAAGTGAGGCGCCGACCCTGCCATCGCTTGTAGATAAGCCGCATCTTGTCACGGAACCGATGCGGAATCAGGCGGAGAACGGAACTGTCCATTGCAGGGCGATCGACGGTCAGTGCCGCACGGGCTTCGTTTCGGAACCGCAGAATCGTCCAATACAGGATGACGACTATCGTCGGATAGCTGTCGGCCTCCTCCAAACCGGAAACCACCGTGCCCCATTCGCCGTTCCACCGCATCTCACTGCACATCGGTTACAGATCCGCCGTTCCCGGACAGGGCGAGAAGCGGAATGCTTGACCGGATCTGCACGGCGATCTGGGAACTGGATCCCGCGCTCTTTTTCGCCGACACGGCGCTGGCTACAACGACCTTGCGCGTCGTTCCACGATCGGCTCTGATTTCCTGCAACCGCAGGGCGCACGAAATGATGGAACGGCTCGCGATCCTGACGCAAGCCTGCGATGCGGAACTGGTCTTGCCGATGGACGGCAGCGCGATGGCAGGCGCGGTTCAGGCCCGTCTTGCGGGCCGCCCCGGGTTCGACCACGATGTGCGGATCGCGTTCGGCGATGAAGTGGCATGGTTCCATCTCTCGCTGTCCTTTCCTGCATCCGGCGAGCCGCTTGCCCCCGTCGTGATGAGCGTCATGGAGATATCCCGCTATCGGCGCGAAGAATCCGACTTGAGCCTCGCCCGCCGCCGGCTCGAACAGGCGTCGCGCGACATGAGCATGGTCCATCTCGCGCGCAGCGTGACCGATGCGGTGAGCCAGCCGTTGACCAGCATTCTCTTCAGCGGTCGTGCGGCACTGACCAGACTGTCAGAGAGCAACCATGAATGCGCCGACCTCAGGGCTGACATCGAACGCATGCTGATCGCGGCATCGCGCTCCGCCGAGATGATCCGGCAGGCGCGCGACTTTGCCGAAAAGCGGGAAAGCGAACGCGAAATGGTGACCCTTTCGGACGTGGTGGCGCATGTCATGACGCAGCTCGAGGGGGAACTTTCGAAGCGCGGCCTAAGCCTGCACGTCGATATCGCCGACATTCCCCAAGTCACGGCCGACCGCATCGAACTGCAGCAGGTCGTGCTCAATCTCCTTCTCAATGCCATGGACGCGCATCAGGACGCCGAACAGTTCGCCCCGATCAGGCTTTCCGCTGGGATGGGAGACAATGCGCAAGTGGTCGTCTCCATCGCCGATCAAGGCAACGGGATCGCACCGGATATCGCCGACCGCATATTCGAACCCCTTTTCACCACGAAGTCCGGCAATGTCGGGGTGGGTCTGGCGGTGTGCCGCAACATCGTCGAAGCCCATGGCGGCGAAATCTGGGTCTCGACCTCGCAAGGGCCGGGCACGACGGTGAGCTTCACCCTGCCAGTACGCGGGTGGCCGAAAACGCATCATGAACCTGACGGGGATGCGCGGCCAACCGGCCGCGCATCCCTGCATGGAGAATTACTTCAGAGCCAGCGAACCCGGCCCGTGGCAAGCTCGTAGACTGCGCCGACAACCTTCAACTCGCCGCTCGCCTGCGGATCGAGCAGCATCGGTTCGGAATAGGTCTGCAAGCGTTCGACCATGCGCCGAACGTTCTCTTCGATGGCCGCGTCGACCAGCTTTTCTTCTCCGGCATTGCGCTGCGCCGCGAGGACGGCCGGAATGATGGGCTCCACCATGCGGCCGATGCTGCCGGGAAAGCGGACGTCCTTCGTGACCACGTCTGCCGCCGCCGCGACGGCTCCGCACTTTTCATGGCCCAGGACGACGATCAGCGGCACTTTCAGGACGGCCACGGAGTACTCGATGGACCCCATCCCCGCAGCGTCCACGTTGTTGCCGGCGGTTCGCACGATGAACAGTTCACCGAGTCCTGCGCCGAACAATTGTTCGGGGCCGACGCGCGAATCCGAACACCCCACCAGGGTCGCGAAAGGCTGCTGCCCCTCCGCAAGCGCCAGGCGGCGCTCACGCGATATGTCGGATTCCGCAGGCCGGTCAGCCACGAAAGAGTCGTTGCCTTCGATCAGCCGCTGCAGCGCCTCGTCCGGTGTCGGCTGAGCTGGAAGCATACCGCTTGTCGCCATGAGAATTCTCCTCGTTGATTTGCGCGAACGGACCGGGAGATGGTCATCTTCGATCACAAGCGATTGGCTCGTTTGTGACGATTGATGTCCGACGAAACGGCCATTGCGCAAGCTTCAATTTGGCAGCCTGCGCGCCCATTCCGGCGAACACAAGACGTTCGCTGTCAGGTGTACGGCCTGAGGACGACCGAAAGAACTTGCACCTGCTTCGCCTCGGGACCGGTACTTGCGAGTGCTGGCAGATTCTCGGATGTCGGTCGGGGGCGTGATCGCTTCTGTCTTCCGGGAAGCCCCAGAAGGAAAGTGTCGATAGGAAAAAAGGCCCGTTCCCTCTCGGAAACGGACCCTCAAACCACAGATGCGCTGCAAGGTGCGCCTTAGAACGGGATATCGTCGTCCAGATCGTCACCGAAACCGCCGCCGCTGCTGCTCGTGCGGCCCCAGTCGCTGCCGCCGGACGAACCGCCCGAGGACGAGCCGCCGCTCCGGCCCCAGTCGTCGCCACCGGAGGAACCGGCCGGCGAACCGCCCGAACGGCCGCCGCCGTAGCCGCCGCCCGAAGAGCCGCCTTCGTTCCAGCCGCCGCCGGAACCGCCACGTGCACCACCACCGCCGCTGCCGCCCTGGGCGCCGTCGAGCATGGTCAGCACGCCGCCGATGCCGCCAACCGAAACTTCGGTGGTGTAGCGATCGTTACCGTTCTGGTCCTGCCACTTGCGGGTGCGCAGCTGGCCTTCGATGTAGATCTTCGAACCCTTGCGCAGGAACCGCTCGACCACGCCGACCAGGCCTTCGCTCTGGATCACGACGGAGTGCCACTCGGTGCGCTCCTTGCGCTCGCCGGTGGCGCGGTCCTTCCAGTTTTCCGAGGTGGCGATGCGCAGATTGGCAATGCGCCCGCCGTTCTGGAACGACTTCACTTCGGGATCGGCTCCGAGGTTGCCGATCAGAATGACCTTGTTGACGCTGCCTGCCATGAGGGAATCGCTTTCCTGTATAAATTCGGCGAACGGGTTAGCGAATGGGGCGTCCCCGCGCGAGTCCGTCGAAGCGGGTTGTCTACAACCCAGCCTCGACCGCGATCCAGTAAGTCACACCCGCCGCCACATAGGCAAGGCCGAAGAGGTAGGCGAGCATGAAGACCGGCCACTTCCAGCCGTTGGTCTCGCGGCGGGTGACGGCGATGGTCGACATGCACTGCGGCGCGAAGACGAACCAGGCCAGGAACGCCAGCGCCATCGGCAGGGTCCAGCGGCCTTTCAGACGGTCGCCCAGTTCCACGGCCTGCGCGTCCTCGTCGTCGCCGGCATCGACGGCATAGGTCGTAGCCAGCGAGGAGACCGCCACTTCGCGCGCGGCCATGGCCGGGATCAGCGCCAGCGCCATGTCGCGATTGAAGCCGATCGGCTCGACCACGACGGCAAGGCCATTCGCCAGCTTGCCCGCGATCGAGGCATCGACCTGGCTTTCGCCCGGTTTGGCCTGCGGGAAGTTGAGCAGGATCCAGAGCACCACGGTGACGGTGAAGATGATCGTGCCGGCGCGGCGCAGGAAGATCCAGGCCCGCTGCCACAGCCCGATCGCCATGTCCTTGAGCCGGGGCAACTGGTACTTCGGCATCTCCATGATGAAGCCCGAAGCCGCGCCCTTGGTGATCGAACTGCGCAGCAGCAGTGCCACCACCATGGCCCCGACGATGCCCGCCACATAGAGGCCGAACAGCACCACGCCCTGAAGCCCGATCCCCCAGCCAAGGTTGGTATTGGGGATGAAGGCGCCGATGATGACGGCATAGACCGGCAGGCGCGCCGAACAGGTCATCAGCGGGGCGATCAGGATCGTCGTCAGCCGGTCCTTGGGATCGGTGATCGAGCGGGTCGCCATGATGCCGGGAATGGCACAGGCGAAGCTGGAGAGCAGCGGAATGAAGCTGCGCCCCGAAAGCCCGACATAGGCCATCAGCCGATCCATCAGGAACGCCGCGCGAGCCATGTAGCCCGAGGCTTCCATCGCCAGGATGAAGGCGAAGAGGATGACGATCTGCGGCAGGAACACCACGACCGAGCCAACACCCGAGATCACCCCGTCCGTCAGCAGGTCGCGCACGAGGCCGGGCGCCATCGCGCCCTTTACGGTGTCGTGCAGCCAGCCCGCGCCCGCATCCAGCCCGTCCATCAGCGGGGTTGCCCAGGCGAAGACCGCCTGGAACACCACGAAGAGGAAGGCGAAAAGAATGATCGGCCCGAGCCAGGGGTTCAGCAGGACACTGTCGAGCCGCGCGTGCAACCGGTGCTGTTTCGATTCCGAGAGGATCGCGGCATTGGCCATGGCATGGGCGGCGACGCGGCGCTCGGTCGGCCCGAGGTCGGTAAGGCCCGGCCCGGCATGGCGGCTTTCGGCGGAAGCGATCGCCTCGCCCAGTTCGACGAGGCCGCGGCGACGCACCGCGACGGTCGGCACGACCTTCACGCCGAGTTCCTCTTCCAGCACCGCGGCGTCGAGCACCAGCCCGTCGCGTTCGGCCAGATCGACCATGTTGAGCGCCACCACCGAAGGCTTGCCCAGCGCCAGCAGTTCCTGCGCGAAGACGAGGTGCTGTTCGAGGTTGGAGGCATCGAGGACGATGACGAGGACGTCCGGTTCGGCCTCCCCGGCGAACTTTCCGGCGATGACCTTGGAGGTCACTTCCTCGTCCGGGCTGGTGGCGTCGAGACCGTAGGCGCCGGGAAGGTCGGTCATTTCCACCGGCTCGCCGGTCGGCAGGACCATGCGGCCCGACTTGCGCTCCACGGTGACGCCCGGATAGTTGGCGATCTTCTGGCGCGCGCCGGTCAGCGCATTGAACAGCGCGCTCTTGCCCGCATTGGGGTTGCCGACGAGGGCGATCTTGCGCTGGCGGCTCATAGCGGCGAGACCTCCATGGCATGGGCATGGGCCCGGCGCACGGCGATGGTCATGCGGCCGATGGCGATGGCGATAGGATCCCTGCCCCCCGCGACTCCGCGATGCGCCACGGAAACGGTCGCCCCTTCCTCCAGTCCGAGTGCGCGCAGGCGCTTGGCTTCTTCGGGAACAAGGGCATTCCAGTCCACTGCGACGATTCGAGCGCGCTGGTCGATGGGGAGCAGATCGAGAGTCATGCGGCTCCGCTGCCAGATCGGCGCAGCGATTGCAACTTGTTCGCAATAACTAACGAACCTGACTTCGATCGGATCGCATCGGCAGCGCCGTCTGCGGAAGCATCGCTTCCTTACAGTCTCGTCATTGCGAGCGTAGCGAAGCAATCCAGAGTCCTTGCAGAGCCGCTCTGGATTGCTTCGCTACGCTCGCAATGACGAAGGGGTTTCTGACGACGAAACCTCAGATCAGCGCGCGGGGTAACGCAGCCGACCCAGCAGGCGCACCAGGCTGATCCGTTCTTCCGGCGCGCGGAGGAACTGCGCCTTGGTCTTCTCGAAGCGGATGATCCCCTCGATCCGGCGGTCGAGGAAGGCACGAGTCTCGGCCTTGTCCTCGCTCTTGTCGGAAGCGAAGACCCGCAGCGTGGCGGCGTAGATGCCGCCCAGGATCGTGCGCTTGGTATAGTGGTTGTAGTCGGTCGCAGTATCGCCCGCCAGGCGCCACATGGCATCGGCGCTGTGCCAGCCGAGCCGCAGCGACGTGCGCAGGTTCTGCGGCATCGCCATGATCGTCAGCGCCCGGTTCAGCGCTTCCTCGCGGCCCGCAACGGCATCGAGCCGCGCCATCACCAGGCGGCGGATACGCTCGCGGATGGACACGCCCGCCAGCGAGGAAGCCGGGGTGGTGCGCTCCATCTGCTCGTCGACATGGCTGACCCAGGCGGCGATCATCGCCATCTGCCCGTCGCGGAATGCGAATTCGGCAAGCGCGGTGTCGATGTCGGCCATCGCGGCGGCCTGGCGCACCGCGTCCATCGTCCAGCCATCGAACACGGCGGCGTCGGCAATGGCGGGGGCGAGCTGACGGCGCAGCGCCTCAAGAGTTTCCGGCTGTTCCATCATGGTTCTCAAAACGTCGGGCCGTAGATCGCCTTGGCCTTGCCCGCGTTCTTCTTCGCATATTCCTCGACGAGGTTGGCGAGCGAGCTGCCGCGCGCTTCCAGCGCCGCGTAGTCGCGCGCGTTGCGGCCGGAATTGTCGGCGCGGTTGGGGTTGGCGCCGGCTTCGAGCAGCGCCTTCACCATGTCCGCATCCTTGCGGTGGACCGCGAAGATCAGCGGCGTTTCACCGGCGTCGTTCGAGGTGTCTGGATTCGCCTTCTGCTCCAGCAGCAGCGTCACGCCCTCGCGCCAGCCCAGGCTGACCGCGACAGCGAGCGGCGTGCGCCCGCGATCGTCGGCGGCGTTGACATTGGCGCCCTTGCCGATGAGGAAGCCCAGCCAGGTGGCATCGCGGCGATTGGTGACGATCAGCAGCGCGGTCTCGCCGGTGGACACGTCCTTGGCATTGACGATCTGGCTGTTTTCGCTGAGCGCCTGCTCGACTTTCTCGCCTTCCTTCTTCTTCACAGATTCCAGGAACTTGTAGCCGTCGGAGAAATCGGCGTGCGCCGGGGAAGCGAACAGCACGCTTGCCGCGAATGCGGCCAGCACGGCCCTGACAGGACCCGCTTTCAGGATTCCGCGCGAGCGCTGCGACATGGTCTTCGACACCTTCATTACCTCCAGACAGACAGAGGGGCCGTGAAAACCGGCCTTCCCTTCCGGCATCGCACCCTTGCACCGCAGGCTCTAGCAGAGCATGAAGCGCGGCGCCATGACATACCTGCTGCGCCGCATTGCACCGATCGCACTCGCTCTCTCGCTGAGCGTTACCCTTGCCGCCTGCCAGCAGAGCGCCACCGAAGCGCCGCCGCTGGAAGGCGCGCAGATCGGCGGGCCTTTCACCCTCAGCGACAAGGACGGCAAGGCCGTTACCTGGGACACGTTCAAGGGCAAGTGGCGGGTCGTCTACTTCGGCTATACCTTCTGCCCGGATGCGTGCCCGATGGATGTCCAGGCGATGATGCGCGGGTTCGCGCTGTTCGAGAAGGCCCATGCCGCCGAGGCCGCGAAAGTGCAGCCGATCTTCATCACCATCGACCCCGAGCGCGACACCCGCGAAGTCGTCGGTGAATGGACCGCCGCCTTCGGCCCGCGTCTCTACGGCCTCACCGGCACGCCTGCGCAGATCAAGCAGGCGGCAGGCGCCTTTGCCGTGTACTACAAGAAGGGCGAATCGACTCCGGGCGGCTATCTGATGGACCACAGCCGCATTGCCTACCTGATGGACCCGGACGGCAAGCCGATCGCGATGCTGCCGGTCGACAAGGGACCGGAAGCGGTTTCGGCCGAACTGGCGAAGTGGGTGAAGTGAACGCAGTCAAACCTTCCGGGACCAAGCCCTTCTGGGAACGCCCGATCGAGACGCTGAACCGCGAGGAGTGGGAAGCGCTCTGCGACGGCTGCGGCCAGTGCTGCCTGCACAAAGTGGAAGATGCCGATACCGGCGAAATCTACCACACCAACGTCGCCTGCAAGCTGCTCAACCTCAAGACCGCGCAGTGCAGCGATTACCCCCGCCGTCACAAGTTCGTGCCGGATTGCCTGAAGCTCACCCCGAAGTCGGCGGGCAATCTTGCCTGGCTGCCGCCGAGCTGCGCCTATCGCCTCCGCGCCGACGGCGATCCGCTGCCCGAATGGCACTACCTCGTCTGCGGCGACCGCGAGGCGGTGCACAAGGCGGGCATGTCGGTGGCGGGCAAGGCGATCAGCGAGACAGTCGCCGGTCCGCTCGAAAACCATATCGTCTGGCCCTACGGCGAAGATGAGGACGAATATCTGGAAGCCGAAGGCCCGGCACCCTGGGAAGTCGAACAGGGTGAAGTCGAACGGGAGACCGACTGACCCGTGCTCGACTGGCTGCGCCGAGACCCCACCGAAGAGCCGATGATCGAACTCGCCGGGCGGCAGGTCCCGGTGGTGATCCGCAGGCTGGCGCAGGCCCGCCGCATGACCATGCGCCTCGCGCCGGACGGCAGCGAAGTCCGCATTTCGGTCCCGCGCTGGACCCGCAGCGAGGACGCGCTCGAATTCGCCCGTTCCAAGCGATCCTGGCTGGCCATCCAGATCGAGGCCCTGCCCGAGGCGCGCGTGCTTTCGGACGGCGCCATGCTCGATTTCCGGGGCCACCGCTTCACGATCCGCCACGACAGCGCCCTGCCCCGCCGCCCGGTGCCCGACGACGGCTTCCTGCTGGTCGGCGGGCCGGAAAGCTCGCTCTCCGCGCGGCTCAAGCGCTGGCTGGAAGGCGAGGCACGCGACGTACTCGCCACCGATCTTACCGAATATTGCGAGCGCGCCGGACAGCAGACGCCCTCGCTCTCGCTGTCGAGCGCCGCGCGGCGCTGGGGAAGCTGCGCCGCCGACGGCTCGATTCGCATCAACTGGCGGCTCATCATGGCGCCCGACGCGGTGCGCCGTTCGGTCGTCGCCCACGAAGTCGCGCATCTCGTCCACTTCGACCACTCGCCCGCATTCCATGATTTTCTGGGCGAAATCTTCGAAGGCAGCGTGCCTTCCGCCAATCGCTGGCTGAAGGAAAACGGCCGATCTCTCTATGTACCCTTCGGGTAGCGTTCGCGCGCATTAGTCCCTACATAGCGCGTCATGGCTCTGTTCAAGCGTTCCGGTTACTGGAAAGACGTAAACCCCGTCGGCATGATCGCGGATTTCCGCGAGGTGTGGAAGCAGGCGGGCGGCAACCGCTGGCGGATCGCCGCGGTGTCCGGCGCCTGCACGTTCTCGGTCTTCTACCTGATGTCGACCCAGGAGGCGCGCGGGCCGCACCCGCCGCCGAAGATCACCTATATCTCGGTCCTGCCCGCGCACCGCACCGACGCCGAGATCCTGGCCTCGAACATCGAGAACCAGAAGCGCAAGGAAGCCTGGGCCGCCGAGCAGGCCAAGCGCGACAAGGAAGTGCGCGAAATCTACAAGACCATCGGCCGCTATTCGGGGATGGACGTGGACAAGATCGCCCGCGACGCCGAAGTCGAGGAAGCCGCGCGCAAGAAGGCCGAGGCCGACCGCATCGGCAAACCGCGCCTGCCCGAAGGCCGCACCCTGCCGCAAGTCGATCAGGTTCCCACACAGCAGTGACGGACGACGCCCGCTGGCTCGCCGCCGCGGCGGCCCTCGCCGCGCGCGCCCGGCCTGCGAGCCGCCCCAATCCCGGCGTCGGTGCGGTGCTCGTGAAGCATGGCAAAGTCGTCGCGCGCGGCTGGACCCAGCCCGGCGGCCGTCCCCATGCCGAAGCGGTGGCGCTGGCCGCCGCCGGTGATGCTGCACGCGGCGCCACCCTCTACGTCACGCTCGAACCCTGCGCCCACCAGTCGCCGCGCGGCCCCGCCTGCGCCGACCTCGTCTGCGCTTCCGGCGTCGCGCGGGTCGTGATCGGCTGCATGGACCCCGATCCGCGCACGTCCGGCGCCGGTCTCGCCCGTATCCGGGCAGCAGGCATCGCGGCGGAATACCTGCCCTCGCCCGCCTGCGAGCGCAGCCTGACCGGCTATCTCATCTCCAGGCGCCTCGGCCGACCGGAAGTGACGCTGAAGCTCGCGCTCTCGCTCGACGGCTGCATCGCCCTCGCCAGCGGCGAGAGCCAGTGGATCACCGGCCCACAGGCCCGCGCCCATACCCATGCCATGCGCGCGAAAGCAGACGCCATCCTGGTCGGCGGCGGCACCCTGCGCGCCGACACCCCGCGCCTGGACGTGCGACTGCCGGGACTTGAAGATCGCAGCCCCCAGCGCTGGGTGCTGACCCGAGGCGAAGTCCCGCAAGGCTGGAACCGCCTCCCTTCGCCGCAAGCGATCGCGGAGATGGAGGGCATCCAGTACCTCTTCGTCGAAGGCGGCGCCGGTGCGGCTTCGGCGTTCCTGCGGGCAGGTCTGGTCGATCGCCTGCTGATCTACCGCGCCCCGATCCTCGTCGGCGGCCGCCCCGCCCTCTCCGACTTCGGTCTCGCGCGCCTCCATCAGGCCCATGGCCAATGGCGCCTTGCCGAACGGCGCCAGCTTGGCAGCGACACGCTGGAAGTCTACGAGACCACCCATTCATCAGAGCAGCCGCTCGAAAGGTAGCCATGTTCACCGGAATCGTCACCGCCGTCGGCCAGATCCGCGAAGCCCGCCAGACCGGCGACTTGCGCGCCGTCATCACCTGCCCCTTCGATCCCGCCCATATCGCCATGGGCGCCTCGATCGCCTGCTCGGGCGTCTGCCTGACGGTCGTGGACAAGGGCGGCGTGGCGGGCGACGCCTGGTTCGCGGTGGACATCTCCGCCGAATCCGTGTCGCGCACCGTCGCGAACCGCTGGGCAGAGGGTACACCGCTCAATCTCGAACAGGCGCTGAAGCTGGGCGACGAACTGGGCGGCCACATCGTCACCGGCCATGTCGATGGCGTTGGCACCGTGGTGAGCATCACGCCGGAGGGCGATTCGCTGCGCTTCGTGATCGCGGCACCGGCGGAACTGGCGCCCTACCTGGCGCCCAAGGGCTCGATCACGGTGGACGGCGTCTCGCTGACCGTGAACGACGTGGCCGACCAGAGCGACGGCACCTGCCACTTCATGCTCAACATCATCCCCCACACCGCCGAAGTGACGACCATCGGCGCACTCAAGGCGGGGGACGGGGTGAACCTCGAAATCGACGTGCTGGCGCGGTATTTGCAGCGGATGCAGTCGCTTCGCGGGTGAAGAACTGAAAGTAAAAGCAGGGGAGCATAGCCCCCCCCTGCACCCCCAGGACTGTCGAGGTCATGCGGGCCGACGGCGTCGTGCGCCCATGGCTACGTCGGGAGACTTATTGGCTACGCCGCAAGGAGCACACGTCGAATCTGCGCGCGCGACGCAGACGGTAATGGGGGGGCAGGGGGTCTAGACCCCCTGCCTTATCCTTGTTCTTCAAGCCGTCACGTCCGCAACAGCGGCGATGAACTTGTCGATGTTGCCCATCGTCAGGCCCGCCACGTTGATGCGACCCGAGCCCGCCATATAGACGCCGTGCTTGGTGCGCATGGCAAGGACCTGGTCCTTGTTCAGCGGCACGATCGAGAACAGGCCGTTCTGGCCGCCCATCGGCGTCAGGTCGGCCGAACCGGCGGTGCCGGCTTCGGCCAGCTTCGCGCGGACTTCGCGCATACGGTCGCGCATTTCGTCCAGCTCGGCCAGCCAATCCGCGGTCAGCGCCGCGTCTTCGAGGACGAGGCGGACAGCAGCACCGCCGTGGTCTGGCGGCTGCGACCAGTTGGCGCGGGCGAGGTTGTGGCCGTTCGACATGACCTTGGTCAGATCAGCCGGATCGGCAACCATCGCATAGAGCGCGCCGACGCGGTCACGGTAGAGGCCGAAGTTCTTGTCGCACGAATAGCAGATCAGCGCTTCCGGCACGGCGGCGAGCACGCGGCGCAGGCCGTAGGCGTCTTCTTCCATGCCCTTGCCCAGGCCCTGGTAGGCGAGGTCGAGGATGGGGAGGATCTTCGAGGCGGCGACCAGGCCCGCGATCTCGTCCCACTGCTCGTTGCTGTAGTCGATGCCGGTGGGGTTGTGGCAGCAGCCGTGCAGCAGGATGGCGTCGCCTTCCCGGGCGTTCGCGATGGCGCCGCGCAGCGCGTCCATGTCGGTGGTGCCCGAAGCGAGGGCGTGGTTGAATTCAACGACTTCAAGGCCGAGATCGGCGCAGATCTGGGCGTGGTTAGGCCAGCTGGGAACGCCGACGATGATGCGGTGGTAACCAGCACGCTTTACCATGGCGAGCGCGAGGCGCAGCGAGCCGGTGCCGCCGGGGGTCTGCATGCCTTCGATGCGACCGCCCATGGAGGGGTCGGCCTTGCCGAAGACGTAGGGCATCAGCGCTTCGACGAAGCCCATGTCGCCCTCTGGCCCGAGGTAGGCTTTCGAATCCTGCTCGGCGACGAGTTTGGCCTCTGCGGCCTTGATCGAGCGGAACACCGGCGTGTCGCCCTCACCGGTGCGGTAGACGCCGACACCAAGGTCGATCTTGTCCGCGCGCGGATCGTCGTTGTGGAGCTTGATCAACGCAAGAAGCGCGTCGGCGGGCTGTTGCTGAAGGTTCGTAAGCATGGCGGGCGGGCCTTAGACCGAGCCGCCGGAGCGCGCAATGCCGGATCGACCGGGAATTGCCGAGAACCGCAAAATTATCGCGCCCGGCAACCGTGGACATCAGGCACGAGGAAATTTTGTTTGGAACCCGTGAAAGATTGCAAACATCGGGACCGTCTTGAAGACGGTGATGCGGCACCGGCCTGAGCAGATGCCGCATATTGCCGCAGGCGGCAGTCTACCGCCTCAGAACGGCATCCAGCTCTGCTTGTGGGTGAACTTCATGTAGCCGATATTGGCGCCGAGACGCAGGCCCGCGCCGGCCCGCACCGGAATCAGCACGATATTGCCGCGCCGCAGGTAGCTGACGGTGAAGCCGCCGACGAGATAGGCCTGCCCCTCGCCCGCGCCGAAGCGGTGATAGAGATCCTCGGTGTCGTAGAGGTTGTAGACCAACACGAATGCATTGCCCGCATTGGCACCGGCGTCGAAGCCGATCGACGGCCCGGTCCAGTAGACCGGCTGCTCGCCCTCAACCTTATGGTAGAGCGTGCCCGAACCATAGCGCAGGCCGACGGCGAGCGCGCCGCCGCCTTCGCGGCCGATGATATAGCCGTTCGGCTCGCCCTGCTTCTTGAGCAGGTCCTCGATCACTCCGGCCAGTCCCTTGGCGCCCTTGCCGAACACGCCTTCGGCCGCGCCGATGAGATCGTCCTGGTGGTAGGTCGTCGAACTGTCGTTCGGTGCCTGCGTGGCCGGAGGGGCGTAAGCCGTGCCGTTAGTGGGCGATTCGACCGGCGTTCCGTTGCCCGGATAAGGCGAGGGCGCATCGACGGGCGGCTGCGATTCGGCGGGGGGCGAATAACTCGTGCCGGCGCGGCTGTTGCCGCCCAGGTCGCTGTCGATAGCGGCATCCGGGTCTACGGTCGTTACTTGCGCCATGGCAGGCGCGAGCGGCGCGACGAGAACCAGCATGGCTGCGATGGCCCCGCCAATTCTCCGGTGCAAGCTAACCGTCGCTCCCCTGGCGGCGATTTGCGTGGTGAATGACATCTGGTGGCCCTCCAATGGCGATCCCGTAATTCGCGCGGCAGGCGCGCTTCATCACGCGCAGTACCGCATGTCACTAGAGAATCCATAGCGCATGTCCCCGCAATGAACGGGCGGCAGATCGACTCCGTTTTGCGGCAGACTGAATCGACTGGAAACCATGGCTGGCGCAAACTCCCGCCAGGAGAATTTTTCGACAAAGGGCGCGATCAGGTGCTGGCTTGTGCGGTCGGATAGCAGAACATCGCGCCCGATGTGAAAAGACTGCCCTTATGCTCCGAAGCCGCCGTCGATGGTCTGCATCGACCCGGTGATCATGGCGCCGTGCGGCCCGGCGATGAAGGCCGCATATTCGGCAATCTCGTCCGGCTTAGCGTGGCGCTTGATCGCCATGAAGCTGTGCATGGTGGCAGCCATCGGGCCTTCCGCAGGGTTCATGTCGCTGTCGGTCGGTCCCGGCTGGATGCTGTTGACGGTGATGCCCCGCTCACCGAAGTCGCGGGCCAGTCCGCGAACCATTCCCTGCATGGCGGCCTTGGTAAGGGCATAGGCCGCGCCGCCCGCGAAGGGCATGCGGTCGCCGTTGACCGATCCGATCACGATGATGCGGCCGTTATCGTTCATCTGCCGCGCGGCCTCGACGGCAGCGTGATAGGGCGCCCGGACATTGACGTCGATCATGCGATCGATCGCATCGGCATCCAGGGTCAGGGGATCGCCGAGAACCAGCGCACCGGCATTGATGACGAGGACGTCAAGCTTTCCCCGGCCCGCGACGGTCGCGGTCAGGGCGTCACGGTCGGCGCTGTCGGTCCGGATCGCCTCGGCCCCGCTTGCCTGCGCCAGGGTAACCGCCGCCTCGCGCGATCCGGCGTAAGTGAAGGCGACCTTGCCGCCGTCGCTCGCGAAGCGGCGCACCAGAGCCGCGCCGATGCCGCGACTGCCGCCCAGCACCAGAATGTTCTTGTCAGAAAAATCGCTCATGATCTGTCTCCATTTTCCGGCGGAATGGTCTCGACCGGCTTTTCGGTGCGGCAGGCCGCCGCGCCCTCTGGACTTGAAGATGCCGTGCAGGCATCGTTCGGACTAGCCGGCTTATTCTGAACCTTGATGACGGGATATCCGAACGATGATCAAACTCGACGGCATCGCCGCTTTCCTCGCGACGACGGAAGCCGGATCGATCAGTGCGGCCTCGCGTCGGCTCGATCTGGCCAAATCGGTGGTGAGCGAGCGTCTGGCCGAACTGGAGCGCGCGCTGGGCGCCACCCTGATCCAGCGCTCGACCCGCAAGCTGTCATTGACGAACAGCGGGCAAACGTTCCTGCCGCGCGCGCAGCGCATCCTGCGCGAGACGGAAGAAGCCGCAGCCGAACTCGGGGCGCAGAGTGGCAAACTGGCAGGGCCGCTGCGCCTTTCCGCCCCGGTCGGCTTCGGCATCCTGCACTTCGGCCCTGCCCTGGCGACGTTCCTTCGCGATTATCCTGAGATCGAGGTCTCGCTCGAACTGGACGACAGCTTCGTCGATGCCGCGACCGGCGGGTTCGACGCCGTGCTGCGCCACGGGGCGATCGGCGACGGCCGCCTGATCGCACGCCGTCTCGCCACGAGCCGCCGCGTCCTTGTCGCCGCGCCGGACTATCTGGCTCAGGCGGGCACGCCCGCCTCGCTTGCGCAGCTGGAGGGACACAAGGGCATCCTCTACGCCAACCGCACCGGCGACTGGCGCTTCGCCACGCCGACCGGCTGGTCGGTGATTCGCCCCCAGTCGGCACTCCGGGTCAACAACGGCCTGGTGATGCGCGATGCCGTGGTGGCAGGCCTGGGTATCGCCCTGCTGCCCAGCTTCTTCGTCCACGAGGCGCTTGCCGAGGGATCGCTGGTCGAAATCGACATCGGATTGCAGGCGGAAGGGGCCGAACTTTTCCTCGCCTATCCGCGGGATCACGGCGCCGCCGCCAAGATCCGCGCCCTGGCCGAAAGCCTGCGCAGGAGCTTCGGCAATCCGCCTTACTGGGAGCGCGAAAGCACTCGCCGCGCTACCCCTTCCGGGTAGATTGACCGCGATTTTTTATTCTCTACCTTTTTGGTTGAAAAGGCGGTGCTTGCGGAAGCGCGC
Source organism: Novosphingobium sp. BF6 (assembly GCF_058273105.1). Lineage (NCBI taxonomy): Bacteria > Pseudomonadati > Pseudomonadota > Alphaproteobacteria > Sphingomonadales > Sphingomonadaceae > Novosphingobium > Novosphingobium sp. BF6. The sequence goes on from NZ_CM177776.1 coordinate 286,100, forward strand.
CGGTCACGATGCCCCGGCGAAGCCATGGGCATCCCTCCAGGATCAAGGATGCGAGAGTGAAACGCTCGTCCATTCCCCATGCCGAAACGCCACAGGCGAAGGCTCCGGCATTTCCCGGATCCGAGCGGCAGATCGAATTCGTCGGACCTCCCGGCGTCGGAAAATCCGCCATCTATCACGCCGTCCAGACGCGGCTGGAACGCCGGCACAGCTACCGTACCGTACAGGAGGGCAGGCTTCTGGCGGCCATGGCGAACCTGGACCGGGTAAGTCCGCTGCGCCGGATCTCCTATCGCTCGGCCTTCCGGCTGCCCCGGATCGGTGAGGTCTATGCCCGCCGACTGGCCGTGACCTCCACGGAGGACTCGTTCCGGCATACCCTGCGTGGCCAGGCGGACTTTCTGGAATGCTGCATCGAACTGGCGAGAACGGGCGTCGGCGATGCCTTCGCCCGGTTCGCGCGCCTGCCGATCATGCTGGAACACTTGCGCGACCTGCACCTCTGGAACCGCCTTCCCGGTGCCGTGCAGATCCTCCAGCAGGACGCTCTCGTCCAGAAAGGATGGACTTGCGCCCGCCAGTTGCGGGAAGCCTATTTCTCTTCCGTTCCAAAGCCCGGCGCCGTCGTCGTGGTGACGGCGCGCCCCGAAGTGATCGTCGAGCGTCTGCGCGGGCGGGAGCGCAATATCAATGCCCACATCGATCTCACACCAAGCGAACTTCATGCCGCCACGACGAGCGCCGCCGAAGCCTTCCAGCTTGCCGCCGAACTGCTGGGCGCCCGCGGAGTGCCCGTGCTCCAAGTCGATGGCGAAGCCGATCTGCCGGAAGCGGCGGAGCAAGTTGCGGCATTTTTGCGGAACAGGGTTCTTCAGCAGGAGAGCAAGTGATGGATTTCCAGGCTTTGAGCACCGCCTATACCGGCGCGGCAGCAAAAGGTTACGATGCACGGCGCGCGCCCACCACGAAATGGCTGGGCGAAGACAGCGCCGTCGGCGAACTCCTGCGGGTCATTCCTCCCGGCGCCACCGTGCTGGACATGCCGGTTGGAACAGGACGATTTCTCAAGTTCTACCACAAGCGCGGCATCAAGGTCGTGGGCCGCGACATTTCACCCGACATGCTGAAAGCCGCGCGCGAGAAGCTGGACGAAGTCGACGAACTGGAAGAACTGCGCGGAAACGGAGAAACGGGCTGGACCGACTGTTCCCTCCAACTCGGCGACATCCGCGCCATCCCGGACGGCGACGACACTTACGACTGCGCACTCAGCAGCCGCTTCCTCAACTGGGTGGATGCACGCGGGCTTGAGGACGTTCTCGGGGAACTGCGCCGGGTCTCGAACCGCTACCTGATCGTGGGAATTCGTCACAAGGTTCCCACGGCGGAACTGCTGCTCAAGGGACCCGACGGCCTGCGCCGCTTCGCGACGAGACATCTGCTCGGTTTCAGGCGGTCAGCAAGACGATTGCTGCGCCATCCGCTCGGCCAAGCGCCCCACACCATCCAGCACGAGAGAGATACGGTCCAGCGCATCTTCCGCAAGCTCGGGCTGCGGATCGACGTCAGGATACTCGTCGAACACGGGCGCGACGGCACGGACTACTACTTCTACCGCCTGATAAAGGACGCGCCCTGACTATTCCAGGGCGCGTCCCGGCACTCACCGGGCGACGAAACCGCCAATTCCGGCAACCGCAAGATTACCTGCCGGAAGCGCCGTTTCCGCGAACGTCAGGCGAAGGTAACGCGTCGTCACCGGCTTGGCGAAAGCGATCCGCTGGGTGGCAAGGGCATAGGCGATATTGCCGAACTCGCCCGTTGCCGCGCGCGTCCAGGTCTTGCCGTCGAGGCTGGTCTCCGCGACATAGCCCTTGGGCGGCGCGGAATCGGCCATGACCTGCCGCGAAGGCGTCAGCGTGAAACCGGCGAGCGCAGTGCGCGCACCGAGATCGACCGTCACGCGCGCTGGCTTGCCCGGTTGGGGCGCGGGCTGCTTCCAGATGGTCGCCGCATCGTTGTCCAGCAGGCGTTCCGCGCCCGGTGCGCTGGCTGCGACGATCGACCATTTCGTGGTGTCGAGCACGGTCGGGTCAGTCGAGACGATCGCCGGGACATCGACGGGTGCGACGCTGGCGAAGAGCGCGAACTCGGAGATCGCCGGAGCCGCGCTGCCTTCGAGCACGACCAGCCGCACCCGGCGCGGCGCGATTGGCTGCGGCAGGCGGATGATGCGCTGGGCGCTGATGCACTCTTTCTCGGCCAGACGCTGCCACTGACCGTCGATTTCCGCCTCGACCGCGAAGCGGGTCACGCGGATGCCGAGCGGCAGGTATTCGCGCAGGCGCACGACATCGAAGCGCGTGCCCGGCGCAAGGTCGAGCGTCAGCGTCGGGGTGAGCACGGCGTCGGGCGTGGACCAGTAGGTCTCGCGCTGGCCATCCAGCACGTTGGCGGGCGCGAAGCGGCTCCCGCGCGAGGCGCTGGCATGGGCGACGCTGCCCTGCGCGAGGTCCTTCGCAAAGGTCGCGCGGATCGCATCGCCGAACGATTTCAGGATCTTCACGTCCTGGTCGGCGATCCGGCCGCGCCGGTCGGGCGGCAGGTTCAGATTGAGGTTCGTGCCCCGGCCCACGGATTCGTCGTAGAGGCGGATCAGGCGCGCCGGGCTCTTGACCTTGGAGTCCTCGTCGGCGTGATAGAACCAGCCCGGACGGATCGACACGTCGGTTTCCGCCGGCCACCAGATCTCGCCGCCACGCAGACCCGAGTTGCCAACGGCCTGCTCATAGGGGACGTTCGGCATCGTCGGCCAGCAGGGATCGCCTGCCACGCCGTCCTCGTTGCCGACCCAGCGCACATCGGCGCCGAGCGGGTCGAACGTGCAGGCATCGGGCTGGAGTTCGTGGACCAGCTTCACGATCGAGGGCCAGTTGTAATACTTCGGCGCGTCGATCTTGCGCGCCTCGCGCGCGCCGCCGTAGTAGCCGTCACCGCCGTTGGCACCGTCGAACCAGACTTCGAACAGCTTGCCGTAGCGGGTGCAGAGTTCGGTGAGCTGCTTGCGGTAATAGTCGATATAGGCCGGGCGGCCGTACTCCGCGTGGTTGCGATCCCAGGGCGAGAGGTAGAGGCCGAACAGCATGTCCGCCTTGCGGCAGGCTTCCGACATTTCGGCAACGATATCGCCCTTGCCCTGTTTGTAGGGGCTGTTGCGGATCGAGTGCTCGGTAAGCTGGGTCTGCCAAAGGCAGAAGCCGTCATGGTGCTTGGCTGTCAGGATGACGCCGCGCATCCCCGCGACTTTCGCCGCCGCGACGATCTGGTCGGCGTTGAAGTCGGTCGGGTTGAACCACTTGGGGTCCTCGTCGCCGTAGCCCCATTCCTTGTCGGTGAACGTGTTCATCGCAAAGTGCACGAAGGCGTACATCTCGTGAGCGTGCCAGTTCCACTGCCGCGCCGAGGGAACGGCGCCCGAGGGCAGCGGCGCGGCGGCTTCACCGGCAGCGCGGCGCGCGGCCTGCGCGGCATCGGCGCCAAGCGCAGTCGCCGCGACGGCGGAAGTGGCGAGGAAGCGGCGGCGGGAGAAGTCCATCGATGAGTCCTTGATACGCGCGCGTCAGAGCGGCGCGGAAAGCAGTTCGGGCCGGGTATCGGCCAGCTTGACCAGAAGTTCGCCGAAGAGGCCGTTGGCCCAGGCGAACCAGTCGCGCGTGAATTTCGACGGGTCGTTGCTGTCCACCGCCTCGTGGATGAAGCCGGTGCCCGCATCGGTATCGCGCAGCATGCGCAGCATCGGGCGGATCACCTGCGGGTCGCTGCTCGACAGAGCGCGCACGATCAGGCTCATTGGCCAGACCTGCCCAAGCCCGACATGCGGCCCACCGATACCCTCGATCTTCGAGCCCCAGAAGAAGTAGGGGTTCGCTTCCGACCAGCAGGCATCCGCCGTGGCTTTCCAGAGCGGATCGGTCGTACTCACGCATTCGAGGAAGGCGAGGCCCAGCAGCGAGGGGACGTTGGCGTCGTCCATGAACATCGCGTTGCCGAAGCCGTCCACTTCGTAAGCCCAGACCCGGCGCCCGTCCGGCAGCAGCATCGTACCCCATTGGCGCAGCGCCGCTTCCACTTCGTCCGCCAGAGCGCGGGCATCGGCGGCAAGCGCCGTGTCGCCCCGCGCCTGCTCGGCCACGGTGGCCATCTCGCGCAGTGATGTCACCGCGAAGAGGTTGGCCGGGATCAGGAACGGATAAGTACAGGAATCGTCGGAGGGGCGGAAACCGCAATGGATCAGCCCGACCGAACGGCTCGGTGCGCCCCAGCCGTCAAGCTGCATGGTCTCGGTCGGCCGGTTGCTGGTGCGCAGGAACCGATAGGGTCCGGGCGAGCCCTTGCGCTGCTGCTCGCGCAAAGTGCGCACGCAGGCGCGCGAGGCCTCGGCCCAGGTCTGGTCGAAGGGCAGCTTGTCCCGCGTCTGGCGCCAGTAGCGGAAGCCGAGCCGCATCGCATAGCAAAGCGAGTCGATCTCCCATTTGCGCTCGGCGACGCCGGGCTTCATCTCGGTCTGGTCCTTCAGCGCCCAGGACAGATTAGTCTTCGCAGACGGATCGCGCATGAAGGCGTTGGCATAAGGATCGATCAGGATCGAGCGCGACTGGCGGGCGATCAGCCCCCGGAACAGCGCCGTCAGCGCCGGGTCGTTGTTCACCAGATGGAGGTAGGGCAAGACCTGCGCCGTGCTGTCGCGCAGCCAGAGGCAGGGGATGTCGCCGGTGATGACGAAAGCGTCCGGGCGGCCGTCCACGCTGTCCATGTAGACCGTGGTGTCGAGCGTGTTGGGATAGCAGCCCACGAACATCGCGCGCAGCTTGGGATCGGCGATCTTGCGCGATACGCGGTCGATCTCCGCCTCCACCGCGCGGCTGACGTAGCGGCGTTCCGAGACCGGCGGGCGGCCTCCGCCTTGCGGCATGGGGATGGTCGCGGCGCGGGCCGTGGCCGGAAGGGCGAGCGCGCCAGCACCCGCCAGCGCACCGGCCAGCGTGCTGCGGCGGTCGAGGTTCATCGTGTCATTCATCACTTCGGCAGCTCCTGTGCCTGTCCGGTCAGGGTGAACGAGACCCATGCGCCCGCGCCGTCACCCGGCTGTCCGCCGCCGATCCACACTTTGTAGTCGCCCGGAACGACCTTGCGCGTGCCCCGGCGGTCCACGACCGAGAGGCTGCGCGGATCGAGGGTCAGCGTGACGTCCCGCGACTTGCCCGCCGCGAGCGGAACGCGCGTGAAGGCGGCAAGCTGGCGCTGCAACACGCCCTGCGTCATGATCGGGCGCTGCTCGATCACCGGCGGCACGACATAAGCCTGCACCACTTCCTCGCCCGCCATGCTGCCGAGATTGCGCAAGGTGGCCGTGACCGTGACCGGCTGCCCGAGAGCGGGTGCGGAGACCTTGGCGCCTTCGTAGCCGTAAGTCGTATAGCTCAGGCCATGGCCGAAGCCCCAGAGCGGCTTGCCGGTGAAGTAGCGATAGGTCCGCTCCTTCATCGAATAGTCGACGAAGGCAGGCAGATCGCTGGTGGACTTGTAGAAGGTCACCGGCAGACGGCCCGAGGGGTTGTTGGTCCCGGCCAGCGTCTCGGCAATGGCGGTGCCGCCCGCCTCGCCCGGATACCATGCGGTCATCACGGCATCGGCCATCGCAGGATCGATCGAGACCGCGCTGCCGTTGGTGAGCACGACGATCACCGGCTTGCCGGTGGCATGGAGCGCCGCCAGCAGCTCTGCCTGCGGCTCGGGCAGCGCGATATCGCTGCGGTCGCCGCCGACGAAGCCCGGCACCTGTACCTGAAGCGCCTCGCCTTCGAGATCGGGTGAGAGGCCGAGCACGGCGACGATGGCGTCCGCCTGCGAAGCGGCCTTCACCGCCTCGGCGCGCTGAGCCTCGGCGGGCGGCAGCCACATGAGGCGCAGGCCTTCGTCCTCGCCGTAATGGTCGAGTTCGAGGCTGATCGGCTGGGGCGAGCCGTCGGATGCGATGTCGAATTCGACCCGCTGCTTGCCGAGCACGCCGCTGTGCAGTTCCTTGCCGCCGATGCTCAGGCGCACGTCGTCGTGGCGCGTGCAGTCCTTCCAGCAGGCCGGAATGTCGAGCGCGAGGCGATAAGTGCCCGCCCCCGGCGGCACCAGCGAGCCGCTCCAGCGCACCTTGAAGCCCTTGGCGTCGAGGCCCTTTGGAGCGGTGCGGGTGAGGTTGAAGTCCACGCGGCGATCCTGCCGCACGAACACGCGCTTGCCCGACATGTCGAGATATTCGGCGCGCAGGCCCGGCTTGCCGTCCGCAACCAGCGCGGTTTCCGGCACGACGACGGGCGCGCCCTCGGCCAGCACCGAGCCTTGCGCATAAGCGACGTTCGCCGCGCCGAACTGGCGGCGGATGCCTTCCAGCGGCGTCACCGGATCAGCGGCGGTGCCGTGGTAGTTGGCCTCGATCACCGACAGGTCGTCGGCATTGGTGCCGATCACCGCGAGGCGGGTTCCGGCCTTCAGCGGCAGGCGGCCGTTCTCGTTCTGAAGCAGGACCACCGACTTGCGCGCGGCTTCCAGCGCGAGAGCGCGATGCGCGGGGGTATTGACCTCGCTCGGCTTGATCTTCGCCCACGGGTTGCTCGCACCGAACGCGATACCGAGCTTGTAGCGAGCCTCCAGCGACCGGGCGAGCGCGCGGTCCACCTCGGCTTCGGTGAGCAGTCCGCGCGCCACCGACTGGGTGAGCGCGGCATAGGTCGTGCCGCAGTCGAAGTCGGTGCCCGCCTTGATCGCCGCAGCCGAAGCCTCGGCGGCGTCGTAGCGGTAATTGTGGAACATCCAGATGTTCGCCACCGCATCGCAGTCCGACACGACGAAGCCCTTGAAGCCCCAGTCGCCGCGCAAGGTATCGTTGAGTAGCGCGCTATCGGCGCAAACCGGCACGCCATGCGTCGAGTTGTAGGCGCACATCAGCGAGAGCGGCTTCGCCTCGGTCACGGCCTTGCGGAAAGCGGGCAGATACGTCGCCTCGCGGTCCTGCGGGCTGACGTCCACGTCGAAACTGTCGCGCCCGGCCTCCGGACCGGAATGGACAGCGAGGTGCTTGGGCGTCGCGATCACGCGGGGGTGCAACGGATCGGGGCCTTGCAGCCCCTTGATGAAGCCGACCGCCAGCGAGCCGGTGAGGAACGGGTCCTCGCCGTAAGTCTCCTGCCCCCGCCCCCAGCGCGGGTCACGGAAGATGTTGATGTTGGGCGACCAGATCGTCAGGCCCTCGTAGATGCGCCGGTCGGCACCTACGGGCTTGGCGTTGAACTTGGCGCGCGCCTCGGTCGAGACGACGGTGCCGACCTTTTCCATCAGCGCCGGGTCGAAAGTCGCGGCAAGGCCGACCGCCTGCGGGAACACCGTGGCGACGCCATTACGGGCGAGGCCGTGAAGGCCCTCGTTCCACCAGTCGTAGGCGGGCAGGCCCATGGCCTTGGCGGCAGGCGCGGTACTCTGGAGCTGGTCGGCTTTCTCGGCCAGATCGGCCTTGGCAATGGCGGCGATCACGGCAGGGTCAGCCTCTTGTGCCGCGACCGGCGGCGCCGCCAGAACCATGCCGAGGGTGATCGGGAACAGGGCCTTCATCACTTTTCTCCCGCCAGAGTACGCAGCACCAGCGCCTTGCGCAGCGCCGCCGCATCGGCCTTCGAGGTGATCTCGATGCGCACGCTCTCCCCCGGCAACAGGTCGAAGCCGTTGTCAGAGGCCTGCGCATCCACCGCGCCGAAATCAAGCATGACCGCGCGGGCCAGCGCCTTGGCGGTGATCGTCACTGCCTTGCCGTCCCACGTCGCCGAAAGGCCGGGTGCGGGATAGGCCATGGCCTTGGGCAAGGCGCGCTCGACGATCTGGCGCGAGACGGTCTTGCCGCCGATCAACAGTTCCGCCACCGCGTAGCTCGCCTCAGCCGGAACACTTGCGAAGACTTGCGCGTCCGACACATCGGGAACGGTAGTCGCCGTCGTCGGAGCGAGCGTCACCGCCCCGCCCGCTTCGCCCAGCTTGCTGCCGTCCATGGCATAGCCGGTCAGACGCCATTCGGCTGCGACCGGGCTCGTCGCGTCCGAAGCGAAGGTGACCTTGGTCGCAGCGTCCTTATGCTCGGCCACCACCGCCTGCGGGGCGAAGAACCGCCGCGCGGCGTAGTGCAGCAGCTTCCAGCGGCCGTCGTAATCGATGCTCGCCCACGAAATCGAAGGCCAGACATCGTTGAGCTGCCAGTAAAGCGAACCCAGCGTCACCGGCGCACAGACGCGGTGATGGCGCGCGGCCATATCGATCGCCTGCGCCTGGTTTACCTGCGTAAGATAGACGAAGTCCGCCAAGTCCTTCGCCGGGCGCAGCCTTGCGTCGAGGTAGAACTTCAGGCGTTCGTTGCCCTCGCCCGCGAGGAACTTCTGGTGCGCCTTCATCACCGGGCTGTCCGGCGCCTGCGCGGCGTCGCCCGCGAAACCGCGGATCGTCGCCATGACCGGCATCGCCTGGAACCCGTACTCCGACATGAAGCGCGGGCAGGACAGCGTGTAGTTCTCGACCGGCTTCGAGCCGGACCAGACGTCCCAGAAGTGGCGGTCGCCTGCGGCATCGGTATCCACCGGACCTTCGTAATCGGTCGAAGGCGAGCCCGGCCAGTACGGTGTCGTCGGCGAATGATCGGTCACCGCCTTGCGCAGCACGCGGTCGAACAGGACTGTCATAGAGATCGCCATGCGCTCGTGTTCGTCGGCGCCGACGGCTTTCTTCCACGCCTTGCGGTCGCTCCAGGTCTCCCAGCCGGAGATCACTTCGTTGCCACCCGCCCAGATCACGATGGAGGGGTGCGAGCCGAGCCGCTCGACCTGCTGCTCGGCCTCGATCCGCACGTTCTCGCGGTAGGCGACGTCGGCAGGCGGCACCGCGCCGCCGAACATGAAGTCCTGCCAGACCATCAGGCCCATGCGGTCCGCCATGTCGTAGAAGCTGTCCGGCAGATAGTAGCCGCCGCCCCAGACGCGGATCATGTTCATGTTCGCCGCGCGGGAATCCTCCAACAGCGACTGCATCTTCGCGTCGGTGACGCGCGAGGGGAACATGTCGAAGGGAATGAGGTTCGCGCCCTTGGCGAAGACCGTCACGCCGTTGACGCGGAAGCCGAAAGCGCCGCCCCCGCGCACGAGTTCGACCTCGCGCAGACCGATATTACGGGCCGCCTTGGCTCCGGCACCGGCGCCGGAAGCGATCTCGCCCGAGACTTTGTAGAGCGGCTGATCGCCATAGCCGACCGGCCACCAGCGCTTCGGCGCGGCGACCGTCAGCGGCACGGTGACGACGCTCTCGCCCGCATCGAACGAGGCCTCGCGCGAGACCGGGGCGAGCGCCTGCCCGTCCGGTCCGGTCACGCGCGCGGTGAAATGCGCCTTGCCCGGCTTGTCGGCCACGACGCGGAATTTCGCGACCAGCCGCGCCTCGTCCTTGCCGAGCGCTTCCTGCACGACCTCGAAGGCTCCGAGCCGCGCCTCGTCCCAGGCTTCCAGACGCACCGGCCCGGAAATGCCCTGGTTGACGATGCGCGGACCCCAGTCCCAGCCGTAATGGTACTTGGCCTTGCGGATATAGGCGGAAGTCTGCTTGCCTTTCGGCTCATCCCCGAAGGCGGAATCGTACTCGCCCGGCAGCGGATGCGCCTCGGCCAGCACCATCGGCTGCAAGGTGCGGATCGGCGAGGCGAAGCGCACGAGAATCTCGTTGCGGCCCTGCTTCAGGAATTCCTTGGCAGCGACGCGCCACTGCCGGTGACCGTTGTCGGCCTTGAGCACCTGCTTGCCGTTGATGAAGACCGTCGCGAAGGTATCCAGCCCGTCGAACACGAGGTCGAGATGCTCGCGGCCCATGGCCTCGGCGCTCACGTCCAGCGTGCGGCGCAGTTCCCAGTCGGTCAGGCCCGCCCACTGGATCGCGGCCTCGTTGGTGCCGAGGAAAGGATCGGGCACCTGGCGCGTGGCGATCAGGTCCTGCTGTACCGTGCCCGGCACTTGCGCACGGAACCAGCGGGCCGCCTTGGGGTGAGCCTTGACCGCATCGGCATCGCTCGGCGCGACGCGGACCTGCCAGTCGCCGTCCAGCGACATGACCGACGGCGGCGCAGCCATGACCGCACCGGAAACGCTCGCGAGCCAGAGCGCCATAACCTTAGTTGCGAATTTCACTTCGCCTTCTCCCCGTAAACGACTTTTTCAACCGCGTAGAATGGATCGGACAGCGGCGATGTGAATTGGAAGCAGACATCCGTCTCATCCCCGAGTTCGGGACGATCGGGCAGGGCTGCGGTAAAGGTGAACTGCTGCGGCGCTACTTTCGGATCGGGCAGCGGGAACGTGGCGAGCACGGTCGCACCCGGCATGGGTGCGTGCTCCTTCTGCTTGCGATCGGCGCTCTTTTCCGCCGCGCGGCAGCCTGCGCTGATGACGAGTTCGCCATGCGGGGTCACGGCATAGTGCCCGATCACCGCCGATTCCTCATGCGCGAGGCCCCAGTTGCGCGGCAGGCGCGCGACCGAGACGGTGATCTTCTTCGCATGGGCCAGCGGCGCATGGTCGTCAGCCTGGCAGGTGTCGAAGATATTGACGTTGTAGGCCGGGCCGTTGCTCGTCGCATCGGCGTTCAGCGGGATGCGCAGACCCTGCGCGCCGCGCGGGCAGGCGGTGAGCGTCGATGCGGTCGACGTCAGCAGCGTCTCGCGCGCGGTATCGTAGCGGCGCGGCGCGGAAAGGGGCGAACCGTCCGGCGCGAAGCTGGCGGCAGTGACGACCGTGCCCGGCTTCACGACAAGCGCCTTGGCATATGCGGGAGACTTCGCGCCCGGCGCCTTGCCGTCCAGCGTGTAGCGGATCGTGCCGTAAGGCGCCTGCGTCGCCAAAGTCACGCCGAGGCGCTTCGCATCGAGCGCCGCGCCGCGCGTCTGGGCGGGGGTGAAGGCCACGGCGAAAGCGCTGTCGGACACTTCGAAACCGTCCTGCTTCCAGCGACGGATCTGCGGCGTCAGGCGCGCGAGGAAGCCCGCATAGTCCTTCGTGCCCGCGACTGCCGGCGACCAGGCGGTCTCGGCCAGGGCGCCGACGCGCGGGAACAGCTTGTGCTGCAACTGCCAGGGCGTGACGATGTACTCGCTCCAGGCATTGCCCTGCACGCCCATGACATGTTTCGCCTTGGCCGCGTCGATCCCCTTGGGCATCGGATCGTAGCGATAGACCGTCTCCATCGACTGGATCGAGATGCGCCCCGGCGCCTCGTCCGGCAGGCTCGATTCCAGATTGTCGAGATAGAGCGTCGGCGCGGGCGAGAGCACCACGTCGTGCCCGGCATTGGCCGCATCGACCGCGCCCCGCTCGCCGCGCCAGCTCATCACCGAGGCCGAGGCGGGCAGGCCGCCTTCGAGGATCTCGTCCCAGCCGATCAGGCGGCGGCCATGCTGCGCGAGATATTCGCCGAAGCGGTCGATCATCCAGCTCTGCATCGCGTTCTCGCTCTTGATGCCGAGCTTGCGCATCTGCGACTGGACTTCGGGCGAGCGTTCCCACTGGTCCTTCACCGCCTCGTCGCCGCCGAGATGGATGTACTGCGAGGGGAACACTTCCATCACCTCGTCCAAAACATTGCGCACGAACGTCATGCCCGCCTCGTTGGGATTGAACAGCCAGGGGAAGATGCCCCAACCGTTCGACACTTCGGGGCGAGCCCCCGGCACCCCGAGTTCGGGATAGGCGGCGACGAGCGCCTGTGCATGGCCCGGCAGGTCGATCTCCGGCACGACGGTAATGCCGCGTGCAGCGGCATAGGCGACGAGCGCTTTCAGCTGCTCCTGCGTGTAGAAGCCGCCGTTGCGCGCACCGGGACCATGGCCCGTGTCGGGGGCGTTGCGCCAGGCGCCGATGCGGGTGAGCTCGGGGTAGCGCTTGACCTCGAAACGCCAGCCCTGATCGTCGGAAAGGTGGAAGTGCAGAGTGTTGAGCTTCACCTCGACCATGCGATCGACGATGGCATAGACGGATTCGATCGGCTGGAAGTGGCGGCAGGGATCGACCATCACCCCGCGCCAGGCGAAGCGCGGCGAATCCTGGATGGTGAGCACCGGGACCGAAACCTGCCTGACCGCCGTTCCGGGTTCGGTCGTCAGCAACTGCATCAGCGTCATCGCGCCGTAGAGGAAGCCGGACTTGCCCGAAGCGGCAATGACCGCGCCAGTCGGCGTCACCGTCAGCCGATAGGCCTCGGCACCCGAGATCCCCGGATCGCGCTCGAAGCGGATCGGCGCCGTGTTCGCCGAAGTGGTCGAAAGCACGAAACCGTTCGCGCGCTTCGCATGATCGACAAGAAGTTTTGCCGCCTCGGCGGCATCCGCGTCGCCGGGGGGGACCGCGACCGCCGATCCCGCAGCGACCAGCAGCTTGCCGCTACCCTGCTCCACCGAAGCGGGCCAGGGCGTCAGTGGAAGAGACGATTGCGCCTGCGCGGGCGCCGAGAAAGCCAGCCCGGCAAGGATCGAAGCGGTCGCCATGGCCCCTGCCCGAAACGCCTGCTGTTCCTTGGTTCTGGTGCCCATCGCTGCCCCTCATTGTCTTGTGCCTTGAGCGGATATGTAACCAAAATATATCCTTTCCCGCAATAGGTCTTATTCCTTTCCTGCAAATTGAGGTTGAATTGCGACCATTTGCTGCGATTGTCAGCCTGACAGGACCAATGTAAAGCCATTCGCAAAGAATGGGCCGAAGGGGGATCGAATGTCATTTTCCGACCGGATTGGTCGTCTGCGCGAAGACAATGCTGCGCCGCTTTACATCCAGCTCCAGCAGCTGATCCGTGATGCCATATCCGAAGGCGTGCTCGACCAGAACGAGGCCATACCGCCGGAACGCAACCTCGCGATCGAGTACGATGTCTCGCGTATCACCGTGCGCAAGGCGATCGCGGGGCTTGTCGAGGAAGGCCTGCTGACGCGGCGGCGCGGGGCAGGCACCTTCGTCGCCTCGCGCGTGGAGAAGAGCTTTTCCAAGCTGACCTCGTTCAGCGAGGACATGGCCGCGCGCGGCAAGCGCGCCTCCAGCGCCTGGGTCTCGCGCATGACCGGCGCGGTCAATCCCGAGGAATCGATGGCGCTGGGCCTCGCGCCCGGCAGCACGGTGCTGCGCTTCACCCGCATCCGCTATGCCGACGACGAGCCGCTCGCGCTCGAAATCTCGACGATCGCCGGGTACTGCCTTGCCAGCCTCGATGTCGTCGGGGATTCGCTCTACAGCGCACTGGAAAAGAGCGGCAACCGCCCGGTCCGCGCACTCCAGCGCCTGCGCGCGGTGCCCTTCGGCACCGAACACGCCAAGATGCTGGGTGTCGAATCCGGCCACGCCGGTCTGCTGATCGAGCGCCACGGCTTCCTGCGTGACGGGCGCATCGTCGAATTCACCCGCTCCTACTATCGCGGCGACTCCTACGACTTCGTTGCCGAGCTGATCGAGGGTTCATGAAAAGACGCGAATTGCTGCTGCGCGGCGCCTCCACCGGCGCCGTCGCTACCCTGTTGCCCGCCCTTTCGACTTCCACTTTTGCGGCTGCCAAACCTGAGTTCGGACCCGGCCTGCCGGACGGACTGCCGATGCCCGCGCCGCTCCCCGGCCCCTCGCCCCGCCTGCCCGAGACCGACCCCTCGCGCACCCTGCTCGAACGCGGCTGGCGCTTCCACGAGGGCGATGTCACGGTTGCCGAACCGGCCGACCACAATGCCACCTACCTCTCGGTCAAGGCAGGCAATGCACGCGGTGCGGCGGCTTTGGCCTTCGACGATTCCGACTGGCAGACGGTCGATCTTCCGCATGACTGGGCCATCGCGCAAGACGTGAGCAAAAGCGCCAATGTCTCGCAGGGCTACCGCCCGCGCGGGATCGGCTGGTATCGCCGCCTGCTGCGGCTGGACGAAAGCCAGAAGGGCCGCCGCCTCGAACTCCATTTCGACGGCATCGCCACCCATGCCACGATCTGGATCAACGGCAGCGAAGTGGCCCATTCGTGGTCGGGCTACAGCAGCGTCATCGTAGATCTCACCCCCTTCGCCCGCTTCGGCGACGAGGTGAACTGGATCGCCGTGCGCGTCGATGCCACGGCGCGCGAGGGCTGGTGGTACGAAGGCGCGGGCCTCTACCGCCACGTCTGGCTGGTCAGCCGCCCTGCCCTGTCGATCGAGACGGACGGCGTCTACTGCGACCCGGTCCATCAGGACGACGGCACCTGGCGCGTGCCGGTGGAAGTCAGCCTGTCGAACGTCGGCGAAGAGACCGGACAGGCCGAGATCGCCGCCCGCCTGCTCGATCCCGAAGGCCGCGAAATCCACCGCGCAGGCGGCAGCGCTGCAGTCGCGCCGCTCGAACAGGCGAAAGTCACTGCCCAGCTCACCCCCGGTGCAGTCAAGCTCTGGTCGCCGGACAGCCCGGTGCTGTACTGCGTCGAGGTGGAGCTGCTGCACGAGGGCAAAGTCGTGGACACCCGGCGCCAATTCATCGGCTTCCGCACGGTGCGCTTCGACCCCGCGCGCGGCATGGTGCTCAACGGCATCGAGACCAAGCTCAAGGGCGTATGCATCCACCAGGACCACACCGGCGTCGGCACCGCGATTCCGGACGCGCTGGCGCTCTGGCGCCTGCAACGCCTGAAGGCGATGGGCTGCAACGCCATCCGCATGTCGCACAATGCCCCCGCCAAGGAAGTGCTCGACTGGTGCGACCGGCTGGGCTTCGTGGTCATGGGCGAGAACCGTCTGTTCAACCCCGCGCCGGACTATCTGGCGCAGCTCGAATGGATGGTCCGGCGAGACCGCAACCACCCCTCCATCGTGCTCTGGTCGGTGTTCAACGAGGAGCCGATGCAGGGCACCCATGCGGGCGTCGAGATGGTCCGCCGCATGCGCAAGGCCGTGCGCCGGCTCGACACCCAGCGCCCGGTGACGGCGGCGATGAACGGCTCGTTCTACAATCCCGAAAACGTCTCCACCGTCGTCGATGTCATGGGCTTCAACTACTACCAGGCCGACTACGACAAGTTCCACGCCCTGCACCCGGACAAGCCGATCACCAGTTCGGAAGACACCAGCGCCTACGAGACTCGCGGCGCTTTCGAGAGCATTCCGGGGCAGCAGGTGATCACCTCGTTCGACAAGGAAGCGGCCTCCTGGGGCGCGACCCACCGCGAGACGTGGAAGATGATCGCCGAGCGGCCTTTCGTGGCGGGTGGGTTCGTGTGGACCGGTTTCGACTATCACGGCGAGCCGACGCCTTATCCCTGGCCCTCGACCAGCAGCTTCTTCGGCGTGATGGACCTCTGCGGCTTCCCCAAGACCGCCTTCGGCATCCATTCCGCCCACTGGCGCGACGATGCCCCGGTGATCTGGCTGGCGCCGCACTGGACATGGCCCGAATACGAACAGAAAGGCCGCGAAGGGCAGACATTGGAAGTCTTCGCGATCACCAATGCCGAAGCCATCGAGCTGCGCCTCAACGGCGAAGTGATCGAGCGCGTGCCCGCCGCCGACCGGATCATGGGCCACACTTTCCAGGTGCCCTATCGCCCCGGCCGGATCGAGGCGCTGGCGCTGCGCGGCGGCAAGGTCGTCGCCAGTGCCGTCCATGAGACCGTTGGCGCGCCGGTCGCCCTGCGTCTGACGCCTGCGCGGCAGGCCCTCGCCAGCGACGGCGAGGACGTGCAGGCGATCACCGTGGACTGCGTGGACGCACGCGGCCGTCATGTGCCGACCGCCAACCTGCTGGTGGATTTCACGATCTCCGGCGGGCGTATCATCGGCCTCGGCAACGGCAATCCGAACGATCATGCGAGCGAGA
Organism: Novosphingobium sp. BF6; assembly: GCF_058273105.1. Lineage (NCBI taxonomy): Bacteria > Pseudomonadati > Pseudomonadota > Alphaproteobacteria > Sphingomonadales > Sphingomonadaceae > Novosphingobium > Novosphingobium sp. BF6. The sequence continues at coordinate 302,032 of NZ_CM177776.1, forward strand.
AGGGTAGCAAGCGTGCGCTGTTCAACGGCCTTGCCCAGGTCATCGTCGAAGGCGATGCCAGCGGCCAGCGGCTGACGCTGGCGGCGAGCGCAAGCGGCCTGCGTTCCGCGCGCCTCAGCCTCGCCCGCGCGCCGCGCGACCCACGCGCGCAAGTGCCGGTCGTCCCGGCGGAAATGCCGATCACCGACTGGCGTAGGTCAGCCCTGTTCCCGCAGAAACCCGATCCGGCGCTCGCCCCGGTGGACGGCGACAACAACTCGTGGGACTTCGTGCGTTCGGGCGTGGCCGCGCCTGCGGGAAGCGCCGGATGGCGCAGCTATCGCACCCGCTTCACGCCGTGGAAGAAAGTCGCGGCCGAGGGCGGCACCCTGCACTGCGCCGGGATCACCGGCGCGGCGGAAGTCTGGCTCGACGGCAAACTGGCCGCCCGAAAGACCGATGCCGCTGCGGGTGCTCTGACCGCGACGATCCCTGCGGGCAGCGGTGCGCGAACCCTCGTCGTTCTGGTTCAGGCGGCGGAAGGCCAGCCCAGCGGGCTGACCGGCAGGGTCTACGTCTCGGCCTGATTCATCGAGCCGCCCGCACCCCGCAACTAAGCGGAGTGCGGGCGGCTCGATAGACTAACTCAGGCGGCAATCCGGTCGAGGTCGGCCACGGCAAACAGCAGATGGATCGCCGCGCCCTCGGTCGCACCGACGGCACGGACTCCGGCGGCAGTCAGCGCTGCTTCGTCGATCACCGTGGCATCCGCCAGTTCGACCCGCAGGCGATTGCCATAGCGCGCCGCACCGCGCACATTGCCTTCACCGCCGAGCGCCTGCACGAGGTTCGCCGGAAGCGCCATCTGCGCCACACTCTCGGCAGCAGCCACGGGAGCCGCACGCGGGGCGCTCGCCGCAGGGCCAGCCGCGATGGCCTCGCGGATTTCCACCGAAACGATGTCCGCCACCGGGCCGAGGATCACCTGAAGCGCCTTGTCCGAAGGACGCACGATGCCCCGCGCGCCGAGCGCCTTGAGCCGCGCCTCGTCCACCGCGCCGTGATCGACGATGATGAGACGCAGGCGCGTGGTGCAGGCGGAAACTTCCACAAGGTTGCCGCTGCCGCCCAGTGCCGCGAGATAGGCATGCCCGCGGGTTGCTTCCGTCGATGCCTCCGCCTCCGCAGGTGCTGCAAGGTCCTCGTCCTCGCGGCCCGGTGTCTTGAGATCGAGCTTGCGGATCGCGAAAGAAAACACGCCGTAGTAAACCGCGAAGTAGAGCAGCCCCACCGGCACCAGCAGCAGCGGGCGCGTCGCCTTGCCGAAGTTCAGCACGTAGTCGAACAGGCCCGCCGAGAACCCGAAGCCGAGGTGCATGCCCAGCGCGTCGGTCAGCCACATCGAAGCGCCGGTCAGAACCGCGTGGATCGCGTAGAGCACCGGGGCGAGGAACATGAAGCTGAATTCGATCGGCTCGGTCACGCCGGTCAGCAGCGAGGTCAGCGCGAGGCTGAAGAACATGCCGCCAACCGCCTTGCGCCGCTCGGGCCGCGCCGCGCGGTACATCGCGAGACAGGCGGCGGGCAGGCCGAACATCATGACAGGGAAGAAGCCGGTCATGAAGCTCCCGGCGGTGGGATCGCCCGCGAAGAAGCGGCGGATGTCGCCGTGGGCGCCGTTATAGTCGCCGAAGACGAACCAGAACAGGTTGTTGAAGACGTGGTGCAGGCCTGTCACCAGCAGCAGCCGGTTGATGAGGCCGAACAGGAACAGGCCGAAGCCGCCGAGCCCGGTGATGCCGTGGCTCACCCCGTCGATGCCGGTGACGATCGGCTGGAAACCGAGGCCGACCACGCTGGCGATCACCAGACCGGCCACGCCCGAAACGATCGGCACGAAGCGGCGCCCGCCGAAGAAGGCCAGATATTCCGGCAGCTTCATCGCCGAGAAGCGGTTGTAGAACAGCCCGCCGACAAGGCCCGATATGATGCCGATCGGCACGTCGAGCCGCCCGATGGCCTGGCTCTTGGCCGCCGCCACTGCCGCCGCGAAGGCGTCCTTGGCCAGCGCAGGGTCGATCCCCGGCGGCACCGGCATCAGCACTTTGGCGCCTTCGGTGGCGACGAGGAAGCAGACGATGCCTGCAAGGCAGGCGGCGCCATTGCCGTCGCGCGCATAGCCGGTGGCGACGCCGATCGAGAACAGCAGGCCGAGGTGCGAGAACAGCGCATCGCCCGCCGCGCTCAACAGTGCGATATCCAGCAGGTCCGGTTGTCCGAGCCGCAGCAGCAGCCCCGCCACCGGCAGCACCGCGATCGGCAGCATGAGCGCACGGCCCAGTGGCTGCAACGTTTCGAGAACCCGCCTCATGCCCCCTGCTCCTTCAGAAATTCGCGTACAAGCTCACGGATTTCCGCCGCCGAGCCGCATTCCAGCGCCTGCGCGGCAAGCGCGCGGCAGCTTTCGATGGTGAGACCCGTCACCAGCGCCTTGATGTCCGGCACCTGGGCGGGGGTTGCGGAAAGCTCCGCCACGCCGAGGCCCAGCAGCAGCGGCACCGCCAGCGGGTCGGAGGCCAGCGAACCGCAGACGCCGGTCCAGCGACCATGCCGCGCACCGCCCTCGCACGTCAGCGCGATCAGGCGCAGCACTGCCGGGTGAAGCCCGTCGATGGCCGAGGCCACCGCCGAATTGCCCCGGTCCATCGCCAAGGCATATTGGGTAAGATCGTTGGTGCCCACCGAAAGAAAATCGGCCTCGCGCGCCAGAATGTCCGCCGTTGCGGCAGCGGCGGGGGTCTCGACCATGATGCCCAGCGACACCGGCTCGACCAGGCCCAGCCGCGCTGCCACGCTATCCACAACCGCCCGCACCGCGCGCAGTTCGGAAAGGCTGGCCACCATCGGCACCATGATCTTGCACTGCCCGACAGGCCGGACGCTGAGGATCGCCTCGACCTGCGCTTCGAGCAGTTCGGGATGGGCAAGGCCGACGCGAATGCCGCGCAGGCCCAGCGCCGGGTTTTCTTCGGGTGCCATCGGCAGGAACGGCGCGGGCTTGTCGCCGCCGATATCGAGCAGGCGCACGATCAGCGGGCGGCCTTCCAGCGCATCGGCGATGGCCTGATAAGTCTCCAGCTGCTGCGCCGCGCTCGGCGCCTGGGCGCGCTCCACGAAAAGGAACTCGCTGCGCAGCAAACCGCTGCCTTCGGCGCCGTTGACCATCGCCTGACGAGCATCGGCCAGCGAGCCGAGATTGGCGAAGACCTCGATCCGGCTGCCATCGGCAGTATGGCACGGCCCCTTGGCTTCGAGCGCGGCGGCGCGGCGGGCGGCCTGGATGGCCAGCTGCTCGCGAACGCCGTCGATCCGCTCGGGCGAAGCCCCGGTTTCGAGCCGCGCGGCGGCGGCATCGACGACAAGCACCGTACCCTCGGCAATATCGTCGAGTGCGGTTCCCATCGCCACCAGCATCGGCACGCCAAGCCCGGCGGCAAGAATGGCGACGTGCGAAGTCGGCCCTCCATTGACGAGACAGATCGCCGCGAGCCGTTCCGGATCGAGCGCCATAAGCTGCGACGGCAGCAGATCCTCGGCGATCACCACGGCGTTCTCAGGCAGCGCGAAGCCGATGGCATCGCCGCCGATCAGCGCGCACAGCACCTGCCGTTCGAGATCGCGCATGTCGTCCACGCGCTCGACAAGGCGGGCGTCGCCCGAACGCAGCAGGAGATCGACTTGCGAGCCGATCGCCAGCCGCCAGGCCGCCCCGGCGCTCTCGCCTTTCGCGATGGCCTCATGGGCGGCGGCGAGCAGGTCCTCGTCCTCCAGCATGACCGCATGGGCCGCGAGGATCGAGGCCGCATGGTCCGGCGCGCCTTGGCTTTCCTGCGCGATTCTGGCGCGCAGTTCCGCCAGCGTGCGGTCCAGCAGCACACGTTCGATGGCGGGGTCGCCCGAACCTTCGGCGATCTCGACTTCGCCAAGCCGGTAGTGGACTGCCTGCCCCACCGCCACGCCGGGCGCGGCGACGACGCCTGCCAGCGTGCCGTCCGCCGCAATCGCCGTGACGCGGCGCGTGACAGGCGCGGGCGCGGCGGCGCGCACCGGCTGCGGTGCGGGCTGTTCGTCGCCATGCGCCAGTTCGCCCATGCCGCTGGCGATCAGGGCCTCCAGCGCGTCGAGCACCTCACCGGCCTGCGTTCCGCGCGCGTGGAGCGAGATGCGGTCGCCAAGCTTGATCCCCAGCGCCAGCACGCCGACCGGGCTGCGCAGGCTGGCGGTCTTGCCCGCGATCTCGATGCGCACCACGGCGTCGAACGACGTCGCAACCTGCCGCAGGCGCGCGGCCGGGCGAGCGTGAATGCCGTGGCGCAGCGGAACCGAAAGTTCGCGCACCTGCTCCTCGTCGGACGAGGCAGAGGCTTCCGCCGTGGCGGCACTTTCGCCTGCCACCCGGCGCAGCGTCATCACCGTATCGCCGACCTTTACCGGGCCGGGATCGCGCTTCGATTCCAGCGCCCATTCCTCGCTGGCGAGCAGGAGCACCGGCGTCATCGCGCTGGCCGCGCCCGTCACCACGGCGTCGAGGTCGAAGCGCACCAGCGGATCGCCCGCCGCCACGCTCTGGTCCTGCCCCACGAGCGGCGTGAAACCGCGCCCGCCCATCGCCACGGTATCGACGCCGAGATGGACCAGCAGTTCCGCCCCGCCTGCAAGGCGCAGGGTCACGGCATGGCCGGTCGCGGCAAGCGAAGCCACGATGCCCGCGCAAGGCGCGTGCAGCACCGAGCCGGTCGGATCGATGGCCACGCCGTCGCCGAGCATTCCCCCGGCAAAGACCGGATCGGGAATTTCGGAGAGCGGCGCCAGCCAGCCCTCCAGCGGCGCCTTGATGGCGATGGTGTGCTCGGCGGGTGTCATGGCCCGGTCGGCAGTCATGGAAGAAACGGAGGCAGTCATGATTGTGGCTTGTCTCCAGGAATCGATATCAGAATGCCCGTTCGCCGGCGATCCAGGTCGCCTGCGGCGCCATGGCGCGGTCGAGTTGGACGAAATCGGCGGTATATCCAGCGGCGATCACGCCGCGTTTCGAGCCGAGGCCCAGGAATTCCGCCGGTTGCACGCTGGCCATGTCGACCGCCTGCCCCACCGAAAGCCCCGCCATGTCCACGGCATTGCGCACGGCAGCGGCCATGTCGAGCGAAGCGCCCGCCAGCGTGCCGTCCGCACCCACGCAGCGCCCTTCCGCGACGATGATCTCGCGGCCGTCAAGCTCGAAGCTGGTGAGATCGGTGCCGACACAGGACATCGCGTCCGTCACCAGCACGAAGCGGTCGAGCGGGCGGCTCGCCAGCGCGACGCGCATCGCGGCGGGGTGGACGTGATAGCCGTCGGCAATGAGTCCGCACCAGACCGTCCGGTTTTCCAGCGCCGCGCCGACCATGCCGGGATTGCGGTGATGCAGCGCCGACATCGCGTTGAACAAGTGCGTCACGCCGGTTACGCCCATGTCGAAGGCGGCACGCGCGGTCTCGTAATCGGCGTCGGAATGGCCCATCGCCAGCACGACCCCGGCCGCGATCAGTGCCTTGGCCTGATCGGCGTGGAGATATTCGGGCGCGATCGTGAACAGCACTTTGCCCGCGCGAGGCCGCGTCAGCAGGTCGACCATCTCGTCGTCCAGCTTGCGCAAGTTGCCCTCGGAATGGATGCCGCGCCGTTTCACATTGAGCACCGGACCTTCGACGTGGATGCCGATGCAGCCGGGCACGCCTGCCGCAATCGCCTCGTCGGTGGCGTCGAGGCCGCGCGCTATCACGTCCGGCGTCGCGCTGATGAGCGTCGGCAACAGCGCGGTCGTGCCGAACCGCGCGTGCGCGGCGGCGATCGTGGCGATGCCCTGCGGGGTCGGTGCGTCGTTGAGCAGCACCCCACCGCCGCCGTTGACCTGCACGTCGATGAAGCCCGGCACCAGCCAGCCACCGTCGAGATCGACGACTTCGTCGGCCTCAATTCCACGCTGCGCCGAAACGATGCGCCCCTGCTCCACGCTCACCACGGCATCGCGCGCCCAGGCGCGATCCAGATAGACGTTGCCGTTGACGAAGGCGATTTTCATCAGAGAGTCTCGGTAACCTTGCGCAAGTGGGCGGGATTGTCCGGGTCGAGCCCGCGCGCAAGCGAAAGTGCGTTCACTTGCGGATAGAAAGTCTGGATCATCAGCAGCGGCTCCAGCGCGGCATGGCCGGCCAGTGCTGCCAGCGTGCTGTCACCGAACGGCTGCTCGGCATCAAGCAGCGCAACTTGCGCGCCGCGACCGGCGAATTCCGCAGCGGCCCCGCGCACGCTCTCGCCGCTGGCGTCGGAGGTGGCGAAAGCGACGATGGGGAAGCCTTCGTTGATGATCGTCATCGGGCCGTGGCGCACTTCGGCGGCGCTATAGGCCTCGGCGTGGAGCGCACAGGTTTCCTTGAGCTTCAGCGCGCCTTCCTGGGCGATGCCGAAACCGTATCCGCGCGCGATCACGAAGAGATTGTTCGCCTGCGACAGCTGGCCGACGAGATCGAAGGGCGCAGTGTTGGCAGCCACTTCCAGCCCTTCCGGCAGGCGCTCCAGCGCGAGGCCGAGCGGGGCATCGCCGGTCCAGTGCGCCACCAGCGCGGCCACCCCGGCGAGCGAGGCGATATAGGACTTGGTCGCCGCCACCGACTTTTCGGGACCGGCGTGGAGCGGCAGCACCCAGTGCGCCAGATCGGCCAGCGGCGCGGTCTCGTCGTTGACGAGCGCGACGACGCGGGCCCCGGCCCGGCGATGCGCTTCGACGGCGGCGAGCAGGTCCGGGCTGCGGCCACTCTGCGAGATTGCGATCACCAGCACCCGGCCCGGCTGCATCTCGGCGCCGAACACCGAGGAGACGCTGAGCGCCGACGAGGACACCGGCACGCCTGCCAGCGTCTCGATCAGATACTTGGCGTAAGTCGCCGCATTGTCGGACGAGCCGCGCGCGCAGGTAACGACCACCGAGGGCGGATCGTCGCGCAGATCCTGGGCCAGCTTCATCAGAACGGTGCGGTTGTTCTGCAGGAAGCTGCGCACGGCCTGCGGAGCCTCGGCGGCCTCGCGAGCCATCAGGGAAAGCGAAGGATTTGCGGCGTCGGACGGCATGTCTAGGGCTCTCCTGCATATCGAACCCGGTCGGCGAAAGAAGCGCCGGACCGGAACGACTGCTTACCAATATCGGTATAAGTTCTATATTGGTATTCCCGAACTCCAAGCGATGCGCAATTGGTTTCGCTCAGGTGCGGCGATTTTCTTTCCTCTCCCGCACCTTCTGCGGACTTGCCCGAAGAGGAAAGGATGCCAGCGACTGCCGCCGGAGCCTCACGTCCGGGCGATTGCCGCCTTGAGACGGGCCACTTCGCCCGAATCCGTGACCGCCCTCGCCGCTTTCTGGAAGCCCAGTTCCTCCAGTCGTGCCATTGCAGCGACATCGACCACGCCGCCCACTTTCCGGCAGGAGCCATGGAATTCGACGACCCCAGCCTCGCGCAATACAGGAACCGCCTCGGCAGAGACGCCGGCCCCGGCAAGAATCACGATCCTGCCTGCCGCCAGTTCCTGAAGATGCGCCAGCATTCGCGCGCCCTCGGGCGCCCGCACCGCACCGCCCGACGTCAGGATGCGATCGAAACCCATCGCCACCGCCTGTTCCAGACCGTTTTCCATATCGTCCAGCAAATCGAATACCCGGTGCAGGGTCAGTGACAGGCGCGCGCCCCGCGCGGCCCCGGCGCTTCGGGCATGGTCCAGCCACTCGCCCAGAATCCCAAGGTCCAACCCGCGTGACGACCCAGCGCCGATCACGATTCCCGCAAGACCGGCCTCCGCCGCCAGATCGATATCGTCCCGCACCTGCGCGACTTCGCGGGCATCGTAGACAAAATCACCTTCGCGCGGGCGGCAGAGCATATGCACGGGAATCGGCGCCGCCGCAGCGAGGCGAACCAGCGACCGGGGCGGCGTGAGACCGCCCAGCGCCAGCGCGCTGCAAAGCTCGATGCGATCGCCGCCGCCCGCAACCGCTGCAGCAATGCCCGCCGGATCCTCGACACAGACTTCAAGCATTCGCCGATTCTCCTCTCATTCCGCCCTGCACGGTTCACGCCAGGGCGATTCGCAAGAACGCGAATTGGACATACTTTGGCCTGCCACACCACCCCATGCCCTGTCCGACGGATAGCCCGGCGAAAGCCAGCTGCAACGCTTTTCCGCAGGACGGAGCGTCAAATCACGGACCATCGGATACGGAAAAAAAATTCCAATGGACAAAATAACCTATTTTGGTGACATTAAATCGCGATATTGGTATGATATTGGCCTTGCAACAGGACAAGTCGGCGCGCATTCACGGGATTCGTCGCCGGTTCGGCACGGATTTCGGACCATGAGGAGAACGACGATGAAATCCCTGCGCGCGATGCCCTTGGCCGCAACGACCCAATTCAGCTTCTAAGTCCCGTGCAAAGGCGTGCAGGTCCCTCTCCTCCTCACTAAGACCTGCATGCACACGGGCCGGCGCCTGTCCCAGGGTTCTTGACCCTGCGGACAGGCGCCGTCCTTTTATAAAACGGGGCTTCATGAAACGGGCCCTATATAAACTGGGATGCCGGAAATGACCGCCTTGAGCCGCCGCCGCCTGATGTCAGGCTCCTGCCGCCTTGCCCTGCTGGCCGCCGCCGTGCCAGCCGGGGCAACCCGTGCGATTGCCGCCGAAACCGGGCCTGCCGCGAGAGTCGATCCCTTCATCGGCACCGGCGGCGACGGCCATACGTTCCCCGGCGCCACCCTGCCCTTCGGCATGGTTCAGCTCAGCCCCGATACCGACACCGCACGCTGGGATACCTGCTCGGGCTATCACCACGGCGATGCCTCGCTGCTCGGGTTCTCCCACACGCACTTGTCCGGCACCGGTATCGGCGACATGCTCGACGTGCTCGTCGTGCCCTGCCGAGGGGAAGTGCGCCTCCAGCCCGGACCGCTGGACCGCCCCGACGAAGGCTATCGCCTGCGCTACAGCGACGAGGTGGCGGAGCCGGGCTATTACCGCGTCCAGCTTGAAAACGGCGTCACCAGCGAACTCACAACAACGCTGCGCGCCGGCATCCAGCGGCACGTCTACCCGGCAGGCGGAGCCGATAGTTCGGCCCACCTGCTGATCGACCTCTCGCACCTCGTGCAGGACTCGTCCGACAAGTATCCGCTGATCGACGATGCGGAAATGGCGCTGGACGCCGACGGCACGCTGACCGGCCAGCGGCGGGTGTTCCGCTGGGCCAAGGGCCGCCACATCTATTTCGCGATGCAGTTCTCGCGCCCGCCGAGCCGCGTGGAATTCTTCGGGGACAAGGACGCGCCGCAACCCGAGGGCAGCAAGCAGGTCAAGGGCCGCCGCCTGAAGGCCGCCGTCCACTTCGACGATGCCGCAAGCGCGCCGATCATCGTGCGCACCGCCGTCTCGGCGGTGGACGTCGCAGGCGCCCGCGCCAATCTCGCGGCAGAAGCGACTCACTTCGACTTCGACGCCTATCGTCAGGCCGCCAGCCGGGCATGGGCGGAGGAGCTGTCGCATATCGCGGTGAGCGGCGGCAACGCCGAACAGCGCACGATCATGGCGACCTCGCTCTATCATGCCGCCATCGGGCCGACGCTGTTCTCCGATGTGGACGGGCGCACCATCGGCCTCGACCGCAAGGTGCACCAGCTCGCCCCCGGCGAGAAGGCCTACAGCGCCTATTCGCTCTGGGACACCTACCGCGCCTTCCACCCCTTGCAGACGCTGATCCGGCCTGCGCGGGTCGAGGAATTCGTCGCCGATCTCATCCGCCAGACCCAGCAAAGCCCTTATGGCCCGCCGGTCTGGCCGCTTCAGGGCGTGGAGACCGGCTGCATGATGGGCTGGCACTCGGTGCCGGTGCTGGCCGAGGCCATGGCCAAGGGCATCCCCGGCGACTACGCCGCCGCCTGGCCCAATATCCGCCGCCGCGCGTTCGACTTCACGATGCCCGTGCTCGACAATTCCCGCGGCATTCCGGAATATGACGCCAAGGGCTACGTTCCCGCCGACAAGGTGTTCGAAAGCGTCAGCCGTACGCTCGAATATGCCTACGACGACTATGCCGCCGCACACATCGCTAAAGCGGCAGGCGCCGCGGACGATGCGGCGCGGCTGAAGGCGCGCTCGGGCAACTGGAAAAACGTGTTCGACACGCAAACCGGCTTCGCCCGCCCGCGCCTCGACAACGGTGCCTGGACCGAACCCTACGATCCGGTCGAACTGGGCCATTGGGACAAGTGGCGAGACTTCACTGAATGCAACGGCTGGCAGGCGACCTTCCTCAACCAGCACGACGTCCACGGCCTGGCCGAGGCGATGGGCGGCCCGGCGGGCCTCGAAGCCAAGCTCGACGCCTTCTTCAACGCGCCCTCGACCCTGCCGAAGAACGCGCCGCCGGACATCAGCGGCATGGTCGGGCAATATGCCCACGGCAACGAGCCTTCGCACCACGTCGCCTATCTCTATGCCTGGACCGGCGCACACTGGAAGACCCAGGCGATGGTGCGCCGCCTGCTCGCACTGATGTACCGCGACAGACCGGCGGGTGTGATCGGCAACGACGACTGCGGACAGATGAGCGCCTGGTACGTGCTCTCGGCGCTCGGCTTCTATCCGGTCGATCCGGTCAGCGGCATCTACATCTTCGGCAGCCCGCTGTTCGAGGAAGCCCGTGTGCGCCTCGGCAACGGGCGCGAACTCATCGTCAGCGCGCCGGGCAACCGCTCGGACCGGCCCTACTACGGCCGAGTCGAATGGAACGGCAAAGCGCACGACCGGAGCTGGATCAGCCACGAGGAACTCATGAAGGGCGGCAGGCTGACCTTCCACATGCAGAACGTGCCGGAGCCGTCCTTCGGCCAGGCCCTCCGGAATCGACCGCCGCGACAGGGCTGAACCAAAACACGACCACGCTGCGAAGCCCGCCGGGAGAGACGCCTCTTCCGGCGGGTTTTTTGCTGCTTTCGCACTGCGCGTGAGACCAATTTGCGACATATTTCAGGGTCAATCGCAAAAATGTAATGCCAATTTGATTTTTGGAATTGAATTTATTTAATACCTATGACAGCTTTGTTTCAGGGCAAGCTTCGGGAAGGGCGGGCCGCTTTCAGCAGCCGAACATCGAAGCGGTCGCATTGGCTTGGGACGAATGGGCATGGGAATTTCGCGTCGCGATACCTTGGGGCTTGCCTTGGCCGGAGCGGCCGTCGCCGGAACGGCACGCGCTGCGGCTCCTGCGAAGAATGCGGGCAAGACAGCACTCGTGGTTTCCACCTGGGACTTCGGTGCCGCCGCCAACGCCGCCGCCTATAGCCGCTGGAAAGCCGGCGGCACGCTGATCGACGCCGTCGAAGCAGGTGCCCAGGTCCCGGAAGCGGACCTTTCCAATCATTCCGTGGGCATGGGCGGCTATCCCGACCGGGACGGCCATGTCACGCTCGACGCCATCATCATGGACGATCGCGGCCATGCAGGCGCCGTCGCCGCGCTCGAAGGCTATGTCCATGCGATCTCGGTCGCCCGCCGCGTCATGGAGCGAACCCCGCACACGATGCTGGTCGGCGAAGGCGCCGCGCAATTCGCCCGCGAGCAGGGCTTCGCTTCGCAGGACCTGCTGACGCCCGAAGCGGAAGCGGCCTGGAAGGAATGGCTCAAGACAGCCGAATACAAGCCGATCGCCAATATCGAGAACCAGCGCGGCTCGGCCCTGGATCACGATACGATCGGCATCCTTGCACGCAGCCCGGACGGCCGTCTTGCCGGTGCCTGCACCACCTCGGGCATGGCCTTCAAGCTGCGCGGACGCGTAGGCGATTCTCCCCAGTCGGGCTGCGGGTTGCTGGTTGAACCCGGCGTCGGCGCCGCCACTGCCACCGGCGTCGGCGAGGAAGTGACCCGCATCGCCGGAGCGGCGCGCGTCGTCGGTTCGATGCGCATGGGTATGTCGGCCATGGCGGCCTGCCGCGAGGCAGTGGAGCACATCGTCAAGCTGCGCGGGGATGCCGTGAAGGACGCCCAGGTCGCCTTCCTGGCGATCGACAAGGACGGCGAGGTCGGCGCCTTCGCGATCCAGCCCGGTTTCACTTACGCGGTGACCGACGCGAGCGGACGCACCACGGTCCACCCGTCGCAAAGCCTCCGCCGCACCTGAGCGCGCGCCTGCAAGCGACGCAAGAGTACATGCCGGTAACGACCGGCAACGGATCAAGACAACCTAAATTCGGGCCGAAAACGCTTCGGGCCCACAACGTATCAGGGAAGAAAAGGGCTATCGCATGAGGAAGATTACCAGAATTCTGTTGGCCACGACCTGCATCACCGGCCTCGCCACCCCGGCGCTGGCGCAGGACAATGCGCCGGCCGATGCCGAAGCGGGTGCCGGTTCCTCCGGCTCGATCGTCGTAACGGGTTCGCGCATCAACCGTCCGAACTCCACGGCCGCCGCGCCGATCACGTCCGTCACCAACGATGCGATCCGCGCCCAGGCGGCGGTCAACATCGAGGAAGTGCTGAACCGCATTCCCCAGATCTCGCCGGACAGCCAGCAGAACTATTCGGACTCCGACGGCCGCCAGCGCATCAAGCTGCGCAACCTCGGCTTCGAACGCACTCTGGTCCTGGTCGACGGCAAGCGCGTCGGCACCATGAACGGCATCGATGCCAACATGATCCCGACCTCGCTGATCAAGCGCGTGGACGTGCTGACCGGCGGCGCCTCGGCGGTCTACGGCTCGGACGCGGTCGCGGGCGTCGTCAACTTCATCATGGATGACGACTTCGAAGGCATCCAGCTCAACGGCAACTACAACTTCTACCTGCACAAGAACAAGCGCACGCTGATCTCGGACGTCGCCAGCCAGTACGGCTTCGACCAGCCCGCGCGCGGCACCGCCATCGACGGCGGGCGCAGCGACATCTCGCTGACCTTCGGCAAGAAGCTGTTCGACGGCCGCTTCCACATCAGCGGCTATGCCAACTACCGCGAGGCGGACCTGGTGCCGTTCTCGGCGCGCGAGACGGCAGGCTGCGAACTGATTCAGACCGGCAAAGACGGCCCCCTCGGCTGCTCGGTGTCGACCTATACGCCCTACGGCTACATTTCGCCCCGCTCGGGAGCAGCCAACGGCCAGCAGTTCGTCAACAATCCGGACGGCTCCCGCACTCTCCTGCCTTATGGCAACGCCTATGCCGCCAATCCCTACGACGGTTACTCATTCCAACGCGCCGACAAGCGCTGGAATGCGGGCGGCTTTACCTCCTTCGAACTGTCCGACGCCGCCGAACTCTACGGCAGCGTCATGTGGTTCCGCGACCGCTCTTCCAATCCCTATCCGGCCCGCGTGCTGAATGCCGAGACTTATGGCGAAGGCAAGACATACCTCGTCAACTGCAACAATCCGTTGATGTCAGCCTCGCAGGCGCAGACCATCTGCGGCGCCAGTGCGGGCACCGATACTCTCGCTCCGCTCGACGTTCGCTATCGCTTCAACAATGCACGCCCCATATCGGATTCCTACCTCAACCAGGGGCTGCGCGCGACCGCTGGCGTACGCGGCCAGTTCGCGCAGGGCTGGAGTTACGACGTGGGCGGCGTCTACGCCCGCAATCGCATGGACACGACCTGGGGCCGACCCAACTATGAGCGTGTCAACAATGCGCTCAATGTGGTCAACGTAAACGGCCAGCTCCAGTGCGCCTCGGGCTCGGCGGACGGCTGCCTTCCCTTCGACGCCTTCAGCGCCAACTCGGCCACCAACGGCCAGGCGCTCTTGGACTACCTGACCGAGTTCGGCACCAGCACCACGATCAACACCCTCTACAACGCGGTTGCAACCGTACAGGGCGATCTGGGCACTTACGGCATCCAGTCGCCCTGGGCCGAACAGGGCGTGGCCATTGCGCTGGGTGCCGAGTTCCGCGAGGACAAGCTGAAGAGCTACGCCGACGACGTTTGGCGCAAAAACTGGGGTGGGTCGAACAGCAACCTCTCCCAGAACGCCTGGGAAGGCAACGTCGAGGTTCAGGTTCCGATCATCGAGCACAAGCCCTTCGCCGACCTGCTCCAGTTCAATGGCGCGTTCCGCCTGTCGAAGTACAGCTCCAACCCGGATACCTTCTCGACCTGGAAGGCCGAGGCGATCTGGTCGCCGATCTCGGACATCACCTTCCGCGGCTCGATCAACAAGGCCCAGCGTGCGCCGACGGTGGTGGAAGCCTATCAGGGCTCCAACATCAGCTATGATCGGATCACGCCGACCTTCAACGACATCTGCGCGCCGACCGTCTCCTATACGACCGGTGCCAATGGCCAGCAGGTTCCCGTCTACGGCGCACCCGCCGCATCGCGTGAAGTCTGCGCCGCGACCGGCCTGGCCGACAGCCTCTACGGCAGCCCGACCCTGGTCTGTCCGACCGACGTGGGCTGCACCGTTCGCCGCGGCGGCTATACGGTCAACCCGGAAACCGCCTATACCAAGACCTTCGGCGTCGTGCTGAAGCCGTCGTTCCTGCCCGGCCTCGTCATCTCGGCCGACCGCTTCCTGATCGATCTCAACGATTCGATCGGCTACAACGATTACGACTACTTCTCGAACGGCTGCCTCCAGACGGGCAGCGAGTTCTTCTGCTCGATGTTCGTCCGCAATGCCGATGGCACGCTGTCGAGCAACCCGAGCACCAACCCGACCGCGGGTTACATCCGCGGCGGCACGACCAACTACTACAAGAGCAAGTCGCATGGCTGGGACTTCCAGGGCCAGTATTCGACCGGTCTCGGCAAGTACGGCACCCTCGCGCTGGACTTCGCGGGCTCGCTGACGACGCTGGCGGGCGGCCAGGATTCGCCGATCCTGCCGAAGTACAACTGTGCCGGATACTACGGCGGCACTTGCGGCCAGCTGATCCCCAAGTGGACCCACAGCCTGCGCGCCACCTACACGACCGAGGATCGCTTCTTCAACGCCTCGCTCAACTGGCGCTATGTCGGCTCGCTGACCAACGTGAGCAACTCGGGCGATCCGGCACTGGGTTGGAAGCCGGGTAGCGAGCGCGAGACGTTCTACCGCCTCGGCGCGCAGAACTACTTCGACCTCGCGCTGACGTTCCGCGTCGATGCGGCCTATTCGTTCCGCATTTCCGCGAACAACATCCTCGACCGCCGCCCGCCGCTGCTGCCGAACTCGTATGGCTACGGCCTGTCGCGCAGCAATACGCTCTCGGCCCGCTACGACTCGCTCGGCCGCCAGATCGCAGTCGGCGCGACCGTCAACTTCTGATCGTGATCCCGAGCCGGAACGCCCCCACGCGTTCCGGCTCGGGAAAACGCCTTCCAGAGATATCATGAATCCAGACAAGCAGACCGCACGGGACAGCGGACCTTCCGATGCCGTGCATTCGACCGAACAGGTCGCCAAGAAACCGAATACCGAAAAAGACAAGATATCCGCCAACCGCCGGCGCTTCGAACTTCGCGCCGTGGCGCCCCTCGATCCGGACTTCTGATTCCCGCATCGCGGATCACCTTCCAGTGCTTTGAAAACCGGCTCCTTTGTGCCAAGCGGAGATAGTTCTCTGCGACAGCCAGGAGTTATCGATGCGCGCAAGACCTTTACTCGCTCTCGCCGGGCTGCTCGTCATGACGAGCGGCGTGCCCGCCGCCGCACAGGATCGCGCACCCGCGCACGGCTCAGCGGCTCGCGGGTTCGAGGCCAAGGCCCGCAAGGGCATGGCCTATGCCCAGTTCCGCAAGCAGGTGCTCGCCGCAGGCTGGCAGGCGGAAGGTAGCGAGGATTGCGCGGAAAGCGCCGGTGCCCAGGCCTGCAAGGCGCTTCCCGAACTCGACCGCTGCGCGGACGGCACCTGCCTGATGTCCTTCACCCATCCGGACGAGGATGCGGTCCTGCGCGTGGCGGCCAGGGGCAGCGCCGAGGCCGCCGCAAAAACCGGGACGCCCGGAGTAGCGCTCGACGACTGGGGCTTCGAATAAGCCCCACCACAGGTTTCTCGTCGTACCCCAACGCCATCAAGTCGTATTGCGGGGCCTGCGCGACGCGTGAGTCTGGTGTTTGCCATGCACCCATGCTTTGGCGCAGGTTTCGCTGTTCGCCTTAGAGATACTTTGCAGATGCGCTTCCTTTTCCGTGCGATTCTCCTGCTTGTCGCCGCAGCGAGCCTGCCTGCCGCGGCGCAGGTCGCGCCGCCCGTCGATCCGGCAACCCAGATCGTGCAGGCCGAAACGGAACTGCGCACGATCGACCGGGGCCTCGACAACCAGCTTTCGTCCGACGAGAGGTCAGACCTCCGGGCCAGGGCTGTCGCGGCCCAACAGGCCGCGAAGTCGTCGGCAAGCCAGCTCGACGACCAGTTGGCGCTCGTCGACGCGCGCATCGCCGGCCTCGGCCCGGTCGCCGAAGGCGTCACCGAAGCCCCCGAAATCCAGCAGCAGCGCAAGCGCCTCGCCAGTGAGCGGGCGATAGTCGATGCCGCGATCAAGCGCGGCCGTCTCGCCGATGTCGAAGCGCAGCAGCTGATCGACGAAATGGATCGCAGCCAGACGGAGCAGCTCAACGAGACGCTGACCACCCGCATCGATTCCCCCCTCGCCCCGACCTTCTGGGGCGACCTGCTCGACGCCTTCCCCCGCGATTTGCGCAAGGTGGACCTGTTCCTGTCCCAGGGCGTCGACCAGATCGCCAGGCACGGGCGCGGCGGCCTGCCCTGGCAGGCACTGCTCGGCATGGTGCTCGCTTTCCTGCTGCTGTTCCCGCTGCGCCTGGCCGCGCGGAAGCTTGGGCAGCGCCATCTGATCGGCAGCGCACCGGGCCACCGCATCCGCCGCTCGGTCTTCGCACTTTGGCGGATCGTCGTCGGCACGATCGCACCGCTGCTCGCCGCCGTGACGCTCGTGCAGGGCTTTCGCTGGGCGGGCCTCTTCCCGGAGCGATGGAGCGACCTGACCGGCGGCTTCGTGGCGGCGACGGGCTTTGCCGCCTTCACCGCCTCGCTCACCGGCGCGCTGCTGATGCGCGGGCAGGCGTCCTGGCGCATCGTCCCGATCAGTGACGAGACCGCCGCGAAGATCCGCCCGCTGACCTGGATCCTGGCGGGAATCGCTTTCGCGAGCATTCTGGTCGAGTCCTTCAACAAGTCCGTCGATGTCAGCCGCGCCACGATCGGCGCCTGGCAGATGGTGGAAGCCCTGCTCCATCTGCTGTGGATCGGCGCCTTCCTGCTGGTGCTGGGCCGGATGCGCGCGGCGCGCGCCGCCCGCGAGGAGCAGGGCGACCAGCCGACCGGCGCGGGCCTGGCGATGGTGACGCTGGTGACATGGGCGCTGGTGATCCTCGCCCTGCTCGCCCTTGCGCTGGGTTACGTCAGTCTCAGCCTGTTCACCGCGCGCATCGTCATCTGGCTCGGCATGGTCGGCGGCGCGCTCTATCTGCTGCTGGGCACTGCCGACGATGCCGCGACCCTGCTGTTCAGCCGCGACAGCCGGCTCGGCGTGGCGCTGGTCCGCAGTGTCGGCCTGCGCGGCAGCCTGGTCGACCAGTTCGGCGTACTCGTTTCCGGCGTGCTGCGCCTCACGCTGGTGCTGCTGGCGCTCGCCCTGATGATGCAGCCCTTCGGCGGCGGCGAGGGTATCGGCAGCGTCTTCGGCCGTGTCGCCACGGCGGCGCAAGGCATCGACATCGGCGGGGTGGCGATTTCACCGGGCGCGATCCTGCGGGCCATCGTCGTGCTGACGATCGGCCTCGCTCTCGTCCGCGCTTTCATGAGCTGGCTGGAGAAGCGCTACCTGCCCGCCACCGACCTCGACGGATCGGCGCAGAACTCGGCCAGTCTGGTGGCGCGCTACGTCGGCATTGCGCTGGCGATCATCTGGGCACTGGCTTCGCTCGGCATCGGCGTGGAACGCATCGCCCTGCTGCTCTCCGCCCTTTCGGTCGGCATCGGCTTCGGCCTTCAGGCGATCACCCAGAACTTCGTTTCGGGACTCATCCTGCTGGCCGAACGCCCGATCAAGATCGGCGACTGGGTCCGCGTCGGCACCGACGAAGGCGACGTGAAGCGCATCAGCGTGCGGTCCACCGAAATCACCCTGGCCGACCATTCGACGCTGATCGTTCCCAATTCGGAACTCATCACCAAGTCAGTGCTGAACAAGACCCTTTCCAGCCCGCTCGGCCGCATCCAGATCCAGTTCTCGGTCACGCTGGGCACCGATATCGACACCGTGCTGGGCATTGTCCTCGGCACATTCGCCGGGGAGAGCGCGGTGATCGAAGCACCCGCGCCAGCCGCCTACATCGATTCCATCACCGACGGGCGGGTCTTCTTCAACTGCTTCGCCCATGTCGGCTCCCCGCGCGAGGTCTACCGCGCCCGCAGCCGGATCTTCATCGAACTGCTCAGGCGCTTTGCCAAGGCCGGGATCGATATCGGCACCGCCGCGCAGCGCCTCGAACTCGCACCGGGCGAGCACTTGTCCTTTACACCGCCGGAAGCCTCCGACCCCGCTGCCTGAGACGGAACCATCGGCCGCGTCGCGCGCTATTTTCGGCAAAGGAGATCACGATATGCTGGGCAAGATCATCGGCGGAATCGCGGGCAAGCGCATCGCAAAGCATGTATCCGGGGTGGACGAGACCGGTGGGGCGATAGCCGGGGTCGTGGCCGCGGCCGTGCTGCGCCGCTTCGGGCTGGCCGGGATCGCCGCGGCGGCGCTCGGCGGCTATGCCGCGAAGAAGATCGCCGAGAAGCGCCGGAGCGGGAAACCGTCCTGACGTTCTCGTTTGCATCGAGGAAGATGCAAAAAGAGCAAACCCTTGAACTCCAATCGCACGGTCCAATGATGGCCCATCCGGTTGCGGGCACGCCTGAGGCTCCCAATATGACCGGACCGACCGGTTCACCGGCTATGCGCAAAGGAGTTCTTGAATGGCCTATCCGGATACCCAGCTTTTCATAGGCGGCGAATGGCGCGATGCTGCCGATGGCAAGACGCTGCCGGTAGAGAACCCCGCCAACGGACAGGAAATCGGGCGCGTCGCCCATGCCGGTCGCGCCGACCTCGATGCTGCGCTGGAGGCCGTGGATCGCGGTTTCGAAATCTGGCGCGACTATACCCCCGCCCAGCGCAGCACGATCATGCGCAAGGCCGCCGCCCTGATGCGCGATCGCGCCGACGAGATCGCCCGCGTGATGACGCAGGAACAGGGCAAGCCGCTGATCGAGGCCAAGGGCGAGGCCATGGCCGCCGCCGACATCATCGACTGGTTCGCGGAGGAAGGCTTCCGTGTCTACGGCCGCCTGGTCCCGCATCGCAGCGACATCACAGTGCGCCAGATGGTCATCAAGGACCCGGTCGGCCCGGTCGCTGCCTTCACGCCGTGGAACTTCCCGATCAACCAGGTGGTCCGCAAGATCGGTGCCGGTCTCGCTGCCGGATGCTCGATGATCGTCAAGGCGCCCGAGGAAACCCCGGCCAGCCCCGCCGCCCTGATCCGCGCCTTCCAGGACGCAGGCATTCCCGAGGGCGTGCTGGGCCTCGTCTACGGCAATCCCGCCGAGATTTCCGAGTACCTGATCGCCAGCCCGGTGATCCGCAAGATCACCTTCACCGGCTCCACCCCGGTCGGCAAGCTGCTCGCCGCGCAGGCGGGCAAGTACATGAAGCGCGTGTCGATGGAACTCGGCGGCCATGCCCCGGTCATCGTCTGCGAGGATGCCGATATCGACCTCGCGGTGCGTAGCGCCGGTCGCGCCAAATTCCGCAATGCCGGTCAGGTCTGCATCTCGCCGACGCGCTTCCTCGTCCACAACAGCGTCAAGGAACAGTTCGCCGAAGCTCTGGCCGACCTGGCCAAGGGCGTCGTCGTGGGCGACG
Source organism: Novosphingobium sp. BF6 (assembly GCF_058273105.1). Lineage (NCBI taxonomy): Bacteria > Pseudomonadati > Pseudomonadota > Alphaproteobacteria > Sphingomonadales > Sphingomonadaceae > Novosphingobium > Novosphingobium sp. BF6. The sequence goes on from NZ_CM177776.1 coordinate 322,011, forward strand.
GTCTGGACGAGGGCACCCAGATGGGTCCGCTCGCCAACGACCGCCGCCTTGCCGCCATGGCCGAATTCCAGCAGGACGCCGTGGCGCGCGGCGCCCGCGTGCTCGCAGGCGGCGCGCGCATTGGCGAGGCGGGCAACTTCTGGCAGCCCACCGTGCTGGCCGACGTGCCGCTCGACGCCCGCCTGTTCAACGACGAGCCGTTCGGCCCGGTCGCAGGCATTCGCGGCTTCGACAAGCTGGAAGAGGCGATCGCCGAGGCCAACCGCCTCTCGTTCGGACTGGCGGGCTATGCCTTCACCCGCTCGCTGGCCAATGCCGACCTGCTGACCCGGCGCGTCGAAGTGGGCATGCTCTGGGTGAACACGCCCGCGGCCTCCACGGCGGAACTGCCCTTCGGCGGGATCAAGGATTCCGGCTACGGCACCGAAGGCGGCCCCGAAGCGCTGGACAACTACCTCAACACCCGCGCCGTCGTGATCGCGAACGTCTGACTGACCGGAGAGCCGCTCCGCAAGGGGCGGCTCTTCTTCCCTCCGCGCATCACCGGAACGTATATTCCAGCCCCACCGCGCCGCTCCACTGGTTGCGGTTGCCGACATCGGCAACGAGCGGCGATCGCGCATAGGCGCCGAGCAGCCGCTGATAGCCGCCGGTGACGAAGACTCCCACGCCGTGGAGCAGGTTGCCGGAAATCGAATGCACGGCCATCGTGCTTAGGTTCCAGTCCTTCCACCCGGCCCGGTCGGCCCCGTCGTAGGCAGGAAGCCCGCTCGCCAGACTGCCCGCATCGTCCACGTCGTAGTAATAGCGCCCGAACCCCCGTCCGACATAGTCCGCCGAAGCGGAGAACGAGACGAAGGCATGTTCGGACAACGGCGTGTCGTAATCGATCTCGGGGCTGGCGGCATAGCTGGAATGGGCGCCCGCCACGTCGTGCTGCCAGGACATGCTGAGGGAGAGCGTGTCGTAGGGACTGGTCAGGACGCCGGTACGCTGGACGCCGATCGAACCGCCCAGTTCCACCGCCTTGTCGAGCTTGCCCAGCGCGCGCACCGCCGGATTGCCGAAGGCCCCGGTCCGCTCCAGTCGCAGCGCCGCCAGAGGGCCGAGTTCCAGCTTCCAGCCGGGCTTGCCGGTGGACGGCACCGCGTCGACATAGATCGCCGTCCCCTGGGTATTGATGCTGATCCCGGAAACTTCCCCCTGGATCGCCGCCATCGGCACGATCCGGGAACTGTCGGACCCGACATAAGTCGGAGTGGACGCGATGCCCAGTCCCACTGAAACCCGGTCGCCGCCGATCTTCAGGTCGTCCGGTCGGCCGGACACGTCCTGCGCCGCGGCGGGCCGGGCGCAGAGCCCCGCCGCGGCGGCGCAGACCGCTAACGCATGAAATGCAGCAATCGCGGTTTTGCGCCGCAGCGGACGTCTGTACAGGATGACCATGGGTGCCGCTTTCGCAGGCCACGGCTTGCCCCTGCGTGGCGGCTCCATGAAATCACCGTAACGAACTCACGCCTGCGCCAGCGCGTGGTCCAGCGCCGCGCAGACCGCCGCGACTTGCGCCGCATTGCATTCCTCCGGCGTGGTGCGGGGGCTGTCGGGATAGACTTCGGTGGTCGTCGTGAAGCGCGCGCCGGTCACCGAAGCGCACATGGCATAGCGCGCCTGCGGATACTCGATCACCCCATGCGCGACCACCGGCGTGCCGATGATGTCGCCGTTGCCGTCCGGCGGGGCGATATGCGTGACCTTCGCCACCGCCGCGATGATCGCCTGCTGGAACTCCGGCTGCGGATTTTCGGCATCGTCGACGAGATAGAAACCGTCGGGCACCACGTCCGGCTCATAGACCTTGCCGTCGCGCGCGGCGAGCGCGGGACGGAACTCGCCTTCGTCGCTGTCGGTGGTCTCGTGCAGGTCGATATGGAGAAGGAACGGCCCCGGCTGCGCGGCGACGAGATCGATCAGCGCCGCCGCTTCACCGGCCTCGCTGCCCGCGCGGAAGCTACGGTTGGGATCGACGGCATCGTAGTTCCAGCGGTTGATCCGCTCGTAGCCCCAGGGACTGACGCAAGGCGCCACCAGCAGGTTGACCCTGCCCGCATAGTCGCCCCCACGCTTTTCGAGGAATTCCAGCGCGCCCATCACCCCGCTGGTCTCGTAGCCGTGCACGCCGCCGGTCACGAGCGCGGTCGGCAAGGCGGGATCGTAGGCAAGGCTGCGCAAGGCGAAAAGCGTATAACGCTCCCCCGCATAGTCGAGCGCGCCATAGGCGATCCGCTCATAGCGCTGCGCGAGGGCCTCGATGCGCGGCACCACGTCCTCGTCGTAGCGACGGCGGCGAATCTGACGCGCGCGCCATGCGTCGCGCTCCGCCTCGCCCCAGGGCTGGCCGGGCGTGCCGATCGGATAGAATGCAGTGTCGGTCATGGCGTTCTCGCTGGCAGGTTGCACGTCGGACGTCCCGCTTCCGGAATCGCCCGTGGACTTCCCTGTAGCGGAGAGAACGCCGCCGCGCAGGAGGCCCTGTCGCGTTCTGCCCGGCCGCGTTGCGCTCACAATTCTCCCGCCGCGAAGCCCAATGCGGACAACAGGGCCGCGCGCGCGCTGCGGCAGCGGTGCCAGAGGTCCGGCTCGCCGAGATCGTCCGGCGCGATGCTTTCCGGCCATTCGCGTTCGATCACCGCCTCGATCCGGTCGCAGACGCGTTCGTCGAGCAGGAAGCGCGAATCGATCGCGGCATGGGCCTCCTCGCTCACTGCGACGCGCAGGCGCAGGCAGGCCGGACCGCCGCCGTTGCGCATCGATTCCCGCACGTCGACGACTTCGAGACGGCGGATCGGATTGCCTTCCGCCGCCCGCACTTCCTCAAGCCAGTCCCACACGGCGGGTGCTTCGCGGGCTTCCTGCGGCAGGATCAGCGCCATCTCACCGCCCGCCAGCGTAACGAGCTGCGAATTGAATAGATAGGTCCGGATCGCCAGGTCGAGACCGATCCGCGCGGCCGGAGCCTCGACGATCACCGCGCCGGGCACGCGCTCGCGCACGGCGTCATATACGGCATCGCGGTCGGCAAAAGCCTGCTCGTGGGTGAAAAGGACGTTCTCATTGGCGACTGCCACCACGTCGTTGTGGAACGCCCCCGCCGCGATGGCGACCTCGCTCTGCCGCACCAGTTCGACCGCCGACAGCCCGTGGCGGCGGGCGACGGCGGCGCTGGCCGCGCGGTGCTGGCGGGCCGGGAAGGCAGCGCCGCCGCCTGCCGGTCGCTCGCCATAGACGAAGACCTCCAGCCCGCACCCGGCATGGCCGGTGCCCAGCCGCATGAAATTGGCCGCGCCCTCGTCGCCAAGACCGGCGGGAAGCGCCGGATGCACGGCGAAGAAACGCTCGTCCGCGAAAGCGAGGCGAAGCTGGCGCAAGGTCTGCGCGTGCTCGATGCTGCGGTGGAGCATCGTCGAAAGGTTGGCGACGCTGAAATGGCAGCGTCCGTCGGCCGTGCCCGGCGCGGGAGAGACCGTGGCGGCATTTGCCGTCCACATGGCCGAAGCCGAGAAGGCATTGCGCAGCAGCGCCGGTTCCCGGCTCCAGGCCTTGCGCAGCACGGCATCGTCATCGCCCGCAAAGCCCAGCTCTCGCAGCCAAGCGGTATCGGGCCGGGCATGAGGCAGCAACAGCCCCTGCGGCAGGCCGAGTGCCAGCATCCGCCGCATCTTGCCCACGCCCTGCAAGGCCGCCGTTCGCGGCGCCGAAACCGCGCCGGCATTGCTGGCGGAAGCGATATTGCCCAGCGACAGCCCGGCGTAGTTGTGGCTGGGGCCGACCAGCCCGTCGAAATTGATCTCGCGCATCGGTTCCGCCATTTCCTTCAAGGGCCTTCATGCAGATTTGGCATGATCGGAGATTTTCTTTCGCGTAAAAAGCCCAAAACCGCGCATGAGCTTGTGAGTTTTCGGAATGAAACATGACGACCGCCGCCGCCTGCCGCCGATGGCCATGCTGCACTGCTTCGAGGCGGCGGCCCGGCTCGGCTCCTTCTCGCGCGCGGCGCTGGCACTGGGCCTCACGCAAAGCGCGGTGAGCCGCCATGTCGCCAACCTCGAACAATGGCTCGGTGTCACCCTGTTCGACCGGAACGGCCGCCGGATCGCGCTGAATGCCGCAGGGCGACAGTTCGACGAGGACCTCACGCCCGCCCTCGACGCCATCCGGCGCGCGACCGGACGACTGATGGAGCCCCAGTCCGAACATGTCGTCGAACTGGCCGTCCTCCCCGGTTTCGGCATGCGCTGGCTGGCGCCGCGACTGCCCCGCCTCAGCCGCAAGCACCCCGAACTCGTGGTCAACATCACCGCCCGCGCCGACATCTTCGATTTCGCCCGCGAGCCGTTCCATGCCGCGATCCACGTCGGTGCCCCCGACTGGCCCGGCGCGCGGCACGACCTGCTGTTTCCCGAGAGCGTCGTTCCCGTCGTCTCCCCGACCCTTCGCGATCTTGAGGGGATTGCCGCGCCCGAGGACTTCCTGCGCATCCCCCTGTTCGTGCAGTCCCAGCGCCGCGATGCCTGGTCGCGGTGGTTCGCTACGTTCGGCAGGCCGGGACCGGAGATCGACGCCCTGCCCAGCATCGACCATTTCCTCATGCTGGCGCAGGCCGTGAAGGCGGGCGGCGGCGCTGCGCTGATCCCGAGTTTCCTGATCGAACCCGAACTGGAAAGCGGCGAACTCGTCATCCCGGTCGATGCGCCCCTGACCGAACAGCGCAGCTATTGGCTCGCCTGGCCCGAAGCACCGCGCCAGACCCAGGCACTGACATGCTTCCGCCACTGGCTGTCCCAGGAATGTCGATCGGATGAAGCACAGGAAATCAAGCAGTAGCAGAGATTTAATCGAATTTCCGATCGACAGGCTCCGGCATCATGGAACATATTCATCTACCCTTCGCTTCACGCGATTCGTGTAAATCCAGATCCCGGAGGCTCGACATTGGCGATTTCTCTCTTTGCTCTTGCCCTGTTGCAGGCCGGTGCAGGTGGCGTCGATCCGGGTATCGCCGTAACGCCGGACGCATCCTCGGAATTCGCGGAGCAATTCGTAAACCGTATCGAGCCTGTCTCGCAGCCCAATGACGAGCCGCTGGCCCGCTACACCGATCCCGTCTGCGTCGGCAGCGCCGGGCTTCCGGCGGATGCGGCGCAAGTCATCGTCGACCGGATCAGCGAGATCGCCGCATCGGTCGGCCTGCGCACCGGCGCACCCGGTTGCGCGCCGAACCTGATGGTGGTGTTCGACACCGACACCCCTGCCGCCGTGCAGCGACTGCACCAGAACCGATCGCGCGCGGTCGCCAGCCAGTCCCGCGCCGATATCCGGCGGATCGTCGGGGAAGCGGGTCAGGCCCGCGCCTGGACCGAAGTGGCGGTGAAAAGCCGCGACGGCGACCTGCAGAGCCAGGACACTCCGAACAACCCGCCGAGCCTCAGAGTCTCGACATCGACGCGGCTTTCGATGCCCATCCGGCGCGACATTCTCAGCGCGACGGTGCTGATCGAACGAGACGCCGTTGCGGATCGCAACCTGATGCAGATCGCCGACTACGCCGCAATGCGCGCGCTGACCGGCGCCCGCAGCCGCGCCGAACTGGGTGCAAGCTCGATCCTCTCGCTGTTCACGCCGCAAGGTGACAGCCGGGCGCCGGAAGGACTCACGGCGCTCGACCGGGGCTACCTCAAAGGACTCTACTCAGGCCGCGGCGATCTCTGGCCGATGACCAAGCGAGACTATATCGCCAGGTCCATCGTACGGGAAAAGCAGGCAGGCAGCCCGGACTAGTCAATTGCCGAGCGTCCCTGCCCAGACGCGCATGTCCGCCGCGAAACGGGCCAGTTCGCCCTCGTCCTCGAACACCGAGTGGCCCGCCGCGTAAGTCTTCGAGGTGCGGCGATCAAGCCCGATCCCGGCATGGTCCAGCGCGAACTGTCCGGCGGCGACCGGGGTGGTAATGTCGTAGATACCGCCCACCGTCATCAGCTTCATGCCCGGCTTGTCGGCCATGGCCTTGGCAAGGAACGGCGCGAAGCGAACGGTTCGGTAGACCTCGCCGCGTCCCCAGTCCCACTTGAAGTTGATGCCGAGATTGAGCGTGCGATAGGCACTCGGTAGCGCATAACCGAGATCCTTGCCGATGTAGTCGGCAATCAGATGGCCGGTTTCCGCACCCAGCGTCATCGAGGGATCGTCGAACGGCGGATGCATGTTCGATTCCGCAATGGCGCGGGTCGCGCGACCGTCAAGCTGGCCGGTGCGCAGCCCCTTGGCGGAAAGCAGGCCGAGCATGAAGGCCTGCCGGTCCAGTCGCAGACCGTCTTTTTCCAGTCCGGCGGCCGGAAGCCCGATCAGCTCCGACATTCTGGCAGCAACCCTCGCGCGCTCGGTCTCGGGCAGCGAGGCCCCGGCAATCAGCGCGCGGGCATAGTCGTTCCCGGCAAAGGCGCGCGCCTCTGCGAAGTGCTGGTCTACCGACTTGCCCTTGCGGTCGATCGCCTCGTGATACCAGGCGACGGCAGCCAGCGTCGGCAGCAGCGAGACGTCGGAGATCACCGGCCCGTCGTTGTCACCCAGCGAAAGTGAGAACAACGCCACGCCGTCGGGCAGCGGCAGCCCGGCCTTGCCCTCGGCATCGAGCATGGCCGCCGCTCGCGCGGTGCCGTAGCTCTCGCCCACCAGCGCGAACGGCGCATCGCCGCGGCCATTGGCCCGGCGCCAGCGCTGGACCACGTCCGCCACCGCCGCCGCGTCGCCCGAGACCGAGAACAGGCTGGCGGCATCGGCGCCCTTGACAGGCATCGACGCGCCCGTTCCCGGAGGATCGATGAACACCAGATCGGCAACGTCGAGCAGGCTGTGCGGATTGTTTTCCAGCCGCGCCGCGTCGCCCTTGCCGACGATGCGGCGTGGCCCGAAGGCATTCATGTGCAGCGGCGAGGACGAGGCTCCCGGACCGCCGTTGAAAAAGAACAGCACCGGCCGCCTCGCCCCCTTCCCCCCGTTCACGCCGCGCGCGACATAGGCGTAAGTGACCACCACCGCTGCCGTCCGGCCCTTGGCATCGGCGACTGGCGTTTCGGTGACGATCGCGTCATAGGCCAGCTTCCTGCCGCCGAAAGTGCCGGAATGACGTGTCGGCACGACCCGGTCGCTGGCGGCCTCGCGCTCCACCATCGGCTCCATGGCCTTGAGGAACACCGGCGGCATTGGCAGGCTGTCATCCTGCGCCATCAGCGGCGCCGAAGGCAGAAGGGCAGCGAGAGCGAGCAGGCTGGAACGCACGAAAACGGTCTTCTTGGCGGACATGGCGTCTGGTTCCGATCAGGAGGAAGTGGGCTCAGGATAACGTCGGCAGGGCAGCGATCAGGCGTTCGATGTCGTCCAGCGAATTGAACCACGAAGGACAGATCCGGAACCGGTTGCGGCTGAGCGTGATCGCCACGCCCGCGCGGTTCAGCGGCTCGGACAGCTTCCCGTGCGCGTCCGGCAGCACGCAGGTGAACAGCGGGCTGCGACTGTCGCGCGGCGTCACCACCTCGTAGCCTTTGGCAGGCAGCGCCTCGTGCAGGCGGCGCAACAGGGGCTGCCGGTGCGCCATGATCCGCCCCACGCCGAGTTCGAGCAGCTTCGCCAGCGACCAGTCGAGCTGCGCCATCACCGCGTGGGAATGGGTGCCCATGGCGAACAGGCCCTCGGCATCGGCGCGCGGCGTCATGTCGGCGATGGTCTCGCCGGGCTCGTCATAGGGATAGACATGCGGCTTGAAGCCATCGAGCTGATAATAGCCGAAACGCTTGCGCTTGAGGCGCGCCAGGCGGTCCGGGCGGACATAGAGGAAGCCCAGTCCGAAGTCGCCCATCAGCCACTTGTAGCTGGCGGTCGCGGCGAAATCGACGCCGCTTGCCTTGACGTCGATCGGCACGGTGCCCGCCGCATGGATGATGTCGGCATAGACCAGAGCGCCACGGGCATGGGCGATCTCGCAGATGCGCTTCAGGTCGTGCTCGAAACCGTTGTAGGTCGAAACCAGCGAGAGGCTGACCAGCCGCGTGTCGGGGCCGATCGCCTTCTCGTAGGCATCGGGATCGATGCGTCCCCCGGTCGGCCGGATCCAGCGCACGTCGACACCCTGCCTGGCGAGTTGGTCGTAGAGCCAGAACGAGCCGAAGAAATGCAGCGTGTCGGTGACGACACTGCCTTTCGCGGCAGGCAGGTCGAGCGCGTCGACGATCGACTGCTCACCGGCAGTGGTGCTCTGGACGAAGGCAAGGTCTTCAGGCGCGGCGTTGATCAGGCGCGCGAAAGCGGCCTTGATCCGCATCTCCGTATCGTGGCTCGACCATTCGCGCATTTCCGCACGCGACTGGAAATAGGCATCGACCGAAGCCTTGGCGGGCAGCGGCACCGGGTGCATCGTACCGGAATCGAGATAGACTTTCGCCATCGGCGCGAAATCGCCCGTCCGCGCGAGAGAAACGGCCGATGCGGGCGAAGCGGCGAGCGCCTCTCCCGTCATCGCAGGGACTAACGGCAGCAGCGCCGATCCGCGCAGCACGGCGCGTCGGCAAAAAGCGGACTCGGAAGTCGAATCGGATCGCTGGAGCATTTACGCATCCTAGGCAAAGACTTGCGCATAAGAATTGCGCATTTCGGCAAATTCGCCGCGATTTCTCCCGCCGCCCCGGTACGGAATGGAGCGCCGCCAGGTGTTCGCGCATAATCTTGCCTGTCCAACTCGACTAGAGTGCACCGAAGAAACCGCGAAAGGCCCGCCATGCCCACCAAACCTGTCCGCCTGCTGGGAACCGCGCTCACGCTTGCCGCGCTTGCAGCCTGCCCCCAGGCCCCTGCGCAGGCGGCGGAGAGATCGTGCCATGCCGATGAAGCAGGTGCTTCGGCCAAGCTCGGGCAACGGGACTATGCCGCCTGCGCGGGGACGATACCGATCAGCGACGGCCAGGGCGCAAAGCAGGCCGACCTTTTCTACACCGCCTACTTCGCAAAGACCGCGCGTCCAGAAGCCCGGCCTATCGCCTTCATCTGGAACGGCGGCCCCGGTGCCGATTCCCGCCTGCTCCAGTTCCATGCGCTCGGCCCGAAAACGCTGCGCGGAGCCGAGTTGGCGGACAATCCGAACAGTCCGCTGGCCGCCGCCGATCTGGTCTTTATCGACCCGGCCGGAACCGGCTTCAGCCGGGCGACTTCGCCGGAAGCGGCGAAGAGGCTCTATGCCACCCTCGCCGACAGCCATGCTACCGCCGCCTTCATCCTGACGTTCCTGCGGAATCGAGGGCGTCAGGGTTCGCCGGTCTATCTCGTCGGCGAAAGCTTCGGCACCTGGCGCGCGGCGAGCGTGGCGGAAATCCTGATCGACGAAGGCCAACCGGTCGCCGGGATCGCGCTGGTCTCGGGCGGCATCCCGATGGGCGAGGAGCGCGACCGCGCGCTGATGCGGGCACTGACCCTGCCCAATCGCACGGCCACCGCGCTTGCCCTCGGCAAACTCGATCCTGCCCTGTCGGCGAACCCGACCAGGACCCTCGCCGCGGCCGAGAAATGGGCGCGCGATGTCTGGTATCCTGCCCTCGCCCGCCCCGAAGCGCTCGACAATGGCGCCCGTGCGCAAGCCGTGGCCGGTCTCGCACGCTATACCGGCCTCGCACCGGCCGCGATCGACACGCAGACGCTCTGGGTCTCGCCCCGCGACTTTCGCACCAGACTGCTGGCATCCGAAGGCAAGACACTCGGCATCTTCGACATGCGCCGCACTGCGCCCGGTACCGCAAGTTCGACCGATGAAAAGGCCGGAGATGCCGCAATCCTCGCGTTCTACCGAAACACGCTGGGCTATCGCCAAGGCCGGTATGCCGGAATCGAGATCCCGGAACTGCCCGTAGGCAACGACTGGCAATACGATCAGTCTGCGATCACCAAGGAGTCCCTCGCACGCGCCATGGCAGGGGAAGGCCCGCCCAGCGCTTCACAGCCCTGGGTGCTGCGAGCGATGGAGAAGGCCCCGGCCATGCGGGTCATGGTCGCGACCGGCCTTTACGATTCCCTCAACGGCTGCGCCGCCAACCGGCAGGCCGCTGCCGATTTTCCGCAGGCGCTCGCGGTGCGGATCGCGGCGCACTGCTATCGCGGCGGGCACATGATGTACGAGGAACCGGCAGAGGCCGTGCAATTCACAAGAGACCTCTCAACCTTCTTCCGCAATGCACCGAAGATGCGGAAGTGAGGCTAAAAATTTCCCTCCATCTTCCTCTCATGAAATTTCAATTCAAACGAGCCTGTCGAGACATCCTACAACGCAACCTCCTCGCCGCCGCCTTGCGCTAAGTTCGCCTCCAGGGATTGAAAACGCGTAAAGCTATGAGGGGTAGTTCGATGATCCAGTCACGCATGGGGAGGGCCGGTCTACAGGCGCTTCTGGTTTCCACCGCCGCCACTGCGCTGCTCGCCGCGCCGGCCTTTGCGCAAGACCTTGCGGCAGGAGCCGAAGAGGCCGCCACGGACATCGTGGTCACCGGCTCGCGCATCCGCCGTGACGCATCGGACGAAACCGCCCCGCTCTCCGTGGTGGACAGCCAGACGATCGCGGATCGCGGCTATATCAGCGCCTCGGACGCGTTGAACCAGCTCACCTCGAACAGTCCGATGCTGAACCAGGCCGACGGCAGCGGCGAAGGCAGCGGCTCGGGCCAGCAGTTCCCCAACCTCTTCGGCCTCGGTGCCGGGCGCACGCTCACGCTGCTCAACGGCCGCCGCATGGTTACCAGCTCGTCGGGCCTCGGCGACGCGCAGGTCGATGCCAATATCATCCCGCTCGGCCTGCTGGAGCGTGTCGAGGTCGTCCAGGGCGGCGGCGCCGCCGTCTATGGCTCCGACGCGATTGCCGGCGTCGTCAACTACGTGCTGAAGGAAAGCTTCGACGGCCTCGAACTCGACGCCCAGAACGGCATCTCCTCGCGCGGGGACTACCGCACCTACAGCCTGCGCGGCACGGCGGGCAAGAACTTCGCCGACGGACGTGGCAATGTCGCCATCGACGTGAACTATGCCAGGTCGCCGTCGCTGATGTTCGCGGATCGCCCGCTTTCGGCACTCGGCCGCCTGACCGTGAGCAACCCCGCCGATACCGGGCCGAGCGACGGCATCCCCTCGGTCAAGGAACTGCTCGACGCGCACTTCTGGGAGTTCAACACCAACGGCGTGCTGTTCAACACGCCCGCGCCCTTCACGCGTTTCCTCACCCAGTCCAACGGCACCCCGCTACAGTTCGATTCCACCGGCAATGTCGTGCCTTACAACCCCGGCACCGATGTCGGCATTCCCTTCTCCAGCGGCGGTCAGGGCTTCTCCTACCGCGATCTCGCGGGCCTGCGCACCGGCGTCCAGCGCTTCACCGGCAACCTGATCGCGCACTACGATCTGACCGATGCGATCACCCTGCGCACCGAGCTTCTCTATGCCCATACCGAGGGCACCGAAATCCCGCAGGGCCAGAGCCGCACGATCCTGAACTACGGCACGTATGCGGGGCCGGTGATCTTCACGATCAACAATCCCTACCTGACCGACCAGGCCAAGGCGACGCTCTCGGCAGCCCGTCCGGCCTTCGCGGCCGGTGCGCCGCTGTTCCTGTCGAAGTACTTCAACGACCTGACGCCGGACAACCTCCAGCGCTACAAGACCGACACCTACCGCGCCCTGCTGGGCGTCGACGGCGAATTCTCGGCAGGCAGCCGCAACTTCTACTGGTCGGTCTCGGGCAGCTATGCCCGCGTCGACGGTTCGCAGCGCCGCTGGGAAGTGGACAACGCCAAGTACGCGAACGCCATCAACGCCGTGCTCTCGGGCGGCCAGATCGTCTGCGGCATCAATGCCGATGCCGACCTCGCCAATAACGACGCCGCCTGCGCACCGATCAATCCGTTCGGTGACGGCAATGTCTCCAGCGCCGCGCAGAAGTACGTGAGCGTCCGCGCCGGTCTCGACTATCGCAACGAACAGACAGACTTCCTCGCCACGCTCGGCGGCGACGTGGTCCATCTGCCCGGCGGCACCGTGAAGTTCAGCCTCGCCTACGAGCACCGCGACGAACAGGTGTCCTACACCCCGCTCGCGGCCAACCGGCAGGGCCTGTTCGGCGGCGGCACTCTGGAAGTCGCCCAGTCCGCCGGTTACAATACCGACGAGTTCTCCGGCGAGCTGCTGATCCCGCTGATCGACAGCGCGATGAATGTACCGATCGTGCGCATGCTGGAAGCAAGTGCGGCGGGCCGCCTCGTCGATAACTCGATTGCAGGCAAGGAAAAGGTCTGGGATCTCGGCCTGCGCTGGCAGCCGGCGGACGGCGTGACCCTGCGCGTCAGCCGCAGCCGCAACTTCCGCGCGCCGACACTGGCGATGCTGTTCGCCCCGACGACGACCTCGCTCGGCTCGGTCGGCTACGATCCCTGTGACGCGGACCGCATCAACAGCGGTTCCAACCCTTCCGTCCGCTACGCCAACTGCCTGGCCGCCTTCACCGCCAACGCGAACTACGGCGTGGAAGCGGACGGCACCAATGCGGGTCTCAGCCCCGCCGAACGCCTCGCCCGCTTCCAGGACCCGGCCGAGAACTTCGAGCGCGCCACGATCACCACGGGCGGCAACGCAAACCTGCGCAACGAGATCTCGGACACTTTCACTTACGGCATCGTCCTCCAGCCCAAATTCATCCCCGGCCTGACGATCAGTGCCGACCGTATCGAGATCGACCTCAAGGACGGCCTCTCGGCCTTCACCACCGAGGACTTCACCGCCGCCTGCTACGATAACACCGATCCCGACCCGGCGGTCTGCAATGCCTTCAGCCGCATTGCCGCCTCTGACGGTGTGAGCCCCGGCGGCACGATCCTCGCAGGGACGACGACCACCTTCAACGCGGGCGTGATCAAGTATCGCGGCGAAGTCTATGCCGTCGACTACAGCTTCGAGGCCGGGCGGGTCGGCGCCTTCCACCTCGGCGTGAACGCCACCCACAACACGCTGCTGACCACGTCTGTCACCGGCGAGAACTTCATCCGCACCGACAACACCTACCTCAAGCCGACCTGGGAAGGCCGCTTCAACCTCGACTGGACCAAAGGCCCCGTCCGCGTGAGCTACCAGGCCTACTACCTCGACAAGACCCGGGCGGCTTACGACGCCACGGTCGAAACCAACCCCAATCCCCTGCTCGACAGCAACCTGACCCATTCCATCTCGGCGCAAGTCGAGGCGGGCCGGATCACCTTGCGTGCCGGTATCGACAACTTCACCGACAAAGCACCTTCCTACCCGCAGATCGCCTATGGCGACATCCTCGGCCGCCGGTTCTGGATCGGCGCCAAGCTGAAGATGTGACGGGTTCCGGCGGCGTCGGGGAACATTCCCTTCCCGGCGCCGCCACCACCCCGGCGCACTCGGCACAATCCGGCAGATACGAGACAATGGCTTCCCGCCCAGACCACCACATTGCGAAGTCCTATGCCCAATGGGTAAGGCGCTCTATCCTCCGGAACAGCAATTCCCGCAGCCTTCTCGTCAGCCTGTTCGAAAGTTCGGTTCCCGAGCCGACGGACCTGCTGCGCGAAGTGCTTCTCGAAGGTTTTGCGAACGGGATTACCGCCCGCTACGCCAGCACTTTCGTGAAAGGCAATCCCTATCTCGTAGCCGCCCTGGCCTGCGACTACGGCGTGCGTGAGGAACAGGTCCTTACCACCACCGGCGCCACCGGCGCGCTTTCGCTGATCTACCGCGCGCTGCTGTCGCCGGGCGACCGGGTGCTGGTGGAGAACCCCAGCTTCGAACTCTTCGGCGGCCTGGCCGAGGCCAGCGGCATCGCAGTGGACACCTTCGAACGCCCCGCCCCGCGCTTCGCGATCGATCCCCTGGAAGTCGAGGCCCGGCTCCGTCCCGAAACGCGGATGATCGTGGTCTCTAACCTCCACAATCCTTCCGGCATGGCGGTGGACGACGCGGCGATCGTCGCCCTCGGCGAAATCGCCGACCGGCACGATCTGATCGTCGTCGTGGATGAAGTCTACGCGCCCTATGCCGGAACGGGGCTTCGCCCGGCCGCCTCGCTCGGCACCTCGCCGCGCCTCGTCTCGGTCAACAGCCTGACCAAGATCTTCGGTCTCAGCAGCTTGCGCTGCGGCTGGATCGTCGGTGACGAAAGCGTGGTCACGCCGGTACGCGAACTGGCGCAGGAAGTGGATTTCGCGATCTCCAACCTTGCCCACGCCGTATCCGCGCTGATCGTCGAGAATCCCACCCGCTTCCGGGACAACACATTCTCGGTTCTGGCGAAAACCCGGCCGATCATCGAATCCTATCATGCCTACTGGCTCGCCGAAGGGCTGGCCGAAGGCGCGCTGCCCGAAAGCGGCTGCATCGCCTTCCCCCGCCTCGTCGGGATCGGGGATAGCGAGCGGTTCTCCGGCTGGCTTTCCGACCGCTGCGGCGTACTGGTGGCGCCGGGGGAGTATTTCGGCGCGCCCGGACATATCCGCCTCGGCTTCGCCATGGAGCCGTCGCGCCTCGATTACGGCCTCCAGGCCCTGACCGACGGTCTCCTTACCTATCGGGAAAACCACAGGATGCCGGAAACGCCATGACTTTCACGACGCCGCAGCCCTTCGGTCGCAAACAGAAGTCTCCGCTGTACCTTCGGGTGCTGACGGGGATCGCGCTTGTCGCGGCGTCGACCGGACCCATTCCGACGCAAGCGGCCGAGCCGCCGGCCGAAGGGGTCCTCATCGATGCGCGGGTTTCGAAACCCGATCCCGCGCATCCTGTCCGCGCCGAGCTGGGGCTTGTCCCTGTCTCGGCCGGCGCGGACAGTTCCCCCGCCACGGCGGGCTACCTTTCCTATACCCGTAAGAATGCGCAGCCCGACCGGCCGGTGATCTTCGCCTTCAACGGCGGCCCCGGCGCCTCGGCCGCCTACCTCCACATGGGCCTGCTCGGCCCCGTGATGGCACATGTTCCGCAGGACCCTGCCGATACGCACGCCATGTCCAGCGGCACCCTCCCCGGCCCATCGAAGCTCTACGACCTGGCCGACGTGGTCTTCATCGACCCACCCGGCACCGGTTTCTCGAAGCGCCCCGAAGGCCCGGCTGCCGCGCCCTACAGCACGGTCGAGGGCGATGCGAATGCCGCGGCGGACCTCGTTCGGCAGTGGCTCGCCAGCCATGACCGGCAGGCCGCGCCGATCTACATTCTCGGCGAGAGCTACGGCACGATCCGCGCGGTCGCGATGCTCGATGCCCTGGACCGTCAGGGCCTTGCCGCGAAGGTGCGCGGTGTCGTCCTGCTCGGGCAGGCGCTCAACATGATCGAGACTTCGCAGCGACCCGACAATGTGGTGACTTACGCGGTGTCGCTGCCGACCCTGGCCGCGATCGCCTGCTACCACGGCATGGCCCCGGCCCCCTGCACCGCCGAAAGCGTGACCGAAGCGGCCGCACGCTTCGCCCGCGAGGACTACCTCCCGGCCCTCTATCGCGGCCGCGACCTGCCGCAGGCCGACCGCGAACGCCTTGCCGCGCGCCTTGCTGAACTGACCGGCATCCCGGCCACCTTCTATCTCGCGAACGACCTGCGCATCTCCAAGGAACGCTTCCGCGTCGAACTGCTGCGCGCGAAAGGCAAGGTCATGGGCCGCTACGACGCCCGCTACCTCGCCGACCGCCCCGCGAACGTCACGACGATGATGCCGGGCGATCCCTCTTCCTCGATCTCCGATGCCTTCGGCAAGGCGATGACCGACTATCTGGGCGGCACGCTCAAGGCCCCGGACGCCGATGCCTACAAAGTGATCGCCCGTTTCGACGGCGGCTGGAGCTACGGCAGCGAGGACTCGCCCTTTGCCGACTGGCCCTTCATGTCCGTGGTCGAGCGCCACGCGGCCGGCAACGCCTGCCTGCGGCTTTTCGTCGGCACCGGCATCTACGATACCACCACGACCATCGGCGCGGCCGACTATCTCTTCGCGCAGTCCAGCCTGCCGAAGGCGCGCTATCGCAACGCGCGTTACATCGGCGGCCATGTGTTCTACTCCGACGACGGCAGCCGCGCGCGGTTCCAGTCGGACCTCATCGATTTCATCAAGGCAGACGCCTGCCGGAGGGCAAGCAAGTGAGCGAAGCGGAACAAGGCCTGCGCAAGGGTATCGGTCTCTGGGGCGTCGTCTCGCTGGGCCTCGGCACGGCGGTCGGCGTCTCGATCTTCTCGGCCGTGTCCCCCGCCACCGCGCTCGCCGGACCGGGCATGCTGCTCTCGGTCGTGATCGCGGCGCTGCCGATGTATCTCATCGCCGTGAGCTACGCTTATCTGGGTTCGGCCGATCCCGTTTCCGGCGCCAGCTTCGTCTGGCCCTCGCGCTATCTCCACCCCACGCTGGGCTTCTTCATCGCCTGGATGCGCATCATCGCCAACATGGGCGCCATGGTCGTGCTGGCGCTGGTGCTGGTCCGCTACGTCTCGATGCTGGTGCCGCTGCCGGTCAAGCCGACGATGTTCGCGGTGCTGGTGCTGGCATTGCTCGCGAACCTCGTCGGCGTCCATGTCGCCACGCGCGCGCAGACGGTGATGGTCGGCGCGCTGATCCTGCTGTTCGGCCTTTTCGTGGTCTGGGGCGGTGTCACCGTGTCCGAACCGGCCCGGCTCGAACCGTTCCTGCCCAAGGGATTCCACGGCGCCCTTGCCGCCGCACCGCTGCTGATGGGCCTGTTCTTCGGCATCGAGGCGGCGACGGAAGCGGGCGGCGAAGTGGCGAACAGCCGCCGCAACATCCCGATCGGCATCGCGGTCGCCATCGGCTCGGCCACGGTACTCTATGTCGCCGTGGCCTTCGTGGCGCTGACCGTGCTCGGGCCCGACACGCTGGCGGGCAGCGAAGCCCCGATCCTCGAAACCGCCAGGCGCTTCATGGGGCCGCTCGCCGTGCCGGTAATCGTGATGGCCGCCGTGGCCGCGATCGGCACCAGCCTGAATTCCATCTTCACGATGTTCAGCCGCAGCCTCTTCGCCATGGCCGAAGCGGGCGTGCTGCCCAAGGCGATCGCCCGCGTCCACCCGCGCTCCCACGTCCCGCACATGGCGCTGTTCACCGTCTTCGGCATCGGCTGCGTCGGCCTGCTGATGCCGATGGAACTGACTTTCCTGTTCCTCGCGGTGAACATCCCCAATCTGGCGAAGTACGGCAGCATCTGCCTTTCCGCCGCCCGTGTGGCGCATGGCCACCCCGCGCTCCACGAGGGCGCGGGCTTCCGTCCGGCACGCGGCACGATGATGACGCTCGGCCTCGCCGGAGCGGTCTGCGCGCTGGCGCTCATCGTCATCGGCCTCGAAGCGGATTGGCGACCCTATGTCCTGCTGCTGGGCTGGGGCTGCCTGGGCGCGGTGTGGTACTTCGTCCGCCGGCGCGGATAAGGGAACGGGAGGCAGGTGGCGATGTGCCCCTGCCTCCCGTCCCGTTCAGAACGCGAAGTCCTCGTGCGCCTCCGCGCCGGATCCGCCCGTCAGCGCGACAGGCTTCGCCGCGACTTTCGGCAGGACGACCCTGGGCGCTTCGGCGAAAGGCTTCACGCCCACCTCGCTCCAGATTTCCGACGGGAAGTAGACCGTCCCGCCCTTCACCACCATGGCCATGCGGTGGATCGCCGAAAGGTCTTCCAGCGGGTTTCCATCCAGCAGTACGAAGTCCGCATACTTGCCCTTCTCGACCGAGCCGTAGGACTGATCGCGGTGCATGTACTGCTCCGGCCCGAGCGTGCCGATCTTGAGCACGTCGGCGACGGGTAGCCCTGCCTCGGCATAGATCTGCAACTCGCGGTGGACCGAAAGGCCCGTGGCATCGTCGGTCCCCGGCAGCAGCGTGATGCCGCGCCGGTGCATGTCGCGCAGCAGCGCCTTGATCGTCACGAAGGCGCCGTCGTAACCGACGGCATCCTCGGGCGTCTTGATCGGGGCGATGCCCTGGCGGCGATTGCGCTGCACGCCGACCGGCAGATGGTCGAAATAGCCGGCAACGGCGGGGCTGACCTTGCCGTCCCGGCTCATCATCAGCAGTTCCAGCGTCACAGCCGTGGGATCGAGCGCGATGTGCTTCGCCTGCATCGTGTCGAGCGTCGCGGCCACGCGCGGCGAGGCCAAGTCCAGCCCCGCCGTCCGCCGCATGGCGGTGAGACGCAGCGGCGTGCGGGTGTCTTCCTTGGGATCGAGCACCCAGCCCAGCATCAGCTGGTTGATGTGCGTCACTTCGTCATAGCCCGCCGCGATCATCGCATCGGCATTGGTGAAGGCCGGGATGTGCCCCGTCACCCCCATGCCGAGCCGCTTGGCCTCCCTGACGACGCTCGGCACCCATTCGGGGTTGAAGCTGTTGTAGATCTTCACCTGCCAGTAGCCGCGCGCGCCGTACCAGCGCACCGCGTCGAGCGCTTCCGCCTCGCTGCCGGCAATGAAACCGTTGCGCGAACTGTAGGGGCTGCGCCCTTCGAGGAAGCCGTTGCGCACGATGCGCGGCCCCGCCACTTCGCCCGCATCGATGCGGCGGGTCAGGTCGATCAGGAAGGCGTTCTCGTTGCCCATGTCGCGCACGCTGGTCACCCCCGAGGCGATGTAGAGCAGCGCGGACTGGAGCGAGACATGGGCATGCATGTCGTGCAATCCGGGAATGACCACCCGCCCCGCGCCTTCGACCGTGGCTTCGCCGGGCGAGGCAGGGCTGTCGAGCGGTTCGATCGAGGCGATCCTGTCGCCGAACACCACCACCGACACCGGATCGCCCAGCTTGCCGCTCGCCGGATCGAACACCCGCACGTTGCGGATACGGATCGGCGCATCGTACGTGTGCGCGACCTTCTTCTGGATCGCGGCGAAACGCTCTGCCGAACGGCTCGCGGCGATCTTCGCCAGTTCGCCGGCGTGGGATGCCAGATCCTCGCGCACGGTGGCGCTGGTCGGCGAATAGGCCGCGACCAGCGCGCCCTTGTCGTCGAGCAGGATCGCGCTCGGCGTCAGGCCGATCCCCTTGATCAGGAAGGCGCGGAAAGCGGTGCCACCCAGCGAAACCGGCGCTTCCTCTTCCAGCGAGAGCGCGCCGCCGGGCGCGGCGGGCAAGACGTGGTCGCTGTCGGCCAGCAGCGCGCGGGCATAGATGCCGAGCGAGAACGGGCTTCCTTCCTGCGCGACATAGAGCGTCGGCGCCTTGGCCTGCATCGCGCCCTTGCCGGTAGTTTCGATCCAGGCGAGACGCCTGCCTTTGGCCGTGAAGCGCTCGTCCACCTTGTTGCCAAACGTCGAAGTGCCCTGAAGCGTCCAGTTCGTCGGCAGGCCCTGCGCATCGAGCACGATCGTCTCGTGCATGGTCGGGCCCCGGCCATTGCTCTTGACGTCATGGTCGATCGAGACGGCATTGCCCTCGATCTCGGCATGGACGTGGCCGACGTTCTCGCCGTTGTCGATCACTGCGAAACGCTGGCTTTCGGCGTGGAGCGTGGCGGCGGAAAGGGCAAGCGCCGAGCAGGCGAGCCAGCGCAGGGCTGCGGTTCTTTTCATCGTCATGCGTTCCGGCTCTTGTACGTCTGGTAGATATGGGCGGCCGAGGCGAGGTCTTGCACGGCATGGCCGAGCGACTTGTAGGCGGTGATCTCCCCGGCGCTGCTGCGGCCGGGAATGCGGCCCAGCAGGACTTCGCCGATCTCGGCGACGATGTGCTCATCGCTCACGACGCCCGCCGCCCTGGCGACAAGGAACTCCGCCGCCGCGTCGAGAGCGGAAGCCTTGCTGTCGGCAATGAAGCGGGAGGCCAGGACCAGCGCGTTGTCCACCTCGACCGGCCCCGGACCGCTGGAGCCGACGATATTGACGTGCGTGCCGGGCCGCAACCATGCCCCAAGCAGGATCGGCTGGCGCGCGCCGGTGAGCGTGCAGATCACATCGGCCTCCCCCGCCGCCGCCCGGGGATCGGGCGCGACTTCGACCGGCAGACGGTCCTGCCAGATCTCGACCACCTCGCGCGCCTTGGCGGTATCACGTCCCCAGATCAGGATACGCTCGAAGCCGCGCACCAGCGGCAGCGCCTCGAGGTGGGAATGGACCTGCCCGCCGGTCCCCATGAGCAGCAGGACTTTCGCATCCTCGCGGGCCAGCGCATCGGTCGCGACAGCGGTGGCCGCAGCGGTCCGGATATGCGTGATCTCCTCGGCATCGGCCACGCAGACCGGGCGCCCCTCGGCAGGCTCGAACAGGGTCACGATACCGCGATGGCGGCGGACGCCGGGATTGTCGCGCTCGGCAAAAACGCTGATGAGCTTGGCGCCGAACATGCCCTCGTCGGACAGGGCGCCGGGCATCTGGGCGAAAGTCCGCCCTTCGCCCATGTGGATCATCGTGCGTAGCAACTGCCGCGTCTCGCCCCGCGACAGCGCCTTCATCGCCTCGCGCACGACCGCGATGCAGGAAGGATAGTCGAGCAGCGCCCGCACGTCCTCCGCATCGAAAACCGCCAGTTCGCTCCGTTTCATATGCTGACCCGCCCCGGTTATGACATCGAGCATCGGTGATAGCGCCGCGCCGGGAAATATCTTCCGCCTTTATTGCGCTGGATCGGCTTTTGATGGCATGTTCAAACCAACAAACCATAACAGGGAGCATAATCTTGCCCGCCGAACTGGACCGGCTCGACATGAAAATCCTCGATCGCCTCCAGATCGATGCCTCGGAATCCTCCAGCGAGATCGCCGACCGGGTCGGCCTGTCGCAGTCGCCCTGCTGGCGGCGCATGCAACGGCTGAAGGAAGAAGGATATGTGCGCCACACCGTGGCCGTCCTCGACCGGGAGAAGTTCGGCGAGAGCATGTTCATCTTCGCGCAGCTCAAGATGTCCCGCCTCTCCGACGACGACCGGGACCGCTTCGTCCGCGCGGTGGAAGCGACGCCGGAAATCCTGGAGGCCTATACGCTGTTCGGCGAAATGGATGTGATGCTCAAGGTTCTCGCCCCCAACATCGCCTGGTATCAGAATTTCACCTTCCGCACGCTGCTGCGCCTGCCGGGCGTGGAGGACGTGCGCTCCACCGCGACCCTGTCCGAGCTGAAGTGCACCCATCGACTGCCGCTGCCTTCGCTGCCGTCCTGATCCACATCGGTGCGCATATTTCATGCAAGCCGGCTGGGCGGCGCCACGGTCTTTGCACATTTCCGTTCGGCGCCGTCTGTTAGCCTCTCGCCATGACACCGCATCGCACCGCCCTGCTCGCCGCGCTCCTGGTTTCCGCTTCGTTCACCGCCGCGCGCGCCGCCGACGCGCCCGATATCGCGATATCGCTTGCGCCGGTAGCCGATGCCAAAGGCGCCCTTACCCGGCTGGACGTCGCCGTCCGCTTCGAGGCACCTCCGAAAGGCGAGGCCCTGGCCGCGATCGCGATAACCGCGAACACCGTCGAGACGTCGGCCAGGAGCATGAACGCGCTGACTTTCTCCGACGCGAAGGGAATTCTGCCCGTGGAATCCCACGAGGCGGCAAGGGATGGCGACAATCTGGAGCGGACATGGAAGCCGCTCCGCCCGGTCGAAGGCCCGGTGACCGTGGCCTACCGCGTGTCGATCGACCCCGCGCAGCCGGGACTGGCCAAGCCGCAGTACGAACTGCGCGCCAGCGATGGCGGACTGTCCGGCGCGGGCAATGCCTTCCTCGTCCTTCCCGCCGACCAATTGCCGCGCGACCTATCCGTCCATTGGGATCTCTCCCGCGCCGGGAAGGATGCGCGCGGCGTTTCCAGCATCGGCGCCGGGAACAGCCGCAGCAGCCGTCCCCTGCGAGCCGACCAGATCAGCGGCAGCTACTATATGGCCGGTCAGGTCGGCACTTATGCCAAGGGCACCTTCTTCGGCACCTGGCAGGGCCGCTTCGGCTTCGATGGGCCGGAACTGATGGACTGGGCGGCCCGCCTCCAGAACTTCTACGGCACTTTCTTCGCCCAGCGCCCGGCCAGCTTCGGCGTCTTCGCGCGGACCAACCATGTCAATCCCGGCAGCGGCATCGGCCTGACCGACAGCTTCGCGTTCACTTTCACCGACAAAACCCCGATCGCCGACCTCGAAAGCCTTCTCGCCCACGAGATGGTCCACGCCTGGATCAACTCGCTGAGCGATTCGATGGACGCACCGGGCGGCCTTGGCCTTTCCTGGTTCGGTGAAGGACTGGCCGTCCACTACCAGCGCCTGCTGCCCTGGCGCGCCGGGCTGATCTCGCAGCAGGCCTTTCTCGACGACCTCAATTCGACGGCCGGACGCTATTATACCAATGCCCTGATCGCCACGCCGAACGACAGGATTGCCGAGGGATTCTGGAAGGACACCCGCGTCCGCGTGCTGCCTTATGACCGGGGATCGCTCTATTTCGCCTCGGTGGACGCAGAGATCCGCACGGCGTCGCAGGGCAAACGCTCGCTCGACGATCTCGTCCGCCATATGCTGGCAGAGCGCCGCGCCGGCCATCCGATGGATCTGGCGCTCTGGAAGAAGCTGCTCGGTGCGGAACTCGGCGCCAAGGGGCTTGCCGATTTCGACGCGATGCTCGCCGGAGGCACTGTCCTGCCGCCTTCCGACGCCTTCGGTCCCTGCTTCAAGCGCGTGACGAAGCCCCTGAAGCGCTTCGATCTCGGATTCGATCCGCTGATCCTCGTCAGCCCGGATCGCGTGGTGAAGGGGCTGAAGCCCGGCTCCGCCGCCGAAGCGGCCGGACTGCGCGACGGCGACCGCATTCTCAACCGCTTCCCGCAAGACGCCCTGCAAGGCGAACAGGGCGCCGCGCTGACGCTCGACATCGATCGCGGCGGCGAGAAACGGAGCCTGACCTACAAGCCCCGCGGAGAGACGGTCGATGCCTATCAGTGGCAGATGTCGGTTGCGGATCAAGCCTGCCCGCGCCGGTAGAAACGGCGGTATCGATACGCCTTGCGGCCTGCCGCCGATGCACTTTCATGCAGATGGCGGCCGACGCTCGTCCCCCCGGGAAATAACCCGCCGGAGCGTTCGATAGGCCCGACAGGAGGGTTCGAGGCCGCGTATTCCACAGAAATGGCGCTTTTTGGCGGCCAATTAGGAAAAAATCGCTTCGTCACGCCCCTCGATCTCGATATGAGGGGGTCCGTCAATTGGAGACCTCGTATGAATAATGCCGATCTGGCCGAAGCACTTGCCACCGAACATGGCCTGACCAAGGCCGACGCCCGCAAGTATGTTGACGGCGTTTTCGCCGCCATCACCGAAGCGGCTGCCAAGGGTGAAGAAGTTTCGCTCAACGGCTTCGGCAAGTTCAAGGTGAAGGACTCGCCGGCCCGCGAAGGCCGCAACCCCGCCAACGGCCAGACCATCCAGATCGCCGCTTCGAAGAAGCTGGCCTTCACGCCTGCCAAGGCCGTGAAGGATCGCCTCAACGGCTGATCGCTCGGTGCCGCTTCCCTCTTCGGAGGGGAGCGGCACAGACGTTTTTCGGGGTCTTAAACGGCCCCTGTCGGCGGCTTCCGCGCCATCGCCACGGCCTTGCGCAGAGCATCGACTTCCGGAGCACCTGCCAGGAGGTAGGACCCAACCACCAGCGCCGGGGTTCCCGACAGATCCATTACATCGGCGAACTTCGCCGTCCGGCCCAGCGCCGCATCGATCTCCGCCCGGTGTGCGGCCAGATCGGCTTTCAGACGCTTCGCATCCACGCCCGCGCGCTGTACGGCCTGCTGGATAGCCTGGGAATCGATACGGCCCGGCGTTTCCATCAGCGCATCGTTGAACGCCGCGTGCTTCCCCTGATACTTGACCGCCAGCGCCGTCCGCGCCGCTTCCACCGACGCCGGGCCGAAGATCGGCCAGTCGCGGTAGACGACCCGAATCTTGCGATCCTCGCGCAGGACCTGCTTGAGCACGCTGTGCAACTTGCGGCAGTAGGGGCACTGGTAATCTGAGAAGACGACGATGGTCACGTCATAGCCCGCCGGGGCGACCGAAGGCATGGCCGGATCGTTGCGCAAGGCCTCCACGGTCACGCCGCCGTTGCCGGGTGCTGCCGTCGCGCTGCCCGACCACAAAGCCCCAGTGGCCAATGCCGTGGCCATCGCCAAATACACCGCAAGGGACCGGGCTCGCCACTTCTTCATCCAAACACCTTCCGCCTGTCTGCCGGAGATCGCCGGCTGTCCAAGGGAGCGCCTTATCGCCCGAGCCGCAGCGCCGTCACCCCTTTTCCGCCGCATCGTCGCTGCCGAACACCCATTCCGCGAAAAGCACGTGCAAGTCGCGGCCGCTCGCCGCCTCCATGGCGCGCTGGAGATCGAGGCTGGTCACGGTGCCCCCGGCATGGCGACGCGTATATCGGCGCAGGCCCGCCCAGAACGCCGCCTCGCCCAGTTCATCGCGCAGCCGGTCCATGAACAGCGCGCCCTTGCTGTACTGGACCGCGCGCCGCGCCCCCAGCGACGGATAAGTCCCGCCCCAGGCAAGCGGCTTGTCGAACCCCTTCTCACGCGCCCGCTCCAGCCGCTGGCGCGCCAGATCGAGTTCGGCCTCATAAGCCGCGCGACCATGGCGATGCTCTTTCCAGGCCGCGGTCATGAACGTGGTCACGCCCTCGTTGAGCCAGAACTCCCGAAGCGCGATACAGGTGACAAGATTGCCCCACCACTGATGCGCCAGTTCGTGGGCGATCGCCCAGTCTTCCGCCGGATCGCCCGGCTCCTCAGGCACGGCATCGACGCCAAGGACGGCATAAGTCGCGGCCTCCTGCGCTTCGTCCCCGCGCACCAGAAGCTGAGTGTACGTGCCTGCGGGAAGCGGCAGCCCCGCTTTCTCGGAAAAGAACCGGACCATATCGCCGGTCTCGCCGAAGCGCCGTTTCAGGTCGGCGGGATCGGCTACGTCGCTCAGAAACAGCAGCTTGCCGGAGCGCTCCTCAGCGAAGCGGCCGACCGCGAAACCATAAAGATAGGCCGGATAGGGCCGCGCCGCCTGCCAGCGATGGATTTCGCTGCCATCGGGTCCCGCGCGTTTCGCGATCCGGTGACCGACCGACAGGGTCTCCATGCCCTTCGACACCCTAAGGTCCAGCGAGAACGCCGCCTTGTCCCCGAAGCGATCCTGCGCGCAGACCATCCAGTCGCAGGCGAAGTAGCTGGTGTGGAGTGCCTCGGCCGATGTCGCGAAACCGCGCTCGGGGCGGCCATGGTAGGTCAGTTCCAACCTGCCCCGGCGACCGCGCGGCAAGGGCTTGTCCAGTTCAAAGACGAGCACTTTCCCGCGCTGCACCGGAACCAGCGCCTTGCCGCCCAGCCTTGCGCTATCGATGGTAAGTGTATTGCCGGTGAAGACCAGCCGGTCGAGGACTGCCCCAGTCACGCGGAAGGCAATCGTCTCGCGGCCGGAGAGCGCAGCATTCGTCGTGTCCGGGCTGAGCGCAAGAGCGTAACGGGTCACATCGAAGCCCTCACCCGGCACGTCCTCGGCAAGCGCGGGAACGGCTGATGCCATCACGGCCGTCGCCAAGCTGCCCAGCGCCATCCGTTTGATATTGCGCATCGTTTCCCCCGTTCTGGCCGTCAGGGGATAGAAAGCCGCGCGTGGCCCGTCCAGTCTCAGACCGGACCGGTACTGCCCCGCACGACCATTTCATGCGGCAGCATCAGGTGCGAACCCTCGCCTCCGGCCTTCCGGCGGAATTCGGGATCGACCAGGATATCGACCGCCGCCATGGCCATTTCCGCCTTGGGCTGGCGAACGGTGGTCAGTTGCGGCCAGGCCGCGCGGGAAGAAGGCGCATCGTCGAAGCCGCAGATCGACAATTGCTCGGGCACGGCGATGCCCAGCTTCATCGCGGTGATCAGCACGCCCAGCGCCATGTCGTCGTTCGCGGCGAAGACCGCCGTCGGCCGCTCCGGCAGGGCCAGCAGATGCTCGCCCAGTTCCATGCCCGAGCGCGAGGTAAAGTCTCCGCGCATCACGCAGGCCTCGTCGACGGCAAGACCCGCCGCCGCCATGGCCGCGCGGAAGCCTTCCTCGCGCCGCGCCGAGGCGCTGTGGCTGAGCGGTCCCTGCACGAAACCGATCCGGCGATGGCCGAGGGCGATGAGATAGTCGGTCATCTCCTGCGCCGCGCGTCGGTCGTCCATCCGCACGGTGCCCGAGGTGGGCGGCGCGATGCTCGGCGCAACCAGCACCGTGGGCAGGCCTGCCTCGGCGAAGATGGCCATGAGCGTGGCGTCGTCGCAGATCGGCGGCGCAACGACGGCGCCGTCAAGCCGCAGCGCGGCGATGCTGGCGCGCACTTCCCCGGCCCAGTCCGGTGCAGTCAGGTCCACCGGCTCGACCACGAGGTGATAGCTGCGCGCCCGGCATCCCATGAGCGCGCCGTGC
This sequence comes from Novosphingobium sp. BF6, assembly GCF_058273105.1. Lineage (NCBI taxonomy): Bacteria > Pseudomonadati > Pseudomonadota > Alphaproteobacteria > Sphingomonadales > Sphingomonadaceae > Novosphingobium > Novosphingobium sp. BF6. Next base: position 348,504 of record NZ_CM177776.1, read on the forward strand.
TGGACGTCGGCGGCATAGCCCGAGACGGGATCATCGATGAACAGCCCCAACAGGTAGGAGCGCGAACTGGACAGGCTGCGGGCGAAGGCATTGGGCCGGTAGTCGAGTTCGGCGACGACCTTCTGCACGAGATCACGCAACTCGGGCCGGACATGCGCCTCGCCGTTGATGACGCGCGACACCGTCTTGGGCGAAACCCCCGCGCGCGCCGCGACATCCTTGATGGTAACGACGCTCATGCTTTCCGTTCCTTTACGCACATCGCCGCGAATGCCGCGATAACGGCGTAGCAGAGTGCAGGCAGCAGCAGCGCGGACAGCAGGCCGAAGGCATCGGCCGCCGTGCCGGTCAGGATCGGCACCACCGCGCCGCCGACCACCGCCATGCAGAGCCACATCGAAGCCAGCGGCGCGCGGCTGCTGTCCTCCGGCATCGCCAACGCATAGATCGTCGGGTACATGATCGCATTGCACAGACCCACCGCGATCAACGCCACGGCGCCTCCCACGCCGGGCAGGACCACCGCCCCTACGGTCAGCGCCACCGCACCCAAGGCGGCATAAAGCAGCAGCCGCGCCTCCGGCATCCGCGTCATCAGCCAGGCGCCGCCGAAGCGCCCGACCATGGCACCGCCCCAGTAAAGGCTGACCAGCCGCCCCGCGCTCACCGGCTCCAGCGCCAGCCGCTCGGGCAGCATCAGTACATTGGTCATCAAAGTGCCGATCGTCACTTCCGCGCCGACATAGACGAAGATCGCCACCGTGCCCCAGAGCAATCGCCGGTCGCCCAGCACCGCGAAAATCTGCCGCGACCAGCCCTGCGGCAGCGTGTTTCCCGCCCCTTCCGACGCACCCGCCAGCAAAGCGCGATGGCCGACATAGAGCGTGGACAGCATCGCCAGCACCGCGCTGATGGCGATGAAGGGAATCGATGCGGTCATCTCGGCGCGGGATCCCGGTGCGATGTTCGCCAGCAGGAACGGCGCGCTCAGCAGCGGTCCCAGCACGGTCCCCAGCGAATTGAAGCCCTGGAGCAGGTTGAGCCGGAAAGCCGAACGGCGCGAAGGACCAATGACGGTGACGACAGTATTAGCGGCGATCTGCAACACCGTCTGCCCGGCCGAGAGCAACAGAAGGGCGGCCAGGACCAGGAAGAACTGCCGCATCCCCTGCGCCAGCACCAGGGCGAGGCAACCGGCGGTCATCACGGTCAGCCCGAAGGCGATCGCGCGCATGTAACCGATTCGCACCACGGCCAACGCAGCGGGAAGCGCGAAGAGCAGATAGCTGGAATGGAAGGCCAGCTGCACCAGCAGCACCGCCTGGTAGTCCAGCGAGAGCACGGACCGCAGCTGCGGCACCAGCAGGCTGACCGAAGCGCTTAGAAAACCACCGATAAAGAAGACGCCGATGGACAGCCAGAACAGACGCCTGGCCACGGTTTCCGGCGAAGCGGAAGGCGCGTCGATCGGTGGGGAAAGCGTCATGGCGGACATCTATGGCACTCGGCAAAGGATGGCAAATGGGTGACAAATGGCGCGCTGACAGCCCCGGAAGGAACGCGATCAGGAGAGCGCTGTGTCACGAAATCCACACTTTGACATCATAATATGACATCGATGTCAAATCGTTGCCAAAATGGTTCCAAACACGCTTGACATCGATGTCAAATCCCGGCCATCAGCCCCCTCACAAGGTACAAAACCATCTGGGAGGATGACATGACGAGGCACGATCTCGTCGCGGGCACAGCGCTCGCGGCTTGCCTTTTTTCCATTTCCACCGTCGCCCATGCACAGGACGCGGCAGCGCCTGCCCAGCAGGCTGCACCCGCAGTCTCGGACGGCGACATCATCGTCACCGCCACGCGTCGTGAAACCACCCTGCAGTCGACGCCGATCGCGATCTCGGCCTTCAGCCAGGAAACCCTGACCAAGAACGGCGTCAAGGACGTCACCGACCTCGCCCGCTTCGTTCCCTCGCTGCAGTTCAACCAGCAGGGCGACCAGTCCGCCGTGCTGCTGACCCTGCGCGGCATCGGCAACGACAGCGCCTATACCGAAGTGGCCGACCCCGAAGTCGCGATCTACATCGACGGCGTCTACTCGCCGCGCTCGCAGGGCGCCTCGGTGCTGATGTATGACATGGAGCGCGTGGAAGTGCTGCGCGGCCCGCAGGGCACGCTGTTCGGCCGCAACGCCACCGTCGGCGCGCTAAGCCTGATCTCGGCCAAGCCCAAGCTCGGCGAGTTCAGCGGCAATGTCGAAGTGGTCGGCGGCGCCTACAAGCGCTTCGGCGTGCGCGGCGCGATCAACATCCCCGTCACCGACACCCTGGCCTTCCGCGTCGCCTTCGTCAGCGATCGTCATGACGGCTATGCCGACTATCAGGCCGCGCCCGACATCCCCGGCATCAACAAGTCGGCCTTCGTCACCTCGGGCAAGAAGTACTACGCCGCCGACCAGCAGTCGGGCCGCGTCTCGATGCTCTGGCAGCCGAGCGACAAGTTCAGCTGGAACCTCTCGGGCGAAGGCTTCCTCGACAACGGCGCGCCGGTGATCGGCCTGCTCCAGACCCCGCGCGCGGGCACCAAGCGCTGGTCCACGCTGAGCGATACCGCGCCCGAGACCGACCGCTACTCGGTCGCCGTGCGCAGCACGATGAACTACGACATCACCGACGGCGTGCAGCTCAGCTACATCGCGGGCTGGTCGCGCATCGGCGGCAGCACCCGCACCGATGCCGACGCGGGCGCCCTGCCCCCGACCGGCCAGAAGGATGCGGACGGCAACGACCTGCCGCTCGGCGCCTTCAACGAGAACGCCACGCTCTCCTCGCGCTATGACTTCCAGAGCCACGAACTCCAGCTCAAGTCCACCGGCGAGAACGACATCGACTGGATTCTCGGCGCCTACTACAGCCACGAGAAGAACAAGATTCGCTTCGATATCGACCAACGCAACGGCTACCGCGACGGCACTTTCAGCTGGGCGGGCAGCTTCATCCAGGCCAACCGCCAGATCGATAGCCGCGCGGTGTTCGGACAGGCCGTCTGGCATGCATCGGACTGGCTGCGCTTCACCGGCGGCCTGCGCTACACTTCGGACAAGAAGCAGGACATCGGCGGCCGCAACGTGACCTTCTCGGGCGACGGTTGCACCGCTGCCGACAAGGCTCCCGGCGGCGCCTGCACCGGCGGCATCTTCGGCGCCTATCCGGGTGCCTCCGCGGCGGAACTGGTCGCCCTGCTGCCCGGCTTCTCGATCTCGAACAACGACGTGAAGGGCAAGTGGGACAAGCTGACCTACCTCGCCCGCGTCGATGCCGACCTTGCCGAAGACACGCTGGGCTATGCCAGCATCTCCACCGGCTTCAAGTCGGGCAACATCCAGGACAATGCCGGGCTGACCGATCCGGAAACCCTGACCAACTACGAAGTCGGCCTCAAGACCCGCCTGCTCGACCGCGCATTGACGCTGAACCTCGCCGCCTACTATTCCGACTTCAAGGGATATCAGGTGAACCAGGCCGTCACCTTCCGCGACGCGCAGGGCAATGTCGTGCGCAGCCAGATCGTGACCCAGAACGCCAAGGGCGCGAAGGCCTATGGTCTTGAAGCGGAAATGAATGCCGCCTTCACCCCCGCAGACCGCCTGAACTTCTCGGCCACGCTGCAGAAGACCAAGCTGGACGATCTCGAAAGCGTCGACGGGCGCCTCTACGACGGCGGCAAGGCCTCCTCGATCGTGCAGCTCAAGGGCAACGAACTGGCCCATGCGCCGCGCTTCTCGGCGACGCTGAGCTACGAGCACGACTTCGAACTGGCGAGCGGCGCGCGGATCACCCCACGCTTCACCACCCACTACGAAACCAAGAGCTGGCTGAGCTACTTCAACGGCGATGCCAACCCCTTCGTGAACGCCAACCTCCCGGCCGACAACATGCCCGACCGCGGCACCAACGGCACCTCGTGGGACAAGCAGAAGGCCTACTTCCGCTCCGACGCCTCGATCCGCTTCGAGCCGGCCGACGGCAAGTATTCGGTCGAAGCCTTCGTCCAGAACATCGAGAACGGACATATCCGGACCGGAGCCGGTGCCTTCGGCGCGCCGCGTTACGATCCGGTGTTCCTCTCGAACCTCCAGCCGCCGCGCACCTGGGGCGTCCGCGCCCGCGCGAGCTTCTGATAACGAGCTGAAGGGACGAAAAATGACGACCGACTACCCCTCCTCCGGTCGCGTCGTCATACTGGGCGGCGGCACGGCCGGATGGCTGGCCGCCGCCTACCTTTCCCGCACACTGAAAATGCGCGATGTCACGCTGGTCGAATCCAGCGAGATTGGCATCATCGGCGTGGGGGAAGGCACTTTCCCGACGATCCGCACGACGCTGGCGGGTCTCGGGATCAGCGAGGCGGAATTCCTGGTCCGCGCCGATGCCACGTTCAAGCAGGGCGTACTGTTCGAGGGCTGGGCCACCGGCAGCGACAGCTATTTCCATCCCTTCAACCTGCCCGTCGGCGGCGAGGACGAAGCGCTCCTGCCGCACTGGATCGCCGATGGCAGCGAGACGCGCCTGCCCTGGGCCGATGCCGTCACCGTGCAGGAACAGGTCATTCGCGCCGGTCGCGCGCCCAAGCGGGCGGAAGACCCCGACTTCTCCGGGCCGATGAACTATGCCTACCACTTCGACGCGGCCCGCTTTGCCGATTACCTGCGCGACATCTCCGTCGCCGCCGGGGTAACGCGCATCGAAGGCACCGTCGCCACGGTGGAGCGTACAGCCGACGGCGATATCGCCGCGCTCGCGCTGGCCGATGGCCGCCGGGTGGAGGGCGACTTCTTCCTCGACTGCTCGGGCTTCCGCGCGCTCCTGATCGGCCAGACACTGGGCGCAGACTTCACCTCCTGCTCGGACAGCCTGTTCAACGACCGCGCGCTGGCCATGCAGGTGCCCTACGCCCAGCCCGGCGCGCCGGTACGTCCCTATACGCTGGCGACCGCGCATGAAGCGGGCTGGACCTGGGATATCGGCCTCAGCGAGCGCCGGGGCGTCGGCTATGTCTATTCCAGCCGCCATTGCTCGGACGACGAGGCGGAAGCGACCCTGCGCCGCTATCTGGGCAGCGAGGGTGAGAGCCTGACCCCGCGCCAGCTTCGTTTCGAGACCGGCTACCGCGAGACCCAGTGGATCGGCAACTGCGTCGCCGTGGGCCTCTCCGCCGGGTTCTTCGAGCCGCTGGAATCGACCGGCATCATGCTGATCGAAGCCGCGCTGAAGATGATCGGCGAGTTCCTCGTCCCCGGCGAGCGGAGCGCCCGCGAGGCCGCCGCGCGCAGCTTCAACCGGCTGATGGCCGCGCGCTTCGAACGCATCATCCATTTCCTGAAGCTCCACTACTGCATCACCCGGCGCACCGACACCGCCTATTGGCGCGACAATGCCGATCCGGCCTCGATCCCGGAGGCCTTGCAGGACATGCTGGCCCAGTGGCGCCACCGCCCACCCTCGCGGTTCGACTTCGTGGTCGATCTGGAGACGTTCCTGCCGCCCAGCTACCATTACATCCTCTACGGCATGGGCTTCGAGACCCAGCTTGCAGCCGGAATCCAACGCTATCCCGGCGCGCAGGAAGCCCGCGAGGTCTTCGCCCGCGTCCGCACAGCCCATGCCGGTGCGCGCGGCGCCCTGCCCGACCACCGCGCCCTGCTCGATCACTATCACGCCCGCATGGGCGCCGCTCCAGCCAAGGTTTCCCGATGACGATGAAGACTGCCGCCCTGCTTGCCGCCCTGACCCTCGGTACCAGCATGACCGTCCCGGCACTGGCACAGCAGTCCGCAACCCCCGCCGCCAGCACCGCGCAATCGGCGGAAGCGCGCGCAGATGCGCTGGTCAAGGCGATGACGCTGGAAGAGAAGCTGCAACTCGTCCACGGCTACTTCCCGCCACTGGCCAAGCCGGTGCCGCCGATCACGATGATCCCTTCGGCAGGCCACATTCCCGGCATTCCGCGCCTCGGCATCCCTACCCTGCGCGAGAGCGATGCCAGCCTCGGCGTCGCCAACCAGATCGAGCAGCGCAAGGGCGACGTCGCCACCGCGCTCCCCGCCAGCATCGCCACCGCCGCCACCTTCAATCCGCAGCTTGCCTATGAGGGCGGCGCGATGATCGGCGCGGAAGCGCGCGCCAAGACCTTCAACGTCCTGCTCGCAGGCGGCGTCAACCTCACCCGCGATCCGTGGAACGGGCGCAATTTCGAGTACCTCGGCGAAGACCCGCTGCTCGCGGGCGTCATGGTGGGCGAGCACATCAAGGGCGTGCAGAGCAACCACATCGTCTCCACCATCAAGCACTTCGCGCTCAATTCGCAGGAGACCGGCCGCACCGTGCTCGACGCCCGCATCGGCACGGCAGAACTGCGCGAAAGCGATCTGCTGGCCTTCCAGATCGGCATCGAGGCGGGCCGTCCGGCTTCCGTCATGTGCGCCTATAACAAGGTCAACGGCGACTATGCCTGCGAGAACGACTGGCTGCTGAACAAGGTCCTCAAGCAGGACTGGGCCTACAAGGGCTGGGTCATGTCCGACTGGGGCGCAGTCCACTCGACAGAGAAGGCCGCCATCAACGGTCTCGACCAGGATTCCGGGCAGGAACTGGACGACCAGATGTTCTTCGACACCAGGTTCGCGGAAGCGGTGAAGGCCGGGCGCATCCCCATGAGCCGCCTCGACGACATGGTCCGCCGCATCCTCTTCGGCGTGATCGACAGCGGGCTGATGGACAACCCCGTCCCCGAAAGCGCCCAGCCGATCGACTATGCCAAGCACGCCCTCGTCGCCCAGCGGGCGGCGGAGGAAGGCATCGTCCTGCTCAAGAATCAGGGCGACCTGCTGCCGCTGGCCAAGACCGCGAAGAAGATCGTGCTGATCGGCGCCCATGCGGATGTGGGCGTACTTTCGGGCGGCGGTTCCTCACAGGTCCGCTCGGTGGGCGGCGCGCCAGTCGAGATCCCGTTGACCAAGGGTGCGGCCGCCTCCTTCGCGCGGATCACCTGGCATGCCTCCTCGCCGCTAAAGGCGATCCAGGCGCTCGCGCCGGGGGCCAGCGTGACCTATGTGGACGGCAGCGATCCCAAGGCCGCCGCTGCCGCCGCCAAGGGCGCGGACATGGCGGTGGTCTTCGCCTGGGCCTGGCGCACCGAGGCGCAAGACCCCGAGAGCATGGCCCTGCCCGACAATCAGGACGCGCTGATCGATGCCGTCGCAGGCGCCAACAAGAAGACGCTCGTGGTGGTCGAGGCTGGCGGGCCGGTGCTGATGCCCTGGGTGAACCGCGTGCCCGCGATCCTGCAAGCCTGGTATCCCGGCCAGCGCGGCGGCGAGGCGATCGCCAATATCCTGTTCGGCGATGTCGATCCCTCGGGCCGCCTGCCGATCACCTTCCCGGCCGCCATCCAGCAGGCGCCGCGCCCCGAACCGCTGGGTCTGGCCGAACTTCACGCTGCCGACGCCCGCCGCAATGCGGGCGACAAGACCGTCTACGGCATGAGCGGCGGCGTCGCGCCCTTCACCGTGGACTACCCGGAAGGCGCCGATGTCGGCTATCGCTGGTACGCCGCGAAGAACGAGAAGCCGCTCTTCCCCTTCGGCTACGGCCTCACGTATACCAGCTTCCGCTATGCCAACCTCAAGGTCTCGGACGGCGCGAAGCTGACCGTCGAGTTCGACGTCACCAACAGCGGCAAGCGCGCGGGTGCCGACGTGCCGCAGCTCTATGTCGAGGCAAAGAGCGCGGCGGGCACCAAGGCCTACCGCCTTGCCGGTTTCGAGAAAGTCCGGCTCCAGCCCGGCGAGACCCGCCACGTCGCGCTGACCGTCGATCCGCGCGTGATCGCCCGCTTCGATAATGCGGCACCGGGCTGGGTCGTCGATGCGGGTGCCTACCGGCTGCGCATCGGCCATTTCGCCGGTGACGCGGCTCTGGCCGGTTCGGCCAATCTCGACCGGATCACCGCGAAACCCTGACGGCCATACCGGCGGCGGGCACCCCCGCCGCCGAACTCACTGAAGGCCGAGGCGCGGCTCTCCAGTGCGATAGTCGATGATCGAGATCGCCTGGTTCTGCAGATTGATGAGGTTCTGCGCCGCCACCCGCGCCGGAGCGGGCTTGCCGAACTGATAGCCCTGCGCGAAATCGCAGTCCCATTCGCGCAGGGTCGCCGCTTCGGCGAGATCCTCGACGCCCTCGGCCACCACGTCGATGCCCAGCTTGTGGCAGATGTCGATCACCCCCTGCACCAGCACCGCGCTGCGCCCTTCGCTCAGGCGCCCGCCGCGGATGAAGCTCTGGTCCAGCTTCAGGCGGTGAATCTCGAACTCCGAGAGGTAGCTGAGCGAGGAATAGCCGGTCCCGAAGTCGTCGAGCGCGATGATATAGCCGCGCTCGCGCAGGCCCTGGAGATTGGTGTGGACCGTCGCCGACTTGTTCAGCAGCACGCCCTCAGTGATCTCGAAGCCGATGGCGCCCGGAGAGACATTGAAACGGGCGCGATTGAAGTCGATCTGGTCGAGCAGGGCCGGGTTTTCGAGCTGGAGCGGCGAAAGATTGATGGAGGTCCGCAAGTCCGGCCAGCGACGGCTGTCGCGGAAAGCCTGCTGGATGATCCAGGCGCCGAGCTGCGGCATCAGGCCCAGCTTCTCGATCACCGGCACGAAAACCGCCGGGGTATCGGTGGCCCCCTGCTTGAGCCTCAGCAGCGCCTCGACGCCCGAAGGCTTCATCGTGCGCAGGCTGATGATCGGCTGGTAGAACAGCTCGAAGCCCTCGTCCTCGATCGCCTTCTTCATGCGGGCCTCCAGGCCCTTGCGACTCATGAAGCTTTCACCCAGCGCCGGGTTGTAGACGACATGGCTCGCCGGCCCGGCCGTCTTGGCGGCGCCCAGCGCGATATCGGCATGGCGCATCAGCGCACCCGCGAAATGGCCGTGCTCGGGCGCCGCCGCGATCCCGGCGGAAATCGTCACCGACACCACCGCCTGCTCGTCGCCCGCACGTCCGACGACGATGCCCGTCGAGCGCGGCCCCAGATCGTGGAGGTCGGCGTTCCCGGCAATCAGCACCGCGAACTCGTCGCCATCCAGCCGGGCCACGAGACAGCGCGGTCCGGGAAATTCCTTGAGCAGGCGCTGCCCGAATTCGCGCACCACCTGGTCGCCGACCTCATGGCCGAGCGTTTCGTTGATCGTGCTGAAATCGTCGATATCCAGCAGGATGAGCTGGCAGGGATGCGATCCCGCGACGTGCTCCAGTTGCTTGATGAACGTGGCGCGGTTCACCAGCCCGGTATCCGGATCGAAGCGTTCGAGGAACCTTGCCCGCATGGAACTGCTGTCGGCCTCTTCCCGCAGCGCGTTCGCGCGGTGCGCCAGCATCAGGAACAGGCCCAGGACCAGGGCGCCGATCGCCAGCGTGGCCGGGATCACATAGCTGCGGATCGCCTCACCGGGACGGGCCGGACGCCAGACCATGCGCCCCAGCACCGTGCCGTCGGCAGCGGTCAGGTTCACGCTGCGGGTCCCCGCCGCCGGCGTCTCCCGCGGGCCGACGATCGCGAAGCCGTCCAGCATCAGCGTGCTGCCCCAGCGGTTCACCATGGCTTCGTCCATGTAGGTCACGGTGACGAGCGCCAGCGGCTCGCCGGAACCTGGCAACCGCGATGCGGCAACCAGGACCGGGGTACCATGCACCGAACCGATGTCGGACTTCGTGAGCAGTGCCTTTCCGGTAGGCGCGGACTTCACCTCCGATCCTGCAGGCGATTTCTCGCCCAGCGAGGCGACGAGGCGGGCTGCGGCGTTCTGGATCTCGTCGAGGTCCTCCGGATCGGCACGACCGCCCTTGGTGTAGCCGTAGATCGCCTCCGACCGGGTCATGATCGCGACGGCCTTGGTATAATCGCCCGAAACGGTCGGCCGCCCCAGCTCGTTGTCCAGCCAGTTCGCCGCCTGATCGGGGCCGAGCTGGGCGATCCGCTGTGCAGGCTCCAGCCTTGCGGCAATGGCCGAGGCCTGCACGCCCGATGCCGTAAGCGTCCGCTCCACGCCATTCCGCACCTGTTCCTGCTGACGGTCGGCCGCATTGCGGTCCATCGACTGGGATGTCACGAACAGCGCGGCGGAACCACCGATGGTCAACCCAAGGAGACCGACGATCGCAACCACCCCGCGGTGTCCCGATAGTTTCTGGCCAACAAGCATGTGCGATCCCTAGTTGCTACCGCAGGATCGGGGATCCCTCGGAATGACCTTCACTACCCTGCTTTCCTCTACAAATTGCAACCAAAGGGCAGCGCATTCGAAAAGATTGCGCCCGAATGCCCGATCCATTCTATTTTAGGAAGAAACGCGGGCTTACCCCGTCAAAAAGATCGGAATCCGAATGACCACTGCTCATCCCGTCGGCGTCGCACACGGCGTTTCCATCGAAGTCGCGGCGTGGGATGCTGTCGGCGCGGAGGTGGACCTGTCCTGTGCGGGCATGTTCGCCCGCGAAGCCGGTTCGCAGCTCTCCGGCGGACTTGCCCATCTCGATGCCGCGCTGGAAGGACGTTTGCAGGAATTGCGCCGCAACGGCAGTTTCACCGGCAAACCGGGCGAATGCCTGCTACTGGACAGTCCGCCCGCCGCAGTTCTTGCCCCTGCGCTTCTGCTGGTCGGTCTCGGCGAGCCGGACGGCTGGTCCACCGCCCACCTGCGGGAAGCCCTGCGCACGGCGGGTGCATTTGCGCTGTCCCTGGGCGTGCGGAGCGCCGCCTTCGCGCCGGGAATGCTGGACAGCGGCCTCGCTCCGGACCAGACCCTCGGCGCGCCCGCGCACATGACCGGCGGACTTGCAGAGGCCCTGAAAGCCCGCCGCACTCTCGTCGAAATGGGCCTCGCGAAAGCGCCCCGGCTAGAGCGCTGGATTTTCGATGTCGGCGAAGCCCGGCTGACATCCGCCATCGAGAACTTCCGCGATGCCGTAACGGGTCAGGGCACCTGAAGGCATGGGATCGACGGCGAGAAGCCCTCGATCCCATCACCTATAAGCAGTCGTTCAGTCCATAAGCCGCCACTGGAGCGTCTCGCCCGCGTGGAAGGGAACGATGCGCAGGTCGCCCTCGGCGATCACTTCCGGCACCGTCACCTCTTCGCGCTTCAGCGTTACCGTGCCTTCGTTCAGGGGCAGCCCGTAGAAGCGGGGACCATGCTCGGAAGCAAAGCCTTCCAGGCGGTCGAGAACGCCTTCTTCGTCGAACACCTTGGCATAGCTTTCCAGCGCATAGGGCGCGTTGAAGATGCCCGCGCAACCGCAGGCGGCTTCCTTGCGGCCGATCGCGTGGGGGGCGCTGTCGGTGCCGAGGAAGAACTTCGGCGATCCCGAAACCGCCGCCTTGCGCACGGCCAGACGATGGCGCTCGCGCTTGGCGACAGGCAGGCAATAGGCGTGAGGGCGAATGCCGCCGTCGAAGATCGCGTTGCGGTTGATGATGAGGTGCTGCGGGGTGATCGTGGCACCGATCAGCGGGCCGCTCGCTTCGACGAACTCGGCCGCTTCCGCCGTGGTGATGTGTTCGAGGACGATCTTCAGCCCCGGATAGTCGCGGACCAGCGGGGCCAGCACCTGCTCGACGAACACCGCCTCGCGGTCGAAGATGTCGATCTCGCGGTCGGTGACTTCGCCGTGGATCAGCAGTGGCATCCCGATCCGCTGCATGGTCTCCAGCAGGCCGGTGAGCTTGCGGATATCGGTGACGCCGTGCGCCGAATTGGTCGTTGCATGGGCGGGGTAGAGCTTGCAGGCGGCGAAGACGCCCTGCTCGTAGCCGCGCGCGATCTCTTCCGGATCGGCATCGTCGGTCAGATAGGCCACCATCAGCGGCGTGAAGTCCGACCCGGCGGGCAGCGAATCGAGGATCCGCTGGCGATAGGCTTCACCCGCCGCCACGGTGACGACCGGCGGAGTCAGGTTCGGCATGACGATGGCGCGCGCGAACTGGCGAGCGGTGTAGCCGACGACCGCTTTCAGCATCTCGCCATCGCGAAGATGCACATGCCAGTCGTCGGGGCGGCGGATGGTGATCTGTGAGGTCATGCGCCCCGCTCTAGCCATCTCGGCGCGGGCCGTCGAGACTAAGGCGTCAGCCCGGCAGGCTTGCCGTCTGGCGCAAGGCTTCGCCCAGAGCAAGCGCCGCCGAACTCGCCAGGTTCATCGAACGCACTTCGGGACGCATGGGAATGCGCACGCGTTCATGGCAGGCCTCGGAAACCGCTTCGGGAACGCCTGCGCTTTCCTTTCCGAACAGCAGGATATCGTCGGGCCTGTAGCGGAGATCGTAGGACGACTGCCGGGTCTTGGTGGTGAACAGCACCAGCCGCTGCGACCCGATGGTGGCCCTGAACGCGTCGAAATCGGCATGGCGCCGGATGACCACATGATCGATATAGTCCATCGCCGTGCGGCGCACCCGGCGATCGTCCCATTCGAACCCAAGGGGTTCGATGAGATCCACGGCCGCCCCCATGCAGGCACCGAGACGCAGGACGGCACCGACGTTTCCGGCGATTTCCGGTTCGAAAAGAGCAATACGCATCCCGGCTCCTTGGCGTCGCCGGGCGAACCATGCAAGGTGTCTGTTCAGAGACCCAGTGCGGCGGCATTGCCCGAGGCAGCGGCCAGGTCGGCGCTCGATGCCAGCCGTTTCAACCGGCCGTCGAGCAGCCCCAGCGCAACGCTGGCCGCGGTTTCCTCGCGCGTGTTGACGAGGAACAGGTCGCTGGCGCCCATCTCGAACCGGCGCCGCTCGGCCACCGCCATCGTATCCGCGCGCTGCTTTTCCTGCTCGGACAGGGCGATAAGCTGCGTCGCGGCATCGAAGGCGATGGCGATCCCGTCCACTTCGGCGCGGATCTGCTCGTCCAGCCAGCGCGCGCGGGTCTGGTTGGCGTCGAGTTCCGCCTGGGTCTGCATCAGCTTGCCGCGCGCCGTGCGCTGTTCGAGCGGGACCGAGAACTTGAGCCCGAAGCGCACGTCGTTGCCGCTGCGCGAGGCGCCGCCGGGGCCGATATCGCCGATGTCGCGTGCCACTTCCATGTTGAGGTCGAGGCGCGGCAGCAGGGCATTGCGGTCGAGCGCAAGACGATCCTGCACCAGCCGCGTCTTCAGTTCGGCCACCAGCAGGTCCGGGCGCTGGAGGTCCTGCGGCATGGCCGTCACGACCGGCTCCGGCAGCGCGGCGGGCAACTGTTCGCGGCGCGGGATCGTCGGGTTGCCCTCGCCGTCGCGCCAGTAAAGCGAGAGGGCATTGGCGGCGGCGGCCATCGCCTGCTCGGACTGGACGACCATGGCCTGGCGGCGGAGCACCATCTGGTCGTTCTCGGTCAGGACGATGCGCGGGCGCAGCCCGGCCTTGTAGGCGCGATCGAGGCCTCGCTGACGCTCCTGCGCAAGGTCGAGGAGATGGCGATAGACCTTGAGCCGCTCGCCGCTCGCCACCCAGTTCAGATAGGCGTCGAGCGCCTTGCGCTGAACGCCGATGGCCACCATCTGCCGCTCGGCATCGGCCATGGCGCGATCGGCATCCGCCGTCACCCGACCAAAGCGGCGGTCGTCGATCATCCGGTCGCGCAGCAGGGAGAACACTGCGCCCGCGCGGATCTCGCCGAACTCGTTGGTGTAGTTCTTGTCTTCGTAGAGCGGAAAACGGCCACTCGACGCGCGGTAGCCGCCGTAAACCTGGCCGCCCCAGTTCTCCAGCGGGCGCGCCACTTTCGCATCCGCATATGTGCCGCCGTAGTACCCGATCAGCCGCGATCCGCCCTCGGCGGAGAAGACCGTGTCGAAGGCACCCTCCGCCGTCAGCCGCCTGGCATCGGCGGCGCGGGTGCGGGCCAGCGCCTCGATGATCTGCGGCGATTGCCGGGCGGAGTTGGCGAGCAGGTCGTCCAGTTGCAGCACCGGCGCATCGACCGGCGCGGGCCGGGGCAAGGGCGCGATCTGCTGGGCCGCCAAGGGCACGGCGAGCGCGCCGAAACCGGCCGCCAACAGCCAAATAGCAAGGCGCTTACTTGGCATTGCCGCCTTCCTTCCCGGCGGAGCTGTCTTTCCCGCTCACGCTGCCCGCATAAGTGCCCGCTTCGAGGGCGCTCACCGGATATTGCAGCGGGAAGTCGTTGAGCAGGCGCCAGAGTTCGTAGCCGCTCGACACGGTGTCCATCATCACCCAGCCGCGCACTTTGGCACCGAGACGCACGAACGGCTCCTTCGGCCAGGGCCGCGCGCCCGGCTTCTGCTCCACCAGCACGCGGAACAGTCCGTTGGCGGAAGCGGAAACGTCGATCGCCCGCACCTGTCCGTCGAACATGCCGACCGCCACCGAGGGCCAGCCGCTGAACTGGATCGCCGGCCAGCCCTCGAACTCCATGCGCACCGGGCGGCCCGGATGGATCAGCGGCACATCGCGCCCGTCGACGTAGAGTTCCACCACGCGCACCGCCTGTTCGGGTGCGAAAGTGGCGATCACGTCGCCTTCCTTGACCATCGTGGCACTGTCGCCGCCGAGAATGCGCAGGATGCGCCCGTCGCGCGGGGCATGGACCATCTGCACCGACTGACGGTTGATGTTGATGTCCAGCCGGTTGCGGTCGGCCAGGCTCTTGGCGACTTTGGCGCCGTAGTCGGCCACCTTGATCTGCGCGAGTTCGAGATCGCGGCGCGGCGCCAGCCCTTCGCCATAGAGCTGCTGCATGCGCCCGACGTCGCGCTGGGCCACGCCCATCGCCTGACGGGTCGCGGCGATCTCGGCATCGACTTGCGCGCGCTCGGCCTGGAGGCGGGCGATCAGGTTGGGATCGTTGTCGGCGATGCGGGCGATACGGTCGCCCTTCTTCACCAGTTCGCCGTCGGTCACGTACCATTCCTCGACCCGTCCGGGGACGAGCGCGGTAATGTTCTGCACCCGGTCGCGCGGGTCGAGCGCGATGACCGAGCCGTTGCCGTTCGACGTCTGCTGCCAGGGCACCAGCAGCAGGAAGGCGACGACGATGGCCATCGCGATCAGCAGTATCCAGCCCAGCACCCGCGCGGGGCGAGGCGGACGCAGGCTCTGGAGCGTCTTGAAATGAACAATGTGATCATCGCGGAAGGGCATGGAAGCCTCCTTCCGCGGAGTTACGGGCTTTCGCGGCGTTGCGGGCGGCGGCGAAGGCCGCGCGGTCCTGTGTCAGCAATTGGGAATCCCGTCCAAGCCAGAGCATGTGGTCGAACTCGAAAGCATCTGGGCGGCAGGTGAAGACGATGATCGTCGTCTCGCGGTCGTCCAGCCCCTTCAAAGCGGGGCGCAGCTCCTCCACCGGCACCATGTCGAACAGGCCCGAGAGGATGAGCACGCGCGGGCGGGCCAGCAGGGCGCCCGCCAGCTTGAGGCGCATCGTCTCCGCGCGCGTCAGCGGCCAGCCGCTGGAGGACAGCAGGCAGTCCATGCCGCCGTCGAGGCTGACGATCCGGTCGCCCAGCCCCACGAGATCCAGCACGTCCAGCACTTGCGCCGGGTCGGCCTGCGGATTGGCGAGACGCAAGTAGTCGCGGATGGTGCTTTCGACGATGTCCGGGCGGTCAAGCACGATCACGTCGCTGCGCAGGCGGTAGATGTTGAGCGCGGCGATATCGGCGCCGCCGAGCGTGACGAGCCCCTCGTCGGGGCGGTAATGGCGCTTGAGCATGCGGCTGAGCAGCCGGTCGATCCCCGGATCGCTTGCCGCCACCGCGTGGGTGCCCGAGGGGATGTCGAGATCGAAGCGCGCACGGTCCCCCGCGGCGGCGATCGCCACCCGGCGCAGCGACAGGCCGCCGTCGCGCGGCCGGGCATCGCCCTCGCCGCGCGGGGCCATGTCCTCGACAGGGATGGCATGGAACAGCGAGAGTTCCTCGACCGCCGCGACCAGATCGTAGAACGTGTCGAGATAAGGCCCGAGCTGCGCCGCGCCGTAGAACACACTCGACAGGATCAGCTCCGCCGCGACCAGCTGGCCGATCGAGAGCTGGCCGCGAATGACCAGCCAGCCGCCCAGCGCCAGCAAGGCCGCGCTGGCCAGCGCATAGAGCAGCAGCAGCGCCACGCTCTGCGGGAAAGTCGCGCGGAAATGCTCGCGGTGCGCATCGACATAGGCCGCCGTGCGCATCTCCGACATGTCCATCGCATAGTCGAGATGGCGGCTGGATTTGTAGAAGCCGTTGGAGGCGCCCACGCTTTCCAGCCAGTGCGCGGTCTCGTACTTGCGGTGGCTCAGCGCCACGCCGCTTTCCATCGCGGCGCGGGCCCAGATCTTCCAGATGATCCAGACCGCCAGCACGAAGAGCAGATTGAAGGCCAGGAATACCGGGTGGTAGAACGAGGTGACGATGAAGCCGATCATCGCCTGGAAGAAGATCGTGAAGCCGCCGATCAGCAGCGAGGGCACCGCCTTCTGGACGGTGGCCACCTCGAAGAAGCGGTTGAACAGGTCGCCCCGGCGCTCGTCCTGGAAGAACGGGTTCTGGGCATGAACCGCCTGAAGCGTGATCTCGGCCACCGAGCGCGCGAAGAGGCGGCGACGGAAGATCTCCATCACATAGCTGCGCAGCGCGCCGAGCAGCGACCACAGCGCCAGCAGGCCGAACAGTACGGCAGCCAGCGTGAACAGCGGCACCGGCAGGGCGGTGTTCGCCACCGAGTTGATCAGCATCTGCACGGAGATCGGCGTCGCCAGCGACAGCAGGCCGATCGCCGCGCCGTAGATCATCGCCATCGTCATGAAGGCGCGGTCGGGCGCCAGCACGCCGCGCGCCCAACCCAGGAATGTGCCCCAGTCTATCCGCTGGGGGGAATGGCCGGCCATCGGTGATCGTCCCTCTTCACTGCCCGCCGCGTCATCGCAACCGGCGCAGGCGGGCGCGGCCTCTACCGAAGAGGTTGTGAAATTGGGTGGACTGAGAGTTACATTTGGTTTCGCGAGGCGGTCTCGGCGCCGGATGTCATATCCTTGCGCAGCTCTTCCAGCACGGCATCCGCGCGGCGGAGATCGCTGGTGTCGAAGCCTTCGGTAAAGGCCGCGCGCAGGGTTGTCAGCCGCCCCAGCGCTTCGCCGCCCCGCCCCCGCGCGGCGAGCAAGGGCACCATATCGAGCATGATCCACAACTCCCAGGCCAGCGCGCCCTGACGGCGGCTCCATGCCAGAGCTTCCTCCAGCAGCGCGAGGGCTTGTCCGGCCTCTTCCGCAGATCCTTCGGCAAGGATCGCCGCTTTGATCCGCAGCAGATTGGGGGTGTAGATATGCTCGCCATTGGCCGCACAGCGCGCAAGGGCGGCATCGATCCTTTCGCGCGCCTCTTCGCGCCGTCCGGCCCGGATCAGCGCCAAAGTCAGGGTGGAGGAGAAGGAGGTCGTCAACAGATCGTAGCGCAAGGCTTGCAATCGCATCAGGCTATCGCCCACCCCGTCCAGCGCCGCGCGCCAATCGCCTTTCCGCAAGGCCTGATTGCCGCGCAGGCCGCCCACGGCAGCGATATAGGGCGCGAAGGCATTGCGCCGCGCCGCCGTTTCGAACGTGTCGAGCGTGACCGCCGCACGGGCGAGGTCGCCCGTCGCGATATGGATCGGCAGCGCCCAGATCAGCGCGATGCAATGAGTCGTCGGATGATCCAGCCGCTCCGCTTCCCGCACCGCCTCTTCCGCCAACAGGCGCGCCCGGTCGGCATGGCCGAGCAGCCAGAACGTGCGCGCCAGGGCGATGATCGAACGGTTGCGATGATCGAAACCGTAGTGGATCGTGCGCCACCGTTCGGACGGCAGGGAAAGCCGCACCGCCCGCTCCAGATGTTCGCGCGCCAGCTTCTGGTCGCCGCCGAGATGATGCGATATGCCCGACAGCGAGGCAGCAACCGCGCTCGCCTCCGGATCGTCGAGCGTCGCGGCCACCGCCAGCGCCATCTCAGCCCATTCGTGGGCGACGGCATAGTCGCCGATGCGCTCGTGGAAGATATGCAACCGCCCGAGCAGGCGCAGCTGCCGCCGTGCGTCGCCCAGCGAGACCGCTATCGCCAGGGCCCGCCGCAGCGCCGTTTCCACGGCATCGCTGTTGCCGCGCGTGAACATGAGCGTGAGCCCCAGCGTGGCCTGAAGCTCGTACTCTTCCGGGGTTCCGGTCGTGTCGCCGTCCAGCAGCGCGAGCCCGCGGGCGCACCAGTCCCGGCTTTCCGCCAGCAGCGACATTTCAAGGAAGATCGGCGCACTGACGGCACTGAGCCGCAAGGCCTGCTCCGGATCCTCGCCGTTGTCGAAACAGGTGGCCAGCGCGCTGCGGATATTGCCGATCTGGCCGACGATGCGGATGCGGCCGCGGGAATAGCTGCCGTCTTCCGCGCGAATGTCTTCCAGCAGCGCCAGATAGAAGGCGGCATGACGGCGTGCGGCGGCGCCAGCCTCGCCGGAACCGCGCCCACGCAGCTTGTCCTGCGCATGGGCGCGAGTCATTTCCAGCAGCCGATAGGCATTCGGTCCGCCGCCGCGATCGGCCGCAACCAGCGACTTGGCGATCAGCGCATCGAGCGCCATGGCCACGGCCGGCGCATCGAGATCGTCCCCCGCCACGACCGCCAGCGCCGCCTCCAGCGAGAACGGTCCGAGGAACACCGAGAGGCGCTCGATCGTCCGCCGCTCGGTCTCGGACAGGAGATCGTAGCTCCAGTCGAGCGTCGCCTGGAGCGTCTGCTGCCGCGCGACGGCCGTGCGCCGCCCCGTCCAGCCAAGACTGAAACGCGCGCCCAGCATCCGCGCGGTCGCCTCCAGCCCGTGCACGGCGGCGCGTGCTGCGGTCAGTTCGATGGGCAGGGCCATGCCGTCGAGCCGGGCGCAGAGATCGGCGATCCCCCGCACCGCCTCCCGGTCGACACGAAACCCGCTGTTCGCCGCCACGGCCCGCTCGACGAACAGTTCGACGGCGGGAAAGGCCGCCAGTTGCTCCGGCCCCAAGGCATCCGCCCGGTCCCCCGGATAGGCCAGCGCGCCGAGCCAGTGAACCTGCTCGCCGACGATCCGCAGCGGCTCCCGGCTGGTTGCCAGAATGCGCACCTCGGGCGCGGCCTCGCCGATCCGCTCCGCCGTATTGGAGACCGCGTCGATCAGGTGCTCACAATTGTCGAGGACCAGCAGCAGCCGCTGGTCGCGCAAGTGGCCAAGCACGACGACCAGCGGATCTTCCGCCTGTACGGGAATGCCCAAGGCTTCGGCGATCGCCGAAGGCACGAGTTCTGACCGTTCCAGCGCGCCGAGATCGACGAAGTGGACCCGGCCCGAAAACGCCCCCAGCACCCGGTGCCCCACTTCCACCGCCAGCGTCGTCTTGCCGACTCCCGCCGCACCGACGATGGCGCAGAGCTTGTGTTCGCCGAGCAGTGCGATCAGGAAATCCACATCCGCGTCACGCCCCAGCAGGCGGCGCATTCTGCCCGGCAGCGGAGGGGCGGATTGCGGGCGCGCCATCGTCCCGGCGCGCGGCTGCGCCGTCACCTCGCGTCCGGCCCGAGGAGAAATCCGGGCGACGAAAGCATAGCCGACACCGACCTGGGTGCTGATGTAGCGCGCACCGTCCACGCCTTCGCCAAGCGTCTTGCGCAGCGCCGCCATGTGAAACCGCAAGCTGCCATCCTCGACGACGACATCGGGCCAGACCCGGCGCAGCAGATCGCGCTTGCCGACGACCGCCCCGGCCCGTTCGACGAGCGCCGTCAGCAGATCGAGCGAGCGCCCGCCGATCTCGACCGGTACGCCGTCTCGGGTAAGCAGGCGTTCGCCCGCATGGAGGACGAAAGGCCCGAACGCCGCGCGAAGAGATGAAGGTGAAGGCATGTCCTCCACAGATTGCCGCCTTTCCCCTGACATCCGCGTCTTTTCGTCGAGCGTGCCGCGACGTCCTATCATATTTCGGTATGTGTTGCGCACCGAGGCAAGGCGCGCATCGCCATGCCGGACGGCGGCACCGCACCGATCACGCCCGCCGGGATGAGAAATGCCGCAGTCCGCGCGGGGCGATATCGGGAAACTCCAGCAGCGGCGTCCCGCTGGGCATGGCATCGATCGCGGCAAGGGCCGGTCAGCGACTGGCAAATTCTACAGCCGGTCGCGGCCGAACAGACGGGTCTGAATAGGCAACCATGCCATGACCGGGCCGTTAGGGAGATGTCCCAGGCGACCGTGAATTAAGTGATAACACCGGGTTTAGCGCCCATTAACTATGGTATTATACGGTAGTTTCAGTCCGGACAGCGATAGTCGGTTTCATCAGGAGGATCGTATGTCGATGTCTGGAATGAAGCGTTACGCACTGCCGCTGGCCTTGGTCCTCATGCCGACCGCGCTGCTGCTGCCGACGACCGCTGCCACCGCCTATGACGGGGCCTCCATCGCCGTGTCCGGTCGCGTACCGACGGTCTGCCGCGTCACCATGGCCGCCGCGCCCGCACATGCAATCCAAGCAGGCGCCAACGACCTCGGCACGATCCACGAGCTTTGCAACAGTCTGGCGGGCTATACCGTGACGCTGAACCATCCGGCCGGGCTGGTCGATGCCTGGGTCGAAGTCGGCGGCGTTCCCGTACCCCTCGCCTCGGACCGGACCCATACCGTCATCGTCGACAACCGCGCGCCGGCCTTCCGCGAACGGCAGCTGCGGCTGATCCTGAACCAAGCGCCTTCGCAGGACATGAACCTCAGCCTCGAAGCCGAACCCAAGGGCGAGGTGTTCTAGAGCAGTTTCCGAGTCATCGGGTGATCCACCCGGTTAGAAAATGCTCTAAGGCCGGACCGAGGAGCAGCCCTCGCCGCCCGAGAGACCCAGGCGCGGCGAGAATGTCAGCGTGATGACATCGGCATACTGGCCTGCCGGAAGGCGTTGCAGGTCCTTGCCCGCCAGCTCCACCTGTACGCCGTGGTTCCGTCCGCCGGGCGCGGGAGTCTGGCTGCAGGCGATCATCGACCGGTCGGACACCGGAAAGCCCGAAACCTTGAGCGCATAGGGCAGTGCGGCCTCGTCGCCGTCGAAGCGTTTCAGGGCGCCGCGCTCCTCGGCCACGCGAATCTCGTAAGGCACCGTGGACTGCGCGGTCACCGTCAGCCCGCGCGTGAGATTGCCGCCCGAACCGTCGACATCGCCGAAATCGATGCGACCGCGCTGGATGCCCATCGATCCCACGAACGTGGCGATACGCTCCGGCACCGTCAGGTCGACCGCGACCTGGCTGCCGAGCTGCATGCCGCGATCCAGTTCGTCCCGCCCGGCCAGGCACACGAAGCGCAGCTCGAGCGGCTGGTAGTAGTTCCCGGCGACGATCCCCTGCCCTGCCGGAACCTGGATGCGGAACGTCTCGTTGACATTGTCGCCCCCGGCACCGGGCGAGAACTGGACCAGCGCGCCGTTCGTCGCATTCGGCTGCTCCGCGCCGGAGACCAGCACCATGCGGCCCGTATCGCGGACCCAGCGAATGTCGTAGCGGACCGAGCTGTTGCGCCCCAGAGCGGCACCGCGGTTGATCGCCCCCGGATTGGCGAGGACGAGGCGCACGGCGGTCACCCGCGGGTCCAGCCGCCGGACGTGAATGGTGAAGGCACGCTCGATCTCGGCCCGGTCGAACGGGTCGTAGTCCAGCGTAAGTTCGCTGGCGGAAGCGCGGAAATCGGCGCAGTTGGCTTTGGCGGCCTGCGGCAGGGCCAAGGCGACGACGCCGCAGGTCAGGAGCGTGGCGGCGATCTTCATGGGGTTCCCTCCGGCTTCAGTGCACCGCCGCGCTGCAAGGCGGCCTGCGTTGTCGTCACGTCGATCAGGTAGACGAGCTTGCCCGCGTCGGTCGGCATTTCGATGCGCCATTGGCCCGCGCGCAGGCCCTGTACCGCGAAGTGACCGGAGCGGTTGGTGAACATCTGCACCGGCGCATGGTCCGGCACCGCCACTTCGAAGGCGCTGCCGCCCACGAGTTCGAGCGGGGCACCGTCGGGCTTCAGCAGCTGCCCGGTATACGTGACGAAGTAATCGGAACCGATCGTGACGAGATAGCCTGCACGATAGGGCGGCCGGACCTGGACGATGCCGGTGCCGATATCGTAGCCCGAGGGCGCCTCGGGCACGTCGTAAGTCAGGAGGCGCGGCGAATAGGAAGTCAGCTGCGGCATCACCGCGCCGCCGAACAGGCCGGATTTCGCCATGTACTCGTTCTTGCGCGGATCGATGTAGACAGCCTTGCCTTCCAGCGAGGCATGGGACTTCAGAATCGCGAAACTGTCGTAGATCGGGCGCGACAGCGCGAGGCTGCCCCCGGCATAGGCCAGCGAGAAGGCCGCCCGCAGCGAGGTGCGCTGGTCGATGATGGCGCCGCCGTTCGAGAACGCGGTATTGTGCGCCGCGCCCAGTTCCGCGCGGTTGGTCAGCACGTTGACGGCGGCGTTGACGCCCACCGAATCCTCGACCCGGTCGACATTGGCCGAGGCGTTGTACGACCCCACTCCGGTGCCGCTAGAGCGCTGGTAGCTGACACGGGCGCGCTCGCGCTGGGTATCGAGATCGGTGGTGACGCTGGAGCTGCGGTCGAAGCGGTAGATCAGCGAGATTCGCGCGCCTGGCCCGGAATTGCGCTCGCTGCGGCGATAGGACGCTTCCGCCGTCAGCAGCAGTCGCGGATTGGGCCGCCATCCATAAGTGGCACGGGCGGTGGACTGGTCCCGCCTGCCGCCGCGCCCGATCGAATGGAAGCCGTCGAGGCTGAAATAGTGATCGGCGCCGAGCGACTGGGAATACGTCGCGCCAATGTCCAGAGCGTAAGGATTGCTGGCGGAAAGACTGTCCGGCAGCGCGAAGTTCCGGCTCGTCGCCTGGACCGAGGCGGTCAGCGAGCGGGCATTGCTGCCACTGCCCACGCGCGAAAGCTCGTAGCCGATGTTCACCGCATAACCCTGCCCCACATCGACATTGTGCGATCCGGCAAGATTGAAAGCCAGGGTGCCGATCGGCGAGGCCCAGACCACTTCGGCCCCGCCCACGCCGCCCCGGCGCTGGGCCTGGAAGTTGGCGCCCACCGTCAGTTCCTCGGTCAGGCCGCGGCGATAGAAGCCCGATGCGACCGGCGCCCCGCTGTAATGGCGGCCGCCTGTGCGGAACGGTGCCTTGACGCCGCCGTAGAACCCGAACTCGCTCAATCCGGCAGCCAGCAGCGTGCGGTCGAAATTGATCGAGAAGGCGATCACGTTTTCCCGCCCGCTGTCGTCGCGCACGACCAGCCGCACGTCATTGGCGCCCTGCGCGAAGGGGAAATCGCCGATGTCGTAAGTGCCGGGGTTGAGCCGCGTCACCTGCACCGACTGTCCGTTGACGATGGTTTCGACCGTCGAGGCGCGGGTAAGGGTGAAGGATCGCTGTCCGCGCGGCTGGATGTTGCGCTGCGGATCGAGGTCCGCATAGACGCGCGAAAGCGAAAGCCCCGCCATCGGGCTCGATCCGGAGAACCCGCGCGAGACCGGCTCGAGGTCGCCGGCGGTGTAGCGGGCGGTGCGCCGCTCGTCGTCATAGACGATGCGCGTGCCCTCGCGCCGGAACCTGTCCTGGATGCTGCCTTCGTTTTCCAGCACCAGTCCCCGCACCCGCACCGCGCTGTCGAAGACTACGTTGGGCGTGACGAAGCCGGTGCCGGCCCCCTTGTGCACGTAGTCGCTGTTGACGAAGGCCGTGAAATAGGCGGACAGGTCGGCGGGCGTCTGGACCGGCCCTGCGACGGGATCGTACCCCCCCATGACCCGGATCGACTGGCGCTGGCGCAAGGCAGGGTCCAGCGTCATCGTCAGGCCGAGGCTGGCCTGATCGTAAGCCAGCGTCACGCCCAGCGCTGCAAGCTCGGTGGTGGCTATATCGGGCCTGCCGTCCACCGCTTCGGCGATCCGCGACCAGGCCTCGGCGGACAGGACGCCGCGCAAGAGGGCCAGGAATTCGGCGGTATCGACCAGGATACGATCGTCGGCCGCCAGAGTGTAGGACACTTCGCCAAGCACGAAACCATTGTCGGTCAGCGGACCGCCCATCGGAATGTCGCGCCCGGTGCTGTTGAGGCGAGCCTGCCGATGCCCGGACGCCGTGGGCGGTGTCTCCCAGGCGGGTGTCGGCATCACGTCCCAGACCGGCACCGGCAAAATCGCCGCGGTCATGCCGCGAAAGGGTGCGGTATGCGTTACCAGACGTGCAGGCGCACTCGTCCGCGCGTGCGCGGCCAGCGAGCCGAACGGCGTCAGTCCCGGTGCAAGGCCTGCCAGGCCGAGAAGATAGAGAGCGCGGCGATCCGGCACGGCGTCATTTGCTTCCGGCCGAATTCAGCTCGACCGACAGCGTGCCGGAGGCTTCGGGGAGTTCGACATTGATCGGGAAAATCCGACTGGCCTTCGAGGGCACGAGACCAAGGCCCATGCTTTCGCGGATTTCCTCCGGTTCGAAAGTCTTGCGATAGGCCTCGGAACCGTCGGCGCGGCGCTCGATCACGGTCATCCGGTTGGTGGCGACGTAGCCGTAGCTGGTGCCGTCGTTGGCGACCGTCAGGATCGGCTGCGGCTTTCCGGCGGCATCGGTGCCGACCTTGGCCTCGACCACTTTCAGCGCGGGCGCTTCGCCGTTGGTCCCGACGCTGACGAGGACCTTGAAACGGTGCAAGACCTGGATCGCATTCTGGCTTTCCGGCATGGCGACCGGTAGCTGGGCGATGGTCACGTAGAAATGGCGGCTTTCGCCTTCCAGCGGCTGGCCGATCCACTGCACGCGAAACGCCTGCGACTGGTTGCCCGCAAGCGTGGCCTGGCTGGGGAATACGAGGACATCGTCGCTCTCCACATCCTCCGCCTCGCGCAGTTCGCCGTCCACGACGCGAACGGGGTGGACCGTCACTTCCACCGGCACGGTGTCCGGGAAGGTGTTCTGCAGGGTGACGACGGCCGAAGTGCGGCGCCCCGCCGTTTGCAGGTCGACCACGACGGGCTGGACGTTCAGCGCCAGACTGGGACCGGTGGTTGCCAGCAGGGCAAGCCACGACAGCAACGGACGCAGGACGCGCCGGGCAGGATGCGGGATCATGGAAGTCTTCTCGGAAAGAAGCCGGGGGCAGGCGCGAAGGCCCGCCCCCGGACGACATCAGGCAGCCGGGGTCAGCTCGATCGAGACGTAACCCGAGTAGGTGCCGGCAGCCAGCCGACGATCGGTCAGCGACGACCAGTTGGTGGCGGTGCGGTTGGAACCGTTCGAGGTGGCGACGGCGGCGCCCTGGTTGGCGGCCTTCACGAACTGGACGCGCGTGGCGGCCGAGCTCAGGCTGTCGTGGCCGCCGAAGCGCTGGGCAACGGTCGAACCGCCGTCGGTCGAGGTCGAGTCAAGCGCCAGACCGTTGATCGAGGTGTCGAGGTTGTAGCGGATGAACTGGGCGAAATCGCCCTGTGCCAGGCCGTTGCCGCTCGCGCCCTGGAGGGCGAGAACCGCACGCTCGACCTTCACGTTGCTGCCGCCGTTGTTGCAGAAGGCGACGACGCGGGCGTCGGTCAACTTCTGGGCGATTTCCTCGGTGACGGTCGAACGGATCTTGGCATTGGCGTCGGTCAGGTCACCGAGCGAGATCGACGAAGCCTGCGAGGAGATACCGCACTTGCTGTCGACCTGGGCATTGATGTCGATGCTGGTGGTGGCGGCCTGGGCCGAACCGGCGGCAAGGGCGAAAACGGCTGCCGCAGTGGCGGCGAGGATCGAACGCTTCATATTCAGCTCCTAGGGTACATTTGGCGCAGGAACGCGCCGGAGGATTGAAGACCGCTTTCGCGGGTCTTGCGACGTGCACCGGCTACCGGGACAGGTGGCCGATGATTGAGCGACGCGCCGACCCAACGCCCCGCCCTTCATGCTGGAGGACTGCAGTTATGCGCGTGGTCCAACCACCAGAATGAGAGTATCCTTGTAATGCCCCGCCGCGAGGCGGGGTTGGGCGGAGGCCTGCGCCGCCCAGTCGATCGAAATCACCGCATTGCGGCCCACGCTGATGCCCGCACCGGACCGAAGGCCCCGACCGGGCATCAGCGTGGCGAAGGCACAGCGGCCGCCGTCGGCCATCTCGTCGGAAATGCAGGGTGCGCTGCGAACGATGCCCCGATCGGTATTGAGCGCCAACGAGACCCGGTAGCGCTTGCTGAACGAAAAGCCGGAGCCGTCGTCGGCGGCATCCACGTTCGTCAACGCGCCGCGCTGCGAGGTGACGCCGAGTGCATAGGGCGTGTTGCAATCGAGACCGATCGCGAGGGAGAAGTTTGCGGCACTTTCCAGATCGCGCGGCGCCGTAATGCCGGCAGGAGCGCCGGAGGCGAAACCGCAGCGCTCCTTGATCCGCGCGACGACATCGATCGCCACCGAATCCGTGGCGGCCCGAACCGGCCCCGCTCCAGAAAGGAGCAGCGCCCATGAAAGCGCGAGCAGCAAGGCGCTGCGGACCCTGAAGACGGCATGCGACAGCCGCCACAAACGATCGAACATCATTAAGCCCCCCGCTTAATGCATGACCGGCGCGATCAGCCTCCTGCCGCTCGCAACTGGACGCCCCGCACCGGGCGCGGTCGAGGACTTAGGAAGGCTTAATAGGTGAAGCAATCATAAAATATTCGCTAACGGTTAGATTGCCCGTTTTGGGACATTTTTACGGCCAAAAGCCTTCTTCATCATTTATTGCAATCGTTTTGATTCGTCGAAAATCTGGGATTCTTCCCATTAATAGAGGTTCGCGCCCCAACGCACATTCAGTCCAATTCCGTGCAGATTGTTGTTAGCTAACGAAGTGATTTAACCGATCGCCTCTCTTTGCGGGTCCTTCCGGCCGGATTCGGACCGTTTCGATTCGCAGATTCGTCATCACCAGCGGGATGGCCTCTGACCGGATGACGCGCGCCCTCGCCGGGGAGCGCCCCCAACCAGCGTATAGTTCCGCCGCTGCACGATACCCGGCATAACCGTCGATAGTGTCGGCCATGAACGTTTCCGCTCGCATGCGGTGCGATCGCCGGTCCGGCACAGTTCAAAGGATGCGGCGATATTGCCGAGGCATCCGTGGATTTGGTCGGGTGCGTTTTGTCAGGATCACAGGGAAGTTGAGAGGCAGGCCGCTCATGCGATCGGATCGATCGATCTGTCTGGCCGCGCTGATTTCCGGCCTGACCGTCCTTGCTCTCGACATCTTCAGTCCATTGCAAGGCGCGGTCGCGGTCCTCTACACCTCGACCGTCCTGATCGCTTCCTGGTCGAACAGGCGCGCCGCCACGGTCATGGCCGGAATCGCGTGCAGCGTCCTGACCTTCATCGGCTTCCTGTACAGCCATTGGGCCGCCCCCTTCGGATCGCCCGCCATGCGGCTGGGCGTCTCGCTGTTCGCCATCTGCATGATAACGATGCTGTCGGTCCGCCATCGCTCGGCACGCGATACGCTGGCCGAGCAGGCCAGAATGCTCGAATTGACCCACGATACCGTCGTGGTGCGGGGACCGGACGATACGATCCAGTACTGGAACGAAGGGGCGGAGCAGCTCTACGGCTGGACCCGAGCGGAAGCTCTGGGGCAATCCGCGCGGCAGCTTCTGCAAACCCAGGCCACCGGCGATCCCAAGACCGTGATCGACATGGTGGGAAGCTGGTCGGGCGAGATCAGCCGGGTCCGCAAGGACGGGCGCCGCATCCTCCTCGAAAGCCGCTGGCTCGCCCGCCTCGACCATCTCGGCCGCGAGACCGGCATTTTCGAGACCAGCGCGGATGTCACCCAGCAGCGCGCCGAGGCCGCCGCCCGGCGCCAGTCCGAAGAGCGCTACCATACGATCTTCCACGCGGCCGGCCTGCCCATGCTGGAAATCGACCTCTCCGCCGCCCGCGCGACGATGGCGCAGGCCGGGACCGTCGATATCGAAGTCATCAACCGGGTCGCGGCCAAGGCCACCGTCAGGGATGCCAACGATGCGGCCGTGCAGTTGTTCGGAGTTGCCCGGGCCCAAGGCCTGATCGGTCACTCGCTCCTGCGCTTCCACACACCGGCGGCCGAACAGTCTCTCGGCCGCCTGCTCCGCGCGCTGGCGGCGGGGCAGCGCGATATCGAGGAAGAAGCGCAGTTCCTGACCGAGACCGGCGCGCTCGTCGATGTCGTGCTCCGCCTCACCCTGCTGGAGGACGACGACAGCTGGAGCCGCCTGCTGATGCTGGCGGTCAACGTCACCGAACGCAATCGCCTGCACCGCCGCATGGCACAAGCTCAGAGCGAACTGACCGAAGTCAATCGCGCCACCACGCTCGGCCAGGTCGCGGCTTTCATCGCCCACGAGATCAACCAGCCGCTGACCGCGATCACCGCCTTCGCCAGTTCCGGCAAGCGCTGGCTTGCGCGCGAGGCACCCGATGCCGTCGAAGTGGCGGACTGCCTGAACAAGATCGCGCTGAGCGGCACCCGCGCGGCGGATGTCGTGGCCAGAGTCCGCCGGCTGTTCCGAAAGGGCGAATCCGAGCAGACCGAACTCGACGTGCAGACCCTGATTCGGGAGACCGCCGGTCTGCTGGACCTGGAACTGCGCGAAAGTGCGGTCACGCTCCACCTCAGCGCCGCGCCCGATCTTCCCCGCATCACCGGCGACCGCATCCTGTTGCAGCAAGTGTTGGTCAACCTGATCCTCAATGCGCGCAAGGCTATCTCCCAAGCGCCCGAGAGCCCCCGCGACGTGTGGATCGACGCCTTCCGCCAGGGCGACATGGTCACGGTGGAAGTCGCCGACAGCGGAACCGGACTGCTCAGCGATCCGCGCGAGATATTCGAACCGTTCTTCAGCAGCCGGGACGACGGCATGGGTATCGGCCTGGCGATCAGCCGGTCCATCGTCGAGCAGCACGGGGGCGCCATCGAGGCCGCGAACCGGGCTGAAGGAGGTGCGCGATTCCGCTTTTCGATCCCGGCCGCGACCTGACGCCCCGGCCGCCATGTTCAGACAATTTCACTGCTTATTCAGGACAATGCCCTTGGACCTGACAACACCTCAGAAAATCGGGAGCGCATCGTGTCCAGGACCTGCCTGATCGCCATCGTCGACGATGACCCGCTGGTCCGCGACTCCATAGACAGCCTCGTGCGCTCCGAGGGACTGGCCACCGCCATGTTCGCCGGTGGACGCGAGCTTCTGGGATTCGGCCGGACGGACGAAGTCGGCTGTGTCGTGACGGACCTCAACATGCCCGGCATGACCGGCCTGGAACTGCAGGGCGAAGTCGTGAAGAGGGGCTGGCAAGTGCCGATCATTTTCATGACCGCATTTCCGACACCCGAAGCGCAGGCCCAGGCCATGGCCGCCGGAGCCATGCGATTTCTCGCCAAGCCGGTCGATCCGGACGAACTTCTTGACGCGATCGCAGAGGCGATCGCGCGATGACCAGGCAATTCGGGGAAACATCCATGAACAGACATGCATTCCAAACCGCCCCTCGTTCGGAGACAGCGTCATGAGCGAGCGCGGCACCTCGACCGAGGAAGAGGTCGGTCTGGTCATCATCCTCGATGACGATGCCCTCGTGCGCGATTCGATCGACAGCCTGCTCCGCTCGGTCGGCCTGAAGACGCTGTGCTTCGGCTCCGCGCAGGACGTGCTCGATGCGGACCTGCCCGATGTCACCAGTTGCCTGATCGTGGACGTGCGCATGCCGCAGATCGGCGGCTTCGAGTTCAAGACCCGCCTCACCGAGCGGGGAGACGACATTCCGATCATCTTCGTGACCGGCTACGGCGATATCCCGATGAGCGTGAAGGCGATGAAGGCCGGGGCGATCGATTTCCTGCCCAAGCCCTATCGCGATCAGGACCTGCTGGACGCCGTCACCACCGCGCTGTCCCGCGACCGAGAGCGCCGCTCCGCGCGCCTCGACCTCCAGGCGGGCCAGAAACTCTATGACCGGCTGACACCGCGGGAAAAGGAGGTCATGGCCGGGGTATGCCGGGGCCTGCTCAACAAGCAGGTGGCGGGGGAACTGGGGATCACCGAAATCACGGTGAAGCTGCACCGCTCCAGCCTGATGAAGAAACTGGGTGCGAAGACTTTCGCCGAGCTTATCCGGATCAACGATTTCCTGGTGCGCCAGAAGGCGTGAAAGGCTCGCGGCCGCGCAGCAAGTCCTTGTACCTATACCTAAGTTTGCCTTCGCCGTGCCACATCGCATCGGTATGATTGTTGCGGGCAGGTAACACTTCTTGCCTGCAAGATGTCCACTCGCAAAAGCCCAAGAGCCTATGTACGACGAAGCATGGCTGGCCCGCCTTCAGCCCGATACCGCATTCTCCGATGGGACAGGCCGACAGCGGCTGGTCGATCTTTGTTCCGGCAAGGCTTGGCTGTCGCTGGCGGCACGCTGGTCGGCGCCGGACTCGGCCGGGCAGCTTGAGCGCGAGTTCGGCCTGCGCGAACGCATGAGCCGCGAGATCGCGGAATTTCCGGTGGCTCTCGTCAAGACCCAGGACGGGCCGGTGCTCGTCTTCGAGGATCACGGCGTCCTGCCCCTCGAACGGAGCGAACGGCCGCTTCCGCTCGCCGCCTGGCTCGATATCGCAACGAGTGCCGCCGATGCCCTGGCGCATGTCCACAGCCACAATATCGTGCATTGCGCGATCAACCGGGAAAACCTGCGCAGGCGACCCTGCGGCGGAATCATCCTGGCCGGGTTCGGGCGGGCGATCGATGCGGAAGACCCGCTGGACCTGCCGCGCGCGGCCAGCGACGTCAGCCTGCCCTATGCCTCGCCCGAACTCGCGGACCGCGCCAACCCAAAGGGCGATGTCCGCAGCGACCTCTATTCGCTCGGTGCCACGCTCTACGAATTGCTGACCGGCCAGCGACTGTTCAACGTCTCCACCCCGGCGGAGTGGCTTCACGCCCATGTCGCCATGCGCCCGCGCCGACCGAGCACGATCCGCACCGGCCTGCCGGAAGCGCTGGACGACATCCTCCTGCGCCTGCTCGCCAAGGACCCCGCCGAACGCTATTCCCATGCCGCTGCGCTGAGCGCCGATCTCGCGATCTGCCGCCGCATGCTGGAAGAGACCGGGCAGATCGTCCCGTTCCCGCTCGCCGGACAGAAAGCGCCCGGCCGGAACGGCAGTGCCCGCGTCATCGGCCGGGAAACGCAGCTCCGCGCCCTGCGCGAGGCGTCGCACCGCGTGGAGACGACAGGGCACGCCGAGATCGTCGTCATCCGGGGGGCGCCGGGGGCAGGAAAATCCAGCCTTGTCGAACATATCCGTGCCGAGCTTCCCCGCTGGACCGGCCTCGCGGGCAAGTGCGACCAGAACCAGCGCCAGACCCCCTACCTGCCGCTGACCCAGGCGATCGCCGCCGTCGTCGAGCAGTTCGCCCGGCACAGCACGGAGCAGGCCGCCGCCATTCGCACCCGCCTGCAGGACCAGCTGGACGGCAAGGGCAGGCTCATCAGCGAACTCGTGCCCGGTTTCGCGAAGATCGTCAGCGACCTGCCGTCCGTTCCCGACCTTCCGGCGGACCAGGCCCTGGCACGCCTGAACGCCACGCTCGCCAAAGTGGTGTCGATCACCGTCGAGCCGCCCGCGCCGACGATCCTGTTCATCGACGATATCCAGTGGGCCGACGATTCGACCTGGTCATTCCTGCACCACCTGGCCGCCGCCCCCTTCTCGCACTTGCTCGTCGTCCTCGCACTGCGCGACAACGAGCCGCCCGCCCGCCATCTGCTCGACCTTCTGGGCGAGCGCGCGCGCGAATCCGGCACCCGGCTGACCAGTCTCGCGCTGCCCCCGCTGGGACCGGTGGAACTCGGGCGACTGATCGACAGCCAGCTGGGCGAAATCGCCGCGCGCGATCGCTTCGTCAGCGCGATTGCCGATCGCACGCTGGGCAATCCCTTCTTCGCCGCCCAGCTGCTCCAGGCCCTGTCCGAAGACGGCGTGCTCCGCTTCGATCCGCTCGCCCAGACCTGGGACTGGGACGAGGAGGCTCTGGCCCGGTATCGCGGCAGCGACGACGCCGATCTCATGCAGCGCCGCCTTGCCGCCCTGCCCCCGGCCACGCTCGACCTGCTGCGCGCTTTCGCCTGGATCGGTCCCCGGTCTTGCCGGAGCCTGCTGGCAAAGGCGCTCGACTGCGAACCTGCCGAAGTCGATGAAACAGCCGCTCCGGCCTTCGCGGGCGGTCTGTTGACCCGCGACAACGACCGCGTCGCCTTCGCGCACGACCGCGTCTTCGAAGCCGCCTATGCGTTGACCCCGGCCGAACAGCGCCCGGCGCATCATGCCCGCATCGCCCGCCTGCTGCTGTCCGGCCAGGACGAAAGCGAGGCCGAAGACGCTTTCGACATCGCCCATCATATCCAGCTTGCCGAACCCGCCGGTTTCGAGGAGGCGGACCGCGTACCGTTCCTGAACGCGCTGATCGTCGCCGCACGCCGGGCAAAGGGCGCGGCCGCGGTGGAGCAGGCCGAACGCTACCTCGACCTCGCCGACCGGCTGGCCACACAGCAGGGCGATGGGCCGGCGCTCGCCCGCGAAGTGCTGCTGCTGCGCTGCGACTGCCTGGTCCTGCAAGGGCGGATGGACGCGGCATCGGCCATTGCCGACACGCTGCTGGACCGGGCCGAAAGCGCTTGCGACCGGGCCGAGGCTTATCGCCTGCGCGCCAATATCCTGACCCTGCAATCCGACTACGAAGGCGCCATCCGCGCGGGTCTGGCGGGTCTCGCACTGCTTGGCATCGTGCTCGAACGGCATCCTTCCGACGCCGAACTTCGCGCCGCCTACGAAGCGGTTCTGCGTGCCCGTGCACAGCGCGGCATCGGTGAACTCGTCGGCCTGCCGGTCGCCGCGTCGGCGGCAACGGAAGCGAAGATGTCGCTGCTGGCGACGCTGATCGCCTCCATCTTCGTCGACGACGGACTGAGCTTCCTGCACGCCGCCAAGATGGCGGAACTGTCGCTGACAGAGGGGATGGCGCCGTCCTCCACCCACGGCTTCGCCTGGTTCGGCGTGCTCGTCGCCCACCATTACGGCGCCTATGCCGAAGGGTGCGATTATGCCCAGCTGGCGATCATGCTGAGTGAGCGCAACGGCTGGCAGGCAGGCCGCGCCGCCGCGCTGGTCGCCGCCGACCAGGTCAGCGCCTGGACGAAGCCGATGCCCTATGCGCTCTCGCTCGCCACGGAAGCGCGGCGGCAGGCGCTGGCCCACGGCGACGCCGCCTATGCCTGCTATGCCAGCAACCACATCGTCTCCGACCTGCTGGCGATGGGCAGGCCGATCGCGCACGTGATCGAAGCGGCGCAGAACGGGCTTGCGCTGGCCCGGCGCTTCGGCTTCCGCGATATCGTGCGGCTGATCTCCGCGCAGATCCTGTTCGCTGACAGGTTGGAAAACGGCAACGTCTCGCACCACGCGCCGTTCGGCGGCGCCGACGCCGGTTTCGACGAACTCGGCGCCGCGGACACCTCGCAGACCACGCTGTTCTTCGAATGGCTCTATGCCGGAATGGCCGCCTTCCATTATGGCGACCTCAGGACCGCGCAGGCCTATCTCGACCATGCGGACATTCTGGCCTGGGCCGTCCCCGCCCATATCAACCTCGCCGACCTGCACCTCTACCGCACGCTGACGATCCTGACGCTGGGCGCCGGTCGCGCGCTCGACCCGGCCCTTGCCGAACACGTCGAAAGCAGCCGCAAACGCTTCGACGAGCTGGCAGCGCTGAACCCGGCGACGTTCCTTGGGCGGCATCTGCTGCTCGAAGCCGAAATCGCGCGCCACGCAAGTGCCGGCCTGGAAGCGCTGCGCCTTTACGAACAGGCCGCCGCTGCCTGTTCGGAAAACGAACGCGTCCACGAACTGGGGATGATCCACGAGCGCGCGGCCGAACTGGCCCGGCAATGCGGGCTGGAATCCGCCGCGCTGCACTTCGCGCGGTCGGCCAGGAACGCCTTCATCCGCTGGGGCGCAGGCGGTCTCGCCGCGCGGCTGGAACAGGGCTATCCGATGCTGGCGCTCGATCGGGAGCAGGAAACCCGGATCGGCACGATCGAGCAACACCAGCTCGACGCCGCCGTCGCGCTGGAGGCAGCCAGAGCTCTGTCCGGCGAAATCCAGCTCGATCAGGTGATCGAGAAGCTGATGCGCGCGATGATCGTTCACGCCGGTGCGCGCCGGGGCGTCCTGCTCGCCACGCGCAACGACGCGCTGCTGATAGAAGCGACGGGTTCGGTGATCGGCGACGACGTCGTGGTCGATGTCCAGACCCGCATCGCGCGGGACGACATCGTGCCGATCGGCCTCATCCGCAAGGCGGTGGAGGAACAGGTCCCGCAGATCGTCCAGGATGCGACGCAGGACCTTGCCCAGGCCCCCCGGCACTTCGGCACGCGCGCGATGATGGCCCTGCCGCTGGTCAAGCAGAACCGGCTGACGGCGGTGCTCTATCTGGAAAACGAGCTGACCGCCCACGTCTTCAACCCGCAGCGCATCGCCATGCTCGACATGCTTGCGCCGCAGGCCGCCAATGCCCTCGATGCCGCGCGCGCTTATGCCGATCTGGTGGTGGAGCACAAGCGGCGCATGGAATCCGATTCGGCGTTGCAGAATGCCCGCGCCGACCTCGCGCGCAATTCGCGCCTCATCACGATGGGCAGCCTTGCCGCCTCGATCGCGCACGAGATCAACAATCCGCTCGCCAGCGTTTCCGGACAGGCCAGCGCCGGGGTGCGCTGGCTGTCCCGCGCCGAACCGAACGTGGAAGAGGCGATCAAGTGCCTGCACGCCGCGCGCAGCGGCGCCGAGCGGGCCGTGGAGATCGTCCGCGAGCTCCGCGCCCTGGCCAAGCAGGCACCGGCCCGGATCGAGATCATCGACCTCGGCGACCTGATCCGCACCGTGCTGGCGCTGACCGGCGCCGAGATCGAACTCAGGCAGGTCAGCCCGCTGGTCGCGCTGGAGGACTGTTCGATCAGCGGCAACGGCGTGCAGCTTCAGCAGGTGGTCGTCAATCTTATCAGCAATGCGCTCGATGCCATGGGCCAGATTGCGGCGCCCGAGGGCGGCCACCGGCTGACGATCCGCTCCCACGTCGCGGAGGGGACGGTCGCCGTCAGCGTCGAGGATACCGGCTCGGGCATCTCGGACGAGGCGATCTCGCGCATCTTCGATCCTTTCTTCACGACGAAGGAAACCGGGATGGGCATGGGCCTGGCGATCTGCCGCTCGATCATCGAGGCCCATGACGGCAAGCTGGAAGTCGAGCGCATGGCCGAAGGCGGAACCCGCTTCCAGTTCCGCCTGCCGCTTGAAGGTTAGCTTTTTTTTAAAAATCCGCCGCAGGCGGATTTTGGCGGCACCGGCCCACGCCCCCACCCTACCACCCGCATGATACTACCGTAGGGTGGTAGGGTGGGGGCGTGGGCCGGTGCTGCAAAGAAAATGCCCGTGTCGGGCATTTTCCAAAAGACTCCCTCACATCGAGGCCGCAAGCGCCATCCGCATCGGCGCGGCGCGGCGCAGCGCGATCCGCTCGATCGCCTTCTGAAGCTTTTCGAAGGCCCTGACCTCGATCTGGCGGACGCGTTCGCGCGATACCCCGAACACGACCGAGAGGTCCTCAAGCGTGCGCGGTTCATCGACCAGGCGGCGCTCGGTCAATACCTGGCGCTCGCGCTCGTTCAGTTCCTTGAGCGCCATGTCCAGCATCTCGTGGCGGACCTGCGATTCCTGCGCGGCGGCCATCTGCTCGTCGGCAAGCGGCTCGTCGTCGGTCAGCCAGTCCTGCCACTCGCTGCCGCCTTCTTCGGCGAGGGAAACATTCAGCGAGGCATCGCCGCCAAGTGACATGCGGCGGTTCATGTTGACCACTTCGACTTGCTCGACGCCCAGTTCCTCGGCGATATGGCGAACGTCCTCGGGGCGCAGATCGCCGTCCTCGAAAGCATTGAGCACATTCTTCAACCGGCGCAGATTGAAGAACAGCTTCTTCTGCGCGCCGGTCGTGCCAATCTTCACCAGGCTCCAGGACCGCAGGATGAATTCCTGCATCTGCGCCTTGATCCACCACCGGGCATAGGTAGACAGGCGGAAGCCGCGATCCGGCTCGAATTTCTTGACCGCCCGGACGAGGCCGAGATTGCCTTCGGAGATCAGCTCGCTGACCGGCATGCCATAGCCGCGATAGCCCATCGCGATCTTGACCACGAGCCGCAAGTGCGAGGTGACAAGCCGCGCCGCCGATGTCGCATCGAGGTCCTCGGCATAGCGCTTGGCGAGCGAATACTCCTGATCCGGCCGGAGCATCGGAAAGCGGCGGATCTGGGAAACGTAGCGGCCCAAGCCGTCGTCGCTCGTCAGGCTGGGAACCGTCAAGGAAGAAGTTGCCTCGGTCATCGTCTAATCCCGCGAATAGAGTTCAACGAAGATGCGGCGGTCCTTGCACCGGGCGGCGCGCATCCAGGCCATGACGAGCGGACCCGCCCGTCGTTCTGCCTGCCGCCACTTTCGCGCAAATGCGGTGCCGAAGGCAGACATACATTGGCATGCGCGCCCCTGTACCGCCGGTTGGCGGCAAGCCCGAACGCCCCTCCGCCACAACATATATCTTTTGTTTTCATATAGTTGATATCCCATACCTCAGGATACCTGCCGCCACCCGGACCTCCCGCACATATGGTGTTCACCTCAGGACGAGGGGCTCTAACAAGGAGGTTCATCCATGTTCACAATGCGTAACGGCGCGCTCGCCGCCATACTGACCGCCACCATGATCGTCTCGATGCCGGCAATGGCCAAGTCGAAGTCCTCGATCAACCGCACGGAAGACAAGCTCGTTGCCGCAGGCTTCGTCTCGAAGCCCGCCAACACCCCGCAGCGCGTGGCCATGCTTGCCCGCCTGCCCGCCAACAAGTTCTTCAAGCGCGTGAACGGCGACAACGTCTCCTACGTCTACGCCGATCCGAAGAACTGCAACTGCCTGCTGGTCGGCACCGAGAAGGCCTACGGCGCCTATCGCGCTACGCAGGAAGCCGCGCGCATCGCATCCGACCAGCTGGAAGCCTCGCGGAACTATGCCGATCCCGCCTGGAACTGGAGCGCCTGGGGTCCCTGGGGCGGCTATTGGGGCCGCTACGGTTTCGGCCCGCGTCTCGGCTGGTGATCTGCGGGAAAGGAAGGGCCGGCAACCATGTCGGCCCTTCCCCCGAAAGAAACGCAAGAAAGGCGGCCTCGCTCAATGCGAGGCCGCCTTTCAAGTTAGAGACGGCAGTATGCCGGGTTCGATTCAGCGCGGAAAATTGGTTTTGGCGAGTTCGACGATCTCGTCCATCCGCCCGTTCATCACCGCCTTGAGCATATAGAGCGTGAAGCCCTTCGCCATTTCCAGATTGATCTTCGGCGGGATCGGCAGTTCGGTCCGCGCGACCACCGCGTCGACCAGCACCGGGCCGTCATGCGCGAAGGCCTCCTGGATCGCCCGGTCCACATCGCCCGGATCTTCGACGCGGATGCCCTTGATGCCGATCGCCTCGGCAAGGGCGGCGAAGTTCGGATTGTCAAGGTCGGTGCCGAACGGCAGGAAGCCGGTGGACTTCTGCTCGACTTCGACGAAGCCCAGGGTGCCGTTGTTGAAGACGACAATCTTGGCGGGCAACTTGTACTGCCGCAAGGTAAGCAAGTCGCCCATGAGCATGGCCAGCCCGCCGTCGCCCGACAGCGAGACCACCTGCCGCTCCGGGAACGTGGTCTGCGCGCCGATGGCCATGGGCATCGCATTGGCCATCGAGCCGTGCCACAGCGAGCCGATCAGACGGCGTTCGCCGTTCATCTTCAGATAACGCGCGGCCCAGACCGTCGGCAAGCCGACGTCGAAAGTGAAGATCGCATCCTCGTCGGCATGGTCGCTGATCGCCTTGGCGACCTGCTGCGGATGGATCGGGCCTTTCCCCGCACGGCCGACGGCCAGATCGTCGAGGTCCTTGCGGGCGGAGCGATAGTGGTCGAGCGCGATGTCGAGATGGGTGCTGTCCGAACGCGCGTCGAGGCGCGGCAACAGCGCGCGCAGGGTCGCGCCGACATCGCCGACCACGCCGAGATCGAGCGGCGCCCGGCGGCCAAGCTGGCCGGGGCGGATATCGACCTGGGCAATCCTTACTTCCGCACCGTTCGGGTAGAACTGGCGGTAGGGAAAGTCGGTGCCGAGCATCAGCAGGATGTCGGTATCCGTCATCGCGTAGTAGCCCGAGGAGAAGCCGATCAGCCCGGTCATGCCGACATCGTAGGGATTGTCGTACTCGACGTATTCCTTGCCCTTGAGCGCATGGACCACGGGCGCGCGCAGCTTCTCGGCGAGGGCGACGACGTCCGCATGGGCCTCGCCGCAGCCGGAGCCGCAGAGCAAGGTCACGCGGCTGCCGTCGTTCAGCATCGCGGCCAGGGCTTCGAGGTCCTCTTCGGACGGCGTGACCACGGGCTGGCGCGGCAGGAGGCCGGAAGGCAGCGAGCGGAGGTCGCCGACCGCAGGCTTGAGCGCGATGTCGCCGGGAATGGCGATCACGGAAACGCCGCGTTCGCCGATCGCGGTGCGAATGGCGATCTCGATGCTGCGCGGCATCTGCGAGGGATCGGAAACCAGCTCGCAGTAATGGCTGCACTCGCGGAAAATCTCCTGCGGATGCGTTTCCTGGAAATAGCCGGAGCCGATCTCGGGAGAGGGAATCTGCGCCGCGATCGCCAGCACCGGAACGCGCGAGCGATGGCAGTCGAACAGCCCGTTGATGAGGTGCAGGTTGCCCGGCCCGCAGCTTCCCGCACAGACCGCGATGCTGCCGGTCAGATGGGCTTCGGCCCCGGCCGCGAAAGCCGCGACTTCCTCATGCCTGACGTGGATCCACTCGATCGTTCCGCGCTTGCGGATGGCGTCGGTCAGACCGTTCAGGCTGTCGCCCACTACGCCGAAGATGCGCCGCACTCCGGCGGCTTCGAGGATATCGATAAACTGCTCGGCGACGTTCTGGGCCATCGTTCGTCTCACTTTTCGTCGCGCCTCGTGGCGCTGGGGATGAGCGGCATTTGGGCAGGTAACGAAGGAAGGGCGGCGGGGGTTCGCCCCCTTCCTTTCGTTTTTTCCTCAGAAGCGGATGCCAACGCCGCCGAGGATCTGGTTGCGCGAATAGCTGCCCGAGTAGTGCGAGTAGCGGTACTCGCCGGTCAGGTAGACATTGGAGGTCACGGCATATTCGCCGCCGACACCGGCGCGAACGCCCGAGCGGTCGTCACGGTGATTGCCGTCGTCGCGGATCGTGAACTGGGCATTGGTGTAGCCGACCTTGCCGTAGAGCAGGAAGCTGGGCGAGACGACGTAGCCGATGCGGGCACCGGCATAGAGGTCACGATCGGCACGCTCGGTGTAGCGGGTCTTGCCGGAGCCGAACGCCTTCTTCTGGGTGGAGTCACTGATTTCGACTTCCGGCCCGATGCGGACCGGGCCGATGGCGGCGTCGTATCCGGCGGTCGCGCCATAGGTGAAGCCCGAGGCATTGTCGCCGCTGTGCTGCACGTTATCCCAGCCGCCGATCACGCCGATGCGCGGGCCGGTGAATTCGCCGCTGTCCTGCGCGAAGGCGGGGGTTGCCGCGACAGCCAGAGCCAGAACCGGAAGAATGACGAAACGCTTGGACATAATATTGCTCCTCATGTTGGGACCATCGGTCGAGAAGCCAGATGGGTGCCGTCACGAGTCTGCGGGACTATCCCGAGGTTTGCCCTATCCCTCTGTCTGATCCGGATAATCCCGAGGCATGAGATCGGCCGACCAGCCGCCGCCAAGGCTGCGATAGAGCGCCACGATCGCCGAGAGGCGCTGGAAGCGCAGGTCGTCCTCGTCGATGCGCGCGCCGAGCAGCGCGCGTTCGCTGTCGAGCTGTTCGAGATAGGACGCGTAACCGGCATCGTAGCGCCGCCGCGCCGCGTCGTAGGCGGCCTGGTCCGCCGCGACCTCGCGCTGCGCGGTCTCGGCCTCGGCGGAGAGGAAGGCCACGCCCGCCATGGCATCCTCGACCTCGCGAAAGGCCTGGAGCACCGCCGCGCGGTAGGCATAAGCGGCCTGATCGCGCCGGGAAACCGCGAGGTCCTGCCGGGCATGGAGCTGGCCGCCCTCGAACAGCGGCGCCAGCAGCGAACCTCCGAGATTGAAGACCGTGATCGGGTTGGACAGCAGGGTCGATACCGCCGCGCCGCCGCTCGCGGAAAGCTGCAACTGAGGCATGAAGGCGGCGCGGGCCGCGCCGAGCCGGTGGTCCGCCGCCGCCACCCGGCTCTCGGCCTCGGCGATGTCGGGGCGCTGGCGCAGCAGATCCGAGGGAAGTGAAGCAGGTATCGCGATATTAGCAGCGAGGGCGATGTTATCGTCGCGGGCAATCGGCCCCGGCGTCACGCCTGCCAGAACGCTCAGCGCATTCTCCCGCGCGCGGATCGCCCGCTGCGTTGCGGGCTGGAGCCTTGCGGCGGCCTCGTAAGCAGCAGCCGCCTGCCGCTCGTCCAGCAGCGAGGCATAGCCCGCCACATAGCGCCGGTGGATGAGATCGCGCTCCTTGCCGCGCGTCGCGATCGTCTCGTTGACGATAGCAAGACGGGAATCGAGCGCGCGCAGGCCGATATAGCCGTCCACCACGGTCGCGATCAGCGAGAGGCGCAGCACGTCGCGCGCCTGATCGGTGGCCAGCAGGTCGGCCCGCGCCGCCTCGCTCGACTGGCGCAGGCGTCCGAACAGATCGACCTCGTAGGCGCTGGAGACGGCGGCCTGCCCCTGCTCCTGATCGACCCCGACCCCGAAGGCATTGACCGTCCGCGACGAGGCCCCGGAAAGGCCGAGACCGAGCGTCGGCAGGCGCCGGGCGTCGGTCAGGCGCAGTTGCGCCCTCGCCTCCTCGATCCGGGCGGCGGCAATCTTGAGGTCGTCGTTACCGGCAAGCGCCTGCGCCACCAGCCGGTCCAGTGCGGGATCGCCGAAGGCGCGCCACCAGCCGTCCGCAATCGGCTTGATCGCCCCCTGCTCCTGCCGCCATTGGAGCGGCGGCGCGATCTGCGCGTCGCGTGGCGCCGGGCGATAGGGACCGGCGCAGGCCTGAAGCGCCAGCAGCGCCAGCAGTGCGCCGCGCCTCATCGCCCACCTGCCGTATCGACGCGGGTTTCCACCGACATGCCGGGGCGCAGGCGCGCGGCGCTCGGCTGGCCCTTGTCGATCGCGATCAGGATGCCGATCCGCTGCGGCACCTTGACGAAATTGCCCGTCGCATTGTCCGGCTTGAGCACCGCGAACTCCCAGCCCGAAGCCGGGGCGATCCGGGAAATGTGCCCGTGCAGGGTCTCGCCGTCGAGCGCATCGACGGAGAACCGGACTGGCTGGCCCACGCGCATCCGGCTGGTCTGGGCTTCCTTGTACTGCGCGATCACATAGCGGTCGGGCGGCACCAGCTCCATCAGCGCATTGCCGTTGGTGACGAACTGCCCGCGCCGGACGTGGACTTCGCCCAGTTGCCCGGCCTCCGGCGCGCGGATCACCGTGTGCAGCAGATCGATCTGGGCCAGCCGCAGCGCCGCGCGGGCCACTTCGACCTGGGCCTGCAAACCGTCCCGCGCGACATCGACGGTCCTGAGGTCTTCCTGCGCGATATGGGTATTGGCGGTGGCGCGCCGCACCCCCGCCTCCGCCTGCGCCAGGGCCGCCGCCGCCGCATCGCGCTCGCGCTTCGAGATCGATCCGTCGGCCACGAGATCGGCGGCGCGGGCCATGTCCGCGCGCGCCTTGAACAGCTGGGCGACGGCATCGCTTGCCGCCGCGTCCTGCCCGGTGATGGCCGCCGCCCGCGCCGAACGGGCCTGCCGGCTGTTGGCCAGCCCGGCGATCTGCACGTCGAGATTGGCCTGCGCCTGCGCGACTTTGGCGCGATAGATGCTGTCGTCGATCAGGGCGAGAAGCTGGCCCGCTGCGACCTCCTCGTAGTCCCGCACCATGACTCTGGCGACATAGCCGCTGACTTGCGGCGCGATCACCGTCGTCCGGCCGCGCACGAGCGCGTTCTCGGTCTTCTCGATATGGCCCGCGAAAGGCCCGATGCCCCAGACCTGGAGGATCGCCGCGACGGCAAGCAGCAGGGCAAGAATGCACAAGGCCGTAACCCAGGGCCGCGCCTTGGGCGGATGCCAGACGTCGGCCTCTGAGGCCGGGGCGGGAACGGCGGGCGGCGTGTTGTCGGTCATGTCGTTGCCCCTGTCGGCCCGCGCGCACGCAGACGGCCGACCTCACCTGAAAGAATGACGATTGCGAGGAAGGCCGCGAGCGCCAGTGCCAGCAGCGAAACCACCCAGAACGTGTCGTTGAAGGCCAGCACCGCCGCCTGTGCCTGCAAGGCCTGGCCGAGCTGCGCGCTCGCCTGCGCGGCCGTGGCCGAGGAATCGCCGATGTAAGGCCCGAGCCGCGCGGCGGTAGCGCCAAGGCGCTGAAGCACCGCCGGGTCACCGAGCGAGAGACTGTCGGCAATGGCTTCGGCATGGACGCGCTGGCGCACCGTCTGGATCGAGGCCAGCAGCGCAGCGCCGCCCAGCCCGCCGACGTTCTGCGTCGTGCTGAACAGGACCACGAAGCTGACGAGGTGGGTCCGGCCACGCTGGATGATCCGGGCCACACCGTAGAGCAGCGCCGGGCCGAGGAACAGCGTCGTGCCGAAGCCCAGCAGCGACTGGCTTATATAGAGTTGCGTCGCCCGCGTGTCGCCGGTCGAATGGGTATCGAGCCAGGCCGCGAAAGCGATGATCAGCGCCGAGCACATCATCATAACCAGCAGACGTTCGGGCCGGGAGACCAGCGCCGCCGTGGCGATCCCTGCCACCATGGCCACGAAGACCGCCGCAAACAGGCCGTGGAGCTGGTCATTGGTCAGCCCGCCCATGGCAAGAAGGCCGACGGCGGCGTAAGTCTGTTCGGTCAGGGCGATGCGGATCACCACGGCGATCAGCGTGAAAAGCAGGATGTCGCCGGTGCCGTACCAGCGGATTTGCAGCAGCGGCCGCTTCCGACGAAGCTCCAGCCAGAACACCGCGCCGCCCAGCAGCAGTGCGGCGGCGAGCGCCCAACCGATCCACGGCGCCTCGGTCCACCAGTAGAACCGCCCGAGCGCCAAGGCCGTGCAGCCCGCCAGCATGCCGACGATGGTCATTACGATGGTCGCGGCATCGAGCGGCTCGAAGGCTTTGGTGCAGTCGGTCGGCGGCAAGGGCAGGAGATTGAGCAGGGCCAGCGCGGTCAGCACCGAGGCGAGTTCGATCAGATGGAAGCCCAGCCAGTCGTCGAAACCCACGGCATCGATGGAGACCATCCGTGCCAGCGGAATCGCAAGCTGTGGCAGGCTGAAACCGATGACCGACGCCATCGGTCGGTGTCTCAGCGGAAAGACCTGGAAAAGGCTGTAGAGGCCCAGCGTCGTCAGCCCGCCATTGGCGATGCCGCTCACCGCCCGTGCCAGCAGCGCGGTGCCGAACGAGGGGAAGCCGATCGCGATCACTTCGGCCACCAGCAGGGAACCGAGCACCACGCG
The DNA here is from genome assembly GCF_058273105.1 of Novosphingobium sp. BF6. Taxonomy (NCBI): domain Bacteria; kingdom Pseudomonadati; phylum Pseudomonadota; class Alphaproteobacteria; order Sphingomonadales; family Sphingomonadaceae; genus Novosphingobium; species Novosphingobium sp. BF6. Next base: position 392,221 of record NZ_CM177776.1, read on the forward strand.
CATGGTCGCGGGAATGCCGAACTGCATGCGCGCCTTGACCAGCAGCAGGTTCGCCGCCGCGTTGAAGGCGACATAGACGCCGAGCAGGATATTGGCCTCGGCGACGTATAGACCCATGTTCCCGGCAATGTTCGCGATGTTCGACGTGACGATACCGTTGGCGAGGCCGCTGGCGATCGCCATGACGAAGGCCGTTATCGCATAGAAGACGCGGGTCCTCGGCGCGAGGCGCGGCGAGTAGGGCGCGCCGGGAAACAGCGGCTTCTCTTCATCCGAAAACCTGTAGCCGCCGTGGATCATCGCTTGCGCGCTCTCAGTCCTGTTCGGAAAGCCCCGCGCCTCTGCGCTCGCCTCGGCCCGTTTTCGCCGATGGGGCCTCCGCAGCCTAGCTATGCCAAGGTTTAGCCCTGGGCCGGGGAAGTCTACATTACCAGCCGCGTCTGGACCGGAGGCTGCGGTACGTCTCGACGCTCTGCGGCTTGATGAGCAGCAGGGCGACCTGCGGGCACCCGTGCTTGACCTGCTCCTCGATCCGAACGACCGCGCGTTCGATGTCTGCCGTCGTGCATTCCGGGCGAAAGGCGATGCTGATCGAGACCAGCAGACGGTCCGGGCCGGTGCGGACGGAAATCGTGCCGTTGGCATTCGCCACTTCGGGAACGCTGCCGGCCAGACCCAGGATCTGGCTCTCGATCTCCGGCGAGGCGGAGGCACCGATGATGAGGCTGCGGCTCTCGTTGGCCAGAAGCAGCGCGGTCGCGGCCATCATCAGGGCGATGACCAGCGATGCGGCGCCGTCCGCCGCGGGAAAGGACAGGCGCGTGGCGATGACCATGCCCAGCGCCGCGATGACGATCCCCGCAAGCGATGCGAAGCTGGTGAACAGTACCGTCAGCGTGGCCCCGTCCCGCGACTTGCGCAGATAGTGCAAGAGGCTGTGCTCGCTCGATTCCCGCACGATCTTGCGGCAGGTGAACAAGGCGAAGGTCCCGTCGATCAGGAAGGAGACGAGCAGGACCATATAGCTCGCCGTCGTCGGACCGAGCGGATCGGGCGATACATATTGCCGCCAGCCCTCGCGAAAGGCGAAGCCCGCGCCGAGCGACAGGATCAGCATCGCCGCGATCAGGTTCCAGAAGAAGGCGGAGCGGCCGTAGCCGAGCTGGAAGTTGCGGTCGGAGGGGCGGCGCGCCGATGCCAGACCGTAGAGCAGGATCACTTCGGTCAGCACGTCCAGCAGGCTGTGCACGCCTTCGGTGAACAGCGCCGTCCCGCCGCTCTCGCGCGCGGCGGCGAACTTGAGCAGCGCGATCATCGTGTCGGCGGCAAGCCCCAGCAGGACGATCGACATATTGGCCGAGCCGCGCGACGGACGATCCTGCGCCGGGGCGTCATGGGTGATGAACGGCATGTCTGGCACTTCCTCCTCGTCGCCATGACGTGGGGAATGCGGCGTCCGCCTGTGCAGTATCCATGGGTTTGCCGGGCAGGGATCGAAAGCCCAGCAGGGTCCATACCATCATATGAGTATCGCCTGCGGGCGTCCTCCGGAACAATTGCCACTTCCCGCCGCAACCCAGACCGTCCGGGGATCATGCCGTGAAGCTTTCCGTTCTCGAATTCCGGGGCGCGCCCTCGACCCGGCCGCCGCAGCGCGCGCGGCCCGGACTTCGGCACTACCGCGCTTATCTGGGACCGGCGCTGCTGGTCAGCGTGGGCTACATGGACCCCGGCAACTGGGGCACCGACCTTCAGGCCGGGGCGATGTATCGCTATGGGCTGCTCTGGGTCGTGGCGCTGGCCAGCGCCATGGCGATCGTGCTGCAACTGCTGGCCGCCCGGCTCGGCATCGTCACCGGCCGCAACCTCGCCGAAGCCTGCCGCGACTGGTATCCGCGCTGGTGCCGCCTGCCGCTCTGGATCGTCTGCGAGATCGCCATCGGCGCCTGCGACCTTGCCGAAGTGCTCGGTTCTGCCGTCGCCATCAACCTGCTGTTCGGCGTGCCGGTGTTCTGGGCGGTCGTCATGACGGCGGGGGACGTGTTCCTGCTGCTCCTGCTCCAGCATCACGGCATGCGCACGATCGAGCGCGTCGTGCTGGTGCTGGTGCTGACGATCGCCGGTTCGTTCTTCGTCGAACTCTTCGTCCTGCCGAGCACGAGGCCGGATTTTCAGGAGATCGGCGCCGCGATGATCCACCCCGCGCTGGCGACGGCGGGCATGGCGAGCCTAGCCGTCGGGATCATCGGCGCCACGGTGATGCCGCACAACCTCTACCTCCATTCCGCGCTGGTCCAGAACCGCGCCGATCGGGACGACACGGAATCCCGAAAAGTCGCCCTGCACTGCAACGCGGTCGATACCGGCGTGTCGCTTACCCTGGCCTTCTTCGTGAACGCGGCGATCCTTGTCCTCGCCGCCGTCGTCTTTCACGGGCGCAGCGACCTGGTGCTGGACGGCCGCCATTACCTTCTGGGCGACGATACCGACTGGATCCACGTCGCCTACCTGACTTTCGCCCCGGCCATGGGTTCGGCGCTCGCCAGCGTGATCTTCGCGGTGGCCCTGCTCGCCTCGGGCCAGTCGAGCACGATCACCGGCACCCTCGCCGGTCAGGTGGTGATGGAAGGCTTCATGCACTGGAAGGTCGCGCCGTGGAAACGCCGGATCGTCACCCGCGCCATGGCGATCGTCCCGGCGGTGCTGGTGATCGGCCTGCGCGGCGACGGCAGCGTGAACGACCTGCTCGTGCTGAGCCAGGTGGTGCTGGCGATGCAGTTGCCCTTCGCGATGTTCCCGCTGCTCCACTTCATGACCGCGCGGCGCTTCACGCAAGGGTGGTCCACGCCGAGGGTGCTGTTCGTGCTGGGCTGGGTGACGGCGCTGGCCATTACCGCCTTCGACATCATCGGCCTGCCGGGCAGCCTCTCCGACGCCGCCCGTATCCTGCAAGGTCGCTGATTCAGCCGGGAACGGGTGCGCGGACGAGCGGCGCATGGCGGTCGACGAGGATCGCGCTCGCCGCGTTCAACCCGATAATCTCGACCTGAATGCCATGGCGCCGCAGCTTGTCGACCACGGTTTCCAGCGCGCCCACGGCGGTCACGTCCCAGAGATGCGCGGCGGTCAGGTCGATCCGCACCTGCCGGGCCGTGTCGCGCAAGTCGAAGCGATCGGCGAAGATATCCGCGCTGGCGAAGAAGATCTGGCCGGAGACCTTGTAGGTGCGGGTATCGGCCCCGGCGTCGTAGCTGACGGCGACGTCCATCATCCGCGTGACCTTGAAGGCAAAGAATACCCCGCTCAGCAGCACGCCCACCATGACCCCTGCCGAGAGGTCGTGCGTCGTCACCGTCACCGCGACGGTGGCCAGCATCACCGCGCCCGAGACCTTGGGATGGCGCACGAGGTCTCCGAGCGATCCCCACGAGAACGTGCTGACCGAGACCATGATCATGATCGCCACCAGCGCGGCGACCGGCACCTGCTCCACCCATGGCCGCAGCGGCACCAGGACCACCAGCAGGAACACCCCCGCCACCAGCGTCGAAAGCCGTCCGCGTCCGCCATAGCGCACGTTGCCGACCGTCTGGCCGATCATCCCGCAACCGGCGATGCCGCCGAACAGCCCCGCCGCCATGTTGGCAAGGCCGAGGCCGGTGCATTCGCGCGCCTTGGAGCTGGTGGTCTCGGTCAGGTCGTCGACGACGCTGGCGGTCATCATCGATTCCAGCAGGCCCACCGCCGCGATCGCCAGCGAATAGGGCGCGACGATGCGCAGGGTCTGCCAGTCCAGCGGGACCTGCGGCCAGGCGAATACCGGCAGCGACGCGGGCAGGCGGCCGAGGTCGGACACCGTGTGGACGGGCATCGGGAAGGCCATGCTCACCGCCGTCAGCACGACGATGCAGATCAGCGGCGAGGGGATCGCCCGGCTCACGCGCGGCATGAGGTAGATGATCGCCAGCCCCAGCGCGATCAGCGCATAAGTGTGCCAGGTCACGCACAGCATCTGCGGGACCTGTGCCGAGAAGATCAGGATCGCCAGCGCATTGACGAAGCCGGTGCGGACCGAGCGCGAGACGAAGCGCAGCAGCACGTCGAGCCGCAGCAGGCCGAACAGGATCTGGAGCGCGCCGCCCAGCACGGTGGCCGCCAGCAGGTATTGCAGGCCATGCGCATGGACGAGCGCCCCCACCACCAGCGCGACCGAACCCGCCGCGCCCGAGATCATCGCCGGACGCCCGCCCGTGAACGCGATGACGATCCCGATCACGAAGGAGGCGAACAGGCCGACTTCAGGATCGACACCGGCCACGAAGGAAAAGGCGATCACCTCGGGAATGAGCGCGAAAGTGCCGACCATCCCGGCCAGGATGTCGCGGCGGGCGCCGCCGACGTTCTCGAACCATTCGGCGCGGTAGCGGGCGAAGGAGTCTGTAGTCATCTATCGATAGTCCGCGAAGATCGCAGGCCCGCGGCGTGTCGCTCAGCTTCGGGTCAGGGCGCTGATTCAGGGCGCTGCGAAATGCGTTGTCCGGCGGATCGGCGGCCGGAATAGCCACCCGGAATTTCACCGGGTCCTTGCGAATGACGCCGCTGCTAGCGGGGTTCGTCCCGCATCGCAACACTCCCTGTCCGCTATTGCCCTGTCGCTATTGCGCACTCTCTCCAAAGCCCATCGCCGCCGCCACGCGCCCGACATCGGCCAATGCCGAAAGCGCAGCCGGGTCCATCGGCTCGACGAGGTTCGCAGGCTCGAAATAGGCGGCGACGAACAGCGGCGTTCGCCCCGCAGGACCGCCGAAGGCCAGATCGACATAGGTATGCCGCGCCTTGCCGATACCGGTTCCGGTCTTGTCTCCCGCGATCCATCCTGCCGGGAACCCGGCGCGAAGACGGTCCCGGCCGGTCTCGACTTCGATCATCCAGTCTTTCAGCGTCTGTCGGTTCTGCCGGTTCAACGTGTCGCCCAGTACCAGTTTCGCCACGGTGCGCACCATCGCCGCCGGAGTTGTCGTATCCAGTTCCGTACCTTCCGGAACCGTGTTGAGTTCTGGCTCCAGACGGTCGAGACGGCTCACGCTGTCGCCCAGCCCGCGCCAGAAGCGGGTCAGTTCCGCCGGCCCGCCGAACTTGTCCAGCAGCACGTTGGCGGCGGCATTATCGCTGGTCACCAGGGTCGCATGGGCCAGGTCGCGCACCGAAAGGCCGCTCGCCACGTGCTCCGCGGTGACAGGACTGTGCGACAACAGATCGGCCTTCGACCAGTGCAACACTTCGTCCAGATCGATCTCGCCGCGCTGTCCCTTGGCCAGCATCATCGCCGCCAGCGAGAGCTTGAACGAACTGCAATGGGCGAAGCGCTCTTCGTCGCGCCAGCCGAAACCGCGATCGCGCGCAGGGTCGTAGACATAAGCACCGAGGCGGCCTTTCGCCCGCGCCTCGATCCGGCGCAACGCCGCAGCGGCGGTCCTTTCGCGTTCCGCAGATCCGTCGGGGGCAGCCGCTTGATCCTGGCCCTTGCTGCAACCGGAAAGGATCACGCTCGCTGCGAGAAAGCCGGCACCGCCCGCGAAGCTTCGTCTGTCAAACATGCACACTCTCCACGATACGCAGCGGATTGGCGGACGACTGTCCAAGCGCCTTCCCCGGACTGTCTTCTAGAGCATTTTCCGATCAGGTGGAATCACCTGATGCGTCGGAAAATCCGGCAAACCAGAAACTTAGAGCGCTCAGGGATAGCAAGGCGCCGTCACCGCCACGCTCTGCACTATCGATATCGCCCGAGCCTTGCAGGGCGGGCGCTCGGCCTTGGGGGCGCGGCACGAATTCCCCGCTGGCGCCGCGCTCCGGTTTGGACCAGAAGCGCCGCATGTCCCGATCCCGGCTGAAAGTGTTCTTCGACGGCGGCTGCCGCCCCAATCCCGGCCCGATCGAGGCGGCCGTGGTGATCCGGGGGGAAGCCCACATCTTCACCGACCTCGGCCGAGGCGACAACCGCGATGCCGAATGGGCCGCGCTGATCCGCGCCCTCGAACTGGTCCAATCGCTGGGACTGGAGGACGTGGAACTGATCGGGGACGCGGTCGAGATCGTCCGGCAGGCCGATGCCGCCCTCAAGCGCGGTGCTCCCCGCAATTCCCACGAGGCCGCGTTCCTGGCCCTGACGGCAAAGGCCCCGCCCGCCCGCATCCGCTGGATCAAGCGCGAGCAGAACCTTGCAGGCATCGCCCTCGCCCGCCGCCACCCGCGGTAAATCCTTTCCTCAGTGCAGCTTGAGCCGAGGCCGGACGATGCGGTTCATGTGGCTGATCACGATCATCGCCGAACCCTTGATCCAGCCGTGGATCGCCAGCAGGTGCATGCGGTAGAGCGAGAGGTAGATGAAGCGCGCCATGCGGCCTTCCACCGCCATGCGCCCGCCGACGAGGTTGCCCATCAGCGTCCCCACCGTCGAGAACCGGCTCAGCGAGACCAGCGAGCCGTGGTCCTTGTAGACGAAGTCCACCAGCGGCTTGCCCGCCATCAGGCGCTTGAGATTGGCGAAGGCGGTATCCGCCATCTGGTGCGCGGCCTGCGCGCGCGGCGGCACCGGGCGCTCGCTGTCGGGCAGCTTGCAGAAGGCGCAGTCGCCGATGGCGAAGACCCGTTCGTCGGTCTCGCTCTGGAGCGTCGGGCGCACCACGACCTGCCCCGAACGCGCCTGTTCCAGCCCGTCGAGACCCTCCGCGATCGGCTTGGCCTTCACGCCTGCCGCCCAGACCTGCAAGTCGGCGTCGATCCGCTCGCCCGAGCGCATGACCATGCCTTCCGCCGTCGATTCCACCACCGGCGTATCGACGAGGACGCGCACGCCCAGCGTCTCCAGTTCAGCGCGGGCCGCCGCCGCCAGCCGCTCCGGCAGGGCGGGCAGGATGCGCGGGCCGGCCTCGATCAGCGTCACTTCCAGACGGCTGCGGTCGAACACTTCCAGCCCGTAGTAGCCGAGCGCGTCGGCCGCATTGAACAGTTCCGCCGCCAGTTCGACACCGGTGGCGCCCGCTCCGACGATGGCGATCCGCACCCGCGCGTCGCCGGCAGGATTGTCCGCCATCGTGCGCGAGACGCGCAGGCACTGATCCAGCAGCTTGTCGCGGAAGCGGTCGGCCTGGTCGCGGCTGTCGAGGAAGGTGCAGTTCTCCGCCACGCCCGGCGTGCCGAAATCGTTGGTGACCGAACCGAAGGCGAGCACGAGGTAGTCGTAGCGGATCTCGTGCGCGGCGATGACCTCCCGGCCCTTCTCGTCGTTGATCGGCGCGAGACGGACGCGGCGGTTCTCGCGGTCGATCCCGGCCAGCGTGCCGTAGAAATAGCGATAGCCGAAGCGGTGGCAGTGGCTGCGATAGCCTACTTCGTCGAGATTGGCGTCCAGCGAACCGGTGGCCACCTCGTGTAACAGCGGCTTCCAGATATGGGTGCGCGTGCAATCGACAAGGATGATGTCGTGATGCTTGCGACCGTAATGCGAACCAAGTTTCGCCGCCAGTTCCAGTCCCGCCGCACCGCCGCCGACGATCACGATCTGGGTCTTGGTCCCCGGCAGGCCGCCGGGTGCGGGGATCGGTTCCTGGGCCACCTTGATGCTCCTTGCAATTTATTGCGGTCCGGTCTCAAAACCTTTCCGCGCCCCAGCCGCATTTGAAACACTATGCTGCACTGCACAAGAGGCCGTTGGCCGCTTATAAGGTATATTCCGAAAGCCCGGCCCGCGTCGATAGCCCGTAAATCCGACATCAGCCGTTTACCTGCGCCGCACTTGCGCTAAATGCTGAGTTACGATGCTCAGAAACGACGACGGCAAGCAAAAGCTGCCTACCCTTCACGATGTCGCGGAACTGGCCGGCGTTTCCGCAATGACCGTATCGCGCGCGCTGAACGGCAAACCACGAGTCAGCGCCAAGGCGCGGGAGGCCGTGGAAAAGGCGGTGGCCGAGCTGGGCTATGTGCCGAACCCCTCTGCCCGCATGCTGGCGGGCCGCACTTCACGGCGGATCGCCCTCCTCCACAGCGAGAGCATGACCTCCGCCTATCTCGGCGAACTGCTGCTGGGCGCGCTGAACGAAGCGCCGGAGCGCAACGTCCACCTGACCGTCGAGCAGTGCCCGCCCACCCCTTCCGCGGAGGATCTGGTGGCACAGGTCGCCGATGCCCATGTCGCCGGGGTGATCCTGGCAGCGCCGCTCTGCGACTGGCCGGAACTGCTGAGCGGCCTCGAAGCCGCCGGGATCGCCGTCGTCGCCGTGGTCCCCGACGAGGAACGCGAGGGCATCGCCTCGATCTCCACCGACGACCGGCGCGCCGCCTACGAGATGACCGGCCACCTGATCGCCCTGGGCCATCGCCGGATCGGCTTCATCGGCGGCAACAGCCGCCACCGCAGCAGCACGCGCCGTCGCCAGGGTTATCTCGAGGCGCTTGCCGCGCACGATCTGGCACCGGAAGAGGAACTCATCGTCTCGGGCGACTTTTCCTATCGCTCGGGGCTGAGCGCGGCCGAAGCCCTGCTGTCGCTGCCCGAGCGGCCGACCGCAATCTTCGCCTGCAACGACGACATGGCCGCCGCCGCCATCACCATTGCCCATCAGCGGCGGATCAACGTGCCGGGCGAGCTTTCGATCTGCGGTTTCGACGATACCCCGCTGGCCGCCGCGATCTGGCCCAGCCTGACAACGATTCGCCAGCCGATCCGGGACATGAGCCGCAATGCCATGGCCCTGCTCTGCCAGCGGCTCTGGCCCGACGATCCCGAGACGCCGCATAGCCCGGAACGGCTGCGCCTGCCCTTCGAACTCGTCCGCAGGCAATCGGACGCCATCGCCGTGATGCACTGACGCCCGTAACAGCCGTCAGCGCCTGTACGTCCTCCATACTGTCACAAGGAACCCCATGTCCCCGCTTCTTGGCATTCTTGCCGTCCTCATCCTCGTCGCCGCGAACGGCTTCTTCGTCGCGGCCGAGTTCTCCCTGGTGGCGGTGCGCCGCAGCCGCGTGGCGGAACTCGTCAATGCGGGGCGGATGAATGCGAAGACGCTCCAGCGCGCCGTCGACAATCTCGACGCGAACCTGGCGGCGACCCAGCTCGGCATCACCATTTCCTCGCTGGCGCTGGGCTGGATCGGCGAACCGGCACTGGCCCATCTGATCGAGCCGCTGCTGGGTTCCTGGCCGGAAAGCGTGGCGACCGTCAGTTCGCACGGCATCGCCGTCGCGGTGTCCTTCGTGGTGATCACGGCGCTGCACATCGTGCTGGGCGAACTCGCGCCCAAGAGCCTCGCGCTCCAGCGCAGCGAACGGACGGCGCTCTGGGTGGTCCGGCCGCTGGGACTGTTTCTGTTCGTGCTGCGCCCGGCGATCGCCGGGCTGAACGGCCTAGGCAACCTCGTGCTGCGGCTCGCCGGTCTCCAGCCGGGAGCGACGGAAGAATCGCTGCACTCGCCCGAGGAACTCAAGCTGCTGGTCGCCGCCAGCCACGAGGCCGGACTGCTCCACGATGCCCAGCAGGAAGTGGCGCAGCGCCTCTTCACGCTCGGCGAGCGGCGGGTGGGCGACATCATGACGCCGCGCGTCGATCTCGACTGGATCGACCTGGAGGACAGCGCCGAGGAAACCCTGACGGTCCTGCGCGACTCTTCCCACGAACAGCTTCTGGTCGCGCGCGGCGATATCGACCAGCTCGTGGGCATGGTACTGAAGAAGGACCTGCTCGATCAGGTGCTCGACGGCAAACCGCTCGATCCCGAGGCGGCCGTCACCAAGCCGCATGTCGTCCACGAGGCGACGCCGATCCTGAAACTGCTGGACCACTTCAAGACGTCGCCAGTGCGCCTCTCGATCGTCGTCAACGAATATGGCGGGATCGAAGGGATCGTCACCCAGACCGACCTGCTGGAAGCCCTTGCCGGCGAACTCGCCGAGACCGAAGGGGAAGACCCGTCGATCACGGTGCGAGAGGACGGCTCGCTGCTGATCGACGGACTCATGCCGATCCACGAGGCCTTCCGCAACCTCGGCTGGCGCCCGCCTGCCGGCGATATCGACTATCACACGGTAGCGGGCTTCGCGCTCGAACAGTTCGGGCACTGGCCCCAGGTCGGCGAGAGCTTCGTCCATGACGGCTGGCGCTTCGAGGTCGTCGACCTCGACGGACGCCGCATCGACAAGTTCCTGGTCAGTCGGCCCGCCGATCCGTCAGGAATTCAGTAGGCGGGCGTTCAATAGGACTGCGTGACGATCACCGGCTGCTCGGACGGCTCGGGTGCCGGGCTGTCGATCGCGGCCCGGACCGCCCTGGTATCGGGATGGTCCGGGCCGACCGTGCGCAAGTCGATCTCCAGCGCGGTGCGCAGCAGGCGCATGCCGCTCGCCTCGTGGCCCATGGCGCGCTCGGCCATGCCGAGATTGCCGTAGCTTTCCGCCACTTCGGGATTGTCGCGGCCCAGCGCGGCCTCCCTCAGCCCAAGCGCCCGGTCGAACTCGACGGCGGCAAGGGAATATTGCCCTTGCAGGAAATAGCTCATGCCAAGGCCGTTGTAACCGGCCGCCGTCAATACGTGATCGGCGCCGAACACCTGCGTCCACTTGTTGATGGCCATGCGGTGCAGGATCGCCGCCTTGGCGTGCTGCTTGCGTCGGTCGAGATTGATCGCCACGTTCGAGATGCTCTCCGCCTCCAGTGCCGGGACGGTGCCGTTCCTTTCGCGGATCGTCATGGCGTTGAGCAGCAGGTCCTCGGCATCTTCATAGCGGCCCTGTCCGCTCAGTGCGGTGGCGAGGTTGTTGTAGCTGGTCGCGGTGTCGAGATCGTCTTCCCCGAAAGCCTTGCGGCGGATGTCCAGCGCGCGGCGATAGAACGGCTCGGCTTCCGCGAACTTCCCCTGCCGGTTCAGCGTCAGGCCGACCCCGGAGAGCGCCTTGGCCGCCTCGGGACCTTCCGCCTTGCCAGCCTTGCGCAGCAGATCCAGCGCCCGGTAGTTCAGCGCCGCCCCCTCGGACAGCTGGCCCTGCCGCGACAGGTTGTTGCCCAGCGCGGCACAGGCATCGACCAGATCGTCGACCTTATCGGGGTTCGCCTCGCGCAAGGCCAGCGCGGAGCGGCGCAGCGGCTCGGCCCTCCGGTAATCGCCCTGTATCTCGATATTGCGGGCGAGCCGGTCCATACCGGTGGCCACCAGCGGATCGCGGTCTCCCAGCAGGCGCTGCCGCTGCGCCAGGGCATTGCGCCAGAGCGGCTCTGCCTCCACGACCTTGCCCTGCGTTTCGAGCTTGTCCGCCCGGCCCATCGTCTCGCCCAGCGCCGCCACCGCGGCATTCATCTCGGATTCGTTGGCCGGATATGCGTCGCGGGCCGAAGCCGTCGGCACAGAGACCACGAGCGCCAGTGCCAGAATCGTCGTGCCGGAAAGAAGGGAGGGCTTCATCGGGGTTCCTGCTTTTGCGAATGCCGGTTTCTGGAAAGGCAGGCTAACGGCAAATTAGACAATGCTCAAATAAATTCCGCAATTGCAACCGACCCATGACAGCAAGTGTCATTCCGAAAGACCCGCCTCAGGAAAAGCGCCGTGCTCCCGCAACGCAGAGGATGACGACCACGGTGGAGAGCACCATCGTCCAGGCCACCGGCTCTCCCAGCACCGCGCCCGCCAGCAGCAGGCCCATGAACGGCTGGAGCAGCTGCAACTGGCCGACCCCGGCCACGCTCCCCATTGCCAGCCCGCGATACCAGAACACGAAGCCGATCAGCATCGAGAATACCGAGACATAGGCTAGCCCCGCGCAGGCCCGCCAGCCGATCCCCGCCGTAACCTGCGGCACCGTCAGGACAGCGATTACCGCCATGACCGGCAGCGCCAGCACCAGCGCCCAGGTGATGACCTGCCAGCCGCCAAGGCGGCGCGACAGGCTGGCTCCTTCGGCATAGCCAAGTCCGCAAAGCAGGATCGACGCCACCATGAGCAGGTCTCCCGTCAGCGAGGCGCCGCTGCCCTGAATTAACGCGAACCCGGCAACGGTGGCCGCACCGACCGTCGAGAACAGCCAGAACGCCGGTTTCGGCCGCTCCCCAGCACGCAGCACGCCGAAGATCGCGGTCGCCAGCGGCAGCAGGCCGATGAAGACCACCGAATGGGCGGACGTGATATGTTGCAGGGCAAATCCTGTCAGCAGCGGGAACCCGACGACGACGCCCGCCGCGACGATCGCCAAAGAGCCGAGATCGGCCCGGTCCGGGCGCTTTTGTCGCAGGGCCGCCAGAAAGACCGCGCCCAGCAGTGCGGCGATCACCGCCCGCGCGGACGTGACGAAGAGCGGCGTGAAATCCGCCACCGCCAGCCGCGTTGCGGGGAGCGATCCGCTGAAGATGATGACGCCCAGAAGCCCCGAGCCCCAGCCCCCTGAACCCCAGCCCCCTGAACCCCATCCCGACGATGCCTTTTCCATATGATCCCGCTTTCGACACTGTAACGACGAGGCGGCCCTTGCGGAAAAAGCGCTGGATACGACAGGCACAAATCCATACGATATTGTCAAACCGTATGGGTACGTTTCTCAGTACGATTTCTCGGAGACTTATGCCGCCTCGCCCGAAGACCCGCACTGAAGAAGTCGCCGATGCGATCCGCGCCAAGATCGCGGCCCGTACGCTCGGCACCGGAGACCGCCTGCCCTCCGTGCGGGGCTTTGCCGCAGCGATGAAGGTTTCCCCCTCCACCATCATCGAAGCCTACGACCGGCTGGCGGCGGAGGGCGCGATCCGGGCACGCCCCGGCTCGGGCTTCTACGTCGCCGATAGCCGCCTGCCGCCGATCCCGCTCGCCGAAATGGGGCCGCGCCGCGACCGCGCGGTCGATCCGTTCTGGGTCTCGCGGCAATCGCTGGACGCCGATCTCTCGGTCGAGATGCCCGGCTGCGGCTGGCTCCCGGCCGCGTGGATGCCCCATGCCGCTATCCGCAAGAGCCTGCGCTCGCTGGCGCGGGCCGACGACGTACTGCTGTCCAACTACGGCACGACGCGCGGATCCCAGGCGCTGCGCCGCCTGCTGCTGGCGCGCTTTGCCGACGAGGGGATCGAGGCGGGCGCGGACCAGTTGCTGCTCACCGGCTCGGGCACCCAGTCGATCGACCTCATCTGCCGCTTCCTGCTCAGCCCCGGCGACACGGTGCTGGTCGACGATCCGGGCTATTTCAACTTCCAGGCCCTGCTGCGCGCCCACCGCGTCGAGCTGGTCGGCGTGCCCTACACGCGGAGCGGTCCGGACATGGCCGCGTTCGAGGCAGCGCTCCAAACCCACAAGCCCCGGCTCTACCTGACCAATTCCGCGCTGCACAATCCCACGGGCACCACGATCTCCGCCCCGGTCGCCCACCGCATCCTGCGCGCCGCCGCCGCCCACGACATGATGATCGTCGAGGACGACATCTTCGCCGACTTCGAACCCTCACCCTCCCCGCGCCTCGCCGTGCTCGACGGGCTGGACCGCGTGATCCGGGTCGGCAGCTTTTCCAAGACCCTCTCCGCCTCGCTCCGCTGCGGCTATATCGCCGGGCGCGCCGACTGGATCGAGGGACTGGTGGACCTTCAGGTGGCGACGAGTTTCGGCGGCCCCAGCCCGGTCGCGGCGGAAGCCGTCGCCGATGTCCTGACCGGCGGCAGCTATCGCAAGCACATGGCGGAACTGCGCCAGAAACTCGCCCGCGCGCAGGACCGGACGGCGGAGCGGCTGGCGCGCCTCGGGACCGTGCCCTGGACCCTTCCGCGCGGCGGTTTCTACCTCTGGTGCCGCCTGCCGGACGGGCTGGACTCCGCTGAAGTGGCGCGCCACGCGATGGACCTCGGCCTCGTTCTGGCGCCGGGGAACGTCTTCAGTCCTTCGCAGTCGGCCGCGCCCTTCATGCGCTTCAACGTGGCCCAGTCGGACAGTCCGCGCGTGGAGGAAACCCTGCGCATCGCCATGGACCGGGCCGCCTCGGCACCTGGCTAAGGCCGATCACCGGATCAGCCTGGCGCATTCGTTGCCGCTGGTGGAATAGTCGCGGATCACGCCGTTCTGCACTTCCACGGTCACGTCGCACCAGTGGTAGTCCTCGCTGAGCACCTGCCCATAGACGTTGCTGCCGCGATTGACGTAGCCCTTGCGGTAATAGAGCGTCCGCGCGCCGCCATAGGCGTCCACGAAACGGTCCGGCGCGCCCCAGGCGCCGGTGAAGTCCCGCTCCGCCTTGCCGATCCAGGTTTCCATCAGGGTGTTGCGGCCGACGCGATTGGCACTGCGCTGGTGGGAATCGATCACTTGCCCCGCCAGGGCCGTGCCGCGGGCGAGATTATTTTCCAGACGCTTCTCGATGGCATCCAGCTCGGCCGCGCTGGGCTTGTAGGTAAAGGCCGGGCGCTTGCCGTCGTCCCACAAGTGCTGCCAGATGAAGTCGGTGGGCGACATCCCGGTTTCGCCGATGAACAGGAAGCCGAGCTGCGGCGAGGTCTTCGCCGGATTGCGGTCACGCGCGTCCTTGCCGCGATTGCAGACGAACTTGACCAATTGCGACTCGCCGAAGCTGGCCGGGGCATGCGCGGCCTTGGCCGGCATGTCCTCCGGCCTGCGATCGCGCCACTGGACCTGCCCGTGCTCGGTCCCCACGGTGCCCCGCGCGCAGTTGACGCGGTACTTGGACATGATCCGGTTCGGCTTCGCGGCGCTTTCGAACACTTCGTCGACGCGGATGTCGAACTGCGGATCGGGACCCGCGCGGACTTCGCCCTCTTTCAGCTTACCCTTGCGCCGCATCTGCTTGAGGTAGGCGGACTGCTGCTCCTGCGTCGAAGTCTGGAGAAAGCCGACGAGATCGGAACTGTCGCTGATCGAAGCTTCGTCCACGACCCAGAGATCGCGGTTGGGCTTATCCCCGCCGCCAGCGATGACCCAGCTTGCCGTCGCACTCGCACCGCTCGCCGCGCCCAGACCGAACAGCCCGGCCAGCACCGTCCCTATCGCCGCACACCTGCTTCGCATCGCGTTCCCTTTCTTCCTGCATTCCGCCTGCGCGTGCAGGGAAAACCTTGTGCCGAAAGGGTAATGAAAAATATCCTATGTTCAATTAAAAAATTGATCATCGATAAATTACTTCCGCAAGAATCGCTCCGGCGGCAGGGCGCGATCGGTGAACCGCGCCAGCCGCACGGCGCCGTGGAAGAAGTTCACCCGATTGTAGCGCACGCCGATCGACGTATTGCCCGGCCCTTGCGGAATAAAGCCCGCCACCCGCGTCTCACCTTCGAGAACCCCGTCGACATAGCTGCGATAGGTCGTCCCGTCGAAAGTCTGGGCGACATGATACCAGCGGCCGATCGGGTGGCGCTTCGCCGGATCGATCAGGACTTGCGCATAGCCCTTCCCCTTGATGAAGCTATCGAGATACCACGAATCCCCGACCACGCGGATCTCGAACAGCGTGCGCGTCTGGTTCACCGGATCGTCGGAGGCGAGGTGGAGCCAGCGCTGCTCGAACGCGCCGCCATCGGGGCGGAACACCGCCTCCACGGTGAAGGCGCGCGCACCGGCCAGCGGATGGCGCGGCAGGTAGATCGCGTCGTCCTGCCCGTCGAAGACCGTGGCACCTTGCTCTACTCTCGGTTCGCCTATGACTTGCGTGGCCAGCCCGCCGATGCGGTCGAGGCGGTCGAACGTCCAGACCTGCTGCCTCGCCTGCACCGAAGCGGGCAGCGCCGCCAGCACCAGCAGGGCTAGCCCCCACTGGCGCATCAACGCGCCTCTCCAAGGATCACGACATCGTTGCGCCGGGTCACTTCCGGTCCGCCGGTCGAGACCCTGACGTGCAGCACTTTGGGCGCCCCCGCCGGGATGGTGAGCGAGACCGTCGCCGTCTTGGCCGCAAGGTCGCTGGGCGGCGCCAGCGCGGGCACCGGGGCGGAAGCGAGGACCTTGCCCTCCGGCGTCTCCAGCGTCAGCGTCCCGCTTGGCGCAGCGACCGAGCCGAGGCTATGGACCGTGACCGACAGCTTGCTCCCCTTGCGGACCACGTCATCCACGCCGATGCCAAGGTCGGGGCGATGCTCGGGCTGGACTTCGGCTTTCTGCTTGAGCCGGAAGGTCATGACCGTCGTGGCCCCCGGCGCAAAGGAAACCGGCAGCGAACCGCTGCGTTCCAGTTCGACGTCGCGGGTGGCGATAGCGCCCTGCACCTTGTCCCCGCCGCTCGCTGCCAGTCCCTGAGTCATCTCCCAGGTCCCCGCCACCACGTTCCATGTCCCCATGTCCGCGCGCTGCTCCGTCGCGGTCGTGTTGTAGGCGATGACCGTGAACTGATCCGGCGTCGCGTCGCGCACCAGGATCGCCACTTTCACCGCCGCCTCGGGATCGGCGAAACGCCAGCTCACCGCGTTGCCCGGATAGGTCTGATTGCGCTTAAGGGCGATGCCGCCGAGCCGCTCGCGCTGGAGATGCTCGTTCGGCGCATTGACGCGGTCGGTCCACCAGTGGCCCTCGGTATACATGTACATGTGCTGGCTCTTGTCCGCGATGCCGTGGGCGTTGAGCGCTTCCAGCCAGGCCTTGTCGCCGGTGGTGTTCCAGGCCTCGAACCGCGCGAAATCGTCGCCGCCCTCTGCCTTGCGCAGCACGGAATCCTTGAGGTCCGCCCGCTTGCCGAGCACGGTCAGGGCGTTCTCGTTGATCTCGCCGAGCGCGCCGAAGTTGCCCTTGCCGACCCGGCCGAGCACCGGGCGCAAGTACTTGTCGTCGCCGGTGAAGCGCCAGGCCGCCCAGGCCGACTGCATCGGCAGCGAAGCCCCGCCGCCGTCGCCCGCACGCTCGCTGTCGTGGGGGAAACTGATGTCGTTGGGGAAGGTCCAGAACCCGTCCGCACCCTGCTTGCCGTGTGCCAGCAGTCCGTCGATCAGCCCCGTCACCAGTCCCCTCGCGGTGGGGTCGGCGTTGAAGGTGCCCAGCAGGACCGGGGTGTGCATGATGACGAAGCCATAGGGCTTTTGCCAGGCCCATGGCTCGTCTGTGTAGATCTCGCGCCCGCCGTACCAGCTTGAGGAAATGTGCATGTGCCCCGCAGGGTTCCGGCGGATCACCTTGCCCAACGCCTTGACGGTGGCCATCATCCGCTCGACCGCCTTGGGTTCGCCCCAGTTGAGGTAGAGCCGCTCGGCGTCGGAATTGATGCCTTCCTCGTAGACGTGGAGTTCGTCGGTGGTGATGGCGCTGAGGCCATCCACGATCATGCCGTTCTTGTAGACCGCATCCGAAAGCGCCCGCAGCGAGGCATTGATCTTGTCCGGATCGACGCCCATCAGCGCGAGGCCGGGCCATTGCTGCGTCAGGTCGGTATCGTCGGAAATGCCGCCGCCGAAATCGCCGTAGGGCACCTGCCGGTTATCGATCCACCAGTTCACGAACTGCCGCGTGAGCTTCAGGTCCTCAAGCTGGCGGAAGGCCCAGAGCGGCACGCCCAACGGCGCCTCGGGCTGGACGAAAGGCGGCAGCTGATCCTCGGAATAGCCGATATCCGCCCAGTAGCGCCGCGCCTCCAGATTTTCGGGATCGACACGCAGCAGATCGGTGATGTCGCCATACAACCGACGATAAAGTCCGGCCCGCTTGGAGGCGGTGTGTTCCTCGACCAGGAAAGCCCAGTTGTCCTTCACCTGGTTGAAGCGGTCGGCGACATGCTCCGCTTTCGCCGCCTCACGATCCTTGAACACCATGCGCACGGTCATGCCGTCGAGCGACTTCGCGCCGAAGTTCGGCGCGGCGGAGGCGACCGTCAGGTAGAGGCTGTCTGCCGTCAGGATGCGGTCGCGCAAGTCCAGCCAGAGCGTGCCTGGTTCGCCGGGCCGGACCGAAACCTGCACGTCGATCATGTCGCGGTCGGGCCAGATCGGGTCCTTCACGCGGATGTCGAGCGGGATCACGCCCTGCGCATTGGGCTTGGCGTCGATCGCGGGGAGGTCGATGGCCACGCCGTCCAGTCCGTCGTGGACATTCTCCCAGCCGTAGTTCCAGGCCCGCGCCAGCGGGCGATCCGCTGGCGCGTCGCCGAAGTTCGACGGGATCAGCACATGGACCAGCGGCAAGTCCTGCCCGCTGCGCCGCGCCGTGCCCGAAGCGCCGGCACTGCCCGCGCCGACCGCTGCCTTCACCCCGCTCGTCGGCAGCGCCACCACGGTCGAGCGCTCGTTCGCCGGATAGCGACCGGCGATATGCGCATTGAGCCGCGCCAGTGCGCCGAGGTCCGACGCCGCATCGGCGCGCACCGTGTAGCTGAGCTGGAAAGTCCCCTTGGGCACCTCCCCGGCGTGAATGTCGTAAGCCCAGATTTCCTGGATCGGCTGTTCCTGCATCACGTTGGTGAAACGCAGGGTCCCGCCGGTCCTCGTCGCCGTATCGGTGATCGAGCGCACCACGCCCTTGGGCCGAGTTGCCAGCTTACCCCACGAGGCCCTGCCTTCCGGCGACCACTCCAGCGCGCCATAGGCCGCGCCGCGAATCTCGACGCGGTTGAAGGCGGCGTTCGCGGGCACCGTTAGTTCATAAGTCTTGCCGCCCTCGACATAGACGTTCCAGTCCGGCAGCTGGAAATAGTCGTCGCGCCCCGGCAGGCGCGAGCGGTTGTAGACGCCGGGCCAGGTCGTCTCGGCAATGCCGTCGATGCCCTTCCACATCCATTCCTTGAGGTCCTTGGCATCGGCGAACTCGACCTTGCGGATGGCCGTGACCTTGTCCTTCAGCGCCGGCGGACTCTGCGTGTCCCAGCCGAAGCGGTGGAGCCAGGCCTTGCGCAAGTCCGGCACCGAGGCGGTCGGAGCGACCTCCTGCCGCGCCGCCAGCCGCGCCACTTGCGCGCCCTCCAGCATGTGGTCGTAGACGCGGATATCGTCGAGATCGGAGCCGCGCATGAAGTTGTAGCGGCTCTGCACCTGATGCGGCGCGATGACCCGGCCCGCGAGGCCGAACTGGTCGAGCGCCATGTCGAGGTCCGCCGCCTGCCGTTTCGCCGCGACTTCCTTGCCGTCCCAGAACAGCCTGACGCCCTCGTTCTCGTCCCAGGCGAAGGCGATGTGGTGCCAGGCATCGGCGGATAGCGTCTCCGGCAGCGCCCAGCTTACCCGCACCCGCGAGAGATTGGCGTCGGTCACGAAAGCGTCGAAGCCGTGGCCGTTCCAGTCGATGCGCAGGAAGGCCATGTCCCAGCTCGAATGGTCACCCGCGCTGGCCCGGAAGATCACGAAAGGCGCCTCGCCCACCGGGGTATGGCTGCGCCAGAAGAACGACAGGGTACCGCGCTGGGCATAGATATTTCCAGGGGCTTCCCAGGCGATATAGCCGCCGTCCGACCACCGCCCCGCCCCGCCGATCGCCCCGTCCGGCACGATCACAACATCGCTTCGGAAATTGGGCGCCGACGCGCCGCCCGAAACCGTCGCATCGAAACCGCTGTCGAGCGGCGCCCGGAACAGCAGGCCATCCGTGTCCTGCGCCAGGGCAGGCCCACCGACGCTCGCCGCCAGACAGGCCGCGGCCAGAGCGATCCGCGAACAGACCCGCCGGGTCACGATAGGCCTTCCGGAATGCGACACGCCGATATCTCTCCCTTGCCGGGCCGGGGAGCACACTCTCCCCGATCTCCGTTCGTAGACAACCTTATGACACCGGTATCATTTCGATCAACCTGTTTCCTGTGCGCGGTGCGGGATCAATTTGTGTCAATGGCTGTTACCCCGCCTCATCCCGCCGTTTCAGCCGGTTGCATGAAAATCGGCAGCGGCTAGAATTTCGCGCAGACACTTTCCGGGGACTTTCACTTGAAATCGATCACGCGCTTCGCGCTTGCCACTTCGCTCGCCCTTCTCGGCGCCCTGCCCGTCTTTGCCGCGCCCGCCTTCGCCGCGCCGGTCGCCCCGGCCGATCCACGCGACCCCAAGGATTCCTGGATCTGGCTGGAAGACCTCGACGGCAAACGCGCGATGGACTGGGTTGCCGCGCACAATGCCACGACCGAGAAGCGGCTCGAAGCCGATCCCCGCTACAAGACCTTCTACGACGAAGCCCTCGCGATCTACGGCGCCAAGGACCGCATCCCCGCGCCGATGTTCCTGAACGGGCGTATCTACAACTTCTGGCAGGACGAGCAGCACTTGCGCGGCATCCTGCGACGCACCTCTCTGGACGACTATCGCGGCGCCCAGCCCCAGTGGGAAACCGTGCTCGACATCGACGCGCTCGGCAAGGCCGAGGGCAAGAGCTGGGTCTACAAGGGCGCCGACTGTCTGGAGCCGGAACAGCGGCTCTGCCTCGTCTCGCTGTCGGACGGCGGCGAGGATGCCGTGGAAGTCCGCGAGTTCGACCTCGCCACCGGCACGTTCGTCAAAGGCGGTTTCCACATCCCCCGCGCCAAGCAGGGCGTGGCCTGGGAAGACGCCGACCACCTGCTGGTAGCCACTGAATGGACGCCGGGCGAGGTGACGGAATCGCTCTATCCCTATGTCATCAAGCGTGTCACCCGCGGACGGCCGCTGTCCGAGGCGGTCGAGATCTATCGCGGGCAGAAGAGCGACGTTGGTTCGTTCCCGGCGGTGATGCACGACGGGCAGGGCAATAGCCTCACGCTGATCTCGCGCGGCATCGACTTCTTCCACCAGCAGAGCCTGATCGTCGGCAGCGACGGGAAGGTCCATGAACTGGCCATTCCGCAGAAGGTCTCGGTCGCCGGGCTGGTGTCCGGCCGCGTCGTGTTCCGGCTCGACGAAGCCTGGGGCGACCTGCCGAGCGGCGCCGTGGCGAGCGCGCCGCTGGATGCCGTGCGCGCCCATCCCGAAGCGATCAAGGCCACGCTCGCCTGGGCTCCGGGACCGAAGGAAGCGCTCGACGGGATTTCCGCGACGAAGGACCGCCTGCTACTTTCGGTGCTGGACAACGTCAACGGACGCCTGCTCTCGCTGGCGCCGAAAGCGGACGGCGGCTGGACCACGGCAAGCCTGCCCCTGCCCGACAAGCTGGCGCTGAACTTCGGTTCCGCCGATAGCCGCAGCAACCTCACGTTCGCCTCGGCCGAGGGCTTCACCACGCCCGACACGCTCTATCTGGTGGACGCGGCCTCCGGCACGGCCCAGCCGGTCAAGAGCCTGCCCGCCCGCTTCGACGCCAAGGGTCTCGTCGTCGAGCAGCGCGAGGCCAAATCCACCGACGGTACCGCGATCCCCTACTTCCTGGTCCACCGCAAGGACATCCTGCTCGACGGTTCCACGCCGGTCCTGCTTAATGCCTATGGCGGTTTCCAGTCCAACTCGACGCCCTACTATGCAACGATCCAGGGCAAGCTCTGGCTGGAACGCGGCGGCGCCTTCGCGGTCGCGAACATTCGTGGTGGCGGCGAGTTCGGCCCCGAATGGCACGAGGCCGCGCTCAAGACCAGGCGCCAGGTCGCCTATGACGACTTCGCCAGCGTCGCCCGCGACATGATCGGGCGCAAGATCACCTCGCCCCGCCGCCTCGGCATCATCGGCGGCTCCAACGGCGGCCTGCTGATGGGCGTGGAAATGACCGAGTTCCCCGAACTCTACAACGCCGTTGTGATCCAGGTGCCGCTGCTCGACATGATCCGCATCAGCAAGATCGCCGCCGGAGCGAGCTGGCAGGGCGAGTATGGCGACGTCTATGCTGATCCCGAGGCGCGCAAGTTCTGGCTGAAGACCTCGCCCTACCACGCCCTGCGCAAGGACGTGAAATACCCCGAGCCCTACATCTTCACCACGACCCGCGACGACCGCGTCGGCCCGCAGCACGCCCGCAAGTTCGCCGCGCGGATGGAGGAACTGGGCCTGCCGTTCTACTTCTACGAAAATACCGAAGGCGGCCACGGCTCGGGCGCGGATATCCGCCAGTCGGCCAAGACCGCCGCGCTCTGGGTGACCTATCTCAGCCGGAAGCTCATGGGACCGGACGGCGAATGACGACACGGATGGGGCCGCAAGCGCGGCCCCATTTGTTTTGCGCAACCGCGATAAGGTGCGATTGATTTTCATTCGCAACATCATTAGGGGCGCGTGCCAATAGAGACCAATCAGGGGGATCTTTCGGTGCGTCCAATCGTCGCTGCCCGGCTTGCTGCGGGTATCGCTCTCGTTTCCATCGTCTCGGCACAGGTGCCGGTGCTTGCCCAGTCGGCGCAACCGCAGGACGGCGAAAAGCCCGGCGAGGCTATCGTCGTCACCGCCGCGCGCTCGGCGCTGCCGCCTTCGGCACTGCCGCTGACCATCGACATCATCGGCAAGGACACGCTCGACCAGCAGCTGACGATCGGCGGCTCCGTCACCGATGCCGTCGCCACGCTGACGCCCAGCTTCTCGCCGACCCGCCAGAAGCTCTCCGGCGCCGGCGAAACGCTGCGCGGCCGATCGCCGCTCTATGCGATCAACGGCATTCCACAGTCCACGCCGCTGCGCGACGGCAGCCGCGACGGCTTCACCATCGACGGCTTCTTCATCGACCGCGTCGAGCTGATTTTCGGCTCGAACGCCCTCCAGGGCATCGGCGGCACCGGCGGCATCGTCAATCAGGTGACGGTAGGCGCGCCGCAGAAGGAAGGGCTGTCGGGCCGTGTCCTGCTGCAAGGCACTGCCGACAACGATTTCCACGGCGACGGGCTCGGCTGGAAGGGCGGCGGCCTTCTCCAGTACAAGACCGGCTCCTTCGACGCCACGATCGGCGCGACTTACGAGAACCGCGGCGTCTACTACGACGGCCACGGCCGCCGGGTCGGCCTCAACCTCACCCAGGGCGAGACCCAGGACTCCAAGACCACGAACTTCTTCGCACGCTTCGGATACGAATTCTCTGCCAGCGCCCGCATCGACCTGATCGCCAGCCGTTTCGAGATGAAGGGTGACGGCGATTTCGTAGCGCTTGAGGGCCGCCGCCCGATCGCCGCCGATCCCACGTTCGTACCGACCAGCGCCGTGCGCGGCGATCCTCCCGGCAAGTCGGCGGCAAGCCGCACCGAAAGCCTGGCGCTGTCGCTGACCGACAAGGACCTCGGCGGCGGCAACCTCGTCACCCAGCTGTTCTTCAACCGCACCCACGACACCTTCGGCGGCGAAATCAACCCGCAGGCGACCTTCCAGGACCCCGTCCTCGCCCCGGTCGGCACCCTGTTCGACCAGTCGCAGAACCGCTCGCGCAAGCTCGGGGGCAAGTTCAGCTACGAACGGACGGTGCCCGGTTTCGAGGACCTGACCGCGATCGTCGGCTTCGATGCCCTGTTCGACAAGACCGAGCAGGCGCTGATCGCCACGGGACGCGTCTGGGTGCCGCCGAGCGACTTCCGCAGCCTCGCGCCGTTCGGCCAGCTCAATCTCAAGCTACTGGGCGGCAAGCTGCGCCTTGCGGGCGGTGCGCGCTGGGAGAACGTCCAGATCAAGATCGCCGATTTCCACACGCTGCCCTCGACCACCTTCGTCGCCTGCTCGGCCTCGCTTCCGGCGGGGACGCCCTGCGGGCTTTCCACGTACGGCGGCGTCGCGGTGGAAGGCGGCAAGCCCAAGTTCAGCGACCTGCTGCTGAACGGCGGTGTGATCCTCGAACCCTGGCAGGGCATCCGCGCCTATGCGAGCTATGCCGAAGGCTTCACCGCGCCGGATATCGGGCGCATCACCCGCTCGCTGAACCGCAGCGGCATCGACCTCGACGACTATCTCGACATCTCGCCGATCGTTACCAACAACCGCGAGATCGGGCTTGAGGTAAAGCGCGGCCCGCTGGACGCCTCGGTGGCCTATTTCTGGTCGTCGAGCGACAAGGGCCAGCTGCTGATCGCCCGGCCCGACCGGACCTTCGACGTCCAGCGCCAGCGGGTCGAGATTCAGGGGCTGGAGATCAACCTCAAGGCCCAGTTGCCGATCGACGGCCTGCGCGCCGGGATAGGCTATGCCCATATCCAGGGCCGCTACGACAGCGATTCCGCCAATCCGGACGGCGTGGTCGATACCGATCTCGACGGTTCGAACATCTCGCCGGACCGCGTCAACCTCAACGCGACTTATGCCAAGGGGCGGATTTCGGCGCTCGTTCAGACGCAGTTCTACCTGTCGCGGACCTTCCATGCCGACAGCGACAAGACCCAGCCGGACCAGCGCAACAACTTCGGCGGCTATGCCGTGACCGATGCCAGCCTGCGCTACCAGACCGACCTCGGCGGCCTGAGCCTCAGCGTGCAGAACCTCTTCGACAAGTTCTACATCGACTACAGCAGCGACACCCGCCTGCCGACCGACAACCTGGCCTTCTTCGCCGGTCGCGGTCGGACCTTCACGCTGAGCTGGGACTACCGGTTCTAATTGCCTGTCCCCCGCGCCATCGGCGGCGGGGGACAATTTCTCCGTTCAGGGCAATAGGGCGGCGAGTGCCTCGCCCTCGGGACCATCGAATACGGTTGCGCGGCTGACCGGCAACCACCGTTCATGATCCTCGCGGCGCAAGCTCTCGGCCGCATCGAACGAGGCCAGCGCATCGGTGCCAAGCACCAGATGGGCCGGGACTTCTTCGCGGCGTGAAAGGGCGAGGATCACTTGCGCGATGCGCGCCGGGTCGCCGACTTCGTTGCCCGCATAGGCCCTGATCCGCGCCAGTGTCGCGCCGACCGTTTCGGCGTAGTCCGGCAGCACCGCACCGGCAGCGGCATGGCCTGCGGTTTCGGCCCAGTCCGTGCGCATGCCGCCCGGCTCCAGCGACACGATGCGGATGCCGAGAGGGGCAACCTCGCCGCGCAGCACTTCGGTAAAGCCGCCCACCGCCCATTTCGCGGCCTGATAGGCGGCAAGACCCGGCGTGCCGACCCGGCCGCCGACCGACGAGACATTGAGAATGTGCCCCGCCCGGTTCTCCCGCATGAAGGGCAGCACCGCGCGGGTCATGTTGACCACGCCGAACAGGTTGGTCTCCACTTCGGCGCGAAAATCGGTAGGCGATTTCTGCTCGAAGGCTTCGAAATGGCCGTAGCCCGCGTTGTTCACCAGCACGTCGATGCGCCCGAAGGCGGCGATCGCGGCGGTCGCGGCCTCGGCGGTGCGGGCCTCGTCGGTCACGTCGAGCTCGAAAGGTTCGAGACGGTCGCCGTAAAGCGCCTTGAGGTCGGCCAGCTGCGCCACATCGCGCGCGGTGGCGAGCACGTTGTCGCCGCTTTCCAGCACGGCGGTCAGGACGGCGCGGCCAAGTCCGCGCGCACTTCCGGTGATGATCCAGGTTTTCTGCATGTCGTTTGCTTTCGATTGAGAAGAGAAATCAGGCGGCGGGCTTGAGGATCGCGCGCGGTTCTAGGAAAGCGTCGAGGCCATAGGCGCCGATCTCGCGCCCGATGCCGGACTGGCGAAAGCCGCCAAACGGCGCGCGGGGATCGTGCGGCGCGCCGTTGACGACCACGCGCCCGGCGATCAGTTGCCGCGCCACGCGCAGGGCGCGGCCTTCGTCGGAGGAAAGGACATAGGCCTGAAGCCCGAAGTCGGAATCGTTGGCGATGGCCACGGCATCGGCCTCGTCGTCGTAAGCGATGACGCTCAGCACCGGGCCGAAGATCTCCTCGCGGGCGACGCGCATGGCATTGGTGACATCGGTGAAGATCGTCGGCCTTGCAAACCAGCCCCGGTCCAGCCCTTCGGGCCGCCCTTCGCCGCCGGTCAGCAGGGTCGCACCGTCTTCCTGCCCGAGCCGGATATACGACTGCACGCGCTCCCAGTGCGCGGCATTGGCCAGCGGGCCGATGCGGACTTCCGGATCGGTGGGGACGCCGACCTTGAGCCTTTCCGCCTCCCGCTTCAGGCGCGCGAGGATTTCCTCCCGGCGCGAGCGGGGCACCAGAATGCGCGATCCGGCAACACAGGCC
Source organism: Novosphingobium sp. BF6 (assembly GCF_058273105.1). NCBI lineage: Bacteria > Pseudomonadati > Pseudomonadota > Alphaproteobacteria > Sphingomonadales > Sphingomonadaceae > Novosphingobium > Novosphingobium sp. BF6. Next base: position 418,153 of record NZ_CM177776.1, read on the forward strand.
TGGCCGCTGTTGGCAAAGCCGCTCATCAGCGCCATGGGGATTGCGGTATCGAGATCGGCATCGTCGAGGATGATCGTCGGGCTCTTGCCGCCCAGTTCCAGCACTAGCCGCTTCATCGTCTCCAGCGCCGAACGCTGGATGATCTTCGCTGCCGGGGTCGAGCCGGTGAAAGTGATCAGCGCCACGTCGGGATGCGCCGACAAGGCCGCGCCGACTTCCGGGCCGGTGCCGTTCACGACATTGAGCACGCCTTTCGGCAGCCCCGCCTCATGCAGGCATTCGAGCAGGACCTGCGTCTGGATCGCGCTCTGTTCGGCAGGCTTGATGACGATCGTCGATCCCGAGCCGATCGCATGGGCCAGCTTCGTCGCAGTAAAGCCGAAGTTGCTGTTCCAGGGGGTTATCGCCCCGACCACGCCGAGCGGCAGCATCGTTACTGCGCTGGAACCGGCGGTCCGCTCGAAAGCATAGTCCTCGACCGAGGCGGCCATGACCTCGAAGATAGAGGCGGCGTTCTGCACCGAGAACCCGCTGAAATAGGCCGGTGCGCCATATTCCTCGGTCATCGCGGCGATCAGGTCGTCGCGCCGGGCCGTCACCGCATCCCGCAGCCGGTGAAGCATGGCGATCCGCTCCACCTTCGTGGTGCGGGCCATGGCCGGGAAAGCCCGCTTGGCCGCCGCGACGGCAAGGCGCAGATCCTCCCTGTCACCGAGACGCACGGAGCCGATCCGTTCTTCGGTGGCAGGGTTGAAGAGATCGAAGCGCTCGCTGCCGTGCGGCGTCACGAAAGCCCCGTCGATGTAGATCCTGTCGATGTTGCGCATAGTCGTCTCCATTCGTCATCGACGATATGGATCGCCGCCCCCGATCCGATTAGAAGTGCAATCGGTGACAGGTTGATGAGGAAAATTGCGCAATGACCAAAGCCAGTCTCGCTGAACTCGAAGCTTTCGCCACGGTCGCCCGGCGCGGCGGGTTTCGCGCGGCGGCGCGGGAACTCGAAGTTTCCTCATCCGGCCTGAGCCACGCGGTCGCCGCGCTGGAGGAGCGCTTGAACCTGCGGCTGTTCAACCGCACCACGCGCAGCGTCGTGCTCACCGCGGCAGGCACGCAGTTTCTGGAGGAGATCCTCCCCGCCCTCGCCGCGATCGACAGCGCGATCGAAAACGCGGGAGAACATCTGGGCGAACCTTCAGGCCTGCTGCGGTTGAACATGGCGCCGGGCGCGGCGCGCTTCGTCATGGCGCCGCTGATCCGCGACTATCTGAGCCGCTACCCCCGCATGAAGGTGGAGATCGTCGGCGAAGCGGCGCTGGTCGACGTGATCGGCAAGGGCTTCGATGCCGGAATCCGCCTGCGGGATAGCGTGCCGCCCGACATGATCGCCGTTCCGATTATCCCCGAAGTGCGCCTCGTCATCGTCGGTTCGCCGGACTATCTGTGCGACCGTCCCCTGCCGATCGTCCCGCGAGACCTGCTCGCGCACGAATGCATCGGCTATCGCATGGGCAGCGGGCGCCTCTACCACTGGGAATTCGCGCGCGGCGACGAGCGGCTTGCGCTGGACGTTCCGGGCCGCCTGATCCTCGACGACAGCGGGCTGATGCTCGATGCCGCGCTGGCGGGGATGGGGCTGGCCTATATTGCCGAAGAAACCGCCGCCCCGCACGTTCGCGGGGGCCGGTTGACGCCGCTGCTGAGGGACTGGATGCCGGAAGAACCGCCGCTGTGCCTCTACTATTCCGGGCGCCGCCACGTTCCGGCCAAGCTGCGGCTGTTCATCGATCTGGTCCGCGATCATGCACGCGGGCGGGAAAGCCGCCAGGGCCTCACAGGACCTCACGCCAACTAACGGGCGATCCACGCGGCAGGCGCCTATGTCGATTTCGCGTAGCAAGGAGCCCGCCATGAAGGAAGAACCCGCCCTTACCCACCCGCGCCGCCGCGAATTCGTGTCCGGCACCGCCGCGCTGGCCGCCGCTTTCCTGAGCGGTCTAGCGCCCACCATGGCCTCCGCTGCCACCAAAGCGGCACGCAGCGCTACGCCGGGCTCTTTCGGCCCGATCCGCCAGATCGCCGCGGGCGTGCTCGACATCGGCTATGTCGAGATGGGGCCATCGTCAGGACAGCCGGTCCTGCTGTTCCACGGCTGGCCCTACGACATCTACGCCTTCGCCGAAGTCGCGCCGATCCTGGCGGCGCAGGGCCACCGCGTGATCGTGCCTTACTTGCGCGGATACGGCACCACCGTCTTCCGCTCGGCCGCGACCATGCGCAACGGCCAGCAAGCCGCGCTGGCGGCGGACGGTCTCGCGCTGATGGACGCGCTGGGCATCCGCCAGGCGATCGTCGCGGGCTTCGATTGGGGCGCCCGCACCGCCGACATCATGGCGGCGCTCTGGCCCGAGCGCTGCAAGGCGCTGGTCTCGGTAAGCGGCTACCTGATCGGCAGCCAGGCCGGGAACGCCAAGCCGCTGCCGCCCCAGGCCGAGCTGCAATGGTGGTATCAGTTCTACTTCGCCACCGACCGCGGCCAGCAGGGCTATGCCGAGAACACCAAGGCCTTCAACCGGCTGATCTGGCAGCAGGCCTCGCCCCGATGGAACTTCGACGACGCCACGTACGACCGGTCGGCCAGCTCCTTCGCCAATCCGGACCATGTCGCTATCGTGATCCACAATTACCGCTGGCGGCTCGGCCTCGCACAGGGCGAAGCGCAATATGACGCCGCCGAGGCACGACTGGCCGCCGGGCCGGTCGTCACCGTGCCGACGATCACCATGGAAGGCGACGCGAACGGCGCCCCCCATCCCGCCGCCGCCGCCTATCGCGCGAAGTTCAGCGGCCCTTACGAGTACCGCCTGGTCTCCGGCGGCATCGGCCATAACCTGCCGCAGGAAGCGCCGGAGGCCTTTGCCAAGGCCGTGCTCGATGCCGGAAAGATGGCCGGATGATCCGCATCTCCACCTGCTGCCTCGCAGCTGCCGCAGCCCTGCTCGGCCTTTCCACCGTGGTCGCCGCGCGCGGCAAGGACGCAAACGTCTCGCCGGTCTACGGCGTGAAGCTGCCCAAGGGATACCGCGACTGGAAACTCATCAGCGTCGCGCATGAGGCAGGCAAGAACAACGACATCCGCGCCATTCTCGGCAACGACATCGCCGTCAGGGCCTATCGCGAGGGCAAGCGTCCTTTCCCCGACGGCGCGGTGATCGTCCGGCTCGCCTGGCAATACGAATCCTCCCCCCGCAACGACGCGGTATTTCCCGCGCCGCAATCCTTCGTGGCGGGGGCGCCGACCAATGTGCAGGTCAGCGTGAAGGATTCCCGGCTCTACGCGGCCAGTGGCGGCTGGGGCTACGGCCAGTTCGACAACGGCAAGGCAAACCCGAGCGAAGCCCTGACCCGTTCCTGCTTCGCCTGCCACGCGAAGCTCGATGCCGGTTCAGATCAGGTCTTCACCGCCTATTCCCATTGACGGCCGTGCGGTCGTCGGCAGCAGCCAAGGCGGTTCGCGGCCTGGGGGCCGTGCCGGTCGCGGACACGCTGGCTGACCTGCTGCTTCCGCAAGCCATGGCAGGCTGCGAAACCCTGGTGCACGCGGCGGCGCATATCGACCCCAGCCGGGAAACGCCGGATCATGTCGCCGTCAATGTCGAGGGACGCCCTCCGCCCTTGACGCCGTCCGCAAGTCCGGCGTGAAGCGCGTCGTTCACGTCAGCACCGAATACGTCCTGCTGAACGGTCACCCGCTGATAAACCCGGACGAACATCGCCCCTTCCCCGGGCGGCTTTCAGGCGTCTATTCGCGCACCAAGGCAATGGCGGAACGCGCTGCTCGAAGCTGAAAACAGCAGATGAAGCGGCTGGTGAGAAGTGCCTCGGCGCCTGGACCCGTTTTCCGCAGATCTCAGGCGATAATGCGGCGGGGCTTTTCCATTTCCAGGCGATTGCGGCCCTTGGCCTTGGCGCAGAACAGTGCCAGCTCGGCACGTTCGATGGTGCTGTCCATACTGTCGGCAATGCGCGCGACGCTGCCGCTGGTGGTGATCGCGAGACGACTGTCACCGACTTTCTGGCGAAGGTCGGCCAGAGTCGCGACCACCCGCGCGCAGATGGCCTGTGCCTGCTCCGGAGTCGTGCGCGGCAACAGCACTGCAAACCGCTCGGAGCCGATGCGCGAGATGATATCGTCCGACCGGAGCATTTCGCGCAGCAGGTCTGCAAAGACGCGCAGCACTTCGTCACCCACGATCTGGCCGTGCTTCATGTTGATGGTGCGGAAGAAGTCGATGCTGAACATCGCCAGACAGCCGTCCATGCCTTGGGCGATCATGTGTTCCAGCATGGAAATGAACGCCGCGCGGTTGGTGAGCTGGGTCAGGGGATCGGTGTAAGTCGCCGCGAAAAGCTGATCGCGCAGGGCGCGGCGATCGTCGATCGATCGCATCACCGCAAGCATGCCGTAAACCGCCCCGGCGTCATCCGTCAGCGGACGAATGCGAATCTCGAACCAGCTTTCGCGGGCGTCGGCAGTGAGGGCAGGAAATTCCACCCACTGCACGCTTTGACCACCGGCTACCGCCGCCTCCAGCGCGCCCGCGACCGCAGCACGCCCCGGCTCCGCCACCAGATCTAGGAGATGCGGACCGACTTCCGCGTGCGGCTGCACGCCCAGCTTGCGGATGCCGGGCGAGGCGTGCACGATCGTGCCGTCGCGATCGGTCTTGAGAATGATATCGGACGATGTTTCCGCCAGCAGTCCGTACAGCGCGGAGCTTTCCTGAACGGTAAAATTCATGCCCATCTTCGTAATGCCCCGGATTCAGAGGACCGCTGAACGATCCAACGCAAATCGGGCCACGATTCGGAATATCGTTAGCAGACATTCGAGCGCCCAAAAGACGACACACGAACATTCGGCTTCCGGTTTCCGGCGACCCTGACAATAACTTTCACCAAAAAAGGTTAGCCCCGTTATCTAACCGATCATGATTTCAAGTTATTGTTATCAATACATTTACCATCACTGCATTGAGTCGGAAAGCGCGTTAACCCTGTTACTGAACGGAAATGGAGGCAAATTTATATTTTAAAGTTCGATCATGATACGGACTTTGTCCGGGCTCGTTTCCACGGCTGCGGCGATCTGGTCGCGGCAGCGGGCGATCAGTTCGGGCAGTCCGACCACGGTGCGGCCGGGCCGCAATTCCGCGGCGGTGACGCCAAGTTCCTCGGCAATGGCATCGAGGCGTTCCTCGATCGGGCGCGCGCGGCCCTGCTCCCAGGCCCAGACGGTCGGCTTGCTGACGCCGAGGCGTGAAGCCAGTTCGCCCTGGGTGAACCCACGCAGCTTGCGCAGGCGATGGAGACGCTCTCCGAAGCTCTCGCCGCCGATGGCAGCCGGTGTGGGGACTGCCGGAGCGGGTGCAAGATCGACCTCCTGCACAGCGCTGCGCAGTTGTGCGGCGCTCAGCACGGCAGGATGGAGCGGCACGTCGAAAGCGCAACCATAGAGCCGCCCGCTGGCCCAGACCACACGCGCACGGGTCAACCCGGCCTCGGGAAGCTGGATATCGAGGGCCTCGTCGATCTCCATGTCCACCTGCGTTTCCAGCAAGAGACCGGTTTCCGAGAAGTTGTGGATCGTCACCGGAGCCTCGACGCCGGACGGCAGGGCACCTTGCGTCTCGATCATCAGCCGTTTGCGCGCAGCGCGCGGCCTGCCGCTCTCGTGGCCGGCCTCAAAACCGTTGTCGGTGAGCTTGTCTTCAAAGTGTGCCGCTATCGGCATGGCGCATTCTCCAGGAGAATCGCAACCTGTCCGCACAGGGATTAAGAATCGGTTAGCATCTTGGCTAATTTTCTACCGAGTTCCATCCGCAGAAACCCTCAGTTTGACTTTATCGCGTGCCAAAAGTCAAATTGGGATGAAATCGGCGTTAATCGATTGCTAACCCGGATATCCGTATTTTTTCGAGCACAGAATCGGGGTTGCGGTGTTCGATATCTATCTTTGCATCCGCGACGGGCATGACCTTAAATTTGTCGTGCTCGCTGCGTTGATCTGCCTGCTTTCTTCACTGACTGCCCTGGCCTTGCTGCGCCAGGCACAGTCCTGTGCTGGCAAGGCACGGCGGCGCTGGTGCTGCATGGCGGGCGCAAGCGCCGGATTCGGCATTTGGGCAACCCATTTCGTCGCCATGCAGGGCTATGCTCCGGAGATGATCACCGGCTTCGAACCGGTCCTGACCCTGACTTCGCTCGCGATTCCGATCACGACGCTGGCCCTTGCCTTCGGTATTGCCCTGAAGGGCCTGAACCGTCCGGCCTTGCTCGCCGCTTCCCTGGTGGCCGCATTGGGCATCGCCGCCATGCACTACACCGGCACCCAGGCACTGGAACTTCCGGCAGTCATGACGTGGAAACCGGGGTTCATTCTGGCATCGATCATCCTCGCTTGGCTGCCGCTTTATCCAGCGCTCGCGCTTGCGCTCGAAGACCGCCGCCTGCGCGGGCTGCTCGCGGCCACCGGCCTGGTTTCCGCCTCGGTGGTCGCCCTGCACTTTACCGGCATGACCGGGCTGACGCTGATCCCGACGCGATCAGCCCCGCCCGAGCTGCTCATCTCCCCGCGCGAAATGGCCGGTGCGGTCACCGCCGTCACCCTCCTGCTCATCGCGATTTCGGCAATTTCACTCTTCGTGAGCCGCCGCACCGCCGCCGCCCTGGCCATGAGCGAGCGGAATTTCTCGTTCCTCGTGCGCGGCATTTCCGATTGTGCGATCTACATGCTCGATCTCGAAGGCCGGGTCGTCAACTGGAACGCCGGTGCCCAGCGCCTCAAGGGCTATGCCGAAGCGGAAGTGCTCGGTCTCCACCTCTCCAGCTTCTACACTCCGGAAGACCGCGAGGCCGAACGCGACCGGATCGCCCTCGGCAAGGCACGCAGCGAGGGCCGCTACTACGGCGAGGGCTGGCGTGTCCGCCGCGACGGCACCCGGTTCTGGGCCCATGTGACGATGGAAACCATGCTGGACGACCTGGGCCAGCCGATCGGCTTCGCCAAGATCACCCGCGACATGTCCCGGTTCAAGGAAGCGCAGGATCGCATCGCCGAGGCAAGCCGCCAGCGCGACGCGGCGCTTGGCCATATGCACCAGGGCCTCTGCCTGTTCGATGCGGACGAGAAGCTCGTTCTCTCCAATCCGCGCTACATGGAGATGTACGGCCTCGAACCGGAAGCGCTGCTGCCGGGCATGCATCTTTCCGAAGTGATCCGCCTCAGCAGCGCCTTTCGCTTCGCCCCCGAGCTGATCGCGGAACGGGTCGAGGTCTCGCAGCGGGCGATCCGCGAGAACCTGGCGACCGAGTCCCATCCCCCGATCCTGTCGGAATATCCCGACGGCACGGTCATCTCCATCGCCAGCCGGCCGATGCCGGGCGGCGGCTGGGTCTCGACTTTCGACGACATCACCCGCCAGCACGAATCCGAGGCGCAGATCGCCCACATGGCGATGCACGACGGGCTGACCGGCCTGCCGAACCGCACGCGCTTCAACCTGTGGATCGACGAGATGCTCGACCAGGCCTCGCGCCACGGCAAGCGCCTGGGGGTGACCGCGATCGACCTCGACCGGTTCAAGGAAATCAACGACACCTACGGCCATGCCTGGGGCGACGTGGTTCTGGCCGAACTGGCCCGCCGCCTCCAGTCGGTGATCGGCGAGGACGAGATCGCCGCGCGCCTCGGCGGCGACGAGTTCGGCCTGGCCAAGCTCTTCGACACCGACGAGCAGCTTGCCGAATTCCTCGCCCGCGTAAGCCCCTGCTTCGACGAGCCGGTCCGGCACGAGAAGCAGGACCTCAGCTTCGGCGCCAGCCTGGGCGTGGCGGCCTATCCGCATGACGGCACCGACCGCGAAGCCCTGCTCAACAATGCCGACCTCGCCATGTACCGCGCCAAAGTGCAGATCGGCGAGCGCATCTGCTATTACGAACCCAGCATGGACGAGACCGCCCGCGCCCGGCGTCAACTCGCGAACGACTTGCGCCTCGCGATCGAACGGCAGGAACTGGTGCTGCTCTACCAGCCGCAGTGCCAGCTGCGCAGCGGGCAGCTTTCCGGCTACGAGGCGCTCGTGCGCTGGCATCATCCCGTGCACGGGCTCGTCTCCCCTGCCGAGTTCATTCCGATCGCCGAGGAATCCGGCGCGATCCTCCAGATCGGCGAATGGGTGCTGGCGCAGGCCTGCCGCGAGGCTGCCACCTGGCATTCGGACCACCGCATCGCCGTCAACGTCTCGCCGGTACAGCTCGTCCAGCAGGACCTAGCGCCGATGGTCGCGCGGGTACTGGAGGAAGCGGGACTTCCCGCCTCCCGGCTCGAACTGGAAATCACCGAAAGCGCGATCATTACCGACAAGACCCGTGCGCTCAACAACTTGCGCCAGCTCAAGAGCCTCGGCGTGGCCATTGCCATGGACGATTTCGGCACCGGCTATTCCTCGCTCGACACGCTGCACTCCTTCCCGTTCGACAAGATCAAGATCGACAAGTCGTTCCTGCTCGAATCGGACGAGAACGAGCAGGCCCGCGCCATCATCCGCGCCGTTCTGGCGCTCGGCCAGTCGCTGCGCATCCCGGTCCTGGCCGAGGGCGTGGAAACGCAGAGCCAGTTCAACCTGCTCATCAGCGAAGGCTGCGAGGAGGCCCAGGGCTACTTCCTCGGCCGCCCCGACCGCGCGCCGAGCAGCAATCCGCAATCGCCGGAAAACCTGCGCGAACTGCTGGAAGACCAGGTCGCCTGAAAATTCCCCGGAAAAGGCCTTCCCGAAGGCCTTGGATGCGCCGCTAAAGCCTCCCTTGCCCCGGACAAAGCCATTATCGCTGGCAATCCGGGGCGCGGAGGATCATCTGCGCCATCATGCAAGCGAATCCCGCCCCCTCTGGTCGAGTCTTTCTGGTCGGCGCCGGTCCCGGCGATCCCGATCTCCTGACCTTGCGCGCCGCGCGGCTGCTGATGAACGCCGCGCTCATCGTGCACGACGGACTCGTCGATCCGGCGATCCTGGCCATGGCCAAGCCTTCGGCGCGTCTGGTCTCGGTGGCCAAGAGCCGCGCCCGCCACACGATGAAGCAGGAAGAGATCAACGCCCTGCTCGTGCGCGAGGCGCTGGCAGGGCACGATGTCGTGCGCCTCAAGGGCGGCGACCCCTTCGTGTTCGGCCGCGGCGGCGAGGAAGCGGAAGCCTGCCATGCCGCCGGAGTTCCGGTGCAAGTGGTGCCCGGCATTTCCTCCGCGCTGGGCGCCTCGGCCGCTGCCCAAATCCCGCTGACCCACCGCGATCATGCCTCGATCGTCACGTTCGTGGCGGGCCAGTGCAAGGGCCTGACCGATCAGGACTGGTCGGGTCTCGCGGGCAAGGGGCGTACCCTGGTGATCTTCATGGGCATCGCCACCGCCGCCCAGATCGCCGAGAAGCTCATGGCCGACGGCCTCGCGCCCGACGTGCCGGTAGCGGTGATCGAGAACGCCACGCGCTCGGCCATGCGCGTGCTGCGCGGGCCGCTCGCCGGACTTGCCGACCTGATCGCGGATGCGAAGGTGCAAAGTCCCGCGCTTATCGTTATCGGGCACGTCACCGCAGAACCCGACAACACCATTCGCGCCGTGGCGCTGGAGGCAACAAAGTGAAGATCCTGACGGGCAACGACCTGAAGACCGGAGCGGTCATCTGGTGGACCGGCGTGGGCTGGTCGCTCGACGTCAACGAATCGGCCGACGTGGGCGACCATGGCGCCGCTCTGGTGGCGCGCGAGGAAGGCGCCCAGAACGCCGTCGCCGCCTATGTGATCGACGGCGAGAAGACCGCTGAGGGCATTCGCCCGGCCCATATCAAGGAGCGCATCCGCGCCCTCGGGCCGACCGTGCGCCTCGACCTGACGCGGGAGGCCTCCAACCCCGCAGCCGCAGACTGGGTGATCTGATGTACAAGTACGACGAATACGACCAGCAGATGGTCGATACCCGCGTCGCGGAATTCCGCGACCAGGTGCGCCGCCGCCTTGCCGGTGACCTGACCGAGGACCAGTTCAAGCCGCTGCGCCTGCAGAACGGTCTCTACCTCCAGCTCCATGCCTACATGCTGCGCGTCGCGGTGCCCTATGGCACGCTGAATTCCGCGCAGATGACGCTGCTGGGCGACATCGCGGACAAGTACGACCGCGGCTACGGCCACTTCACCACGCGCCAGAACATCCAGTACAACTGGATCAAGCTGGAAGACACGCCCGACATCCTGGCCGAACTGGCCAAGGTGGAGATGCATGCCATCCAGACCAGCGGCAATTGCATCCGCAACATCTCGTCCGACCAGTTCGCCGGTGCCGCCGCCGACGAGATCGTCGATCCGCGCCCTTACGCCGAACTGCTGCGCCAGTGGTCCAGCTTCCACCCGGAATTCCTGGTGCTGCCGCGCAAGTTCAAGATCGCCGTCATCGCGTCCGAAAAGGACCGCGCGGCGATGCGTCTGCACGATATCGGCATCAAGATGGTGCGTAACGACGCCGGCGAGATCGGCGCCCAATTCTATGCCGGTGGCGGCATGGGCCGTACGCCGATGATCGCGCCGCTGATCCGCGAATTCGTGCCGCTGGACCAGCTGATCACCTATTCGGAAGCCTGCCTGCGCGTCTACAACCGCTATGGCCGCCGCGACAACAAGTACAAGGCGCGCATCAAGATCCTCGTCCACGAACTGGGCCGCGACGAATATGTCCGCCAGGTCGAGGAAGAATTCGCGCACCTGCTCACCCAGCCGATCGAGCCCCCGCTCGCCGAACTGGAGCGCATCAAGGCCCACTTCACCGGCCCGGCCTACGATAGCGCCGCTTCCGACGATCTGGACCTGACCGATCCCGACTTCCGCCTCTGGGTAGAGCGCAACACCCACGCCCACAAGCAGGCGGGCTATGTGATCGCCACGGTCAGCCTCAAGCCCGTGGGCGGCATCCCCGGTGACGCCACCGCCGACCAGATCCGCCTGATGGCGAAGCTGGCCAAGGACTACAGCTTCGACGAACTGCGCGTCACCCACGCCCAGAACATCGTCTTCCCGCACGTCCGCAAGGCCGACCTCTACACGGTCTGGCAGGCGCTGGACGATGCCGGTCTCGCCACCGCCAACCTCGATACCGTGGGCGACATCATTGCCTGCCCCGGCCTCGACTACTGCTCGCTGGCCAATGCCCGCTCGATCCCGGTCGCGCAGAAGATCTCCGAGCGTTTCGGCAGCGCCAAGCGCCAGGCCGAGATCGGCGAGCTGAAGCTGAAGATCTCGGGCTGCATCAACGCCTGCGGCCACCACCACGCGGGCCATATCGGCATCCTCGGCGTCGACAAGAAGGGCCTGGAAAACTACCAGCTCCTGTTCGGCGGCAGCGAGGGCGCGGATACCTCGCTCGCAAAGATCATCGGCCCCGGCTTCACCGAGGACGGCGTGGTCGATGCCATCGAAAAGGCCACCGAAGTCTATCTCGCCAACAAGCAGGGCGAGGAGCGCTTCCTCGACACCTATCGCCGTATCGGCATGGACCCGTTCAAGGAGGCCATCTATGGTTGACGTCCAGTTCCGTTTCCGTGACGACGAAACCGTCAACGACCCCGCCGTCACCGTGGATTCGTTCTCCGAACAGTCCAACGCCACCGCCGTCCGCATCGAACCGGGCGACGACGCGCGCGACCTGCTGCCCTATCTCGACCGGCTTTCGCTCGTGGAAGTGAGCTTCCCGGCCTGGACCGACGGACGCGGCTATTCTTCCGCCCGTATCCTGCGCGAAGCGGGCTATGAGGGCGAAATGCGCGCCGTGGGCGATCTCGTGATCGACATGCTCCATCACCTGCGGCGCTGCGGTTTCGATGCCTTCGCGCCCGAAAAGGCCCTCAACGAAGAGGACGCGCGCAACGCGTTCGATCGCTGGGACAACGTCTACCAGGCGACCGTCGTCGACGGTCGCCCGGCGATCTGGGCGAAGCGCCACCCGGCGTAAGCGTCCACCGGAAGGGAATACACATGCCCCATACCGAAGCTGCACGTATCCGCGACCGGATCGACACCGGCCCTCGTTTCGACGAGGCCGATGCCGTCCGCCTCAACCGTCTCTTCCGCGGCACCGACACGAGCGAGATGCTCGAAACGGTGCTCAAGGAAGGCATGGCGGGCGACATCGCGATCGTGTCCAGCTTCGGTGCGGAATCGGCGGTGCTGCTGCACCTCGTCAGCCGCGTCGATCCGGGCGTGCCGGTGCTGTTCCTGGAAACCGGCAAGCATTTCCCCGAAACGCTCGCCTATCGCGATCTGCTGGTCGCGCGTTTGGGCCTGACCAATCTCATCAATCTCCTGCCCGATGCCGAGGAACTGGCGAAGAAGGACGAGAACGGGCTGCGCTGGTCCTACGACCCCGACGGCTGCTGCGAAATCCGCAAGGTCAAGCCTCTGGAACAGGCGCTGCTCGGCTACGATGCCTCGCTGACCGGCCGCAAGGCGTTCCAGGCCTCGACCCGCGCCACCCTGCCCCGCTTCGAGGTGGACACCACGGATGCGCAAGGCCGCCTCAAGGTCAATCCGCTGATCGACTGGTCGCCGGAGCGCATCGCCGCCTATATCGCCGAGCACGATCTGCCGCCGCATCCGCTGGTGTCGCAGGGTTATCCCTCGATCGGCTGCATGCCTTGCACCAGCAAGGTCGCGGAAGGCGAAGACCCCCGCTCGGGCCGCTGGCGCGGTTGGAACAAGACCGAGTGCGGCATCCATGTCGCGACGCATTCGGACTACACGACCAAGAATGCGCCGGAGTTCGATCCGGGGCTTTAAACGGCACTCGCACTCCCTCACTCCACCCGTCATCCTGAACTTGTTTCAGGATGACGATGCGCGCGGGATGAAACCTGCTTTCGTCATTGCGAGCGTAGCGAAGCAATCCAGAGCGGCCTCGCGCAACACATTGCAACAAGCGAGACCATGGGTGCAATTATTGCACCTCCAGGCGGGTTGGCATGGCGGGGTGGTCCACTAGATCGCAAATGCCCCCAATATTGCAGTGCAACATGACCAGACAGCAGAACGCCCAGCCCCATACCCATCCCGCGCTCGTCATCCTGGCGCTGGCGATGGGCGCCTTCGCCATCGGCACAACCGAATTCGCCGCGATGAGCCTCGTGCCCTATTTCGCGCGCGACCTCGGCCTGACCGAGCCTGAAGCGGGCCATGCCATCAGCACGTATGCGCTTGGCGTGGTGGTCGGGGCGCCGATCATTGCCGTGCTGGCCGCCAAGCTGCCCCGGCGCGCGCTGCTGATCGGGCTGATGGCGCTCTTCGCGGTAGGCAACGCGCTTTCGGCAATGGCGCCGACGTATCCGCTGCTCCTGCTGTTCCGCTTCATCAGCGGCCTGCCGCACGGCGCCTACTTCGGCATCGCCGCGCTGGTCGCCGCCTCGATGGTGCCCGCCAACAAGCGCGCGCAGTCGGTGGCGCTGGTCATGTCGGGGCTGACCGTCGCCACGATCATCGGCGTTCCGCTGGCGAACTGGCTGGGGCAGGCCTTCGGCTGGCGCACCGGCTTTGCGATCGTCTCGGTGCTGGCAATCATCACCATGGCGCTCGTCGCGCTCTATGCCCCGCACCAGCAGGCCGCCGAGGGCGCCAGCCCGATGCGCGAACTCGGCGCGCTGCGCCGCCCGCAAGTGCTGCTGACCCTGCTGACCGGCGCCATCGGCTTCGGCGGCCTCTTCGCCGTCTACACCTACATCGCCTCGACCATGATCGAAGTCACCAAGGTCTCCGAGCACCTCGTGCCCGTGGTCCTCGCGGTGTTCGGCGTCGGCATGACGGTGGGCAACCTGTTCTGGGCCTGGGCCGCCGACCGCTCGCTGAACAAGGCCGCGATCGGCGCCCTGCTGTTCAGCGCCTTCGCGCTCGCCCTGTTCCCGATGGCGGCGAGCAATGTCTGGACCCTCAGCGTCGTCGTCCTGCTGATCGGCTTCGCGGGCGGCCTCGGCACGATCCTCCAGACCCGCCTGATGGACGTGGCCGGAGACGCCCAGGCCCTCGCCGCCGCCGCGCATCACAGCGCCTTCAACATGGCGAATGCGCTCGGCCCCTGGCTCGGCGGACTGGCGATCTCGGCAGGCTATGGCCTGACTTCGACCGGCTGGATCGGCATGGGCCTCTCGCTCGGCGGCCTCGCGATCTTCCTCGTGACCCTCTCGCTCCACAAGCGCGAGGACGAGGTGAGCCGCCAACCGCTTCCGGCCTGCTGACACGTCCTCCAGCCCATGAAAAAAGGCCCGCGAGTTCCTCACTCGCGGGCCTTTTTCGTTGTTTTTTCGTCATTGCGAGCAAAGCGAAGCAATCCAGAGCGAAGAGGCGCTCCGCTCTGGATTGCCGCGGCCCTACGGGCCTCGCAATGACGAAGAATCAGCCGATCATCATCAGGCTTGCATTGCCGCCCGCCGCGGTGGTGTTGATCGAGGTCGAGACTTCCTCCAGCAGCCAGACGAGGTTCGGACCCGCCGAAGTGTGAACCGGAACGATCGGCCCCGGCAGTTCCGCCACCGCCTTGCAGGCCGCGCGGACCGCTTCGGCATCGCCTTCCACCAGACAGGCCGCGAAGTGCTCGCCCGCATCCGGCGCAAAGCGCGCCGCCACCGCTTCCGGCAGACCGGCGGGAATCGCCATGCCCTCGACCGTCGCGGTATTGCCGCTGGCGAGCACTGCCGCCATCTGCCCGTAAAGCCCCTTGACGGTCGCCGGACGCAGCAGCACGCGGCCGCGCGGGTGGAGGGCATAGAGGTTGGTCTCGCCCACCGGCCCCGGGAGCGCCAGTTCGAGGCCTAGCGCCGAAGAGGCCGCCATCGCCCGCGCCGCAGCCGCCAAGGCCGCGTCGCCCTGCCCGCTCAGCCAGGTCGCGAAAGCCTCGACCAGCGGGGCCGTCTGCGCCGGGGCATCCAGCACTTGCGGCGCCAGCGACGCAAGGCGGCCCAGATAGAGCGGCCCGCCCGCCTTCGGACCGGTGCCCGAAAGCCCGCGCCCGCCGAACGGCTGCACACCGACGATCGCGCCGATGGTGTTGCGATTGACATAGAGGTTGCCTGCACGGATCGCCGAAGTCACCTGCTCCACCGTCGCGTCGAGGCGGGTGTGGAGGCCGAAGGTCAGGCCGTAGCCGGTATCGTTGATCGCCTCGATCAGCGCGGGCAGGTCGTCGCGCTTGAAGCGCACGACGTGGAGCACCGGACCGAACACCTCGCGTTCGAGCTGGGCGATGCTTGCGATCTCGACGATGGTGGGCGCAACGAAAGTCCCCGCCTCGCATTCCGCCGGGATTGCCACTTGCTCGACCTTGCAGCCGCGCGACTTCATGCGGGCGACATGGCCGTCGATCATGCCCTTGGCCTCGGCAGTGATGACCGGGCCGATATCGACCGCGAGTTCCTGCGTATTGCCCACGCGCAGCTGCGCCAGCGCGCCCTTGAGCATCGTCAGGGTGCGATCGGCCACGTCTTCCTGCAGGCAGAGGACGCGCAGCGCCGAGCAGCGCTGTCCCGCCGAATCGAAGGCCGAGGCGATCACGTCCGCCACCACCTGCTCGGCCAGTGCCGAGGAATCGACGATCATCGCGTTCTGGCCGCCGGTCTCGGCGATGAACGGGATCGCACGGCCCTCAGCCGAGACGCGGCCCGCAAGCTGCTTCTGGATCAGGCGCGCCACTTCGGTCGAGCCGGTGAACATGACGGCGGCCACTTGCGGCGCGGCGACCAGCGCGGCGCCGAGCATGCCCTCGCCCGGCAGCAGCTGGAGCGCGTCCTTGGGAACGCCCGCCTCGTGCAGCAGGCGCACCGCCTCGGCGGCAATCAGCGGGGTTTCCTCGGCGGGCTTGGCCAGCACCGGATTGCCCGCGACGAGCGCGGCGGCGACCTGTCCGGCGAAGATCGCCAGCGGGAAGTTCCACGGGCTGATGCAGACCACAGGCCCGAGCGGCGCCTGATCGGCACCGAAAGTCTCGCGCGCCTGCTTGGCGTAGTAACGCAGGAAGTCGATCGCCTCGCGCACTTCGGCAATGGCATTGGCGGCGGACTTGCCCGCCTCGCGGATGACGAGGCCCATGAGCACGCCGATCCGCGCCTGCATGGCATCGGCAGCGGCGTCGAGCATGGCGGCGCGCTCGGCCACCGGCACCTGGCCCCAGCGGCTGATCGCGACGCGGGCGACGGCGACCGCTGCCGCTTCGGGCGCGACCTCGATCACCCGGCCGACCACGTCCTCATGGTCCGCCGGATTGAGCACGGCGCGCGCCTCGCCCTGCGCATTGGCGGGCATGGCAAACCATTCGCGCGCGGCGGAGCGGCGCAGGTCTTCCGAAAGCACGGCGAGCGCGGTCTCGTCGGCCATGTCGATGCCGTCCGAATTGCGGCGGCTCGGATAGAGATCGGCGGCCAGCGGGATCAGGTCGTGACGGGCGCCGGGATGGGGCATCGCGCGCACGACCTCGACCGGATCGGCCACCATGTCTTCCACCGGCACCGCCGGATCGGCGATACGGTTCACGAACGAGGAGTTCGCGCCGTTTTCCAGCAGGCGGCGCACGAGGTAGGCCAGCAGCGTCTCATGGGTGCCGACCGGCGCGTAGATGCGGCAGGGGCGGTCGAGGTTGTCTTTCCCCACGACCTGCGAATAGAGCGGCTCGCCCATGCCGTGGAGGCACTGGAACTCGTAGCGACCAACCACGAAGTCCGGCCCGGCGAGGTGGTAGATCGTCGCCAGCGTCTGCGCGTTGTGGGTGGCGAACTGCGGGAACACCGCGTCCGGCGCCGCCAGCAGCTTCCTGGCGCAGGCGACATAGGACACGTCGGTGTGGACCTTGCGGGTATAGACCGGGAAGTCGGCAAGGCCATCCACCTGGGCGCGCTTGATCTCGGCGTCCCAATAGGCGCCCTTGACCAGACGCACCATCATCCGCCGACCGGCGCGGCGGCCGAGATCGATGATCCAGTCGAGCACGTAGGGGCAGCGCTTGCCATAGGCCTGCACCACGAAGCCCAGACCATCCCAGCCCTTGAGATCCGGATCGAGCGCGAGCGCTTCCAGCAGGTCGAGCGAGAGTTCGAGACGGTCCGCTTCCTCGGCATCGATGTTGAGACCGATGTCGTAGCCCTTGGCGAGCACCGCCAGCGCCTTCACGCGGGGCAGCAGTTCGCCCATCACCCGGCCCGCCTGCGCTCGGCTGTAGCGCGGGTGGAGAGCGGAGAGCTTGATCGAGATGCCCGGACCTTCGTAGATACCGCGACCCGCGCTGGCCTTGCCGATGGCGTGGATGGCGTTCACGTAGTCGTCGTTGTAGCGATCGGCATCGGCGGCAGTAGTCGCCGCTTCGCCCAGCATGTCATAGCTGTAGCGGAAGCCCTTCTCTTCCAGTTCCCTGGCGCGCTTCACCGCTTCGTCGATGGTCTCGCCGGTGACGAACTGCTCGCCCATCAGGCGCATGGCGAGATCGACGCCGCGCCGGATCACCGGCTCGCCCGCGCGGGCGACGAGGCGGGTCAGCGCCGAACCCAGCCCCTTGTCGTCAACCGAACTGACCAGCTTGCCGGTCACCACCAGCCCCCAGGTCGCGGCATTGACGAACAGCGACTTGCCGCCGCCGAGATGCGCGCTCCAGTCGCCGTCCGAAATCTTGTCGCGGATCAGGGCATCGCGGGTGGCATTGTCGGGGATGCGCAGCAGCGCCTCGGCCAGGCACATGAGCGCGACGCCTTCCTGCGTGGAGAGCGAATATTCCTGCACGAGGCCCTCGACGCCGGTGCCCTTGTGATTGGCGCGCAAGGTGGTGACGAGCGCACTCGCGGTCTCGCGCACGTCGCGGCGCTGCGCCTCGCTCAGCGTCGCCGCTTCCAGAAGCGGCGCCATGCAGGCGGCCTCGTCGCGGCGGAAGGCATCGGTGATCGCGCGGCGCAGCGGGGTCGGTTCGCTGACGGCGGGGGCGAAGGCGGTGAAGGGCGAGGTCTGGGTCATGGATCGCCAATATCGCAAGCCTGCTTGGCAATCCGACTTTTCAAAGGCACAAGACGGTCCATTCGGACTTATCTTCGTCTCATCGGCAGTTCAATCGCATGGCAAAACGCACCGATCCGGTCATTCTGGACGACTATGACCGCAAGATCGTCGCCGCGCTGCGCGAAGACGGCCGGATGAGCGTGACGGACCTTGCGCGAGTCGTCGGGCTTTCGAAAACCCCCTGTCAGGTGCGCCTGCGCCGCCTGACCCAATCCGGCGTAATCCGGGGCTTTCGCGCCGTCATCGATCCGGTCGCGCTGGGGCTGGACCACGTGGCCTTCACCGAAGTCAAACTTTCGGACACCCGCGAACAGGCGCTGCGCGAATTCAACGCGGCGATCCAGCGCATTCCGGAAGTGGAGGAGTGCCACATGCTCGCCAGCCATTTCGACTATCTCCTCAAGGTCCGCACCCGCGACATTCACCGCTATCGGGCCGTGCTGGGAGAGAAACTCTCCAGCCTGCCGCATGTCTCCAGCACGTCGACATATGTGGCAATGGAGACGGTGAAGGACGCGAGCAGCTAGGGTCGGGACCTGAAGCGTACGGTCCTGTTCCCCCCCTGCGATGAATCCGCGCGCGGGTAGCGGCGGCTCGGCGCCCCGGCTACGACTGCACCGGAAAGCCGATCACGGCGCCTTTTAGGAGAGGTCATGAGCGCAACCGTCATTGTCACGGGAGCGGCCGGCGGCATGGGCCGCCCCGCCGCCGCCCGCTTCGCCGCGCAGGGTCGCCCGCTGCTGCTCTGCGACGTGCATGCCGAAAGGCTCGAGGCGGTGGCCGGTGCACTGCGTGAAGGCGGCGCCCAGGTCTCCACGCTCGCTGGCGACATCGCCGCACCGGAGTTTCCCCAGCAATTGCTGGACTGCCTGGGCAATGCCGCGCTCTTCGCACTGATCCACACTGCGGGTCTCTCCCCGACGATGGCCGAAGCGCCGCGTATCCTCGACGTGAACTACTTCGCCACCGAAAGGCTGGTTGCGGCGCTGCTTCCCCGTTTCGAGGCGGGCGGCTGTGCCGTGCTGGTCTCGTCGATGTCGGCCTATCTCATTGCCGACCCCGCCATGATCGCCGCCGTCGAGGACCTCGTTTCCGGCAGGGGCCGCGAAGGCGTGGACCGCTTCGCCACGAATCCGGGCATGGGCTATACGCTGTCGAAGCGCGGGGTGATCGGTCTGGTCGGGCGCGAGGCCGCCGCCTTCGGCGCGCGCGGTCTGCGCATCGTCTCCATCGCACCGGGCTTCATCGACACCGAAATGAGCCGGGCCGAAGCCAAGGCAAGCGAGCAGATGGTCCAGATGATGGGCATGACCCCGCTCGGTCGCCTGGGCCTTGGCGACGAAATCGCCTCGGTCGCGGAATTCCTGTGCTCACCGGGCGCCTCCTATGTCAGCGGATGCGATATCAAGGTCGATGGCGGGATCTTGGGCAGACTGGGCCTCTGACCGTCCCTCCCGACATGGAAAAGAAGGCCACCCCGCTCCCGAATTTGTCAAAACACGTGATGGAGGGCGTTTCGGTCTACGCCCTCCATCGACAACGTTACTCGGCAGCCAGAGCCTCCTCGTCATTGGCCGCGGCAGTCGCCGCCGGAGCAGCCGGAACCGGAACCGCGCCCTGCACCAGATTGGCGAGCGAGGCACCATCCAGCCCGAGTTCCTTCATCAGCCCGTCGATCACCGGCGCCTGCGCGCGGTAGGCGAGCGCTGCGCTGACAGCATCGTTGGCAAGATTGCCCGAACCGCCGACCGCACCGCCAGAACTTGCCGAACCGCCCTTCTGGGTAAGTCCGTCCACCTGCACGATCTTGATCGAATCGATCGCCTCCAGCGGCCGCACGCTCTCGCGCACGACTTCGGGCAGGACTTTCAGCAGCGCCATCTTCATCTGCAGCGAAATCTGATCGGAGGAGAGCAGGTTCGCCGCCTCGTTGATGGCGCGCTGGCCGGCGGCTTCCACCTCGAAGCGGACGCGCGCGGCTTCGGCACGCAGCTTCTCGGCCTCGGCCTCACCCTCGGCTTCCAGCCGGACGGCCTCGGCGCGGTTGGCGGCGGCTTCCTTGTCGGCCTCTGCCTGCACCTTGATGGCGATGGCCTGACGCTCGGCCTCCTTGGCCGCCTCGATCAGTTCGATGCGCTTGGCACGCTCGGCGATCTCGGTCTCGCGGCTGGTGGCAACCTGTTCCTCGGCGGCGACGGCCTTGGCGCGGGCCTCGTCTGCCTCGGCCTTGGCCTGGCTTTCCTCGCGGCTCTTGTTCTGGATGGCGATCTGCTGGCCCTGACGCGCCAGCTCGACGGCCTGCGCCTGCGCGATCTTGGCCTGCTGGATGGTGCGGTCGGCCTCGATCTGCTGCGAGTCGACCTGCTGTTTGGCGATGATCCGCGCTTCCTCCGCCTCGCGGCTGCGCAGCGCCTGTTCGCGGGCGACTTCGGCGGCCTGCTCGGCGCGGCGCATCTCGATCTCGCGTTCCTGTTCGAGTCGGGCGAATTCATTGTCGCGCTGGATCGACAGCGACTGGCGCTCGGCTTCGAGGTTCTTCGTCTCGATCTGGACGCGGGTGTCCTGCTCGATGTCGTTGCGCGCCTTCTTGCGCAGTTCGATCTGCTCGGTCAGCTTGGTCAGACCCTCGGCATCGAAGGCATTGTTGGCATTGAAGTGCTCGATCGAGGTCTGGTCTAGCCCGGTCAGCGAGACCGATTCGAGTTCCAGACCGTTCATCGCGAGGTCTGACGAGGAAACCTGCTGCACTTTCTGCACGAAATCGGCGCGCTGCTCGTGAAGCTGGTTCATCGTCATGCCCGCCGCGACCGAGCGCAGCGCGTCGACGAACTTGCCTTCGACCAGTTCCTTCAATGCTTCGGGGTGCATGGTCCGCGCGCCCAGCGTCTGCGCGGCCATGGCGATGGCCCCGGCGTCGGGACGGACGCGGACGTAGAATTCCGCCTTCACGTCGATGCGCAGACGATCGAGCGTGATCAGTGCGTCCTGGTTCTTGCGCTCCACCGCAAGGCGCACGGTGTTCATGTTGACCGGCATCGTCTCGTGGAACACCGGCAGCACCAGCGCGCCGCCGTTCATCACCACCCGTTCCCCGCCGAAGCCGGTTCGCACGAAACCGATTTCCTTGGAGGCACGCTTGTAGAGCCGCGCCAGCATGAGCCCCAGCGCCAGGAACAGGACAAGGGCAATGCCGGCCAGAATGGCGATGCCGACAAGGTCGTTCATTGGACAATACTCCCCCAGGCGCCGTGTACGTTCCCGCCAAGCACAGCGCATTGAAACCTGTCGGAGTAATTAGCAGACGGGGCCGCGCACTCCCATGAAAACCGAACCGGGCACTGGCGATTTCAAAGCGTTAACCGCCTTTGTCACGAGTCACGTGGCCCGCATCTCAATCGAGACGCGGCAGATAGTGATCGCCGCGCGCGATGGCCTTGAACATATCGCCCTCGCGCCTGACCAGCAGGACCTTTTCACCCTGCACGAAGCGCTGATCGGTCATATCCGGCTCGACCATGACATTGTGCGCCTGTCCGTAATGGTCGAACACCCGCCCCCGCGCCGGATTGCCCGTCGTGGCGGTGCCGACGAGGATTTCCGCCTCGCGCCCCACCAGCATCGACACGTCGATGGCCGTCGTCTCGTCCTGCGGGATGATCCACCCCAGCCCGCGCGACAAGGCTCCGGTGATCGGCAACGCGGCAAGGCCGACGGTAGGCGCGACCAGCCATGCGCTCCAGGTATGCCCCGTCAGCGCCAGCAGCAGTTCCTGCGCGGAGATGCCCACCAGCCCGAACACGGTCAGCAGCACCATCAGCCACATCAGGAACGGCACCCGGCCGATGCCCAACACCGACAGCAGGCCCGCGTCGATACCGCCATGTCCGTCGACATCGACATCCGCATCACCGCCAAGGAAGTCCCCCGCGCCGACGATCTGCAGCAGCGCAAACATCAGCATCAGCGCCAGCGCGACCGAGAACGGCAGGCTTCCCGCGCGGGTCAGCAGTTCAAGCATCGTCGCGGGAATCGATGTACTTGGCTTCGAGGAAGCGCCCGCGCGTGGCCAGCGCGTCAAGGTCTCCCCGCGAAAGGTCGAGGCTCATCGCCTCGATTTGCCCTGCGATCACCCCCAGCCCTTCGACCAGTTGCTCGGACGGGGTGGCGCCGCCCGCGTGGGGCTTGTTGCGCAGTTCCGCCGGAATGCGGGTGTAGCTGTCCACCAGCGAGGGCAGATGCTCCGACAGCAGCTTGCGCACTTCATAAGCGGCGGGACCGTTTTCCTGAAGCGAGGCCAATTGCGGGGCGATCTGTTCGAGACGGACGCCGATCATGTCCACCGCGTCCACAGCAGCGCTGGGCAGTGCGCGGCGACGGCTTTCAAGCCAGATTTCGGTCGTTCCCGCCAGTTCCGGCAGGGTCGAACTGCCAAGGTCCCCGACGCCCAGGCGCGGGCTCGAGGGGTAGATGGAGAGCACGCAGAACACCACGAAAGCCAGCAGCGTCGTCAGCACCGTAGTCACGAAGGACAGCCCGCCGAGGATCAACCCCGCCGTCAGCGCGACGATGAAAATGCCGGCCACGGCCAGAAACGCCCGCCGGATGCGACGCCAGCGGAACGCCCAGCGTTCCTTGCGCGCGTTGTAGAGCCGTGCGGCCCGCTGGCGGCGAGCAGCACGGATGATTTCCTGGTTCATGGCATTGCGCGTCGAGACGGCGCGCGAGCCAAGACCTTTCGAAGTTGGTTCGGACATCGTGCTAATCTATCAGGCTCAGTCCAGCGCCTCCAGCAGAGCCTTTCCGGCCTTGGTATCGCCCAGTGCGGCAGCGCCTTCGGCCTGCCCCTGCGCGCGGGCGATATAGGCCTTGGACTTGGTAACCTCGCCCTCCAGCGACTGCAGCGTCTGCTTCATCGAATCGAGCGCCTGCATCTTGAAGGTGTCGATCGAATCCATCGTGTCGTAGATGTTCTGGAAGGCGCGGCTGAGGGTTTCCAGCGGAATCGTGGAGTTCGCCGCCTGCTCGTGAATGCGGGCGGTATTGTCCTTGAGCATCTGGCCGGTGCCGTCGATGATCCGCGCTGTGGTGGTGTTGAGCGCGGTGATCTGGTCCAGCACCAGCTTCTGGTTGGCCATCGCCTGCGCCACCGTGACCGCCGTGCGCAGCGCGCCGACCGTGGTGGTGGAGGCGCGATCGACGCCCTTGATCAGTTCGACGTTGTTCTTCTTGACCAGATCGAGCGCGAGGTAGCCCTGCACCGAAACCGCCATCTGCGTCAGCAGGTCCTGCGTGCGCTGGCGCACGTAGAACAGCGCAGATTCGCGCACGGCCTTGGCCTTGGCGGGGTCGGTATGATCGAGGTCGTTGGCCTTCTGCTCCAGCGTCTCGTCCAGCGCCTTCGACATGAAGATCATCTGTTCGAGCTTGCCCATGGCCGCCCAGAGGTTCTGGCGCTCCACGTCGATCGAGGCATTGTCCATCAGCAGTTCGTCCTTGCCGCCCTGCAGGCGGGCGAGGATCGCGCTGATATGGCCCTGCGCGCTCTGGTAGCCGTCGAAATAATTGCGCAGCTTGTTGCCCATCGGGATGATCCCGAAGATCTTGCGGCGCGACAGCAGATCGCCCTTGGTGGAGGGGTCAAGGTCTTCCACGGTGCGGCGCAGTTCGGCAAGGTCGGCGCCGACGCCGGCGTCCTTGTCCATCGCCCGCACCGGGCGGTCGAGGAAGCGGTTGGACTGGCCCGAAGCCTCCGAGATTTCCTTGCGGCCCATGCTGGTGATCTGGTCGACGCGGCGGCCGAATTCGGGCGAGTTCACGTCCTGAGAGACGAGATCCTCGACGAATTCGTCGACGCGCACTTGCAGCTTGGACTTCTGCTCGTCACCCACCGGCACGAGGCCGGCCGCCTTCTCGGGCTGGACCACCGGCACGGGATCGGGGGGCGTCAGCTTCAACTCGCCTGCTGTTGCCTGATCGGTCATGGTGGCCATCGAAGAAAATCCCCGTCCTTCAAGAAGTGGTGTCTTAGCCTGCAAATCTAGGTTTGCCGGAGAATACTGCAAGCGAAACAGGATCGCATCGCTTTACGGTTCGACGAGCGCAGTGGCACTTTCGTCGTTCTCCTGGCGGCCTGCCGCCATGAGCATCGTATCGTCCCGCGCCACGAAGCAGAGCCTGAGACCCACCGCCCGCGCCCGGCAGACGGCAAGGTCGGTCGGAGCCGAGATCGCCACCAGCAAGGGGCAACCGGCGCGCGCCGTCTTCTCGACCAATTCGTAGGAACAGCGGGAGGTGACGATGATGAAGCCCTGCCCCGGATCGATTTCCGCACGGGCGAGCGCGCCGACCAGCTTGTCGAGCGCGTTGTGTCGCCCCACGTCCTCGCGCACCGTCAGCAATTGCCCCGCTTCGTTGCAAAAAGCCGCTGCATGGGTGGCGCGGGTCTCGCGGCCGAGCTTCTGCGCCGCCCGCAAGGCATCGAGGCCGCGACGGATCGCCTGCGGGGTGGCCGCGCTGTCGCGGACCAGCGCGGGCAAGGGCCGCAATGCCGCTTCCACGCCCTCGATACCGCAGATGCCGCAGGAACTGTCCCCAACGCGGCGGCGCGCCCGCTCGACGATCGCGCCGAGGCGTTCGGGCGGCAGGTTCACGCGGGCGACGTAGCCGGTGCCCCAATCGCCGTTCTCGACCCGGTGCACCGCCACTTCACCGACTTCATGCGCCGCAGCGAGGCCCTCGGCCATGAGGAAGCCGCTCACGAAGTCCTCGATATCGATGGGAGTCGCCATCATCACGGCATAGGCGATGCCGTTGGTCTCGATGGCGATGGGCGCCTCCACCGGAATGACGAAAGCCTCCTCCCCGCCGGTATCGGAGCCATAGGCATTGCGCCGGACCGTGATCGTCTCTGAACCGTTCATCCTGCCGCTCTAGCCTTCATCTCGGGCAAGGTCACCCATCCGGCCGTCAAATCTCGGCCTTGATCTGAGCGAAGGCGAGGAGCGCGAAAAGGCCGGTGCCGCCGATCACGTTGCCCACCAGCGTCGGCGCCAGATGCAGCGCAAAGGCATCGAGGACCGGCATCTCGCCGTGAAGCACGAGGAGGAACATTTCGGTCGATCCGGCGACGACATGGGCGAAGCCGCCCGCTGCGATCAGCCACGCGAACAGGCCGACGACGAATATCTCGAAACCCTTGGAACTGGGCAGCATCCACACGAATGCGGCGATGAAGAACCCCGCCGGAATGCCGTCCAGCAGCGCGACGCCGCCGCTGGTCTGCGCGGCCTTGCGCGACACATCGAGCATTCCGGCCAGCGTGGGATGAGCGGGCTCGGCGAAGATGTCGATCAGCAGCGCGGTCAGGAATGTGCCAAGGAGGTTGGCCGCCAGCACGATCGACCAGAGCCTTGCCGTACGCCAGAGCCGCTCCGCATTGGGGCCGGCGAGCAGCGGCAACACCGCCGTCAGCGTGTTCTCGGTGAAGAGTTGCAGCCGTGATAGCACCACCAGCACGAAACCCATGGCATAGCCGAACGCGGAAATGAGTTCGCGCTGGGGATGGTCCGCGAATGACTGGTGGAGCAGGCCCTGCGCGAAGACCGAGGTGGAAATGCCGATGCCGGCGGCGATGCCGGACCACCAGAGCGACATGGCGGGGCGGTGAAGTTCCTCCTCGCCCTCGCGCCGGATCACCGAAAAGACGGTGATTGCCGAAAGCCGCAGATTGTCCTTGATCTGGCCCCGTTCGTGGCCGGTCAGACCGGATTCGTCCCGCTCGATCTCGCGGTCGGATTTCCGGCGCTCCGGATCCTCGTGCGAGAGGTCGCGGTCGTCGTCGGTTTCCGGGGCGGTCGTGGCGGCATCGTCCATGCCGTCAGAACCGTCCCGGAGCAGCTATGTTCCGTCAGGAAGGTGGCCGGTCAGGCGTAGTCCTCGGTATCGATGGTGGGCTTGATGGTGTCCGGGTAGCGATGGCCGGCGATGGTCTGCTGGTTCATCAGTTCGCCTGCCTTCTCCAGAACGGCCGCATCGATTTCCAGCGCGGCGGCCGCATGATTCTGGTCGAAGTGCGGGATCGAGCGGGTCCCCGGAATGGCATGGACATGCTCGTCCTGCGCAAGGACCCAAGCCAGCGCCAGCTGCGCCGGGGTCGCCTGCACGGATGCGGCCAGCGCGTTGAATGCCTCGATCAGCGCGAGGTTGTGCGTCCAGTTATCGCCCACGAAGCGCGGGAAATTGCGGCGCAGGTCCTTCTCGGTGAGAGTGCCCACATCGGTCAGCTCACCGCCCAGCGCCCCGCGCGCGACCGGTGAGAAGGCGACGAGCGCGATCCCGAGGTCTCGCGTGGCGTCCAGCACGCCGAGTTCGACATTGCGCGTCCAGAGCGAATATTCGGTCTGCACCGCCGCCACCGGATGGACCGCATGGGCCTCGCGGATATGCGCGGCAGACCATTCGGACACGCCATAGGCGCCGATCTTGCCTGCCTCGATCGCGCGCACCATGGCGCCCACCGAGTCGGCAATCGGCACTTTCGGATCGAAGCGGTGCATGTAGAACAGATCGATGTGATCGGTGCCGAGCCGCTTCAGGCTGGCATCGAGCGAAGCGGTGATGCTGTCCGGCGCACAGTCGATCCCGCGGCGGGCGCCGTCGATCAGGATGCCGGTCTTGGAGGCCAGCAGGAATTCGTCCCGCCGGTCCATGATCGCTTCGTTCAGGATCTCTTCGCTGAGACCCATGCCATAGATGTTGGCGGTGTCGAAGTGATCGCAGCCCGCATCCAGGGCGTGGCGGAAGAGCGCGACCGCCTCCTCGCGAGACGGCGGATTGCCGTAGGCCCAGGCCACATTCATGCAGCCGAGACCGACGGAGTGGACCGGACGGCCCGCGAGGAGGCGTTTCGTCATCAGGACCAGCCGTCCTGCGCTTCGAGGCTCTGCGCCAGCTCGCCGATCACGCGGTAGCAATCGAGCACCTTGCCGACCGACGAGTTGGGCTCACGCCCTTCGCGGATGGCGGCGACGAATTCGCGGTCCTGCAGCTCGATACCGTTGTTCGACACGGTGACGCCGGTGAGGTCGATCGGCTCTTCACGGCCGTTCACCAGATCGTCGTACCGCGCGATGTAGGTCTCGCTATCGCCGATGTAGCGGAAGAAGGTGCCGAGCGGGCCGTTGTTGTTGAACGAGAGCGAGAGCGTGCAGATCGCGCCGGTCTCAGCCTTGAGCTGGATCGACATGTCCATGGCGATGCCCAGTTCCGGGTGCTTCGGACCCTGCAGCACGTTGGCGGCGACGATCTTGCCCGACTGATAGGCGAAGAGGTCGATCGTGTGCGCGGCGTGGTGCCACAGCAGGTGATCCGTCCACGAGCGCGGCTGGCCCTTGGCGTTCATGTTCTTGCGGCGGAAGAAGTAGGTCTGCACGTCCATCTGCTGGACGTTGAACTCACCCGCCGTGATCTTGTTGTGCACGTACTGGTGCGAAGGATTGAAGCGGCGGGTGTGGCCGACCATGCAGACCAGGCCCGTTTCCTGCTGCTTCGCCACCACGGCTTCGGCATCGGCCCAGGTGTCCGACAGCGGAATCTCGACCTGAACGTGCTTGCCCGCGTTCATGCAGGCGATGGCCTGTTCGGCATGCATCTGCGTGGGGGTGCAGAGGATCACGGCATCGACGTCGGGCATGGCCAGAACTTCTGCCAGATCGGTGCCGGAGTGCGGCGCGCCGTACTTGGCGGCGACTTCGGCAGCCTGCTCGGCCGAGCGGCTGATGACCGAGGCGATCTCTACGCCGTCGATGTTCTTGAGGCCGTCGAGGTGCTTTTCACCGAAAGCGCCGGCGCCTACGAGGGCAATACGCATGGGAATCTCCTTGGGTGTCTGTCAAAGACAAAGGGCGTGCCGGCGTCAACCACCGGCACGCGGAATCGATCAGATGATCTGTTCTTGAGTGGCCGCGCCTTCGACGGTGGCCGAGGGCGGCACGTCGCCGTTCACCGGCTCCAGCACGATATGGCCGACCGCCGTGTTGCTGGCGGGCACGTGGTAGAAGCGCAGCAGCTCGCGGGTTTCCTTGCCCAGCGCACCGCGCATGATCAGCCACATGACCATCTCGATGCCCTCGCTGCCGGTTTCGCGCAGGTATTCGATATGCGGAATGCACCGCAGTTCCTGCGTATCGCCCGAAAGCTTGTCGAGGAACATGTTGTCCCACTCGGCATTGATCAGGCCCGCGCGCGGGCCCTGAAGCTGGTGGCTCATGCCGCCGGTGCCCCAGACCTGGACGTTGAGGTCTTCCGGGAAGCTTTCCACGGCGCGCGCGATCGCCTCGCCCAGCGCCCAGCAGCGGTTGCCCGACGGCGGCGGATACGTGACGACGTTGACCGCCAGCGGGATCACCTTGACCGGCCACTTTGCCGGCTTGCCGAACACCATCGACAGCGGAACGGTAAGGCCGTGATCGACATCCATCTCGTTGATGATGGTCATGTCGAACTCGTCGAGGATCAGGCTCTGCGCGATGTGCCAGGCAAGGTCCGGATGGCCTTCCACGTCGGGCACTTCACGCGGACCCCAGCCCTCGTCCGCCGGCTTGTAGCTTTCGCCGCAGCCGATCGCGAAAGTCGGGATGATCTTCATGTCGAAGGCCGAGGCGTGGTCGTTGTAGACCAGGATCACGACGTCCGGCAGGTTCTCCGCTTCCCACTTCTGGGTGGGCGCGAAGCCTTCCTGGATCGGCTTCCAGTAGGGATCTTCCCATTTGTCGAAGTCCGACGCGACGCCGAGCGCCGGGATATGGCTACAGGCGATGCCGTGCGTAATGCGGGCCATCTTAGCGGTGCTCCTTGATGGAGCGCTGGCCCTCGGGCGAGCGGCCCCCGGCGATCATCATCGCCTGATAGTCTTCCAGTTTCATGCCGGTCATCGTCGAGACGGCCTGAAGGAAGCTCAGACCGTCGGTCGAGAAGACCTTGGCGAGGAAATAGATGTTGCCGCCCAGATCGAGCAGGCGGTTGTAGTCGCGGGCGAGCACGCCCTGCTTCTGGTCCTCGGTCATCGGCCATTCGTCGAGATAGGCGCGCTCGTCCGCCTTCCAGCGCTCGCGGTTTTCCGCCTTCATCAGGCTCATCGCGAACTGGTTCAGGTGATACCCCTGACGCGCACGCTGCGCGGTGTAGACGCGCGTACCCGGAATATCGTCGAACTCACCGAGATAGGCGTGGATGTCGATCGGACCGCCCGCGTTCTCGCAAGGATTCTTGTTCGTCACAGGCCACGTTCCTTGAGCTTGGCGTCAAGGCGCGGGAAGACCTTGCGCACGTTGCCTTCGAAGATCGCGTGGCGCTCCTCATCGGAGATGTCGAGCGCATCGACATAGCGCTTGGTGTCGTCGAAGTAGAAGCCGGTCTGCGGGTCGATCCCGCGCACCGCGCCGACCATTTCGGAGCCGAACAGGATGTTCTTGTTGTCGATCACGTCGGCCAGCAGGTTCACGCCCGGCTGGTGGTAGACGCAAGTGTCGAAGAACACGTTGTTCATGATGTATTCGTCGAGCGAAGGCTTCTTCAGCATGTCCGCCAGACCGCGATAACGGCCCCAGTGGTACGGCACCGCGCCGCCGCCGTGCGGGATGATGAAGCGCAGCTTGGGGAACTTCGCGAAGAGGTCGCCCTGCATCAGCTGCATGAAGGCCACGGTGTCCGCCGCGATGTAGAAGCCGCCGGTGGCATGCATCGCCGGGTTGCACGAACCCGAAACGTGGATCATCGCCGGAACGTCCAGCTCGCTCATCGCCTCGTAGATCGGGAACCAGTATTCGTCGGTCAGCGGCGGATGCTCGAAGTGGCCGCCGCCCGGATCGGGGTTGAGGTTGCAGCCGATGAAGCCCAGTTCCTCGACGCAGCGGCGCAGTTCCTTCACCGAGGCGGTAAGATCCGCCTTGGGGCTCTGCGGCAGCATGCACACGCCCACGAACGTCTCGGGGAACATGTTCACCACGCGGGCGATAAGATTGTTGCAGTGGACTGCCCATGCCTCGGACATGGCCTGATCGCCGACGTGGTGCGCCATGGCGCTGGCGCGCGGGCTGAACACGGTAAGGTCGGCGCCGCGCTCCTTGATGAGGCGAAGCTGGTTGTCCTCGATGGTCTGGCGGATCTCGGCGTCCGAGATTTCCGGATAGGGCGGCGCGGCTTCGCCGGCCTTGAACGCGGCGATCTGCGCCTCGCGCCAGGCGTCATGCGCCTTGGGCAGGACGGTATAATGTCCGTGACAGTCGATGATGAGCGACATGCTCAATTCTCTCCCTTGAGTACGCCCGCCGCGACGGCTGCCGCAAGCTTGGCTTCGAATCCTTCGGGCGGCGGCGCAATGCCCAGCGCACCCAGCGCCTGCTGCCAGGCGACGGTATTTTCGGTCATGAGCGGCGGAATGCCCAGCGAACGCAGCATTTCCGCAGCCTCGTCCATCTCGGCGGCGCGGCGGCGGCCGTGGACCAGCATACGGTCGAGATTGTAGTCCGCGCGGCTTGCCCAGGGAATGGTCTTCTCGCTGGCGTCGAGCGAGGACAACACTTCGTCCGCCACGCCTTCGGCATGGGCCGCCATCATCATCTCGGCGGTCAGCGCCTCAAGCCCCTTGACCATGACCGAACGCACCAGCTTGATCGCCGAGGCCCGGCCGACATCGGCACCCACCGTGCGGACATTGGTGAAGCCCACCGCCGTCAGCGCCGCTTCGGCCTCCGTGGCATCGGGGCCGGAGACCAGCAGCGGAACCTTCATCCGCGCCGGGTTCACCGGGGCGAGCACGGCGACATCGACGTAACGCCCCCTGCCGGTGGCAATGGCCTTGGCCGCCGCCCGCTTGGTGCCGGGCGCCACCGAATTCATGTCGCAGAACAGCGCGCCCTCGCCCAAGAGCGGCGCGACGGCCTCCGCCACCAGCGGCGCGGCATCTGCGGTAACGAGCGAGAGCACCAGCGAGGCACCGGAAAGGGCCTGCTCCGCGCTGTCGCAAACGGTGATGCCGAGTTCGGTCATGACGTCACGGCGTTCGGGAAGGATGTCGAAGGCACGAGCCTGTCCGGCCCAGTCCCCAGCTCCCGCAAACGTCGATCCGGCCTCTCCGAACCCGATAAGGGCAATAGACCTGTTCATATTGCCAGTCTGCCCCGATTGCCCGAAATCGGCCAATTGGAACCGCCCGGAAGCTATAAGCTTCGCGTAATGAGCGGATCGATCACTTCCCGCCAGACATCCGCCGTCCCGAACGTGTTTCAGGATGGAGAAACACACGAGAAAGCCGTTTAGACGCCCGTCAAGGCGCAATTATCGAGAAACCTCCCCCGCAGCCCATTCGAGGTCGGCGAAGAATTCGCTCTGCACTTCGGTCGGGCGCAGCGAAGCGCGGGTCGTCATGCCGATATGGCGGGTAAATTCCGCTGGCAGCCGCGACAGTTCGGATAGCCATCCCGCCTCGACTTCGACCGTAACCTGATCGGGCGACAGCACAGTGAGAAAATCGCCGCCCATCATCACCTGCCGGATCATCATGACCGAACCCGATTCGACCGGCACTTCCGGAAGCGGCACATCGTGGGAAAGAAAATAGCGCTCGAAACTGTCGCGCAGCGGCGTACCGCGCGGCGGCAAAGTGAACGGGTAGCGCGCCACGTCGGCAGCGCCGGGACCCGTACCTTCCAGCGGATGCCCCTTGCGGCCATAGACCGCCGGACGATCCTCGAAGAGGGGGTGCTGGATCAGGTCGCCTTCCACCAGCGGCTCGCGCAAGGCGCCGACCATGAGGTCGAGCGTGCCGTTGCGCAGCGGCTCGACCAGCTCCGCACGCGATCCCTCGACGATCGTAAGCTTCACTTTGGGCCGCCGCGACAGGAACCGTGCCACGGCAGCAGGGAGGATGCGCGCGCGGGAGAGCGGCATGGCGCCGATGGCGATGCGCCGGGTCTCCAGCCCGCGCAGCGCTTCGACCTCGGAAAGCCCCGCCTCCAGTTCGACTTTCGCAAGGCGGAACTCGCGGGCGAGCTGTCCCCCCGCCTCGGTGGTGATGACGAACTTGCCCTGCCGCGCCACCAGCGGACGGCGCAGCGCCAGCGCCAGATCGTTGACCGCGCGGTGGATCGAGGGGAGCGACAACCCGGTCTCCTGCCCCGCTCCGGCATAGCTGCCCGTCTCGGCCAGCGCGAGCAGTGCGCGCAGGCGCGACATGGTGACGTGCGGGCTCTGGATATGAGCGAGCGCCGCGCGGATGCGGGGTGCCAGGATCTCTCCGGCACGCGTGGGGATCATGCCATCATGGCGCCGCTCGAACAGCGGAAGGCCGATCATCGCCTCAAGGCGACCCAACGCCTGTGTTATCGCAGGCTGACTGAGGTTTACGGCCAGAGCCGCCGCGTTCACCGTCCCCAGTTCGGCGATCTTGGCGACCGCGCGCAAGTGCCGGAGGTTGAAATTCCAGATGTCCATGGAATCACTCTTAGCCAAATCCTATGGCAGTTCCAAAGTTTCTCTTTCCCCCTTTGCAGGCGCTGCGCCAGGACGAACGGTGCGGGAAAAGGAGAATTGCAATGAGTGCCACCGACGCGAACCAGAACGGCGTACGCTGCATGTGGATGCGCGGCGGCACTTCCAAGGGCGGCTATTTCCTCAAAGACGACCTTCCAGCCGATACCGCCGCGCGCGATGCCTTCCTGCTTTCCATCATGGGCTCTCCCGATCCGCGCCAGATCGACGGCATGGGCGGCGCCGACCCGCTGACCAGCAAGGTCGCGGTCGTAGCCAAGTCCGAGCGTGAGGGCATCGATGTCGACTACCTGTTCCTTCAGGTCTTCGTCGACCAGGCGCTCGTCAGCGACCAGCAGAACTGCGGCAATATCCTGGCCGGGATCGGCCCCTTCGCCATCGAGCGCGGGCTGATCGCGGCCAAGGGCGACGAAACCCCGGTGGCCATCTTCATGGAAAACACCGGCCAGGTCGCCGTCGCCACCGTACAGACGCCGGGCGGAACGGTCTCCTACAAGGGCGAGGCCGCGATCGACGGCGTCCCCGGCACCCATGCCCCGATCCCGCTGGAATTCCGCGACACCGCCGGTTCCTCCTGCGGTTCGCTGCTGCCCAGCGGCAACCCGGTTGACGAAGTGAACGGCGTGCGCGTGACCCTGATCGACAACGGCATGCCCTGCGTCGTCATGAAGGCCGAGGACGTCGGCGTCACCGGCTACGAGGACCGCGAAAGCCTGGATGCCAACACCGAACTCAAGGCGAAGATCGAGGCCATCCGCCTCGCTGTGGGCGAGCGGATGAACCTGGGCGACGTCAAGGACAAGTCGGTTCCCAAGATGATGCTCGTCGCCCCGCCCCGTAACGGCGGCGCGGTGACCGTGCGCAGCTTCATTCCCCACCGCGCCCATGCCACGATCGGCGTGCTCGGCGCGGTCTCGGTGGCAACGGCCTGCCTGATCGAAGGCTCGCCCGCCGCCGAAGTCGCCCAAATCCCCGAGGGTCGCCGCAAGACGCTGTCGGTCGAACATCCGACCGGCGAGATGTCTTGTGTCCTCGACACGGACGAGGGCGGCGCCGTCAAGAGCGCCGCCCTCCTTCGCACCGCGCGCAAGCTGATGGACGGGTTGGTTTTCGGGTAAGCATCAAAAACCATTCGCTGCATGGCAACAACAGCGGTTATCAAGCGCTTGGGAACAAGGCCGACGGGCAAAATGGACGGCCTCCCGCTCGCAAGATAACTGCCAGGAGCAGCGACATGGCATTGAAGACCATCCTGACGACCACCCTGACCGCCATCGCCCTCGCCGCCGCCATGAGCGGCTGCAAGGGCTCCGAACCCGCCGCAACGGCCACGAACGCCTCTGGCGAGACAGTGGACGTTGCCGGGACGATCGAAGCACGCAAGGCCAATTTCAAGGCGATCGGCAAGGCGAACAAGGCCGCCAAATCGGCGCTGGAAGCGGGAACGCCCGACTTCGCCGCCGTTGCTGCGGCGGCAACCTCGATCCAGACCGACGCCGGGAAGATCCCCGGCCTCTTCCCCAAGGGCAGCGGCAAGGAATCGGGCGAGAAGACC
This sequence comes from Novosphingobium sp. BF6, assembly GCF_058273105.1. Classification (NCBI taxonomy): domain Bacteria; kingdom Pseudomonadati; phylum Pseudomonadota; class Alphaproteobacteria; order Sphingomonadales; family Sphingomonadaceae; genus Novosphingobium; species Novosphingobium sp. BF6. The sequence goes on from NZ_CM177776.1 coordinate 452,368, forward strand.
GAGGCGCTCCCCGCGATCTGGGAAAAGCCCGCCGAGTTCAAGACCGCCGCCGACAAGCTCGCCACCGCCGCCGGTGCGCTGAAGACGGCCGCCGATGCCAAGGACGCCAAAGCCGCGACCGCAGCGATGGGCGAGATCGGCGGCGCCTGCAAGGGTTGCCACGACACTTTCCGCGAGAAGAAGCAGTGAATTCCCGGCCGGGTGCGGAAATCGTCCGCACCCCGTTGTGGGACTGGCCGGTCCGCGTGATCCACTGGAGCTTCGCGGCGCTGATCCCGGCGCTCTGGTGGACGGCCGAAAACGGCGAGATGGGCTGGCACACCAGCATCGGCACGGTGCTGATGCAATTGCTGGTGATCCGCGTGCTCTGGGGTTTCGTGGGCGGTTCGACCGCGCGGTTCTCGTCCTTCGTGCGGGGACCGGGCGCAGTCTTCGCGCATTTGCGGTCGCCTGGCGAGGAACCCTCGGTCGGCCACAATCCGGCAGGCGGCTGGAGCGTAGTCGCGCTACTCGGCCTGATGGCGCTGCAAATCGCCCTCGGGCTTGTCGCGGGCGATCCGGACGACGGCACCACCGGGCCGCTCAACCACCTCGTCTCCTCGACGACGGCCGGTCGCGCGACGGACCTGCACGGCGTGGTGTTCTACCTGATCCTTGCGATGATCGCGCTGCACCTTGCGGCGATCGTCTACTACCGTGTCATCAAGCGAGAGAACCTGATCGCACCGATGATTACCGGATCGAAGCCGCTTCCGGTCAGCGCAGACGGTTTGGTAAAGGCGCCGGTCTGGCGGCTGATCGCCTGCGTCGTCGTGGCATGGCTGGTGGGCTGGGCGGTATGGGCCGGGGCAGCCTGATACGAGAACGGGGGCAGGCGCCCGGCACCCGCCCCCGTCCATCAAGCGTCTGAAGCAGGGCTTCAGAACATGTCGACGTCCAGCGCCATCATCGAGGCCTTGCCCGACTTGATCGCCAGGAACGCAGCAGTCGCCTGCGGCAGCAGACGGTCGAAGAAGAACCGCGCGGTGCCGATCTTGGCGGTGTAGAACGCCGCGTCCTCGGCGCCTTCGTCCAGCTTGGCCTTGGCGATCAGCGCCGCCTTGGCAAAGGTGTAGCCCATGGCGACAAGACCCAGCAGGCGCAGATAGTCGGTCGCGGCTGCGCCAGCTTCTTCTGGATCCTTCATGCCCTTCTGGGCAATCGTGCCGGTCGAAAGCTGGAGCGCGCCGAAGGCCTTTTCCAGCCCCTCGATCATCTTGCCGAAAGTCTCGTCCGCCTTGTTCGCCTCGATGAAGTCCGAGACGGGGTGGAAGAACGAGCGCAGGTAACGACCGGCATGCGCGGGCATCTTGCGGCCGACAAGGTCGAGCGCCTGAATGCCGTTGGTGCCTTCGTAGATCATGGCGATGCGGGCATCGCGCACGAACTGTTCCACGCCGCTTTCGGCGATGTAGCCGTGGCCACCGTAGACCTGCACGGCCAGGTTCGCGCTTTCATAACCGCAGTCGGTGAAGAGCGCCTTCACCACCGGGGTCATCAGCGCGATGAAGTCTTCCGCGCGGGCCTTCACGGCCGGATCGGTCGCATGCTTTTCGGCATCGAGCGCGCGGCTGACCCAGGCGCCGACAGCGCGGCTGCCTTCGTTATAAGCACGCGCGGTCATGAGCATGCGGCGCACGTCGGGGTGGACGATGATCGGATCGGCCGGCCCCTTGGGGTTCTTCACGCCCGAAAGCGAGCGGCCCTGCACGCGCTCCTTGGCGTACCACACGGCGGACTGATAGGCGGCTTCACCCACGCCAAGGCCCTGGATGCCCACCGAAACGCGTTCGGTGTTCATCATCTTGAACATGGCTTCCATGCCCTTGTTCGCGGTGCCGACCAGCCAGCCGACCGAATCGTCGAAATTGAGCTGGCAGGTGGCGGAGGCCTTGAGGCCCATCTTGTGCTCGATCGCAGCCACCGAAACGCCGTTGGACGGGCCGGGCGTGCCGTCTTCCTTGGGCAGGTACTTCGGCACCAGGAACAGGCTGATGCCCTTCACACCTTCCGGCGCATCGGGAAGCCGCGCGAGGACGAGGTGGATGATGTTCTCGGTCAGGTCGTGCTCGCCCGCCGAAATGAAGATCTTGGCGCCGGAGATCTTGTAGCTGTCATCGCCTTGAGGCACCGCCTTGGTGCGCAGCATGCCGAGGTCGGTGCCGCAATGCGGTTCGGTAAGGCACATCGTGCCGGACCAGGTGCCCTCGACCATCTTGGGCAGGTAGGCCTGCTTCAGCGCGTCGCTGGCATAGCCCTCGATCGCGGTGGTCGCGCCGTGGGTGAGGCCGGGATAGAGGCTGAAGGACAGGTTCGAGGAGCAGATCATCTCCTCGGTCAGCTTGTTCAGCGCTTCGGGCAGGCCCTGACCGCCCCATTCGGGATCGGACGCCAGCGCGCACCAGCCGCCTTCGCGGAACATGTCGTAGGCTTCCTTGAAGCCCTTTGGGGTGCGGACCACGCCGTTTTCCAGCGTGCACCCCTCGATGTCGCCGCTGCGGTTCAGCGGCAGCAGGACTTCCTGCGCCACCTTGGCAGCCTCTTCCAGCACCGCGTCGACAAGGTCGGGGGTGAATTCGGCCAGGGCTTCGAGATTGCCGAAGCCGTCATCGGTGTGGAGTTCGTGGAGCACGAACTTCATGTCGCGCAGGGGCGCTTCGTAGACTTGCATGTCACTCTCCTCGCGCGCCGCGCCGGATCACCGACGGGCGCGCATTCATACCTTATCAGTTACGTAACATCAGTTCCGCAGGGGCTTGCCGGTTTCGAGCATGTGCTCGACGCGGGCGACCGAGCGGTCGTCGCGCAGACGGCCCATGAAGGCATCGCGTTCCAGCTTGAGCAGTTCGCCCTCGCTCACCGTGTCGACGAGATCGAACTCGTCGCCGCCTGTCAGCACATCGGCCAGCACGCCGGAGACGACCACGTCGTAGTCGGTCGCCATGCCGCGCTTGTGGAAGCCTTCCACCGCAAGGCCAAGCGCGGTGCGGCCACCGGCACCCGGCAGCTTGAACTCGGGCGCTTCGGGCGGGGTGTAGCCTTCGACCAGCGACAGCGCCTTCTGCTTGGCGTCGTAGAGCAGGCGATCACGGTTCATCGAGATGCCGTCATCCTTGCGCAGGATCATCATCTCGCGCGCCTGCTGGGCAGACTTGGAGACTTGCGCGGTCGAGACCATCTCGAACACCTTGGCTACCGCCGGCATCGGCCCCTTGGGCATACCCGGAGCATTGCGCCAGCGGTCGATCATCTCGCCATTGCCGCCCCAGCCCGGAACGAGGCCGACGCCGCATTCCACAAGGCCGCAGTAGAGTTCGGCATGGGCCTGAATCGCGTCGCAGTGGAGCAGGATCTCACAGCCGCCGCCCAGCGCCATGCCGGCGGGCGCGCCGACGACGGGGAACGGAGCGTACTTCAGGCCCTTGTAGGCGAGCTGGCCACCGGCAACGAGCTTCTCGATCTCACCCCAAGCTGCGATGTTCACCGCGAAGAGTGCGAGGCCAAGGTTGGCACCGGCCGAGAAGGTATCGGCATCATTGTAGACGACGAGCGCCTTGTACTGCGCCGCCACCAGCGGGATGGCCTGCCCGATCAGCTTCATGACTTCGCCGTCGAGCGCGTTCATCTTGCCGGTGAATTCGAGGCAGACGACGCCGTCGCCAATGTCCCAGAGCGCCGCCGAGGCGTTCTTGAGGATCGGCTTGGACGAAAGCTTCACGTCGGCAAGGCGCATCACGCCTTCGGGGCGGACGATGTCGCGATATTCGCCATCAAGGCCGAGGAACTGGCGCTTGCCGTTCTCGATCCGGTAGAACGTGCGGTCTCCCGCCACGGTCAGGATTTCCGGCACGGCCTTGCCTTCGGCGGCCAGGCGTTCGGCAAGGTACTTGGCGCCCAGCTTGTCGATCATCTCGAACGGGCCGGCCTTCCAGTTGTAGCCCAGCTTCATCGCATCATCGACGGCAACCACGTCATCGGCAGCCGACGGCACGAGGCTGGCGGCATAGGCCAGCGTGGCACCAAGCACGGCCCAAGCGTAGGCGCCAATGTCGCCCTTGCTTTCGACCAGTGCCTTGAGGTCGCCCTTGGCAGCGGCGCCGCGCGGGCCCTGTGCGGTGAGGGTCGGACGGTATTCGCCGGTCTGGAGGTCGATGGTTTCCTTGCGGCGACCAGCTTCCTTGTTGAGGCGGTAGAAACCGCCCTTGCCCTTGCGGCCGGTGTAGCCCTCACCGATCATCTTGTTGATCAGCGGAATGTCGCGGGCGATGCCGTGATAGAGGTCGCCAGCCGGCAGCGTCGAGGTGAGGCTGGCCTGCAAGTGCGGCATCAGATCGATGCCGACCAGATCGACAAGGCCGAAGATGCCGGTCTTGGGCACGCCCATCGGCTTACCGGCAATGGCGTCGGCCAGTTCGACGGTGATCCCCATGTCGAACGCGGCGTTTAGGCCAAGCTGGATCCAGTAGGTGCCGATACGGTTGGCGATGAAGCCCGGCGTATCCTTGGCGGTGACCACCGTCTTGCCCAGCGAAATGTCGGCGAACTGCTCGACCTTGGCGGCAACGGCCCCGTCGGTCGCCGGACCGGTGACGATCTCCAGCAGGCGCATATAGCGCGGCGGGTTGAAGAAGTGCGTGATCAGGAAGTCGCGCTTGAACGCGTCCGAACGCCCCTCGACCAGATTGGCGAGCGGGATCGTCGAAGTGTTCGACGAAACGGCGGTGCCGTCGCGCTTCACCGCTTCCAGCTTGGCGTAGAGGCCCTGCTTGATGTCCAGACGCTCTATCACCGCCTCGATCACCCAGTCGCACTCGGCGACCTTGTCGAGGTGGTCTTCGATGTTGCCGGTCTCGACCAGCTTGGCGGCCGACTTGCTCATGAACGGCGCAGGCTCAGTCTTGAGCATCTTCGCCACTGCGCCTTCGGCCACCACGTTACGATTGGTGGCGTCCTTGGGCACGATGTCGAGCAGCAGCACCGGCACGCCGGCATTGGCGACCTGAGCGGCGATCCCGGCACCCATGGTACCGGCGCCGATCACGCAGACCTTTTTAATGGTGTTGTCGCTCATTCCACCGACTCCAGGATCGTCGCGATGCCCTGACCGCCGCCGATGCACTGGCTGGCGAGCGCATACTTGCCGCCTTCGCGCTTCAGCAGCGAGGCCGCCTTGCCGACGATGCGCGCGCCGGTGGCGCCCAGCGGGTGACCGATGGCGATCGCGCCGCCGTCGATATTCACCTTGGCCACATCGAGGCCGAGGTCCTTGATGCAGGCCAGCGCCTGCGAAGCGAAGGCTTCGTTCAGTTCCACCACGTCGAGATCGCCGGCAGCGATGCCTGCGCGCTCAAGCGCCTTCTGGCTGGAAAGGATCGGGCCAAGGCCCATGGTTTCCGGCGCGCAGCCCGAAATCGCCACCGACTTGATGCGGGCGAGGATCGGCAACCCGTGGGCGCGGGCATATTCCTCGGTGGTGACGAGTACGGCGCTGGCGCCATCGGTCAGCGGCGAGGAGGTGCCGGCGGTAACCGAACCGGCCGCGTCGAACGCGGGCTTCAGGCCGGCAAGGCCCTCCGCGGTGGTTTCGCCGCGGATGGTGCCGTCTTCGCTCACGAGGCCGGCCTTGGTCTGGATCGGCACGATCTCGTCGGTCAGCTTGCCGGCGTCACGGGCGGCCGAGGCTTTCTGCTGGCTGGAGACGGCAAGCGCTTCCTGGTCGGCGCGCGAAATCTGGTAATTGGTGGCGACGTTCTCGGCGGTTTCGCCCATCGACATGTAGGCGGCGCTGCGCTTGGCCAATTCCGGGTTCGGCAGCGGGTTGAAGCCCATCATCGGCACGCGGCTCATCGATTCGACGCCCGCGCAGACGAAGACTTCCCCCGCGCCGATGGCGATCTGGCCCATGGCGTAGTGGATCGAACTCATCGAGGAGCCGCAGAAACGGTTCACGGTCATGCCGCCAACCGAGATCGGCAGGTCCGCCAGCAGGCCGACGAGGCGCGCGATATTGAAGCCCTGCTCGCCTTCCGGGAACGCACAGCCGACGACGACGTCTTCGATATCGGCCGCTTCGACGCCGGTCTTGGTGATGAGGCCGCGAATCACTTGCGCGGCAAGATCGTCGGGACGGACGCGGGCAAGAGCACCCTTGTTCGCCAGATGGAAGGGCGAGCGGGCATAACCCGCGATCACGACACTTTGCATGCACTCTCTCCGTGGGCGGACGCGCCTTGGGCTTTTCCCGAAGCTGCGTCGTCGTCTTCCCTAAGGGTGCAATTCTTTCCCTATACGTCAAGCAATTTTTGGGTTACGAGAATTCAGCATCCCACCTAAGGGCCCCGTCCCGCCGGTGAGAAGATGTCCGATTGGAGAGACGATGGAGAGGTCGCTCATGAAAAATTGGAAACGCATGGGGTTGGCAATGGTTGCCGGTGCAGCACCCTTGTTCCTTGGCCTGAATCCGGCCTTTGCGGCGGGCAATGACGCAGTCGTCGGCAAATGGCGCACGCCTTCGAAGCACGGTGTCGTCGAACTCAGCCGCTGCGGCGAATCGCTGTGCGGACGGCTCGTCGATTCGGACGGTCTCAAGGCCAATCCCGACCTGCGCGATGCGAACAACAAGGACACCACCAAGCGCACCCGCAAGATTAAAGGTTTGCAAATTGTCGGCGGTTTCAAGGCCAAAGGGAACGAATGGGTCGAAGGACAGATCTACAACCCTGAGGACGGCGGCACCTACAAGGCGACGATAACGCCTGCCGGGGCCGACAGCCTCAAACTCAAGGGGTGCATCGTCTGGCCCTTGTGCAAGACCCAGACCTGGACGCGCATCCCCTGAGGCGCACCGGGAAGACGACAAAGGTTCAGGGCATAAGAGACTTAGGGAGTTCAAGGATATGAAACGCAATTCGGGCCGCATTCTTCTCGCGGGCACCGCATCGGCCATCGTGCTCGGCTTCGCCGGTTCGGCTCATGCCCAGGCCTTCTATCTTCAGGAACAGTCTGTACGCGCGCAAGGACGCGCTTTCTCGGGCGAAGCCGCCGATACCGGCGTCGATTCGCTCTGGTGGAACCCGGCTGCGATCGGCGGCCTCGAAGGCGGACAGGCCTCGATCCACGCCAGCGTCATCATCCCGCGCGGCAAAGTCGTCGACGACGGCACCGTGATCCTCCGCCCTGGCCAGGCTCCGGCTCCGGTCGGCGGCAACGGCGTTGCCAGGAATCCGATCAACAAGGGCGTCCTGCCCTCCGGCTCGATCGCCTACGGTACCGGCAAGTTCGCATTCGGCCTGACCGTCACCTCGCCCTATTCCTTCACCACCAACTACAGTTCCGACAGCTGGGCGCGCTATTCGGCCGACAAGACCAAGCTGCGCACCATCGACATCCAACCGAGCGTCGCTTTCCAGCCCTTCGAGGGCTTCTATGTCGGCGCCGCCGCCAATGTGGAATACGTCGATGCCGCTCTCGGCAATTACCTGCCAAACCTCTCGCCGCTGCTGGCCGACGGCCATCAGAACCTCAAGGGTAACGGCTGGGATGTGGGCTGGTCGGTCGGTGCCCAGTATCACAACGGCCCGGCCTCGATCGGCGTTGCCTACAAGTCGGCCGTGAAGCACAAGCTCAAGGGCACGCTGACCGTCGACGGCCTGCTCGGCCCGCTCGCCGCGCAGAACCGCACGCTCGACGCCACCGCCGAATTCACCACGCCGTGGCAGGCGATCATGTCGGGCCGCATCAAGGCGACCAAGCAGCTGACGCTGAACGCCCAGGTCGTGGCCTATGGCTGGAGCAAGTTCGACACGATCGACCTCGGCGCCCCGATCAACCAGTCGATCCCCGAGAACTACAAGGACGGCTTCTCCTACGCCTTCGGTATCGACTACGACGTCAACCCGAAGTGGACGGTACGCAGCGGTATCCAATACGGCGAGACCCCGACCCAGAACGGCGACCGCGACGCCCGCGTGCCGGACAGCAACCGCTGGAACTTCTCGGCCGGCACCACCTACAACATGAGCGAGAAGATCGCGATCGACGCGGCCGCCTCGTACATCACCTTCAAGGACACCACGATCGACCGCGTGACCGCCGCCTACGCAGGCACCGCCGCACAAACGCCGATCCTCACCGACGGCCGTCTGACCGACGCTTCGGCGCTGGTGTTCTCGCTCGGCGCGCGGGTAGCCTTCTGATGGGCGCCGCGGCGACGATCGGCGGTCACTCCGCCCCGGAAACCTCCTCCCAACACCCGGAAGAGATGCCGCCGATCGCGCCGCGGTTGCTCACCGACCTGCTCGACCATGCCGTGGAAGCCCACGGCGTCTGGCCGGCGATCGACTTCATGGGCCGCAAGTGGACCTACAGGGAGATCGGCGAGCTGTCCCGCCGTGCGGCGCGGGGGTTCCAGGACCTCGGCGTCAAGCGGGGGACGCGGGTGGGCCTGTGCCTCCCCAACACGCCCTATTACGTGATCTGCTACTTCGCGATCCTGCGCATCGGCGGAATCGTGGTGAATTTCAATCCGCTCTACACCGAGCGTGAGATGGCGCATCTGGTCGACGATTCGGGCGCCGAATTCATGGTCGCTTCCGATCTGGCGCTCTCGCTGCCCAAGATCGAGCCGCTGGTTGGGAAGGGCTCGCTGCGCCGCGTGGTGGTCTGCCCGATCGCCGACGCCCTGCCCAAACTCAAGGGCCGCGCCTATCGCCTGCTCAAGCGCAAGGACATCGCGCACGAGCCGCACGACTTGCGCTTCCTGCGCTATGCCGACCTGATCGCCCGCGACGCCGATCCCGATCCGGTCGAGCGCTCGCCGTCGGACCTCGCGGTGCTGCAATATACCGGCGGCACCACCGGCGTGCCCAAAGGCGCGATGCTCAGCCATGCCAACCTCGCCGCGAATTCGGCGCAGATGATCGCCCATGTCGGCCACATGCCCGAACAGCAGGAGCGCACCCTCGGCGTGCTGCCGCTGTTCCATGTCTTCGCGCTGACCACCGTGCTGAACTATTCGGTGGATACTGCCGCCGAGATGATCCTGCTGCCGCGCTTCGAGATGAAGTCGTTCCTGGCCACCGCCAAGCGCACGAAGCCGACGCAGTTCTTCGGCGTGCCGACGCTTTATACCGCGCTCAACAACAAGGACCTGCACGGAGAGTTCGACCACGTGCGCGTCTGCATCTCGGGAGGCGCGCCGCTGCCGCTGGAAGTGCGCCAGAAGTTCGAGCAACGCACCGGCGTCAAGGTGGTCGAGGGCTACGGCCTGTCCGAAGCCTCGCCGATCATCGCCTGCAATCCGCTGGAAGGCGAAGTGAAGAGCAATTCCTGCGGCCCCGCCTTCCCCGGCACGGTGCTGGAGATCCGCGACCCCGACAATCCCCACAAGGTCATGGCCCAGGGCGAGCGCGGCGAAGTCTGCGCGCGCGGCCCCCAAGTCATGTCCGGCTACTGGAACCGCCCGGAGGAATCCGAAAAGACCTTCATCTACGGCGCCTTGCGCACCGGAGACGTTGGCTATCTCGACGAGGACGGCTATCTGTTCCTGGTGGACAGGATCAAGGACATGATCCTGTGCGGGGGGTACAACGTCTATCCGCGCACGATCGAGGATGCGCTCTATGAGCATCCGATGGTCCACGAAGCGATCGTGATCGGTGTGCCTGACGCCTATCGCGGGCAGGCCCCCAAGGCCTTCGTGGCGCTGCATCCGGGGGACGTTCTGGACGAAGATACATTGATGGCCTTCCTCAAGGAGCGGCTCAACAAGATCGAAATGCCGAGCAAGATCGAATTCCGCGACAGCCTGCCCAAGACGCTGGTCGGCAAGCTCTCCAAGAAGGAGCTGGTCGAGGAAGAAGCCGCGCGCCGCGCTGCGCCGCAGCCTCAGGGACAGGCCGAGTGAGCGGCACGGGCGCAGCTCTGACTCCCAACGAGACGGGTGCGGCATCACCCCCTCCCGGCGGCGACATGCTCGGCATTCAGGAAGCCGCCACCGAGCTTGGCGTGACGATGCGCACCTTGCGCTTCTACGAGGACAAGGGCCTGATCGCACCGCAGCGGGTAGGCACCACGCGCATCTATTCGAAGCGCGAAATGGGCCGGATGCAGCTGATCCTGCGCGGCAAGCGGCTTGGTTTCTCGATCCGCGAGATCAAGGAATTCCTCGACCTCTACGACGTCGATCCCGAGCACCACGGACAGGTCCGCGCGCTGCTGGTCAAAGTCACCGACCGCATCGACGAACTGCGCCAGCAGAAGGCCGCGATCGAGCAGACCCTCGAGGAACTGCTCTCCATCGAACGCCAGTCGCTCGACTGGCTTCAAGGCTCCCCCGACGGAAAATGATGCCGATGACCGAACCCGCCCAACTCGCCGTGGAAGAACTCCGCAAGCTTCTCACCGTCGAGGAGATCGACACCGGGATATTCCGCGGCGCGGCTTCGGCCGAACAGCCCGGCCGCGTCTATGGCGGGCAAGTCGTGGCCCAGGCGCTCGACGCCGCCGCGCGCGGGATCGATCCTGCGCGCCAGGCCCACTCGCTCCATGCCTACTTCCTGCGTGCGGGCGATTCCGGACGCCCGATCATCTACCGCGTCCTGCCCGATTTCGACGGCGGCAGCTTCTCCAACCGCCGCGTCGTCGCCATGCAGGGCGGCCAGCCGATCCTGAACCTCGCCGCCTCGTTCCACCGGCAGGAGGAGGGCCTGTCCCACGCCGTGGCGATGCCGCCGGTGCCCGCGCCGGAACAATGCCCGGATTTCCGCGAGGCGCTTGCCGCCGCTGGTCAGAGGTTGCCGCCGTTCCTGTTGGACCGCCTCGCCTCGTTCGACATCCGGCCCTGCCCACCGGTACGCGGCGGCGACTTGCCCCAGCGCCACCAGTGGTTCCGCCTCGCCCAGCCGTTCAGCGACGATCCGGTGATGCAGCGCGTGATCCTCGCCTATGCCAGCGACTTCGCGCTCGTTTCCACCGCGCTGATGCCGCACGGCCTCGGCTTCTTTTCGCCGGGCGTCTCCGGGGCCAGCCTCGACCATGCGCTCTGGTTCCACCAAACTCCCCCGATCGACGACTGGCTGCTCTATTCGATGGACAGCCCCTGGGCGGGGCACGCCCGCGGCTTCGCGCGCGGCGCGATCTACACGCGCGGCGGCGAACTGGTGGCGAGCGTGGCACAGGAAGGCCTGCTGCGGGTCAAGCCGCAAGGCCGGGAATGACGCCTATCGCCCCGCTCCCGGAGGGTTTGGGTAGGAAATGATCAGCGAAAGCGGTTCCTCGCCTCGCTGCCAGATGCCGACCACCGCCCCGTTGTAAAGATAGGCCGTCATGCCCGGCCGCAATGCCGCGCGCTTGCCGTCCGACACCACTTCGCCCTCTCCCGAGAGCACGTAGTAGACTTCGTCGTGCGCGATCGGATGCTCGCCGATCGCCGCGCCCTTGTGGAGCACGCGGCGGCGGAACTCCATCGCGCGCGGCGCCGGGGCCGCATCGGAAATGCGATAGGCCGTGCTCATGCCGATGGCGCCGTGCGGCGGCGCTTCCTCGCGCACGGTATCCTTCTCGTCGATCACGGCCATTGCTGGGGCCGGGGCGGAAGCGGTTGCCATCAGCAGGATCGCCGCGATCACGGCTGTTCCCTCCGTATGATTCGCTGGCACCGTGCCCACGCTGCCTTTGCGCGGGGGATTTCCCTTGCGGCGCGAACAGGCGGAAAATCGGCAGGAACGGCCAAGGTCGGGCGAGGATTCAGGCCCTCGATGGTCATTGCGCTCTCCCCTTCGTACTGGTTCTTGACAGGGTGGCATCCCTGCGGCAAACATGATGACACCGGTTACCAAAACCGACAACAAAGAACTGACGATTGTGCGACCTCAATGGCGCCGGTCTAGCGACAAGCGCCACAAGGCGCGAAGAAAGGCGCCCTGAAGGCGTCGGGAGCAGGTGTCGAAGAAAGGGAGCACTACATGTGCAACCACTCATGACACCGGTATCAATTGGCTAAAAAGGCCATGAGGGCCAAAAGGCTCAAGGGGGAGTGATCATGCAAGGGCATGTTTCCAGGATTTCGATACTGAAGGCCGCTCTGGTCGCGGGCAGCGCGCTGGCGCTGCCGCACGCCGCCTTCGCACAGGATGCGACGGACGCGCAGCAGGCCACCGTTTCAGAAGGCCCGGCGGCCGAGGAAATCATCGTCACCGGCTTCCGCAAGTCGCTGGAAGCCGCGCTCAACGTGAAGCGCGAATCGATCAGCGCGGTCGATGCCGTCGTTGCCGAGGACATGGCCAAGTTCCCCGACCAGAACCTGGCGGAATCGCTCCAGCGCATTCCCGGCATCTCGATCCAGCGTGACGGCGGCGAAGGCCGCGCGATCACCGTGCGCGGTCTGGGCGCCCAGTTCACCCGCGTCCGCGTGAACGGCCTCGAAACCATCGCCACCAGCTCCGACGGCGCCAGCGCCAACCGCGACCGCGCCTTCGACTTCAACGTCTTCGCTTCTGAGCTGTTCAGCAGCCTCGTCGTCCACAAGACCGCCGAAGCCAGCCTCGACGAAGGCTCGCTGGGCGCCGTGGTCGATCTCAACACCGGCAATCCGCTGACGGGCAAGGCGGGTCTTTCCGCCGTGCTCAACGTGCAGGGTTCCTACAACGACCTGTCGAAGAACGTCGGCCCGCGCGTGGCCGGGCTGCTGTCCTGGCGCAACGATGCCGGTACGTTCGGCGTCAATCTCTCCGCCGCCTATTCGCACACCGATACGCTGGAGACCGGCAACAACACCGTCCGCTGGGCGCAGGCCTACTTCAATTCGGTGAACGGCACGCCCTGCTTCTATTCGAACGTCGGCCCGACCGGCGGCACCCCGGTCAATTCCGGCGGCGGCTACCGCCCCTCGGCAGCCTGCGACGCGGCCGCGCTCTCGTTCCACGCGCGCATCCCGCGCTACGGCGTGGTCAAGCACGACCGCCGCCGCCTCGGCCTGACCGGATCGATCCAGTTCGAACCGAGCGACCGCACCAAGCTCTCGATCGACGGCCTCTATTCCTCGTTCAAGGAAGACCGCGCCGAACAGTGGCTGGAAGTGCTCGCCCGCTCGAACGAGCGCCGCTTCAACCTCACGAACCCGGTCTACGACGACAAGGGCACGATGATCGCGGGCACTTACGACAATGCCTGGGTCCGCACCGAAAGCTACTTGCGCAAGTCCGAGACCGAATTCTACCAGTTCGGCGCGACCTGGGACCAGGACGTCACCGACACCTTCCGCTTCACCGCGCTGGGCGGCTTCTCGCAGTCGAACGCCGACATCCCGGTGGAAACGACCTTCGCCTACGACAACCGCAACGCCAACGACTTCAGCTTCGACTATTCGGACATGAAATCGCCGATCCTGAACTACGGGCTGGACGTGACCAACCCGGCGAACTTCCAGCTCGCCGAAATCCGCGACCGTCCCTCCTACGTGAAGAACCGGTTCAAGACCGCGCAGCTGCGCACCGAATGGGACATGGCGGAAGGCTTCACCGTCAAGGCAGGCGCGGTCTGGCGTCGCTACGACTTCCGCACCCAACTGTTCCAGCGCGACACCGCCGCCTGCGCGACCAACGGCCAGCGCGACCTGATCCTGGGCCAGGTGACCTGCTCGGCCAACGTCTACGGCCTGCCGGTGACGTCGGACATCTCCAGCCTGATCGACCTGGGCGACGCCGGACAGCCCAGCGGCACCACCAGTTCGTGGCTCGTGGCGGATATCGACAAGGCGGCGAAATACACCAACCTCTACGCCCGCACCGCCGTCGAGGATCTTGGCAACAACCGCCGCGTGCGCGAGGAAACCTCCGGCGGCTACCTCCAGTTCGACGTCAAGGGCGAGATCCTCGGCCTCGAATTCGCGGGCAACGCGGGCGTTCGCTACGCCCACACCAAGCAGACCTCGACCGGCTACACCGCAGGCGTCGCCGCGACGGTGGAGCGCAGCTACGACGACTGGCTCCCGGCGATGAACATCGCCTTCTATCCGCGCCATGACGTGATCGTGCGCGGTGCGATCGCCAAGGTGATCACCCGCCCCTCGCTGGGCAACCTCAACCCCGGCGGCTCGGTCGACGGCTTCAACTACCGCGTGACCTTCGGCAACCCGTTCCTCGATCCCTACCGCGCGACCAATTTCGACGCCTCGGTCGAATGGTACTTCGCCCCGCAGGCGCTGCTTTCGGTGGCGGGCTTCATCAAGAAGATCGAGAGTTTCCCGGTCGCCGGTACTTACGTCGCCACCCTGCCGCAGCTCGGCCTCGGCCGCGACGTGCTGGGCACCAGCACCCCTGCCTACCTAAACTACGACCCCAACCAGGAATACGTCGTTTCCTCGCAGGTCAACGGCAAGGGCGCGACCCTCAAGGGCGTGGAACTGGCGCTGCAACTGCCCTTCACTTTCCTGCCCGGCCCGCTCAGCCACACCGGCTTCCAGGGCAACGCCACCTTCATCGACAGCAGCGCGGACTACCAGATCACCGGCCCGGCGGTCTCGGCCTGCACCCGCAACCCGACGACCAATGCCTGCGGCCTCACCGGCGTCTCGGCGATCTACAACAACACCCTGCTCGGCGTGTCGGAGAAGGCCTGGAACGCCACGCTCTATTATGACGACGGCAAGTTCAGCATTCGCGGCTCGGTCAGCTATCGCGGCCCGTTCAGCGATGCCACCAGCGCCACCGGCAATATCTTCGAGGGTTACGGCTCCTACACCAGCGTCGATGCGGCGATCCGCTACAAGGCGACGGAGTGGCTGGAACTCTCGATCGACGGCAACAACCTGACCGACGCCTATCGCTACCGCACCAACGACATCTACGCGCAGCGCAACTACGAGAACAACCACTTCGGGCGCACCATTCTGTTCGGGGCACGCGCAAAGTATTGACGCGGCGCCGATAAATCGGCCGAATAGCCGGAACTGAAATAACGAAGAGGAAGCCGCCATGACCATCGACCGCAGATCGTTCATGGCGGCTTCCCTTGTTTCCGGGCTGCTATCCAGCGAAGCGCTTGCCCAGACCGCTCCGCCTTTCGATGCGGAAAAGGCATCGCCCGCAGGCCTGCCGGAACCGACGGAGACAATCGACCTCTGGCCGAAAGGCGCGCCGGGCCTGCCCGCCAAGCCCCCGGTCGAGACCGTCACCGAACGCTCCACCACCGCACAGGTCAACGACCGCTCCGTCACCGGCACCACCCGCCCGCGCCTGGTCGTGTTCCGGCCCGACCGGCCCAACGGCGCCGCCGTGCTCATCACGCCGGGCGGCGGCTACCGCCTCGTCGTGATCGACAAGGAGGGCTACGAGATGGCCCGCTGGCTGACCACACGCGGCTTCACCGCCTTAGTGCTGTTCTACCGCCTGCCCGGCGAGGGCTGGGCAAATCGACAAGACGTGCCGCTGGCCGACGCCCAGCGCGCCATGCGCCTGATCCGCCACCGCGCGAAGGACTATGGCATCCAGCCCGAGCGCGTCGCCGCCATGGGCTTTTCGGCGGGCGGCCATGTCTGCGCCAGCCTCTCCACCCGCTTCTCAGCAAAAGTCTACGAACCCATCGACGCGGCGGACAAGCTCTCCGCCCGCCCGTTCTGCGCGGCACCGATCTATCCGGTGGTCTCGATGGACCCCGCCATCGCCCACGCCGGATCTCGCGACCTGCTGCTCGGCCCCGCGCCCACGGCGGAACAGGAAGAGGCCCATTCGCCCGACCGCACCGTCCCCAAGGACGCACCGCCGTATTTCCTGCTCCACGCCGAGGACGATCCCGTCGTCCCGGTAGACAACACCCTGCGCCTGCGCGCCGCGCTGAAAGCACAGGGCGTGCCGGTGGAAACCCACCTTTTCGCGCAAGGCGGCCACGGCTTCGGCCTGCGCGGCACGATCGGCAAACCCGTGGAGGCATGGCCCGAACTCTGGCGCGCCTGGGCGCGCTCGGTCGGGCTTGGCTGATCGAACTGGGCTGAAAGGACACGAGAGACAGGATGACTTTCGACAGACGCGATGCACTCAGGACCGCCCTGCTGGGCGGCATCGGCCTTGCGGCACCTGCTCTCGCAGGGGGAGAAGCTGCCGCAAGGGAGCCGGGGACGGGGAACCCTCCTCCACCCCCCGCCCCGGCTCCCGCCCGCCACTGGCGGCGCGGTTTCGACGGGCAGCGCATTTCCGATCTCGGGAACGGGACGATGCTCAATCCGGTGCTCTCCGGTGACCGGCCCGATCCCGCGATCCTCAAGGACGGCGAGGACTATTACCTCACCTTCTCCAGCTTCGATTCCTATCCCGGCCTCACCATCTGGCACAGCCGCGACCTGGTGAACTGGCAGCCGCGCAAACCGGCGCTCACCCGCAATATCGGTTCGGTCTGGGCGGTCAGCCTCGAAAAGCACAAGGGCCGCTACTTCCTCTATATCCCGGTCAAGGCCGAGCCCAACGAGATCTACGTGATCTGGGCCGATCACATCGACGGCCCGTGGAGCGATCCGAAGCCGCTCGGCCTCCACGACCATATCGACCCCTGCCACGCGGTGGGCGAAGACGGCTCGCGCTGGCTGTTCCTCTCGGGCGGAGACCGCGTGCGCCTCTCCGACGACGGCCTCTCGCTGGCGGGCAAGGTCGAGCACGTCTACGACCCGTGGCGCTATCCGGACGACTGGGATGTCGAGGGCTTCTCGCCCGAGGGCCCCAAGATCCACCGCCACGGCCAGTGGTTCTACATGCTCACCGCCGTCGGCGGCACTGCCGGTCCGCCGACCGGCCACATGGTGATTGCCGCCCGCGCCCGCTCGATCCACGGGCCGTGGGAACAGCACCCCGGCAACCCGCTGGTGCGCACCGAAGACCAGTCCGAAGCCTGGTGGTCGCGCGGCCACGCCTCGCTGGTCGAGGGGCCGGACAAGCGCTGGTACACGCTCTACCACGGCTTCGAGAACGGCTACTGGACGCTCGGCCGCCAATGCCTGCTCGATACCATCGAGTGGACCGACGACGGCTGGTTCCACATGACCGGCGGCGACCTCTCGCAGCCGCTGCCCGTGCCGAAAGTGCCCAAACCCGTGCCGCACGGCATGCCGCTGTCGGACGACTTCGCCGCACCGCTGGCGCTGGGCTCCAAGTGGTCGTTCTTCCGCCCCGCCCCGGACGAAGCCGCCCGCCTGCGCGTGGCCGACGGCGCGCTTCACTTCGCAGGTAAAGGCCTCGCCCCGTCGAGCGGATCGCCGCTGCTGCTGATCGCGGGGGACACCAGCTACCAGTTCGAATGCGACATCGAGCTGGCGCCGGGCGGCACCGCCGGCCTCGTGCTGTTCTACGACGACAAACTCTACGCAGGCCTCGGCTTCGACGAGACCCGCTTCGTCACCCACCAATACGGCATCGAACGCGGCCGCCCCGCCAATCCGCACGGCCGCCGCATGAAGATGCGCCTGACCAACCGCCGCCACATCGTCGCTTTCCATACCTCGGGAGACGGCGGGAAGACGTGGAAACGCTTCGACCGGGGCATGGAAGTCTCCGGCTACCACCACAACGTGCGCGGCGGCTTCCTGATGCTGCGCCCCGGCCTCTACGCCGCCGGGCCGGGTGAGGCGACGTTCCGCGATTTTCGGTTCACGGCGTTGGAAGATTGATTTGAAGAACAAGGAATAAGCAGGGGCCATCGCCCCTGCACCCCATTACTGTCGATGTCGCGCCCCTTGCGTCGGGAGACTGAATGGCTGCGCCGCAGGGAGCGCACTACGGATAGGCGGCCCGCGACGCGGACATTCCGAGGGTCCGGGGGATCATCCCCCGGAACTTCCCCTTACTTCGAACTCTTCATCTTATAATCCGGCAAGGCATCCAGAGCCTTCCGCAAAGCCTCACCCCAGCCTTCCGAAACCGACTGGAAGTAGGGATCTCCCGCCTCGATCCGCCGTTCGTGGAGCGGTGTGAAGCGATCCTGCTCCAGCACCAGCAGATCGAGCGGCAGGCCGACAGAGAGGTTCGCCTTCACCGTCGAATCGAACGAGACGCAGAGCAGTTTCACCGCTTCCTCGAAGGTCATGTCCGGGTCGTAGCCGCGGATCAGGATCGGGCGGCCGTATTTGGTCTCCCCGATCTGGAAGAAGGGCGTGTCGAAGCTGGCTTCGATGAAGTTGCCTTCGGGGTAGATCAGGAACAGGCGCGGTTCCATGCCCTTGATCTGGCCGGCGACGATCATCGAGGCGCTGAAGGTGCCGGAGGCGGCGCTCTGGCCGTTGTCGCTCGCACGTTCGCTGATGATGTCCTGGAGCAGGTTGCCGACCAGTGTGGCCACCTGGAACATCGTCGGCGCTTCCAGCAGGGTGTTGTGCCGGTCGGCGGGGGCCTTGTTGCGTTCCTCGAGCTGGCTGACGACCGCCTGGGTGGTGGCGAGGTTGCCTGCCGTCATCAGGGTGATGATGCGTTCTCCGGGGATTTCCCAGTGGTACATCTTCCGGAAGGTCGAGATATTGTCGACGCCCGAATTGGTGCGGGTGTCGCTCATCAGCACGAGCCCGCGATCCAGCATCATGCCCACGCAATAGGTCATGGAACCTGTAACCCCTGAAATCCTTACACCCCGCGCGACCTTCTGCGGGGCTGCGGCCTGTTCAGCCGCCTTGCATCTGTTGCTGTCCGCCGCCTGCGGACTGCTGCTGTTGCTGCTGTCCTAGCAGGTTCTCGTCCACGGACAAATGCACGTCCAGCCGGGTTTCCCCCGCGCCTGTCGAAATGCCGGTTATCGGTGCGGCTTCCGCATAGTCGCAGCCGCTGGCGACCCGGATGTAGCGCTCGTCGGGGCAGATCGCGTTGGAGACGTCGAAACCGACCCAGCCGAGGCCCGCGACATGCGCCTCCGCCCAGCCGTGCCCGGCTTCCTGCTCCACCCGGTCGTTCATGCGCAGGTAGCCGCCGACATAGCGCATCGGGATATCGAGCAGGCGCCCGGCGCTGATGAAGATATGGGCATGGTCCTGGCAGACGCCCTGCCCCGCCTCCAGCGCCTGCTCCGCCGTGGTGCCCACATGGGTCGTGCCGGGGGCATATGCGACATGGGCGGCCACTGCGTCGGACAAGGCATGGAGGAAGCCCAGCGTGTCCGAACGATCGGCATCGACCGAAGCCAACAGCGCGCGCACGCGGTGCTCCGCGCGGGTCAGCGGGGTCTGGCGCAGGAAGCACCACAGCGGGGTGTGCCCGGAATGCGCGCCGGTTATGCCGTTGTTGTCCATCGTGCGCACCGTGCCTGTGCAGGTGACGGTGACTTCGCTGGTGCCCGGCTCGATCGAGACGAGCGCCGTGTGGTTATGGTGCTGGTCGTCGTATTCCGCTTCGTGACGGGCGCCGGTCAGGTCCATGCGCCAGTCCAGCACGTTCTGCCCATGGGTGGTCTTTGGCCGCAGCCGCAGCCGCTGCAAACCGTGCGCGACCGGCGCGGCGAAGGCGTAGCGGGTGGTATGGGTGACGGTTAGCAGCATGGAAAAGCCGTCCTCTATTCGATGAAGCGGTAATCGGCGGCGATGGCATTGCCGAGGCTGCTGGTCTTGCCGAGGAAGTCCTGCAGGAATTCATGCAGGCCCATGTCGAAGATCGCCTCGATCGAGGTTTCGTGCAGGGCCTTGCCGGTGGCGCGCAGGAGGTCGTGCGCGGGTGTCTCGCCGCCATATTGCTTGGCGAGACCGGCCATGTTGCTGCGGAGCTTGTCGTAGCAGAATACCAGGCTGCGCGGAAACTGCCCGTCGAGGATCAGGAACTTCGCGATCCCGCGCGACTCCAGCGCCCCGGCATTGAGCCAGGAATAGGCCCGGTTTCCCGCGACCGAACGCAGCAGCGTATCCCATTGCACATTGTCGAGGCTGGACCCGACCCAGGCGGCCGAGGGCAGCAACACGTAGTACTTCACGTCGAGGATGCGCGCCGTGCTGTCGGCCCGCTCGATGAAGGTGCCGATGCGGGCGAAGTTGAACACTTCGTTGCGCAGCATCGTGCCTTCCAGCGCGCCGCGCACCAGCGTTCCGGTGCGGCGGATCGTGGTGAGCACCTCACCCAGACTGGTTTCCCGCACCGGACGCGCGAGCAGGTCGCGCAAGTGCATCCAGCCTTCGTTGGTGGTTTCCCAGACCGCATTGGTCAGGCTGTTGCGCACCATGCGGGCATTGGTCCGCGCATTCTCCACCATGGACAGGACGGAACCGGGATTGTCCCTGTCGCGCAGGAGGAAATTGAACACCTGCGGCCCGGTGAACTCGCCATGCGTACGGCAATAATCGCCCACCTGGCCGGTGGTGGTCAGGACCGACTTCCATTCCTCGTCCTGCGAATGCTTGTTCCCCCGCGTCAGGGCGAGGTGGAACCCCACGTCGATCAGCCGCGCGGTATTCTCCGCGCGTTCGAGGTAGCGGCTCATCCAGTATACGCCGTTGGCGGCCCGTCCCAGCATCAGCGCGCCCTCATTCGTCCAACACCCAGGAATCCTTGGTGCCGCCCCCCTGCGACGAATTCACCACCAGCGATCCTTTCTTGAGCGCCACGCGGGTCAGCCCGCCGGGCGTGATGTCGATGCCTTCGGGCGAGACCAGCACGAAAGGCCGCAAGTCCACATGGCGCGGCGCGAGGCCTTCCTTGGTGAAGATCGGCACCGTGGAGAGCGAGAGCGTGGGCTGGGCGATGTAGTTGTCCGGCCGCGCCCGCAGCTTGGCCTCGAAATCGGCCAGTTCCCTCTTCGAGGACGTCGGCCCGATCAGCATGCCGTAGCCGCCCGAGCCGTGGACTTCCTTCACTACCAGTTCCGACAGGTTGTCGAGCACATAGGCCAGCGCGTCCGGCTCCGAGCAGCGCCAGGTCGGCACGTTGGAGAGGATCGGCTTCTCGCCCGTGTAGAACTCGACGATCTCGGGCATGTAGCTGTAGATCGCCTTGTCGTCGGCGATGCCGGTGCCCGGCGCATTGGCGATGGTCACGCCGCCCGACCGGTAGACGTCCATGATCCCCGCCACCCCCAGCACCGAATCGGGCTGGAAGCTGAGCGGATCGAGATAGTCGTCGTCGACCCGGCGATAGATCACGTCGATGGCCTTGAAGCCGGTGGTCGTGCGCATGGCGACGCGGCCGTCGACCACGCGCAGATCGCTGCCTTCCACCAGTTCCGCGCCCATCTGGTCGGCCAGGAAGGCATGTTCGAAATAGGCCGAATTGTAGATGCCCGGCGTCAGCACCGCCACGGTAGGGCGTCCCGATCCCTTGAACGCGGGCGGCGCGCAGGCCCGCAGCGAGCGGGCGAGACGGCGCGGATAGTCGGAGACCGGACGCACCGGAATCCGGGTGAACAGCTCCGGGAACATCGCCATCATCGTCTCGCGGTTCTCGAGCATGTACGAGACGCCGGACGGGGTGCGGGCATTGTCCTCCAGCACCATGAATTCCTCCGGCCCGGTGCGGACGAGGTCGATGCCGACGATATGGGTATAGACGCCGCCGGGCGGGGTCATGCCGATCATCTGGCTGAGAAAGGCCTGGTTATCGCGCAGCGCGCTGATCGGCAGGCGGCCCGAACGGATGATCTCCTGCCGGTGATAGAGATCCTGGAGGAAGGCGTTCAGCGCCCGCACCCGCTGTTCGATGCCCCGCGTCAGCTTGCGCCATTCGCGCGCTGTGATGATCCGGGGGATCATGTCGAAGGGGATCAGACGCTCTTCGGCGGCATCGTCCCCATAGACGTTGAAGGTGATGCCGATGCGGCGGAAGAAACGCTCGGCCTCGGCGTCCTGCCGTTTCAGCCAGCCCTTGTCCTGCGAGTCGTACCAATTCCTGAAATCTGCATAGGCAGGCCTCACCGACCCGTCCTCGTGGAGCATTTCGTCGTAACTGGTTCTGCCCGCAGCCGTCATTGTGACTCCCGTTTGTCCATGTGATGCAACATGGAATCGGACTTGCCAAGCGGCTACGCTGCAACTGCGAAAGAAAAATTCCTGCGCGGATCGGCGGAAATCGGACCGATTTGGTCGAGTGTCGCGCGATTCAAGCAATCACTTGCAAGCAGGCGCTTGCTGCGAATGCTAAGTGCGGTTGGCTAATCGAGCAGCCCCCGAGCGCTCAGATCGGCTCGCAGGGCATCCGCGCCGTGGAAGTGATGCACCTGCCAGCCGAGACCGCGGGCGGAGGCGATGTTCGCCGCATTGTCGTCGATGAACAGCATTGCCTGCGGGGCATGGCCGAAGCGACGCGCGGCAAGGTCGAAGATGCGGGCATCGGGCTTGGCCAGCTTCTCGTCGCCGGAGACGACGATGTCGCCGAACAGGTCGAACAGCGGTTCGGTGGCGCGATATTCCCGCCAGAACGGGCTGGCGAAGTTGGTTATCGCGAAGAGCGGCATGCCGCTCGCCGCAAGCGCACGCACGATCTCATGACTGCCGGGCACATTGCCGGGAATCGTTTCGAGGAAGCGCGTGGCGTAGGCATCGATCAGCGCGTCGTTGCCGGGAAACTCGGCCTTCCGTTCGGCAACCAATTCCGCGAGATCGCGGCCGGCGTCATGCTGGAAGTGCCACTCTTCGGTGACGACGGTCGAGCAGAACCAGTCGAGCCGCTCCGCTTCCGGAATCAGCTTGGCGAAGAGCAGCCGCATGTCCCATTCGACGAGGACGCGTCCCACGTCGAAGACGACAGCATCCACCGGATGATTTGCGTGAACAGCAGACATGACAAGACCCCCGCGAATGGCGGGGGCCTTATGTCATCAGACGTAATCGCCCGTCCGCCTTGTTATCCCCGCCGGATAGCGGGGACAGGCAGACGAATCAGCCCTGGCGGGCCTTGAAGCGACGGTTGGTCTTGTTGATGACGTAGGTACGGCCGCGACGGCGGATCACGCGGTTGTCCCGGTGACGACCCTTGAGCGACTTCAGGCTGTTGCGAATCTTCATGTCTTGTCTCGTCTGCGTGGTCCGGCGGTGGGCCCGGAAGGGCTGGCCGCCTGAAAATTGAAGTGGCGCCGTTACGGGTCACGGCTTGCAAAGTCAAGCACAAGAGGCCATTTCTCGTGGCCTGACCCGTGCTTTTCCCGTTCATCCACGGGCAATCGCAGCGGCTCATAACGCAGGTTCGGGTGCGACCCAACTGATTCTTCTGACAATCGATTCTTCGGACCCGGAACACCATGAAAACGCTCAAAGCTGCGATTCTCGCCACCGGCATCACCGGGGCCCTCCTCGTCGCACCCGCTCTCGAAGCCCGTCCCGGCTGGGGTTCGCCCTGGGGCGGCGGTTATGGCGGCTGGGGCAATTCCTGGGACGATCCGCTGATGGGCGGCCCGATCGGTTCGCCGATTTCCTCGCGCAATCGCACGCAGGATTCGCGCGAGGGCCGAGTCGAAGTCAGCCGATTCGTGGCGCAGGGTCCCGAAGCAGCAGAACTCGGCAAGGGCATCGTCGCGGTCCAGTCCGATTCGGGTGAAGGCCAGTGGGTGCCCGGCGCCGAGCGCGCCGCCTACGAAGCCGCCATCGTCGAGGCGCTGGTCGGCGCCGGCTACGACACCCAGCACAAGGACGACAAGGGCGGCCAGGTTGCCGAACTCAAGATCAGCCGCCAGGTCCTCACCCCTGCCGAGGAAAAGCGCAATCCGGTCAGCGGCACCGCCGCTATGGGCGTCAGCAACCGCGGCTCGGCCTACGGCCTGGCAGTGAACGTCGATCTCACCAAGCCCCGCACCGCCCTGATCGGCACCCGCCTCGACACGCGGATCGTCGACAAGGTCAGCGGCAAGGTGCTGTGGGAAGGTTACGCCACGATCGCCACGCGCGAAGGCGACGACAAGTGGCCCGACTACCGCATCGCCGGAAAGCTGGCCTCGGCGCTGTTCGACGGCTTCCCCAAGGCCGATCCGGTCGGTCTGGAAGCGGCCCAGAACTGAGAGGTTCTGGCGGGCGGGCGCAATAAGGTCTACCGTGCAGAGACTTGCCTTCCGGAGAGCCTGAAATGACCCGCCCCTTCATGGCCGGAACGGCCCGATCGATCTTCCTCGCCCTCGGCGGCGCGCTGGCCCTCGCGGGCTGCGCTGCGCAAGTCGGACCTGTCGAAGTGACCCGCTTCAGCGCCCCGGATGCCCCGACCTTAGGGCGCGGGGTGATCCGCATCGATCCCGCCAAGCCGCAGGACGCCTCCAGTCTGGAATTCCGCACGTACGCCGCCGCCGTCGCGCAGGAACTGGCAAAGGTCGGCTACCGACAGGCGCTTCCCGGTGAGACCGTGCGCGATACGCAAGTCGCGGTGCTGTCTATCGACCGCCAGGTCTACCAGCCCGGACGGGAGCGCAGCCCGGTCTCGGTCGGCGTGGGCGGCAGCACCGGCAGCTACGGCTCCGGGCTTGGCCTGGGCCTCGGGATCAACCTCGCGGGCAAGCCGCAGGACCAGATCGAGACCCGCATGCAGGTCATGATCAAGGAGCGCCCCGAAGGCCGCACGATCTGGGAAGGCCGCGCCGCCTTCACCGTCGGCTCGAAATCGCCGATGGCGCAGACCTCGCTCGGCGCCGCAAAAATGGCCGAAGCGCTGTTCAAGGGCTTCCCCGGCAAGTCGGGCGAAACTATCACCGTGAAATGACCAGCATCCAGATTTCCTCCGCTTTCGATTCCGGCAACATCGAAGTCCTCTCCGCCGAAGGCACCACGGCCCGCCTCGCGATCCGGCGCGACCACGAGTCGGACTTCTTCCAGTGGTTCCACTTCCGCGTCAGCGCCGCCCCCGGCCAGTCCATCGCCGGGCAGGAACTGACCCTGAAGATCACCGGCCTCAACGGTTCGGCCTACCCGATGGGCTGGCCCGGCTATCGCGCCTGCGCCTCGGAAGACCGCCAGTTCTGGGGCCGCACCGACACCACCTGGGACGGCGGCAAGGACGGCGGCACGCTCACCATCCGCCACACCCCCGAAGGCGAACTGGCCTGGTTCGCCTATTTCGCGCCCTACTCGATGGAGCGGCACCACGACCTCGTCTCCTCGCTCGCCGGGCTTGAGGATGTGGAATACCGCCTGCTCGGCATCACGCTCGACGGCCGCCCGCTCGATTGCCTGTCGATCGGCGACGGCGAGGCGCAAGTCTGGCTCTACGCCCGCCAGCACCCCGGCGAATCGATGGCCGAATGGTGGATGGAAGGCGCGCTCGAAGTGCTGGCCGATCCCGCCGATTCGGTCGGCCGCGAACTGCGCAAGCGCTGCACCTTCCACGTCGTGCCCAACCTGAACCCGGACGGCTCGGCCCGCGGACACCTGCGCACCAATGCGGCAGGCGTGAACCTCAATCGCGAATGGGCCGCGCCCAGCGCCGAAAAGTCACCCGAAGTGCTCGCCATCCTCGCGGCCATGGACGAGACCGGCGTGGACTTCGCGATGGACATCCACGGCGACGAAGCCATCCCCGCCGTGTTCATGGCCGGGTTCGAAGGCATCCCCTCGCTCACGGCCGAGCAGAAGCAGGGCTACGATCGCTACACCGCGATCCTCGACCGCCGCACGCCGGACTTCCAGACCAAACTCGGCTACGGCCTCTCGCAGCCGGGCAAGGGCAACCTGTCGATGTCCACCAACCAGCTGGCCGAACGCTTCGGCGCGGTGTCGATGACGCTGGAAATGCCCTTCAAGGACCACGACGACGCCGCCGACCCGCGCCAGGGCTGGAGCCCGGAGCGTTCGGCGCAGCTTGGCAAGGATTGCATGGGGGCCTTGCTGGAGTGGTTTGTCGAGCGAGAGAAGAAGTAAGTTAAGGGAAAATGCAGGGGTTATTACCCCTGCACCCCGTTACTGTCAGCGTCGTTCGCTACCGAACCGTTGGCGCGCCCCTTGCGTCGGAAGACATTAATGGCTGCGCCGCAAGGAGCGCACGAGGGATCGGTAGCGCGCAACGACGACATTCCGAGGGTCCGGGGGATCATCCCCCGGGTCTTCTCTTTTCTTAAATCCCCGCCCACTGCCTTAAAGCCTGCCGCACGGCCAAATTCTCATCATAACTCCACGCCGGAGCCACCGAAGCCGCGGGCACTTCGCCCAGCAGGTCCTGGAGCATCATCCAGCCCCCGGCCCAGTCTCCGCGCGTATCGTCGCAGACCGGGGACGAGCCCCAGTCCTTGGCGAGCCGGATCATCGAGCGCTGCTGCGACGCGGGCGCGTCGAGGTCCCCCACCATGAACGACATGAACGGCAGCGTTTGGCGCGGGCAGGCGCCGAAGCGGGAGAGGCGGCGGTCGGCGCCGGGGAGGTCCATGTTCGGCGGGTTGACGACGATGGCGCCGAGCACCGGGTTTTCCGGCCCCACGCCTTCGAACTCGACCCACCAGGCCAGCGCCAGCGCAGCGATATCGTCGGTGACGATCACCACCGGGCGGTCGGCGCGGCGGATGGCGAGGTTGAGCTTGTTGACCCAGGTATTGCGGTGCGGTTCGTCCCAGAGGCCGAGTTCCAGCACGCGGCAATGCTCGCTCCACCCGGCCCAGCGGTTCATCCAATGCCCCTCGGTGAGCGGCGCACCGGGGACGAGGAGGATCAGCGGCAGATGGTCCTGTGCACGGGGATAACGGTAGTGTGTCATGGGGTGCTCCAACGCTGTTGGGGGAACCGCCGGTCGACTCTGTCTACGTCCCGACTATGCGCACCATAACTCAACTGTTTAAGTTGACAATATGATTCCGACGAACCGATGCCTTGCCGCGTCGCTCCGAACGGCGGAAACGACGCGGGTTTGGGCAGGCTGCGGATTACCTTCGTTTTTTACAGGAGGTTCGCCGGTCCGAAGGCGTGGGGCAGCAGCTCCGACAGGCGCGCTTCCAGCACGCCCTCGGCGCCGTCGCACCAGACGACCGGGTCGGAGCCGCCGATCTGCGCGATCTCGTTGAGGATCTGACGGCAGCGTCCGCAGGGAGTGACGGTATCGCCCTGCCCCGCCGCGCCCGGCGCGCCGCCGGTCACGGCGACGGCTTCCAGCTTGCCGTTCTGCTCGCGGAAAGTGCCCGAGGAGAGGATGCCGGAGACCGCGACGGTCTCGGCGCAGAGCGAGAGGCCGTAGCTGGCGTTCTCGACATTGGCGCCGGTGACGACCGAGCCGTCCGCCAGCAGCAGCGCGGCGCCGACGTGGAACTTCGAATAGGGCGCATAGGCGCGCGTGGCGGCCTCGCGGGCGGCGGCGATCAGGGCGTCGCGCTGCTGGGTGCTGAAAGTCATGGCTGCACCACTACCCAGCGCAGGCCCCCTTGCGCAATCTCGCTCGCAAGCGATTGGTTGGCCGTCCACAGCGACCAGGGGCGGCCGCCGTAGTCGGGCAGCAGGCGGTCGCGCACCAGCCAGAGGTTGCGGTCCAGCTTGGCGGCGATGCGATAGCGCTGCTCGAAGGCCCGGCCGACCTTGAGGATCACCGGCTTTCCGGCGTGGGTCTCGATCTGGTTGATGAAGGTCATCAACTCGCTTTCGACTTTGGCGTCGGAGACGTTTGTCGGGCAGCCGTCGGCCAGGATGTCGAGATCGATCGCAGGCGGCAGCAGGGCCGCGTCGCGCGGAACGGTGGTGACGAAGTTGGCCGACTGCATGTCCGCAGGCTGGCAGGGATCGTAGCGGTGGACGGCGCCCACTTGCAGGCCTGCCGCCTTCGCCGCCACGAAGTTCGCGACGAAGCGCGGATCGCGGGCAAAGGCGCTGACGCTCGCGCTGGCATCGATATAGGCGAAATCGACGCCCACGGCCTTGAGCGACTTCCAGTTCACCTCGCCGTCGGCCGCGCCGATCTCCACGCCCTGCATCGGGTAGATCGCGCGCTCGGGCGTCCAGTGGCGCAAGTACCACCAGCCCCAGGCGCCTGCCAGCATCGCCAGAAGCAGCAGCACGGCGGCGATTCGCCAGAGGATGCGCGCGCGCGCCTTTGCTGCCGAGCCTTTCCCGGAACTGCGTGCCATTCGAAAAGCCCCCTCAGCCGCGAATGTGCAGGACGCAGATCAGCGTGAACAGCCTGCGTGCGGTGGGGTGATCTGTCTCGACTTTGCCGTCGAGCCGTTCGAGGAGGAGTTCCGCCGCCTGATCGTGAATGCCGCGACGAGCCATGTCGATCGTCTCGATCTCCTGCGCGGAGGCCTTGCGAATCGCCTGGTAGTAGCTCTCGCAGACGGCGAAATATTCCCGCACCGGCCTGCGGAACCGCGCGAGGCCCAGCACCATCGTCTCCAGCGCCTGCCCCTCCTCGTCGCCGAGGTCGAGCGAGAGACGACCGTCGCGGACCGAAAGCTTCAGGCGATAAGGCCCCTCGTGCCCGGCCTCGAAGGCGCGAACCGGCTTGAAGACATTGTCCTCGATAAGGTCGAAGATGGCGATGCGCCGTTCCTGCTCGATATCGGCGTTGCGCCACAGGATGGTCGCGTCGTCCAGTTCGATATGGGAGATGCGCGGATCGGACATGTTCCCTTGCCCTTTACGCGCTCGCAGCATGGGGTCGCAAGGGAGAGTCTTCGCGAAAATCCGGTAAAAGCCCGATTTTCGGTGTCCACTGCCGCGCTATTGCGATCCGGCAACACGGCATGGCGGCAGGTGCAAACGCATGCGGGCACCGCTCCGGCCCGATTCCGCCGGCACGTTCTCCAGCACGAGCTGCGCCTCCAGCTGGCGACTGAGCACGCGGGATATGCGCAGGCCGATCGATTCGGCCCGCTCCGGCTCGAAACCTTGCGGGAGACCGACGCCGTCGTCCTCCACGGTGAGCGCGATGCCATCGCCGTGGCGGCGCACGTCGATGCGGATCAGTCCGCTTTCGCGCGCGGCCAGCCCGTGCTCCAGCGCATTGGCGATCGCCTCGGACAGGATCAGCGCCACCGGCACCGCCGCGTCCGGGCGCAGGACGATGCCCGATTCGACGGCGACATGGCAGGCGATGCTCTCCCGCCCGCCGGACTCCATGACCTGCGCCGACAGATCCTGCACGAAGCGCCCCAGCGGAACGAGCTCCCCGTCCGACTTGTAGAGTCTGCGCTGGATGCGGCCGATGACCTGAAGCCGCCCGGCGGCATTGGCGATGGCGCGACGCGCGATGGGTTCCTCCAGCCCCCTCATCTGGAGCGAGAGCACCGCGCCGATCATCTGGAGATTGTTGCCGACCCTGTGCTGAAGCTCCTGGAACAGCAGTTCGGTACGCTCGGCCAATACGCCGCGCTCTTCCGCCAGCTTGCGCACTTCTTCGCGCGCAAGGTGAAGGCGGGCATTGGCGCGCTGCATCAGATGGACGAGCGCGATATCGACGACGACCACGCCAAGGTAGAACGCCAGCGACACCAGCGTCCGGTAATCGAATGCAAAGCCGAAGCGCGGCGGGATGAACACGTACCATGCGAAAAGCCCGCAGATCAGCGCCGCCACCATGCCGGGGCGCGGCCCGAACAGGAACGACGACAGGATCACCGCCGGAAAGAACGTCAGGTAGGGATAGCCCGGCGGAAAGGCGTCATCGAGCGCCCAGCGTATCCAGAACGCCAGCAGGCACAGCAATACCGTAGCGCCGTACCTCACCAGCGGACGTTCGGGAATCAGCGGAAACCGTTCGAGGAACCGGGTCTGGAAACGGGTGGATCGGTTCACTTAAGGCAAATCTTTCGCTGCGCGGAGACTGTCGGCATGACCCCGTCAAGGCAAAGACGCGCGATCCGGGCGGCAGTTCCCGGCACGGCGCTCTCATCTTGCCCTCTGGAACGGTTCGTCCAAAGTGGATTCCGACATCGAGAACGAAGGCAATCGAATGAAGACAGCCGGCCGCATCCACCCGGTCTATGCGGACATGGAACGCACCGTGTTCGACCGCATGTCGGCGCTCGCCCGCGAGCACGGCGCGATCAACCTCGGGCAGGGCTTCCCCGACGGCCCGCCGCCGCCCGCCCTGATCGAAGCGGCAAGCCGCGCGCTCCACGAAAGGTCCAGCCAATACCCGCCAGGCGCCGGACTTCCCGAACTGCGCGAGGCGATCTGTGCCTACTATGCCCGGCGGCAGGGAGTGGCGCTCTCGCCCGAGCAGGTAACCGTCACCTCGGGCGCCACCGAGGCGCTGGCCGCTGCCGTCTTCGCCCTGGTGAAGCCGGGCGACGAGGTGATCCTGTTCCAGCCAGCCTACGATGCCTATGCACCGCTCGTCCGCCGCGCGGGCGGCATTCCCGTCTCGATCCCGCTCCTGCCACCGCATTTCCGCTATCCGGCCGAAGTCCTGGCGACGGCGCTGGCCGGGCGCCGCTCCCGGCTCACCCGTTCCGGCCTGCCAAATGCGGATCCGGTGAAGCCGCGCGTACTCATGCTGAACGATCCGCTCAATCCGGCGGGCACGGTTGCCAGCCACGAGGAACTGGCGATGATCGCCCGGACTTGCGTGGAGCACGACCTGATCGCAATCTGCGACGAAGTATGGGAAGACGTGCGCTTCGACGGCATGTCCCACCGCTCGCTCATGAGCTTCCCCGGCATGGCGCAGCGGACGGTGAAGATCGGTTCGGCGGGCAAGATTTTCGGCCTCACCGGCTGGAAGATCGGCTGGATGATCGCAGCGGGCCATCTCGCCACCGCCCTCTCCCGCGCCCACCAGTTCCTGACCTTCTCGACCGCCGTGCCGCTGCAATGGGCCGTCGCCGAAGGCCTCTCGCTGCCGGATACGGTGCTGGACGAACAACGCGCGGAATGGGTCGCTTCCCGCGCGCGCCTGAAGACGGGCTTGACCGAGGCAGGCTACACGGTGCTCCCGAATGCGGCCACATGGTTCCTGACCGTCGATCTCGCAGACTCGGGCCTTGCGCTCAAGGACAGCGCCTTCAGCGAACGCGCCGTGCTGGAGGCCGGGGTTGCGACCGTGCCGGTCTCCGCGCTCTATCAGGGAGATCAGGTGCCCGAGCATCTCGTTCGGTTCTGCTTTACCAAGCCGGATAACGTGCTGGATGAGGCTGTTCGGAGGCTTTCAGAATTCAGAAATAGAATAAGTCCTGGGGGATGATCCCCCAGACCCTCAAAATGTCGACCTTGCGCGCCACCTATCCATAGTGCGCTCCTTGCGGCGCAGCCATTAAGTCTCCCGACGCCACCATGGGCGCACAACGGATAGGCTTGGTGTGACCTAGACAGTCACGGGGGTGCAGGGAGGCTATGCTCCCCTGCTTAACCTTCTTCCCCCTTCAGGCATTCAACCCACCATTCACACTGATAACCTGTCCGGTAATCTTCGCCGCCCCGTCCGAGCACAGGAACAGCGCCAAGGGCGCGATATCGTCCGTGCTTGGCAGCCCCAGCCCTGCCTTCCGCGCTGCGCGGGCCATGCGTTCGGCGCCCATGCGGACGGCGCTTTCGCTGCCTTCGACGAAGCTGGTGGAGATCGCGTGGGCGCGGATACCGTCGCGCGCGGCTTCGAGGGCGAAATTGCGGATGAAGCCGATCGTTCCCGCCCGCGCCGCGCCGATCAGGCTCTGGCGCGGCGCCGCGTAGATTCCGGCGTCCGAAACCAGCGCGATGAAGGTGCCGCCCTGTGTCGCGAGGAAGCCGTAGCTGGCCAGCGCGAGCCGTTCCACCCAGCCGACGGAGACATTGAGGAAGTCCCCGAAGGTCTCGGGCGCGGTTTCCGGAAGCAGGCCGGTAATGCCGAGCGGCCCGGTGGCCACGCAGTCGATCACCGCGTCGATCCGGCCGTACTGCTCGCCCACTTCGGCGATCAGCGTCTCGGCCGCGTCCTCTTCCCAGGCATCGGCGATGAAGCCGTCAATGGTGCCGAGGTAGGACAGCCCGGTAACGAGGGCAGCGACCTTTTCGGGCGTCCGGCCGTGCAGAGCGACCTTCCAGCCATGGGCGAGCGCCTGTCGGGCTACAGCGCTGCCGATGGAACCGCTGCCACCGGCGAGGAGCAGGACTTTCTGGTCGCTCATCCTTGTCCTTTTTCGGGGAAGATCAGTCGCTTTCGAAGGCCGCGCGCATGTCGTCGTCGGCGAGGTCGGAGAACTTGGTGATCCGTGCCTCGAAGCGCAGGCGCACTTTGCCGGTGGCGCCGTGGCGCTGCTTGGCGATGATCAGTTCGGAGAGGCCGGTGACGCGCTCCATGTGCTCGCGCCACTCGTTCCACTTGGCGTGGACGTCGGGCGGATCGTTGTCGCCGGGTTCGCGCGGCTCGGCGCCCTTGGCGTAGTAGTCTTCGCGGAACACGAACCAGACCATGTCCGCGTCCTGCTCGATCGAGCCTGATTCGCGAAGGTCTGAGAGCATCGGGCGCTTGTCTTCGCGCGATTCCACCGCACGGGAGAGCTGGGAGAGCGCGATCACCGGAACGTGCAGTTCCTTGGCGAGCGTCTTGAGGCCGCGCGAGATTTCCGAGATTTCGTTCACGCGGTTGTCGTTGGCGCGCCCGGAACCTTGCAGCAGCTGCAGGTAGTCGATGATGACGAGGCCGATGTTGTGGCGGCGCTTGAGGCGGCGGGCACGGGTGCGCAGACCGGCGATGGTGAGGCCCGGCGTATCGTCGATATAGAGCGGCAGTTCGGCCAGGCGCTGGCTGGCGAAGGAAAGCTGCTGGAAGTCCTCGCGGCTGATCTTGCCCATGCGGAGGGCTTCCGAGCTGATGCCCGACTGCTCGGCCAGAATACGCGTCGCGAGCTGGTCGGCGCTCATTTCGAGGCTGAAGAAGGCCGTCGCCGCGCCGACCGATTTCTCGACCGGGATGCCGTCGGCGAGATCGCGCTGGAGCCGGTCGGCGGCGTTGAACGCGATGTTGGTGACGAGCGAGGTCTTGCCCATGCCGGGACGTCCGGCGAGGATGATAAGGTCGGAATCGTGCAGGCCGCCGATCTTGCCGTTGACCGAGTTGAGGCCGGTGGTCTTGCCGGAGATGTGGCCGCCCGAATTGAACGCCTTTTCGATGGCGCTGATCGCGGTGCGGGTGGCGCTGGCGAAGCTCTTGGCCTCGTTCGCGGTGGAGGCGCCTTCGGCCACCTTGTAGAGCGCGGCTTCGGCGCGTTCCACCTGCTCCATCGGCTCCACCGATTCGGAGGTGTCCATGGCTTCGGCCACGAGATTGCGGCCCACCGAGATCAGTTCGCGCAGCAGGGCGAGGTCGTAGATCTGGTCGGCCAGTTCGCGCGGGGCAAGCAGGCCCTGTCCGTCGGCGGTGAGGCGGGCGAGGTAGGACACGCCGCCCAGCGCCTTCAGCGCCTCGTCCGATTCGAAATAGGGGCGCAGCGTAACCGGCGTCACCACCGCCTTGCGGTCGAGCAGCTGGAGAATGCGCTCGTAGATGCGGGCGTGGACCGGCTCGTAAAAATGGGTCGGCGAAAGCTGCGTCTGCAGTTCCTCGATCACCCGGTTGTCGATCAGGACGGCGCCCAGGAATGCGGCCTCTGCCTCGACGTTGGCGGGCAGGCTGCGGGCTTCGGCCTCGGGTGCGAGGGCAATGGCGGCTTGTTGGGACATGAGGGGATACAACATGCCCCATCTCGCCCCCCGCCAGCAAGCGAGCGGAGCGACGATATTAATCCACAGGCTGTTGATGCGGAATGCCCGGCGCCCATCCGGTGCGGAAGGAAATCGGCCCGTTCACATTTTCGAACGGACACGAAAGGCCGAAACGATTACACTGACTGGCTATGCCAACTTGCGATTCAGGCGCCCCACCCTACATTGGCGGGCGAAAGGACGGTTATTCCTAAGATGAACGACGACCAGCCCAACGGCAATCCCTGGGTCAAGAGCCTGCTCGTATGGGGCGGCATCTTCCTGGCACTCCTGATCGTGGTGTCGATGTTCAACACCCGCACGGAAGGCGGGCCGATGATCGCCTATTCCGATTTCCGCGCCAAAGTTGCCGAAGGCAGCGTCCAGAGCGTCGAAGTCGGGCAGGACAGCATCGACGGCAAGCTGAAGAACGGCGATTCGTTCCGCACCGTCCCCGTACCGAACGACACCACGCTGGCCCCGCTGCTCCAGCAGAGCGGCGTGCAGTATGCGGGCAAGACGCCTGAGGAAGGCAGCCTGCTGGTCTACATCCTCGCGCAGACCCTGCCTTTCCTGCTGATCGTCGGCATCGCGTTCTTCGCGCTGCGTCAGGTCCAGAAGGGCGGCGGCTCGGGTGCGATGGGCTTCGGCAAGTCCAAGGCCAAGATGCTGACCGAACGCTCGGGCCGCGTGACCTTCGACGATGTCGCCGGTATCGACGAAGCGCGCGAGGAACTGGAGGAAATCGTCGAATTCCTCCGCGATCCCACCCGCTTCTCCAAGCTGGGCGGCCAGATCCCCAAGGGCGCGCTGCTGGTCGGCTCGCCCGGCACCGGCAAGACCCTGCTCGCCCGCGCCATCGCCGGTGAAGCAGGCGTGCCGTTCTTCACGATCTCCGGCTCGGACTTCGTCGAGATGTTCGTCGGTGTCGGTGCATCGCGCGTGCGCGACATGTTCGAGCAGGCCAAGAAGAACGCCCCCTGCATCGTCTTCATCGACGAAATCGACGCGGTCGGTCGCCATCGCGGCCACGGCCTCGGCAATTCGAACGACGAGCGCGAGCAGACGCTGAACCAGCTGCTGGTCGAGATGGACGGCTTCGAGGCCAACGAAGGCATCATCATCATCGCGGCGACCAACCGTCCCGACGTGCTCGACCCCGCGCTGCTGCGTCCCGGCCGCTTCGACCGTCAGGTCGTCGTGCCGGTGCCGGACATCGAAGGCCGCGAGAAGATTCTCGCCGTGCATATGAAGAAGGTGCCGCTGGCGCCCGACGTCAATGCCCGCGTGATCGCGCGCGGCACGCCCGGCTTCTCGGGCGCGGACCTCGCCAACCTCGTGAACGAGGCTGCCCTGCTCGCCGCGCGCCGCAACAAGCGCCTCGTCGCCATGCAGGAGTTCGAGGACGCGAAGGACAAGGTCATGATGGGCGCGGAACGCCGCTCCATGGTCATGACCGACGACGAGAAGAAGATGACCGCCTATCACGAGGCGGGCCATGCCATCGTCTCGGTGCATGAGGCGGCTTCGGACCCGATCCACAAGGCGACGATCATCCCGCGCGGCCGTGCGCTGGGCATGGTCATGCGCCTGCCGGAGCGCGACAGCTACTCGTACCACCGCGACAAGATGCTGGCGAACCTCTCGGTCGCAATGGGCGGCCGCGTCGCGGAAGAGCTGGTCTTCGGCTACGACAAGGTGTCCTCGGGCGCCTCGGGCGACATCCAGTACGCCACCAGCCTCGCCCGCAACATGGTCACCAAGTGGGGCATGTCCGACAAGCTCGGGCCGATCCAGTACGAGGAAAGCCAGGAAGGCTATCTCGGCATGGGCGGTACCCAGCGCACCATGGGTTCGAGCGAGACCAACAAGCTGATCGACGCGGAAATCCGCATCCTGATCGACAATGCCCATGCCCGCGCCACGCAGTTGCTCAATGACTACAACGAGCAGCTCGAAGCGCTGGCCCAGGCCCTGCTCGAATACGAGACGCTTTCGGGTGACGAGATCAACCAGCTCATCGAAACCGGCCATATCGACCGTCCCAGCGAACCGCGCGGCCCCGGCGCCCCGCGTCCGCTGACCGGCTCGTCGATCCCCAAGGCCGGTCGCCGCTTCTCGGGCAGCGTCACGCCGCAGGGCGCCTGACCTCTAGACCCGGTACCAGTTCTCCTTCGGGAGAATGCAGGAGGGGGCGCAGGACTTCACGGTCCTGCGCCCCTTTGTCGTTGGGAAACCAAGGCCGGCGGCGCCGCCCCTTGCGGAAGGCAGACAAAAAGAAAGCCGACCACAAGGGCCGGCTTGGAAAAGTCTTGGGAGAGGATGCCTGAAAGGCCCGATCCTTATGCGCTATGCTGCGGTGCAGCACAATTGCAAAACGCGCAACCATAGTTGCGTTTCACCTCACTTCGCTGTCCGTCTGAGCAGATAGACATCCATGATCCAGCCGTTTTCGGCGCGAAGCTCGGCCCGCCGCCGCACGATCTCGCCTGCTACCTCATCCAGCGCTCCAGCGATGAGACACTCCTGCACCATGCCGAGATAGGCCCCCCACCAGATATGGATGTCCTGGGCGGGCAGTGTCTCGAAAGCGCAGGCGGCATCGAGCATGACGACCAGCGTGTCGCTGCCCTCGGGCCACCCTTCCCGGCGCAGCCTGCGGCCGGTCGTGATAGTGACGGGCGCGGCCAGTGTGTTGAGGGTGATGCCATGCGCCGCGGTCAGCGCCTGGATGCTGGTGATCCCCGGCACGACCCGCACGTGCAGTGCAACACCCGCCGCCAGCAACCGCTCGGCAATGCGCAGGGAACTGTCGTAGAGCGAGGGATCGCCCCAGACGAGCAGCGCCAGCCTGCCGCCCTGCGGAAGATGCGTCTCGATCTCCCTAGCCCAGACCCCGGCAATCGCCTGGTGCCAGTCGTCCACGGCCTCCAGATAGGCCGCGTCGGCATCGCGCTCGGGCAAATCGAATTCGACAATCCGCGTCGCGCCCGTCAGCACCGCGTCGCAGATCGTCCGCCGCAGGTCGAGCAGGTCGGACTTGGCATCGCCCTTGCGGGGCAAGAGGATCAGGTCGGCTTCGTTCATCGCCCGGATTGCGGCGAGCGTCAGGTGCTCCGGATTGCCGGTGCCGATACCGATCAGGTCGAGATCGATCATGCCCCGTTCCTCAACCCGGCTCTCCGGCAAAGCGCGATTCCGCCGATTGCGGCCTGAAGCGGCGGTCGTAGTCCTGCGAATAGAGACTGCTCCGCACCTCCGCGCCCGCATCGGTCGCCAATCCCGGCCCGACCAGGATCAGCGCGGTGCGCTCCATGCTGCCGTCCACCGCCTGCTCGACCGTGGCGAGTGTCGCGCGGACGACCCGCTCGTCCGGCCAGCTCGCCCGCCAGATCACCGCGACCGGGCAATCCGGTCCATATTCGGGCGAGAGGTCCTCGACGACTTTCGCAAGGTTATGAATCGAGAGATGGATCGCCAGCGTGCTGCCGGTCGCGGCGAAGCGGGTCAGGCTCTCGCTTTCGGGCATGGCGCTGGCCCGGCCGGAAGTGCGGGTGAGCACCAGCGACTGGGCGATCGTCGGCACGGTCAGTTCGGCCTCCAGCGCGGCGGCGGCGGCGGCGAAGGCGGGAACCCCCGGCGTGACGGTGAAGGGAATGCCCAGCGCGCGCAGACGGCGGACCTGCTCGCCCATGGCCGACCAGATCGAGAGGTCGCCCGAATGGAGGCGGGCAATGTCATGGCCCTCGCCGTGGGCCTCGACGATAGCGGCAATGATCGCGTCGAGGTCCATCGGCGCGGTGTTGAGGATGCGCGCACCCGGCGGGCAATGGTCGAGCACGGCGGCAGGCACCAGCGATCCGGCATAGAGGCAGACCGGGCTGGCGGCGATCAGGTCTCGCCCGCGCAGGGTCAGGAGATCGGGCGCGCCGGGACCGGCGCCGATGAAGTGAACGGTCATGGCGAAATTCCCTGGGCGATGGCGCAAGTCGCCACGCGATCGGACGAAACGTGGCGGGTCGTAAGCAAGCGGGCGCCGGGAACTGCCGCCGCCAGAGCGGCAGCCTCGGCCACGCTTCCAGTGCGGCGGGCGGCGAGGCTGGCGGGCGAAACGGTGGTGGTAGGCGCCTGTTCAAGTGCCTCGGGCAGTATGGCGACGACCGGGACACCCAGTTCCGCGGCAAGCGGAGCAAGCGGATGCACTTTGTCGGCCGGAGCGGCCAAAGCCGTGATTGCAAGGCCGCAATCGGCACAAGCCAACTCGAAAGCATCGCGCAGCGAGGACGGCGCCGCGCCCGTCCGAAAACCAAAGCCCGCCACGATCACAGCGTGACGCTCCACTGCACCACCGGATAATGCGCCTTCCAGCCGCGCCTGCTGCCAAGCGGCGCCGATTGCGCCAGTTCGATGCGCAGCAGGCTGCCGCCCATTTCGGACTGGCACTGCGCCAGCAGCGCCTCCGATTCCAGCGTGACGGCATGGGCAACCAGCCGGGTCCCCGACCGCAATCGTCGTAGCCGCTCGACCAGCGGCAGCGAAAGGCCGCCGCCGATGAACACCGCATCGGGCTGCGGCTGTCCGTCAAGAACGTCGGGCGCCGGTCCCTCGACGACCTCCAGATGGGCCATACCGAGCGCCTCGGCATTGGCGCGCGCGCGCAAGGCGCGTTGCGGGTCGCGTTCGAAGGCCAGAGCCTTCAGGTCCCGCCCCGACAGCAGCCATTCGATCGCTATCGAACCCGATCCCGCGCCGATATCCCACAAGGTCTCGCCAGGCCGGGGCGCGAGGGCGGAGAGCGCCAGCGCGCGCACCGGGCGCTTGGTAATCTGGCCGTCATGGGCGAACCAGTCGTCGTCGATCCCCGAAGCGCACGGCATCACACGGCCCGCTCCGACGCAAGCCAGCGCCACCGCCACGGGGTGAGCGATATCGGCAAGATCGAACCCCGCCGCCGTGGCCTGCCGCACCCGTTCACGCGGGCCGCCCAGCGCTTCCAGCACGACGAGCGCGGATTCCCCGAAGCCCTGCTCGCACAGATAGTCCGCCAGCGCGCGAACCGCCGCGCCGTCCCGCAGCAGCACCAGCGCCCGCAGGCCCGGCGCCAGATGGGGCCGCAGCCGCGCGAGCGGTGCGGCATGGAGGCCCATGCAGAGCGTCCCCTCCAGCGCCCAGCCTAGCCGCGCAGCGGCGAGCGCGAAAGTCGAAGGCCCCGGATGCGCCTTCCATTCGCCGGGGGCGAGTTCGCGCGTCACCACCGTTCCCGCACCGAACAAGAAGGGATCGCCCGAAGCCAGCAGCACCACCCGCCGCCCCCGCAAGGCCAGCAGCGGCGCCACCCCCTCGGCAAAGGGCACTGGCCATGGTCGGCATTCCGCACTAAGTCCCGAAAGCAGGCCGAGATGCCGCACGGCCCCGGTCACGATTTCGGCCTCTGCAAGAGCGGTGCGGGCAGCCTCGGACAGGCCGGAAATCCCGTCCTCACCCAGCCCGACGATCGTGAGCCACGGCTTCTGGAGAAGGTCAGACATGGAGCATATCCTGATCCTTGGCGGCACCGGCGAAGCCAGCGCGCTGGCCGCCGCCGTGGCGGAACGCGGCCTCAACGCCACGCTGAGCTATGCGGGACGGACGGCAAACCCGCGCGCCCAGCCGGTCCCGATCCGCATCGGCGGGTTCGGCGGGGTGAGCGGCCTCGAACGCCATATCCGCGAGGAGGGCGTCACCCGCCTGATCGACGCGACCCATCCTTTCGCCGCGACGATGAGCGCCCATGCGGTGGCCGCCGCCGAAGCGACCGGGGTGCCGCTCCTCGCCCTGACGCGCCCGGCGTGGCAGCCCGTTCCCGGCGACCGCTGGCACACTGTGCCGGACATCGCCGCCGCCGTGGCCGTCCTCTCCGGCCCGGCGCGCCGCGTGATGCTCGCGCTCGGGCGGATGCATGTCGAGGCCTTCGCCGCCCAGCCCCAGCACCGCTATTTGCTGCGCTTCGTGGACAGGCCGGAGGTGGCGCCCGCACTGCCGGACCACCGGCTCGTCGTCGATCGTGGGCCGTTCACGGTGGAGGGCGACACACACCTTCTGCAGGAGCACGGCATCGACCTTATCGTCTGCAAGAACGCGGGCGGCACGGGTGCCGAGGCCAAGATCGTCGCGGCGCGGCGGCTGAGCCTGCCGGTGCTGATGATCGACCGCCCCTTCATACCCGCCCGCGCCACGGTCCATGAGGTCGGCGACGTGATGGACTGGCTCGCTCATCCCGCCCATCTCGGCGTGTAGAGCACCGGAGGTCGCGCGCTGCCGAACCCGCGCTCGACCAGCCGCGTGGTGCTGGAGCCGACGATCACCATCGTCCGCATATCGGCCATTTCGGGACGGGCTTCGGCCAGGGTAACGACGTCCAGGCGCTCTTCCGCCGTGCAGACGGCACGGGCGAAGAGGATCAGCCGCTCCGGCCCGCAGGCCTCGCGCAGGATGTCGAGAACCCGCGCGAAACCGTCCGGGCGCGCTTTCGAGCGCGGGTTGTAGAAGGCCATCGCGAAATCCGCCTCCGCCGCCAGCCGCAGCCGCCGCTCGATCAACGCCCAGGGCTTCAGGTTGTCCGAGAGGTTGATGGCGCAGAAGTCGTGCCCGAGCGGCGCCCCCGCCCGCGCACTGGCGGCCAGCATCGCGGTGATGCCGGGCAGCACGCGGATATCGAGGTCCCGCCACGCGGGCGGCCCCTGCTCCCAGGCCTCGAACAGCGCGGAGGCCATCGCGAAGACGCCGGGATCGCCCGAGGACACGACGACCGCCCGCCGCCCCGCCGCCGCGAGCGACAACGCATGGGCGGCACGCTCCAGTTCGACGCGGTTGTCGCTGGCGTGGCGCACCAGTCCCTCGCGCGCGGCCACGCGGGCGACATAGGGCGCGTAGCCGATCACATCGGTCGCCTCGGCCAGCAGGGCGGTGACTTCGGGCGTGACTTGCGCTTCGCCTCCCGGCCCGAGACCGACCACGGCCACCCAGCCGCCGTTCGCCGCCGCACTCATGGCCGCCGCCCCTGGCCGTGGATCAGCAGGATCGAGAAATAGGGCGTCACCTCGCTCGCTTCGGCAAGCGGCGTGACCCGCTGCTCGGCCATCGCCGCATGTTCGACCAGCCAGGCCTCACCCTCGCGCCCGGCCAGCGCCACCGCGCGGCGCAGCTTGGCGAGGTTGCGGCCGATCTTCATCACCACCAGCGCATCGGTATCGCGGATGCGGCGCGCGAGGTCTTCCTCCGGCAACGTCGCGGTAAGCACAGTGAGCACGTCGTCGCCCCAGGTCATCGGCGTGCCGCAGGCGGTCCAGGCGCCCGACATGCCGGTGATCCCCGGCACGACGCCGACCGGCACCGATCCGGCCAGACGACTGTAGAGGTGCATGAACGAACCGTAGAAGAACGGATCGCCCTCGCAGAGCACCACCACGTCCTCGCCCGCGCGGGCCAGCGCATCGAGATGGGCGGTACAGCGCGCGTAGAATTCGGCCAGACAGTCGTTGTAGCGCGGATCGGAAAGGGGAATTTCCGTCGTCACCGGATATTCCATCGCGAATTCGACCACGTCCTCGCGCAGCATCCCCTCGACGATCCGGCGCGCCTGCCCCGGCCTTCCCGCCTTGCGAAAATAGGCGACGTGGCGGGCGCCGCGTACCAGCCGGTCCGCCCTCACGCTGAGCAGGTCCTGCGCGCCCGGCCCCAGCCCGACGCCGTGAACGGTGCCGTGAGCGGTGCCTACGCTCATTCCGCGCCGCTCCCGATCGCATTGACCGCCGCCACGGTGATCGCGCTGCCGCCGAGGCGGCCCTCGACCACGCAGCACGGCACCGGCTGCACTTCCCACAGGGCTGCCTTGGACTCGGCGGCGCCGACGAAGCCGACCGGGCAGCCGATGATCGCCGCCGGACGCGGACAGGCCGGGTCTTCCAGCATGTTCAGCAAGTGGAACAGCGCGGTCGGGGCATTGCCGATCGCCACCAGCGCGCCCTCCAGATGCGGCCGCCAGAGTTCCAGCGCGGCAGCGGAGCGGGTATTGCCCATGTCCCGCGCCAGATCCG
Organism: Novosphingobium sp. BF6; assembly: GCF_058273105.1. Classification (NCBI taxonomy): domain Bacteria; kingdom Pseudomonadati; phylum Pseudomonadota; class Alphaproteobacteria; order Sphingomonadales; family Sphingomonadaceae; genus Novosphingobium; species Novosphingobium sp. BF6. Next base: position 493,966 of record NZ_CM177776.1, read on the forward strand.
GCACTTGTGGGTCGTTCAGCGTGCAGATCACCGCGTTTCCGGCAGGCATGCGGGCGCGGGTAACCCCCTCGCTGACCATGCGCGCGTCGCAGAGGATCGGCGCGCCGCGCTCCAGCGCCGCGACCGCCGCTTCGGCAAAGGTCGGCGAGAAACGGATATGGGCGGCGAGTTCGACCAGCCCCGCCGCATGGATCATGCGCACGGCGATGCGCTCCTCCACCGGCGCGAAGCGCGCGAGATCGGCTTCGGCCCGGATCGTCCTGAAGGACTCCCGGTAGATCGCCGCGCCGTCTTTTTCGTAGAGATAGGCCATCAGTAAGCTCCGAAATGGGCGAGCAGGCGCTCCGGGGTCAGGCCGGACAAGACCGGCGGGTCCCCGACCCGCGCCTGGAATGCAAGGTCGAAGGCGCCGTCGCGCCCGGTGATCGCGACATCGGCGACGCCCGCCCGCGCGCAGCCCTTGGCGCAGCCCGAGACGTGAAGACGGCCGGAAGCATGCGGCGCCAGACGTTCGGCCAACGCGCGGGTCTCGACGGTGGATTGCGGGCAAGCGGGAGCGCCGGGACAGGCATCGGCAGCGAGGCGGGGGTCGGCAGGATCGGTGAGGAAGCCTTCGACGTCTTCCGCCTTGCCCCCCTCGGTCACGAGGGCGCGCCACGGCGTCACGCGGAGAGCCTCCGCGCCGGTCTTCGCCATCAGCCGGGACAGGGCCACCGCATCGGTCCGCCCGAACGGCAGGCCCCAGACCCGTCCTCCGGTTGCGCCGGAGAGACAGGTTCCAGGCAAGAGCGGTACACGCGAAGCGGCGGGACGCAAAGTACCGTCCGCCCAGTCCGGCAGCGGCCCTTCATAGCGCCGGGCACGACCGGCGGCGATGGCACCGCTTTCGGCAAACCAGCGCGCCAGTTCCAGAATGCGATCAACGGCTTCGTCCGCGCAGACGGGCACGCCTGCCGCCCGACCGTCGAGACGCAGCAGCAATGCCGCATCCGCCGCCCGCTCCAGCCGGAAATCGGCGGAAACCTCGGTCAGGACCGGTGCCGCGCCGAGGTCTATCGCAAAACCGATCTTGCCCGGCAGCTCCGGCAGTTCGTGCAGCCGCGCCATGAGTTCGTCGGCCAGCCGCCATGCCGTGCCTCCCTCGGCCCAGTCCGGCGCGACCAGCACGTTGCGGCGCCTTTCGCTATCGGGGGTGGCATCGACCAGACCCCGCTCCACCAGCAGCGCCAGCGCCTCGGCCATATCCGCCTCGCGAAGGCCCCGGATCTGGAGATTGGCGCGGTTGGTGAGATCGATCGCGCCATTGCCGAAGCGGTTCGCGAGGTCGCACAGCAGCGCCACTTCGCCGCGCATGAGCCGCGCGTGGCGCGGCTTCACGCGCAGGATCAGCCCGTCGCCCGCCATCATCGGACGCCAGGCATCGGGGCACCAGCCGCGCACGGCGAAAGGGGCAGGCTTCTGGAAAGCGGGCACCACGGCATCCTGCCACGCAACGGCGACGAAGACCGGGGCTTGCCGGCCAAGGGCCGGTCCGCGCGCAGCGACGGGCCAGCGCGGCAAGCGCCCGTTCTGCACGCCGGTGCAGCCCCAGCCGCACGGCTTCGTCGCTCACGCGGAGTACCGAGCCTTGGCCTATCCCTGGACCAGGGCAAGAGCGACCGATACGCCGGCAGGTCTCCTGGCTCACGGGTCAAAGCGCGATGCGCAACCTTCCCGGCTTTCGCGCAAGCTTCGCGCGGGGGCCAGTGGTCGGCCTGCCGAAGCAGGCCATGGCATCTTGCTCGCCGCTGACAGTTGCAGGGACAGCCCCGGATTCGGGAGAAACCTCCCTCACCGCGTTCCCTATTAAGCCTCGCTCGAGGCACCGGCGCGATCTTCCCGCAGGCCGCCGATAGAAGCGGCCGCAGGAACGGCTCAGCTAGCCGCTGGCGCGCCCCTCCGCAAGAGGGATCGGGCCGGGGAGAATCGAGCACCGCCCAGGAGGACCAGTCCGCCCAGCCCCGCCGCAACCGAAGGCAGCACGAAGGCCAGCCTTACGGCCAGACCGGCCGCCGCATCGGGCGCCCCCCCGACCTGAAAGCCCGCCGCACCGATCAGCCAGAGACCCAGCCCTCCGCCCAGTCCGAGCGCGAGCTTGAGCGTCACGCTGCTCAGCGCATAATAGCTGGCGGAAGACCTTGGTCCCTGGCTTGCCCCCAATTTGGCCCCCAATTCGGCTCTTCGTGCGCCCCCGCGTTCGGCGACATCCGCCACCATGGCGCGCAGCAGCATGTAGTCGACGCCGCAAGTCAGGCCACGCAAGGCCAGAAACAGGCCGAACAGCACGGCACTGCCCGAAGGGACCGTCAAGGCGAGCGGCATGACCAGCGCCTGCCAGCCGAAGCCCAGGCCCAGAACCCGGCGCCGCCCGATCCGATCCGCTACTTTCGCCCAGATCGGCAGCATGAACAGGGTCATCACCGGCTGGATCAGCATGAACAGCGCTGCCTGACCTGTCAGCCCGAGAACCGGTCCAACCAGAAACAGGAAAGTGCCCGCCGTCGCTGCATCGGCCGTGCCGCACAGCAGATAGAGAAGCAGGATCCGCCGCAAGTCCGGATCGCGCATCATATCCCGCGCCAGGGCGATGGGAGAGCCGCGCGGCCGCGCCGTCCCGACCGGGCCCGGTTCTCGAAACATCGCCACCACGGCGAGCACCGTCACCGGCGCCGCTGCGGCAATGACGGTGCCCAGCACCATCGCCAATGCGCGAATGTCGAATCCGAACCGCCCCTCCAGCAGTCCGATCAGCGCGAGCATGCCGATGGCACCGATCACGCCGAACCAGACCTTGGCACCCATGATCCGGGTACGCTCGCCCTTGTCGTTGGAGAGTTCGAGACCCCAGCCGCCGTGCGGGGTGACGATGAAGGAATAGCCCATGTGCAGCAGCAGACTGGCGCCGATCACCCGCCCCAGTCCCGCTCCCGGCGGCGACAGAAACAGCAGCAGCGCGCCCAGGGGAACGAGCACGGCACCCATGACCATCCACGGCGCGCGGCGACCGAAACGGGTAGGGACCATGTCGCTGACCCAGCCGAGCACGACATCCGCCAGGGCATCGAGCACCCGTACACCCAGCATGAGCGCCCCCACCAGCGCCAGCGTCATGCCGACGGTCTGGGTCAGGAAAGCCGGCAGGTAGGACCGCCATGCCAGTTCGACGGCCTGGAACAGCAGGACCGGGAGCGAGAACACGGCCACCCCGGTCAGGCCGATGCTGCCGGACTTGCGCTGCGCGCGCGGAGAATCGCCGAGGGTCACGCAGGGGCGCCTAGAGCGCCGCGATGACATTCGCGTGACTGTCGCGGCTTGTCAGGCGGCATCAAATGACCCGAAACGCAGACCCGCCCTTGCGGCATCGCCTCCTTGCGGCATAAGGCGCGCATGATCGCAGCCACCGTCACCCGCGAAACCCTGCTGGAACCCGCCGCCGACGGTCCCCGCACCCTGACCGACTGCACGCTCGACGAAGGCGATTTTTCCGGCCTCGATCTGGGCGACACGACATTCGAGCGCTGTTCGCTGCGCCGCGCCCGGTTCGACGGCGCCAATCTCACCGGCGCCCGCTTCCGCCGCTGCCGGGGGCCGGAAGCGAGCTTCGTCCAGACCGACCTCAGCGATGCGGTCATGACCGGATGCGATTTCAGCAACGGGTTGCTGCGCCGGGCCCGGCTGACTTCCGCGCGGATCGAGGGAACCAAGCTGACCGGCGCGGACCTGACCGACGCCGGGGTGCTCGGCGCCACGTTCGCCGAAGTCCTGTTCGCCTTCGCCCGCCTGCCCGGCCTGTCGCTGCGCAAGGCGAAGCTGGTGCGGATCGACTTCTCCGATGCGGATCTCAGGAAATCCGACTTTCGCGGTGCCCTGTTCGAGGATTGCTCGCTGCGGAACGCCACGCTGGAGGGCTGCCGCTTCGAACAGGCGGACTTGCGCGGTGCGGACCTCGGCGGCATCGAACTTCGCGACGCCCGCCTGTTCCGGGGCGCGGTGATTTCCCGCCTCCAGGCCGCCGAACTGCTTTCCCAGCTCGGCCTCGAAGTGCGCTGACAGGCGCAAGGGCATCGCCCCGGCAGCGCCTCAACCGACTTGCACCGCGTCCCGCCCGGCGCTAACGAACCGCGTCCGCCGCACTCGATAGGGCGCAGCGGACAATGATCGCGCCGGTGTTCCGAAAGGAACTTAAAAGGGAACGCGGTGAGAGGGCTTGCCCTCGAATCCGGGGCTGTCCCTGCAACTGTAAGCGGTGAGCGCGATGCACATCACGCGGCGGGCCAGACGCCCATGCCGCAGCCACTGGGCCGGACGCTAAATCCTGCGAGGCCTGGGAAGGCCGTGCATCAAGCGATGACCCGTGAGCCAGGAGACCTGCCGGCGTCCGGTCGCTCTTGCTTTGGTCCAGGGGATGGCCGGGGCACGGTGATTTCTCCGTCTGAGCGACGAACCCGCGGCAGGGGCCGCACGGTGCGCCGAACGGTCGTCCCAGTCACGGGCGCCCGGTCGTTCGGTGCGTCGGTCGTTCGTTCGAACGGCAGTCCCCTGCCTAGAGCTCGCTTGGCGCCCGACAGGGGAATGAAATGAAGATCGCAACCGTTTCGCACGCGGCGCTTGCCGCGGCGCTGGTGCTCGCCTGCACCGTGCAGGTCCATACCGCGCAGGCCCACGCCGAGGAGGCCGATGACGCCGCCTCGATCGTCGTCACCGGGAAAAGCCTGGAGGAGACGCTGCCGCAGGAACTCTCCCGCTACGGCAACGACGTGGCCACCGTCAGCGAGAAGCAGGTCAAGGACAGCGGCGCGGTGGACGTGACCAAGGCGCTGGAACAGGTTCCCGGCCTCTACGTGCGGGGTCGCAACGGGCCGTTCACCTATGTCGACGTCTCGCTTCAGGGATCGCGCACGCAGGACGTGCTCTGGACGATGGACGGCATCCGCCTCAACAACCGCCTCTACGGCGGCACCTCGCCCAACGATACCCTGCCCGCCAGCATGATCGAGCGGATCGAGGTGCTGCGCGGCGGCGAAAGCCTGTTCTACGGCACCCAGGCTTCGGCGGGCGTCATCAACGTGGTGACGCGCGGCTTCACCGACGATCTGAACGGCCAGCTCAATGCCTCGGTGGACACCTGGGGCGGCACCACTCTGGACGGCTATCTGCGCGGCGCGGTGGGCGACCATCGCTTCGTGGCCTATGCCTCGCACAATCGCTCCGAGGGCTACCTGCCCTTCAGCGCCTACCAGCCGAGCCTGACCGACCGGCACCTGGGCTACAATCTCTGGTCGGCGGGTCTCAAGTACCAATACGAGATCGCCCCCGACCTCGCGCTCAACGCCCAGTACCAGCATACAGAGGCGAAGCTCGACAACCTCTCTCCCACCCGCATCCGCGAGAGCCGCAACGACCGCAACGAGGAGATCGCCAGCCTGCGGCTAGACTATACCGGCAGCGACACCGTGCAGTTCTTCCTCAAGGGCTATTTCCACGACTGGAAGACCGCCTATGTCCAGATCCGCAATTCGCTGCCCGACCATGATCCCCAGGTGATCTACCCGGCGGGCACGTTCTGGGGCTATCGCGACTGGGGCGGCAGCGCGGTGGCGAAGCTGCACCTGCATCCCGGCCTCGAATATCTGCTGGGCTACGACTTCCAGAACTTCAGCGGCCGCGACGACGTACTGCTGATCGCGCCGACCAGCGAGCAGGTCCATGCCGGGATCTTCCAGGTCCGCACCACCGACGAGATTTCGTCGAAGGGCCGCCTCGCCGCGGGCCTGCGCTACAATCGCACGGACGGCGCGAAGAAGACGATCTGGAACGTCTCGGGCCGCTACGACTTCGCCGATGCCTTCTATGTGGAAGCGAACGGCGGCACGTCGTTCGTGCTGCCCGACGCCTCACAACTCTACGGCAACGATCCCTGCTGCGAGACCGGCAATCCGAACCTCAAGGCCGAACAGAGCCTCAACCTGAACCTCTCCGGCGGCGGCGTGCTGCCGCTGGGCGCGGCGCAGCTGCGCTGGAAGGCGACTTATTTCAACCGCCGCATCAGCGACATGATCGATACGACGTACGACGATCCCGCCTTCCCGAACGGCACGTATGCGAACCTCAACGGCAAAGTCCGCTCGCAGGGCGCGGAGCTGGAACTGGGCGCGGAGCTGCCCGGCGGCTGGAACCTCTCGACCAGCTACACTTACGCCCGCGTGCGTGAGAAGGGCACATCGACGCAGCTCAACCGCAATCCGAAGCAGTATGCCAAGGCCAGCCTTGCCTACGCTCCGGAAGACCGGCCCTTCGGCGCCAGCCTCAACCTGAACTGGATCGGCGATGTCTGGTCGAGCGCATCGGGCTTCGGCCGCAGCAACTACGGCAATTACGCGCTCGTCGATTTCGGCGCCTATCTCTACCTCGACGGCGCCGCGCGGCGGAACCGCTTCGGCGTCAATGTCGAGAACCTGTTCAACAAGGAATACGCGACGCGCGGCTATTCTTCCGCCGTGACCGACCAGGGCGCGCTCGACGGCAGCAACAGCCGATTCCTCTACTTCAACCGGGGCGTGCCGCGCACATTGCGGATGAGCTACGGGCTGAGTTTCTGAGGCCATGACCATGCTCCAGCCTCGGGCAAACCGCTCTCGCAGCCTTTTGCCGCGCCCGATCCTTGTCCTTCATCGCTGGCTCGGCGTCTTCGTCGGCCTGCTGATGACGATCTGGTGCCTTTCGGGCTTCGTGATGATCTACGTGGACTATCCGAGGCTGGAGCCCACCGCGCAGGTACAGGGGCTCACCCCCCTGCAACTGCCGCCGGTCGGGGCCTGGAACACGATAGACTTGCCGCCAGACCTGCCGATTTCCTCCGCCCGCGTCGAGATGCTGGCCGGCAGGCCGGTCCTGCGCATGGTTCCCGCAAGAGCGCCTGACCGCCCGATCCCACAGATGCGCACGATACCCGATGCGATCGACCTTGCGACCGGGCAGCCGCTCGCCCCGCCCGGCCCGGCACAGATTCGCCGGATCGCGGCCGACTTCGCCCGGGGCCACGCCGTCGCGGGCACCCCTGCCGCCCCGGTCGAGACCGAGATCGACCAGTGGACCGTCCAGACCTACCGGCGCAATGCCCCGCTCTACCGCGTCGACTACGACGATGCGGCGGGCACCGAAATCTACATCTCTGGCAAGTCCGGCGAAGTCGTGCAAAAGACCACCCGCTTCCAGCGCTTCTGGAACTGGTTGGGCGCGGTGCCGCACTGGCTCTACCCGACGATCCTGCGGCAGGACGGCGCCTTGTGGAACGACGTCGTCGTCTGGACATCGCTCGCCGGATGCTTCCTCACCGCGACCGGCATCTGGGCGGGACTCGCCCGTCTGCGCCGGAAGCGCGACGGCAAGGTGGGATCGCCCTATCGCGGTCTCTGGTGGTGGCATCATGTCTTCGGCCTGTTCTTCGGCCTGCTGACCCTGACCTGGGTGGCCAGCGGCCTGTTCTCGATGAACCCCTGGGGTTTCCTCGATTCCCAGGCCGGTCTTGCCGAACGCGAACGACTGGCCGGACCGATGCGCTGGAGCGACGTGCGGCAGGCCCTCATAGCCCTGAACCACCTCCCCGCCGAGACCCTGCGCATCGAGACCGCGCCGCTCGGCGGCCATACTTTCCTGCTCGCCACCGATGCCCACGGCGGAGCGCAGCGCTTCGACATCCAGGGACGGCCCGCCCCGCTGTCCGAACGGGAACTGCGCGCCGCGCTCTCCGGCAAGCCGACGCTTGCGGCGCTGGAGCTGATGGAGGACGAGGACGCCTACTATTACAGCCACCGCGCCCCGGCCCCGCTGCCTGTCTGGCGGGCGAGACTGGCCGATGCGGAGACGACGCGGCTCTACATCGATCCGGCCAGCGGACGCCTGCTGCGCGCCTTCGACCGCAATGGACGCGGATTCCGCTGGTTACAGGACGGCCTCCACAGCCTCGATTTTCCACTGCTGCGCCAGCGACCCTGGTGGGATTTCCTCGTCCTGCCGCTGTTGGCCGCGGTCACGCTGGTCTGCGCCACGGGAACCTGGATGGCGTGGAACAAGACCGGCCGCGATCTGCGCAAGTTCCGGCGAAAACTGGCGCGGCGCCTGCGGCGTTGAGGGACTGGAAAGGAGGCAAGGAAAAAGGACCGCCCGGGGGGCCGAGACGGTCCTTTCCTCGAGGACGGCACCGCTCATTTGGGGCGAAGCGGAGCCGCGAAGGCGCCCTTAGCCTGCGTGCAAATTTGCACAATAGGGGCATTCGACGACTTGGTACTGGGGCGCGGCGAAATGTAACGGCACGTGTTGGCCGGTCAGAAATGCAGCCCCACGCCCTGCTCGGCGATGACATAGCGCACCGGCGGCCCTTCGCCTTCGGCAAGCTGGCGGGCGATCGTCGCCACGACCGGTCCGGCCCCGTCGATCGCAGGCTTGATATGGCCGATGACCACCGGCAGCCCCTTCAACCGGTCCTTGCCCCCGGCCAGCACGGCAAGGCGGTTCAGTTCCTTGTGCAGCCAGCTAGGCGTCAGGTGCCCGAACAGTTCGCTGTCCTTGCGGGGATCGGGATAGGACGTCTCGATCACTATCGCCCGCAACTGCCCGGCGCGGACCAGCGGCGCGACGGCCTGCCATAGCGTTTCCAGCCGGGTGGAATGCTCCACCGCGTCCGGCCCGGTATCGCCCATGCAGAGCATGGCCTCGTCCCCGGCGCGGATCAGGAAAGCGGTCGAAAGCGCGCCGCCGTGCGAGAGCGGATAGGCCGTCACGGTCAGGCCCGTCTCCGCGATCGGAACCGCGTCTCCCCCCGGCGCGAGGTCTTCGTAACGATAGCGCTTCAGCAGCGGAGCCTTGCCGCGGTCCCCCATGTTGGGCCAGGCGCTCCAGTTGAAGTAGTCCGCCGCCAGCGCGGCGTTCACTTCCGGAAGCGCCAGGATCGGCTTGGCGCTGTCGTCCGGCGAGACCATCACCAGACCGGCGACATGATCCAGGTGCGGATGGGTTATCAGATAGGCCCCGATCCGGCGGTGCAGCACCTCGCTGGCCTGGGTTCCGCCCGGAAAGCCGCCCTTGGCGATCGCCGCGCGGATACCCGGAACCAGGGTTCCGGCATCGCAGGCCAGGCCCTGCTCCCGCCCCTGTCGCGCGATGTACCAGGCCGAAGTCGATCCCTCGACCACGCCGCCTTCCACACCCAGCGGCACCACATTGAAGGCAGCAGGAGCCGCCGTCGCCGCCAGCGGGACTGTCAGGGCAAGCCCGGCCAGCGCCACGGCGCCGAACTGTCGCAAAAATGTCAGCATCTCGGTAAACATGCGGCGGCGTTACGATTTCCTGTGGATCGATAAAAGCCGTTTATCGGAAATGTCACAAACGGCGGCTAAGCGCCGGGCTTTCGGAACAGATGCCGGTGCACCGCCGCCTTCACCCATTTGCGCGGGTGAAGCGGGATTTCACGTATCGGCTGCACGCAAGGGGTGCGATGATGAAGATGAAAACCTGTCTGCTGGCTGGCGTGCCGGCGCTTATCGCCGGTGCCACGCCGGCCCTGGCCCAAAGCGCCGCACCGGATGCCGGAGACGCCGCCGCCGATATCGTCGTCACCGCCCAGCGCCGCCCCGAGAACATCCGCGACGTGCCGATCGCCGTTTCGGTCCTCAGCGGCGACAAGATCGCTGCCATCTCCGAAGGCGGCGCCGACATTCTTTCGCTGGCCGGTCGCACCCCCAGCCTCTACGTCGAAAGCTCGAACGGGCGCTATGCCCCGCGCCTCTACATCCGCGGCCTCGGCAACGTGGACTTCGACTTCAACGCCTCGCAACCGGTCTCGGTCGTGCTCGACGACGTGGTGCTGGAAAACGTCTACCTCAAGGGCTTCCCGCTCTTCGACCTCGACAGCGTGGAAGTGCTCAAGGGCCCGCAGGGCACCCTGTTCGGCCGCAACACCCCGGCCGGTGTCGTCAAGATGGACACCCGCCGCCCCGGCGACCATGCCGAGGGTCAGGCGCAGTTCACCGTCGGTGAACTCGGCACGATCCGCGCCGAAGTGGGCGCGACCATCCCGGTCTCCAGCACGCTGTCGCTGCGCGTGGCGGGCCTCGCCAACCATCGTGAAAACTGGGTGAACAACGCCTACGACGCCTCGTTCACCAAGCCCGGCAAGGACCTTGGCGGCTTCGACGACGTCGCCGGTCGCATCCACGCCCTGTGGAAGCCGGACGACCGCCTCTCGGTGCTGCTGACCCTCCAGGCCCGCTCCTATCGCGGCACCGGTACGCTCAACCGCGCGAACGTCCTCACCAAGGGCTCGAACAAGCTCAACGACCGCTACGACCGCGACACCGTCTATTACGACGGCGGCCGCAACAACCCGCAGGCGCAGGACACAACGTCCGAAGCGCTGCATATCGATTACGACCTCGGCGGCGCCACCCTCACGGCCATCGTCTCGGCCTATCAGGGCAGCAGCTCGGGCCGCGGCGACATCGACGGCGGCGTCCTGGGCACCACGGCGGGCAGCGGCACGATTCCGTTCAACTCGGAAACCGGCACGCTCTCCAGCGACCTCGACCAGCAGACCTACGAAGTGCGCCTCGCCAGCAACGGCGACACCCGCTTCGGCTGGCAGGTCGGCGCGTTCTACTGGCGCGAGAAGTTCGAGCTGATCTCGGCCTCGTGGAACGGCACCGGCGGCATCGACCCCACGGTGATCTCCGAGCTGCGCCAGAAAAGCGACAGCTGGTCGGTTTTCGGCCAGGTCCACTACGACCTCACCGACCGCCTGCGCCTGACCGGCGGCGCCCGCTGGACCCGCGACCAGCGCGATCTCGACGCCGCTCGTACCCTGGGCGCGCCTTTCGCGGATTCGCGCCATGTGGGCGACAAGCAGCCGAGCTGGGATGTCAGCGCGCTCTACCGCTTCAGCCCGCAGGTCAGCCTGTTCGGCCGCATCGCCCACGGCTATCGCGGTCCCTCGATCCAGGGCCGCATCGCCACCTCGAACATCCTGACGACGGCGGATTCGGAAACGATCACGTCCTATGAAGCGGGCATCAAGGCGGCCACGCCCGACAACCGCTTCCGCGTCGACCTGACCGGCTACATCTACGACCTGAAGGACCCGCAGTTCACCGCCATCGGCGGTCAGGGCAACTTCAACCAGCTGATCAACGCCAAGCGCGGCAAGGGTCGCGGCGTCGAGTTCGAGGCCACCGCCATCCCGCTGCGCGGTCTCCAGTTCAACGGTGGCGTTTCCTACAACTTCACCAAGATCGACGATCCGGACCTGCTGGTCGCCTTCTGCGGCGCGGCCTGCACCGTGCGCGATCCGATCGTCAACGTGGGTACCACCCGCCGCGCCTCGATCAATGGCAACCCGTTCCCGCAGGCGCCGCGCTGGCTGTTCAACTTCAACGCCTCGTACACGTATGAGATGGCGAGCGGCAGCAAGCTCTATGCCCAGACCGACTGGGTCGCGCAGAAGGACTTCAACCTGTTCCTCTACGATGCGACCGAATTCCACGTCGACACCAACTTCGAAGGCGGCGCGCGCATCGGCTGGCGCTCGCCTTCCGACGCGGTGGACGTCTTCCTGTTCGGCCGCAACATCACCAACAAATCGAACGTGATCGGCGCGATCGACTTCAACAACCTGACGGCCTTCGTGAACGATCCCCGCGTACTCGGCGCGGGCGTGAACTTCCGCTTCTGATCCCGTTCGCGGGCCGCCGATCCCTCGGCGGCCCGCGACGGCAGAAACCGTCGGCGCGATAGGCAGGCCCCTGCATATCGCGCCAGACCGTGCCAAAAGATCCCCGACCGCCAGCACAAAAGGCGGATCGCGACAGGGGACGGGAACGGTGACGGGAGCAGGAAAATGGGCAGCAAGCCTGGCAGTCGCGGCGGCTATTCTTTCGGCTCGGGCGCCCGTCATGGCCGATGAACCCGTCGCGAAGGCGGCCCCCACCACGCTCTCCGCAGAAGGCTATCGGGAAGAAGACACGCTCTTCGCGCGCCCCTTCATCGACCGCGACGAACAGCGCACCGATAACGGCACCGCCTATCGCTACGTCCACGGCGGGTTCGCGGGCACGGACACGCGGTTCTCGTACTATTTCCCGCTCGCCGGGGCCTGGCAGGGGCGCTTCTTCCAGTACATCACCCCGGTGCCGGACAGCGAGACCCTCTCCCAGGGGTTAACCGGCGAGGAAGACCGCATCGGCGCGGCCATCGCGAGCGGCGCCTATTTCATCGAGACCAACGGCGGTGGCCCCAAGGCGGCAGACCCGATGGGCGGCGGCGACCTGACGATCGGCGCTTTCCGCGCGAATGCGGCCACCGCGCGGTTTTCCCGCTTCGTGGCAGCGCAGGTCTATCCCGCAAGGAAGCACATCTACGGCTATGCCTATGGCGGCAGCGGCGGCGCCTATCGCACGCTGGGTTCGCTGGAGAATACCCAAGGCGTGTGGGACGGCGCGGTGCCCTATGTGCTTGGCTCGCCCATGGCGATCCCGAACATGTTCACCGTCCGCCTCAAGGCCATGCGCGTGCTGGGCGATCGGCTGGACGGCGTGGTCGATGCGCTGGACGCAGGCGGCAGCGGCAATCCCTATGCCGGCCTGAGCGAGGAGCAGAAGGAAGCGCTGCGCGAAGTGACCGCGATGGGATTCCAGCCTCAGTCCTGGTACGCCTGGCGCACGATGGGGCCTCATGCCTTCGCCCTGCTTTTCGGCGGCATCCGCATGGCCGATGCCGCCTATTTCACCGATTTCTGGACCAAGCCCGGCTACGAGGGGCACCACAGTCCCGGCCGCTACAAGACCGACCGCGTCCAGCTCGATTCCCGCGTCCTGGAAGTCATCAGCGCCGACAGAGCCGGAAGCCTCGGCATCGACCTCGGCCACACCCCCGGCACCGCCAAAGGCACCGCAGACCTTGCCTGGCAGGCCATGGGCCTTCATTCGGCAGGCGAGATGCCGGTCGCGGTGAGGCTGTCAAACAGTCCGAACTCGAAGGCCCTTCTGCTGTCCGATCTCGTGCTTCCCTCGGGCAGGAAAGTCGTGCTGTCGGATGTGCACGGCGACATCGCGATGCTCGGCATCAACGATCCGCGCCTCCTCGCCACGATCAAGCTGGGTGACGCCGTGCGGGTGGACAACAGCGATATCCTGGCGGTGCAGGAGTATCACCGCCATCAGGTGCCCGACCTGGCCGAGTACCCGGTCTGGAAGCAGTTCACCGATGCCGGGGGCAAGCCGCTCCATGCCCAGCGGCCGATGCTGCTCGGCCCCCTGTTTACGCAGAATGCGGCAGGCTCGGTGCCGACCGGCAAGTTCGACGGCAAAGTCATCCTCGTCGAGAATCTCTGGGACCGCGAGGCCCTGGCCTGGCAGGGCGACTGGTATCGCGCGCGGGTCAAGGCCCATGCCGGAGTGGCGGCGGACGACAGGTTCCGCATCTGGTACACCGACCGCGCCCTGCACGGCGACCAGAGCGTGCAGGACGATCCCGCGCGGGTGGTCTCCTACATCGGCGTGCTGCAACAGGCCCTGCGCGATCTCGCCGCCTGGGTCGAGCAGGGCAAGGCGCCGCCCGCTTCCACCGCCTATCGCATCGAGGACGGACAGGTCGTGGTCCCCGCCGATGCCGCCGCGCGCAAGGGCATCCAGCCGGTGGTGACGCTTGTCGCGAACGGCGGTGCGCTCGCAAGGGTCAAAGCCGGAGCGCCCGTCAAGCTGACGGCAACGATCGAGGTGCCGCCCGGTGCCGGATCGATCACCGCTGCCGCATGGGACTTCGATGGCGACGGCACTTTCGAGATCCCCGCCACGATCCCTGCCGGAAACAAGGCCAAGCTCGTGCTGACCGCCAGCCACGCCTATGCCCGGCCGGGCACGTATTTCGCGGTCCTGCGCGCCGCGTCGCAGCGCGAGGGTGATCGCAACACGCCCTTTGCGCAGATCCAGAACCTCGCGCGGGCGCGGATCGTCGTGGAGTGAAATCCTAGCGGGTTTGCAATGCCGTGCCGATCATCCGCACGAGGGCGGCGATCGGTTCCTGCTCCTCGCGCGCATAGAGCGAGACGACCATCGGCGGCGCCTCGCCCATTCCGGTCAGCCGCCGAACCCCGTGGCCATGGGTGACCGCCAGCGGCAGCAGCGAAACGCCCATGCCCGCCGAGACCGCCGCCAGCACGCTTTGCAGGCTGCTGCCGGAGAAAGCCACGTACCAGCGCCGCCCGGCCGCTTCGAGTTCGCGAAACATTGTATCGCGGTAGAGCCCGCCGGTCGGGAACGTCACCAGCGGCAGCGGATCGCGGGCCTCGACTTCGTGCTCCGGCGCGGCGAACCAGCCCAGCGGCTCCGGAAAATTCGCGCGGCAATCGGGGCCGGGCCGCTCCTCCTTGACCACGGCGATGTCGAATTCACCCTGCCGGTAGCGCGAGGCGAGATCGCGGCTGAGTCCGGTCACCACGTCGAGCCTGATCCGGCTGCTACCCGCGGCGAAGCGGGCCAGCCCCCGTGCGAGCGCCAGCGTCGCGAGATCCTCCGGCAGGCCGATGGAGATCGCCGCAGTGCCCGCCGGATCGCGCAGCAGGCTCTGCGCTTCCTCGTCGAGCTGGAGGATGCGGCGGGCATGGCCGAGCAACCGCTCGCCCAGCGGGGTCGGGCGGACCGGACGGGCAGCGCGGTCTATCAGCGGATGGCCGGACAGTTCCTCCAGCCGCCCGAGCTGCTGGCTGATCGTCGATTGCGTCATGCCCAGTCGCTCGGCGGCGCGGGTAAAGTGGCCAGTATCGGCAATGGCGACGAAACTGCGGAGGAGCCGGGGATCGAGCATTCATCATTCCTATATCGAATGAAAATTATGCCAACATCTAATTTGTGAATGACCCTGTTTCGGGCGTAAAACGGTGTTCGAAGGAGCACCGCCGATGAAGTTTCTCGCCCCGCTGATCGCCACTCTCATGGCCACCACCACGCCCGCGCTGGCCGCCGATCAGGGCGACGTGATGATCCGTCATGTCACCGTGATCGACGTCGAACATGCCCGCGCGGTCAAGGAACAGGCGGTGGTTCTGCGCGGCAAGGATGTCGTGGCGGTCGGCAAGGACGGCGAGATCGCCCGCGCGTGGCAGGCGCGCAGCGTGGTCGAGGGCAAGGGCCGCTTCCTGATCCCCGGCCTTTGGGACATGCACGTCCACTTCGGCGGCGGACCGGCGCTGATCGAGGAGAACAAGGCCCTCCTGCCGCTCTACGTCGCCCACGGCATCACCACGATCCGCGACTGTTCGGGCGACCTTCCCGAGCAAGTGCTGCAATGGCGCGGCGAGATTGCCGGAGGCACCCTGTTCGGCCCGCGCCTGCTGACCTCCGGGGCGAAGATCGAGGGCATCAAGCCGGTCTGGAAGGGCACCATCGAAGTCGGCAGCCAGGCCGATGTCGATGCCGCGCTCGCCCGCCTTCAGGAGCGGGACAAGGTGGACTTCGTGAAGATCACCGACAGCACGCTCGACCCGCAGCTGTTCCTCTACGCCGTCTCGCAGGCCAAGGCGCGGGGCTTGCGGACCTCGGGGCATATCCCGATGGACCTCACCGTCGCCCAGGCGGTGGATGCCGGGATCAGCTCGATCGAACACCTCGACTATGCCTACAAGGCCGGCGTGAAGGACGAAGCGGCGATCGCCGCCGACTTCGCGGCGGGCCGCATCGACCGCGCCGAGGCCAACCACCGCCTCGACACCGGATTCGATACGGCAACCGCCATGGCGTCCTATCGCCGCTTCGCCGAGAAGGGCGTCTTCGTCACTCCGACGCTCAACGGCAGCCGGGTGATCGCCTGGCTGGATGCCGACGATCATGCGAACGATCCCTATCTCGCCTACATCGGCCCGAAGCTGCGCAAGACTTACGACTGGCGCGTCGAGCGCGCCGCCAAGGCCGATGCCGCCGCCGTCAAGGCCCGCCACGAGCATTTCGACCGCATGGCCGCCGTATTGCCGCTGCTGGAAAAGGCCGGGGTCACGATCATCGCGGGCACCGATGCAGGCTTCCTCAATTCGTTCAACTATCCCGGCATCGGCCTGCATGACGAGTTGAGCCTGTTCGTCGCCAGGGGTCTTACCCCGGCGCAGGCGCTTTCGGCGGCCACCCGCGCCGGTCCCGCCTGGTTCGGCAAGCTCGACCGCTACGGCGCGGTGGAACCGGGCAAGGCGGCGGACCTCGTGCTGCTGGACCGCGATCCGCTGAAGGACATCGCCGCCACCCGCGCGATCCGCGCGGTGGTGATGAACGGGACGTTCTACGACCGGACCGCGCTCGATGCGATGCTCGCGGACACCAAGGCGAAAGTCGCGGCGTGGAATGCTGCCGAAAAGAGCCCCGCGCAATGATCGAGACGCTGTTCACGAATGCCCTGCTGCCCGACGGCAGCGCCGCCGATCTCGCGGTTGCGGGCGGCCGGTTCTCGGCGATCGGGCGCGATCTCGCGGCCGATGAAGGCACCGAGCGGGTCGATCTTGGCGGCAGGCTGGTGCTGCCCGGCTTCGTCGACGGCCATATCCATCTCGACAAGAGCTTCTTCGGCGAACCCTGGCAGCCCCACCGCCCCGCTGCCAGCCTGCGCGAGCGCCTCGCCGTCGAAAAGGCGATGCTGGCCGACGTGCGCCCCGCCGCCGTCCGCGCCGACGTGCTGATCGGACAGGCCGCCGGTCTCGGCACCGTGGCGATGCGCAGCCATGTCGATGTCGACGCCACGACCGGGCTTTCACACCTCCACGCGGTCATGTCCGCGCGCGAGAAATGGCGGGACCGCGTGGATATCGAACTCGTCGCCTTCCCGCAGGCGGGCATCCTGACTTGCCCCGGCACGGCGGACATTCTCGACGCCGCGATCCGAGAAGGCGCCGAAGTGGTCGGCGGCATCGACCCCGAGGACATGGACGGCAATTCCGACGGCCATCTGGATGTCGTCTTCGGCATTGCCGAAAGGCGCGGCGCGAAGATCGACATCCATCTCCACGAGGCGGGCTTTGCCGGGATCGCACAGTTGCACCGCATCGCCGCGCGCACCCAGGCGCTGGGCCTTGGCGGGCGCGTAACGGTCAGCCATGCCTATGCGCTGGGCGACGTCAAGGAACCGGTGCTCGACACGGTGGCCCGCGCGCTGGCCGACGCCGGGGTTGCGATCATGACCAATGCGCCGGGCGACCGCGCCTTCCCGCCGGTCCTGCGCCTGCGCGAACACGGCGTGCGGGTCTTTGCCGGAAACGACAATATCCGCGATGCCTGGTGGCCTTACGGCAATGGCGACATGCTCCAGCGGGCGATGCTGATCGGCTATCGCTCGGGCTTCTATACCGACGAGCACCTTGCCGTCGCGCTGGCGATGGCGACGACGGAATCCGCTCTGGCACTCGGCCTCGAAGGAGGCGGGCTGACCGTGGGCGCGGAGGCCAGCTTCGTCGCACTCCCCGCCGCCGGTGCCGCCGCTGCGGTCGCGGCACCGCCGTCCGACCGGCGCGTCTTCCGGCGCGGCAAGGCCCTGACCCTGACTTCTTAGCTGTTCGCCGCGTCGCTTGCGAATTATAGAGGCCGGTTCATGGCCGATATGCGCGACATCCGATGCTGAACCTGACGACGCTGCAACTCTTCATCCGGGTTGCCGAGCTGGGCAGCCTGTCGCGCGCGGCGGACGATGCCAATCTCGCGATCGGCGCGATCAGCCGCCGCCTGACCCAGCTGGAGCAGGACCTCGGCGTCCAGCTCCTCGTCCGCAACGGGCGCGGGGTCATGCCGACGGCGGCGGGCAATGCCCTGCTCGCCCATGCCCAGCGGATCATGCGCGAAGTGGGGCTGGCGGTCTCGGACCTCTCGGACTACGCCAACGGCCTCAAGGGCAGCGTCGACATTCTCGCCTGCACGGCGGCGATCACCCAGTTCCTCCCCGCCGACCTCGCCGCCTTCGGCCATGCCAACGACAAGATCCGGCTCAACATCCAGGAGGTCTATTCCTCCGAGATCGTCGGGCGTGTGCGCGCGGGCGAGGCGCAAGTGGGCGTCATCCTGGAGGAACCGGGCACGGTCGGGCTGGATACCTGGAAATACCGCTGCGACCGGCTTGCCGTCGTCGCCCCGCCGCATCTGCTGTTCGGCACCCATTCGGTGCGATTTCAGGACCTGGCCGAGCACGAATTCGTGCAGATGGGCTACGACACCGCCAATACCCGCCTGCTCGCGCGCGCTGCCGAGGAACAGGGCTGGTCCTTTCGCCTGCGCGCCGCGGTGGACAGCTACGACGCGGTCTGCCGGATGATCCAGGCGGGCTTCGGCATCGGCGTGCTCCCCAGCGAGGCGGCGAAGAACTTCATCGTCCCGATGGGTCTCAAGCTGGTCGAACTCGACGAAGCCTGGGCCGAGCGGCAAATGCTGCTGACCGCCAACGGCGCGAGCCTCACCGGCCCGGCGCGGCTGCTGATCGACTTCCTGGTGGAGCGCTCGGCCGGGCGGTAACGCCCATCTCCAACCCGCTCCGGCTGAGCTTGTCGAAGCCCCACGAGACGGGGCGCCACGCCTCCCATCCTTCGACAAGCTCAGGATGAGCGGAGTGCGAGGCCTAACGACAGCCCAAAAAACAAATGCGGACCGCACGCATTCGCGCGCGATCCGCATTCCCGGTCAGGTAGCTCCTCCTCCCCGACGCGGTTGTACTCTTACTTCCCGGCGAGAGCCGCCTGTGCCGCCGCGAGACGCGCGATCGGCACGCGGTAGGGCGAAGCCGAGACGTAATCGAGGCCGATCTTTTCGCAGAACGCGATCGAGGCCGGATCGCCGCCATGCTCGCCGCAGATGCCGAGCTTGATGTCCGGACGGGTCTTGCGGCCGCGCTCGGCGGCGAGTTCGATCAGTTCGCCCACGCCGTCGACATCGAGGCTGACGAAGGGATCGCGGGCGAAGATGCCCTTGTCCACGTACTGCGTCAGGAACTTGCCCGCATCGTCGCGGCTGATGCCGATGGTGGTCTGGGTCAGGTCGTTGGTGCCGAACGAGAAGAACTCGCCCAGCTCAGCGATCTCGCCCGCCTTCAGCGCGGCGCGCGGCAGTTCGATCATGGTGCCGACGAGGTAGTCCACCGTGGCGCCGCGTTCGCTGAAAACTTCGGCGGCGACGCGGTCGACGATCGCCTTCATCAGCTCCAGTTCCTTGGCCGTGGCGACCAGCGGGATCATCACTTCGGGGATCGGCGCCTCGCCGGTGCTCTCCTTGACGATGAGCGCCGCCTCGAAAATCGCGCGGGCCTGCATCTCGTAGATTTCCGGATAGGTCACGCCCAGACGGCAGCCGCGATGGCCGAGCATCGGGTTGACCTCGTGCAGTTCACCGGCACGGCGCTTGAGCGTTTCGACGCTGACATTGGCCGCGCGGGCCACTTCCTCGAACTCCGCCTCGGCGTGGGGCAGGAACTCGTGGAGCGGCGGATCGAGGAGGCGGATCGTCACCGGCAGGCCGGCCATGACCGTGAAGATTTCCGCGAAGTCGTCGCGCTGCTCGGGCAGCAGCTTGGCGAGCGCGGCACGGCGCTCGGCTTCGCCTTCGGCCAGGATCATCTCGCGAACGGCGGTGATGCGGGCGGCGTCGAAGAACATGTGCTCGGTGCGGCAGAGACCGACGCCCTCGGCGCCGAATTCGCGCGCCGTGCGGCAGTCGAGCGGAGTCTCGGCATTGGCGCGGACCTTGAGACGGCGAACCTTGTCGGCCCATTCCATCAGCGTGCCGAAGTCACCGGCCAGTTCCGGCTGCACGGTGGCGACTTCGCCAGCCATGACTTCGCCGGTCGCGCCGTCGATGGTGACCGTGTCGCCTTCCTTCAGCACGCGGCCGTCGATGCGCATGGTGCGGGCGACATTGTCGATCTGCAGGCTGCCCGCGCCGGAGACGCAGGGGCGGCCCATGCCGCGCGCCACCACGGCGGCGTGGCTGGTCATGCCGCCGCGTGCGGTCAGGATGCCGCGCGCCGCATGCATGCCGTGGATGTCCTCGGGACTGGTCTCGACGCGGACGAGGATCACCGCCTTGCCCTGATCGGCGAGCTTCTCGGCGGTATCCGCATCGAGCACGATCGCGCCCGAAGCCGCGCCCGGCGAGGCGGGCAGGCCCTTGGTTAGCACGTCGCGCGGCGCCTTGGGATCGAGGGTCGGGTGCAGAAGCTGGTCGAGCGCGGCGGGATCGACGCGGGCGACGGCTTCTTCCTCGCCGATCAGGCCTTCGCGCGCCATGTCGACGGCGATCTTCAGCGCCGCCTTGGCAGTGCGCTTGCCCGAGCGGGTCTGGAGCATCCAGAGCTTGCCCTGCTGCACCGTGAACTCGATGTCCTGCATGTCACGGTAGTGCTTTTCGAGGATCTCGAACACGCCCGCGAGTTCCGCATAAGTCTCCGGCATCGCCTCTTCCATCGACAGCGGCTTGGCCCCGGCGCGCTCGCGGGCGGCCCTGGTCAGGTACTGCGGGGTGCGGATGCCGGCGACGACGTCCTCGCCCTGCGCGTTGATGAGGTATTCGCCGTAATAGGCGTTCTCGCCGGTGGCCGGGTCACGGGTGAAGGCAACGCCGGTGGCCGAAGTCTCGCCCATGTTGCCGAAGACCATGGCCTGCACGTTGACGGCAGTGCCCCATTCGCCGGGGATCGCGTTCAGGCGGCGATAGACCTTGGCGCGGTCCGACTGCCAGGATCCGAACACGGCGCCGATCGCACCCCAGAGCTGGTCGTTCACGTCCTGCGGGAAAGGCTTGTTCCAGAGCTTTTCGACGATCGCCTTGTACTCGGCGACCAGGATCTTCCAGTCGGCGGCGGTCATCTCGGTGTCGAGGTCGTAGCCGCGATCTTCCTTGGCAATGTCCAGCGCTTCCTCGAAGGCACCGTGGTCGAGTTCGAGCACGACGTCGGAATACATCTGGATGAAGCGGCGATAGCTATCCCAGGCGAAACGCTCGTCGCCCGAGGTGGCGGCGAGGCCCTCCACGGTCTCGTCGTTGAGGCCGAGGTTGAGCACGGTGTCCATCATGCCCGGCATCGAGATGCGCGCACCCGAACGGACCGAGACCAGCAGCGGATCGGCAGTGTTGCCGAAAGTCTTGCCGGTGATCTGCTCGACATGGGCGAGGCCCTGCGCCACTTCGGCCTTCACGCTTTCGGGATAGACGCCGCCGTCGTTGTAGTAGCGCGTGCACATCTCGGTGGTGATGGTGAAGCCCGGAGGAACCGGCAGGCCGATCGCGGCCATGCCGTCGAGGTTGGCGCCCTTGCCGCCCAGGAGGTTCTTGTCGCCCTTGCCGCCGTCGTCGACGCCGCCACCGAAGCGATAGACGTACTGCGTTTCAGTCAAAGCCGTCATGGATCGAAATACCTCGTCATAGGGCAGGAGCCGAACCGGATTCGGCGATCTGCTGCAATCTGACGGAGTAAATGCCGCGATTCGAGCACGGCTGCCATCGACAAATGGCAAAGTCGGATTTCGCATTTCGTGAAATCTAGCACTTGTCGAAAGGGTAGGGCTGTTCGTCGTTCAGCCCTTCAGTCTCTCGGCCGAGTCTCCGGGGTTTTCACGAAAACGGGCAATACGCAGGCCGCCACCACGGCAATCATCATGCCCGGCACCGCCTGCCAGCCGGTTCCCTCCACCAGCAGTTGCGCCACGAACGGCGCAAGGCCGCCGAACACCGCCGTCGCCGCGGTCGCTCCCAGCGCGAGACCGGACAGACGGCCTTCGCCGGGGAACTGCTCGGCGGTCGCCACTGCGCCGACGGCACTCACCGCTCCGCCCAGCGAGGCCAGCAGGAGCGCGCCGATCAGCGCGGCGCCGTAAGACCCCTCGCCCATCGCCGCGAAAGAGGCGGCCGGCACCAGCACCGCCAGTACGCCGACACAGAGCAGGACCGGACGGCGGCCGATACGGTCGGACAAAGCACCGACGAAAGGCGTGACGAAGATGACCATGAACGCCGCCGCCGTCGAGAGCCAGAGCGCTTCGCTCTCCACCATGACGCCCGATTCCGTGACGAAGGCGGGAACATAAGTGATGCCGACGTAGTACGTGATCGAGCCCAGCGCGGATATCGCGAAACCCCGTCCGATCGCCGCGCGGTGACGAGCCAGAACCTGTCGCAACGGCCGCTCGGGCACGCTGCGGCGGATCACCTGCCGCTCGAACTCGGGCGATTCCTCCAGGGTGGCGCGGGCCAGCAGCACCATTCCCGCGAGCACGGCGCCGAACAGGAAGGGAATGCGCCAACCCCAGGCGTCCAGCGCCTCAGGTGCCAGCGCGTTGACCGTCAGGGCCGAAACCCCCGCCGCCAGCAAGCCGCCCAGTTCGCTTGCCGCGGCAGCGGACGAGGTCACCAGGCCGCGCCGATTACGATGGGCACCTTCCATCAGGTAGGCGACCACGCCGGTATATTCGCCGCCCACCGAGAAGGCCATGACGCAGCGCAGGAGCAGCAGGAGCCACCCCGCCGCCGGACCGATCACCGCGTAAGTCGGCATCATCGCCGTGGCGAGCATCGCCGCCGTCATAAGCGCCATCGACAGCAGCATCATCCGCCGCCGCCCATGGCGATCCCCGATATGTCCGAAGACCGCCGCCCCCAGCGGCCGCATCAGGTAGGCGACGGCAAAACCGCCGAGCACGGTGGCCAGAGCCCCCTCGCCACCGCCGAAGAAGACCCGCGACAGGACCGTTGCAAGATAGAGGTAGAGCGTGAAATCGTACCACTCGACAATCGTCGAGAACGCCGCGACCGCCATCGAGCGCCTCGACAACGTCTTCTGCCCGAACGGAAAGCCGGAGAAGTCGGCGTCTGCCTTCATCGGCCCCTGCGGCCCGCGCGATTTACCAGCGACATGAACCGCATGATACCGGCCCGGCCGGGCTTGGCAAACTGCGAAGGGGATGCCTCGCTTCCGGCCCGCCGCAGGCGAGACGAAAGGTCAACTCATGCGCCAGGAATGCCCAGGGGGCGAGACCTCGAAAAGATCCCGCCCCCCGGCTCTATTCGGATATCCCGGCAGCGGTTGCTGCCATCGCACCGCTCAGAAACGATAGCCGATCGTTCCCATGACATTGCGCGGGGCGGCGACGAAGCAGTCGCCGCGGGCGAGGCAGGAGGCAAATTGCTTCTTGTTCAGCAGGTTCGTCGCGTTGATCGAGAAGCGCCAGTTGTCCCGCGTGATTTCCGCCAGCGCGTCGACCGTGGTGCGCGAAGGGGTTACGATCGACCAGAGCGAGCTGGTGGAAATGCTCTTGCCGCTATAGACCACGCCGCCGCCCAGGCGCAGCTGCGCCGCATCGGACAGCCCAAAGGTCTTGGTCGACCAGAGCGATGCAGTATGGCGCGGCATATAGTCGAGATTGGTGTTCGTCTCCGACTTCAGCTTATTGTAGCCGTAGTTCGCGAGCAGTTCGAAATTGCCCGGCAGGGTGTGGCTGGCCTCGACCTCGATGCCCTTGGTGTTCAGCACGCCCGACTGGGTGGTCGCGTTGTCGGCAAGATAGAGGACGCGGTTCTGCTCCTTGATCTTGAACGCGGTGACGGTGACAAGCGTGTTGGGCTCCGGCTGCCACTTCATACCGACTTCATACTGCGTGCCGGTCGATGGGCGATAGGGTGAGAGGACGACACCGCCCGCCCCCTGTACCGAACCGGCAATCGGCAGGAAGCTCTCGGTGTAGCTGAAGAAGGGCGAGAAGCCCCAGCCCAGTTCGCCGATGATGCCCGCGCGGAAAGTCGTGGCCTTGTCCTTCGATCCCGCCGAGCTGGTCACCCGGTCGCGGCGCGCGCCCAGCACGACCGAGACGCGGTCGTAGAAACGGATCTGGTCCTGAACGTAGACGCCGAGCTGCTTCTGCGATTCATAGGCATAGGGACCGGTGGCGACGGGTTCGTCCAGCGCGTCGCGATCGATGTCATAGAGGTCAACCAGCTGGCCCGCACCGCTGGCCGAACGCTTGCCGACCTTGTTCCAGCTGTAGTCGATACCGACCAGCAGCTTGTGCTCGATATTCGGGCCGGTGTTGAAGGTGAACTGGAGATTGTTGTCGGTCGAGAAGACGTTCATCCGCGCCTGGCTGGCGGACGAACTCATGATCACCGTGCGGCCGTCCGGACCGTAAGGATTCGTCGGAAAAAGGGAATTTTCCGTGAAACCGGGGACGCCGGGATTATAATAGCTGTTCACCCCGTGATAGTTATAGTCGAGGTCGCTGTCGATGTAGCGGGCCTTGACGCTGAGGCGAACATTGTCCGAAAATTTGTGGACGACCGAGCCGCCGCCCTGGAGCGAGCGTCCCGCGTAACGGTCCCAGCCCGGCTTGCCGACGAAAGTGTAAGGATCGAGCCTGCCCGACGGATTGCCGGGGTTGGGCCGGAAGGTGCCGACGATCGGCAGGAACTGCGAGGTCGAGCCGGTATCGTCTTCCTGATAAAGACCGGTCAGCACGATATCCGTATCCGGCGTCGGTTGCCAGCGGATCGACGGCGCGAACATCACGCGGTCGTCGGGAACGTGATCGACATAAGTGTCGGCATCGCGGACGCGCGCCACCGCGCGGATCGCCAGATTGTCCGCCAGCGCGACATTGACGTCGCCCAGGGCTTCCTTGCGGTCGTAGCTGCCGTAGACGAGGTTCACTTCACCACCGGTTTTGAAGTCCGGGGTCTTCGTCACGAGATTGACGAGGCCGCCGATCGAACCCTGCCCGAACAGCACCGACGCCGGACCGCGCACGATTTCCACGCGGGAGAAATTGTAGGGGTCGGACGTGATGCTGGCGTAATAGGAGAAGATGTCACGCATGCCGTCGCGGAACTGGAGCGCGTCGATGCCGCGAACGTTGAACCCGTCCACGCGGGTATCGCGGCCGTAAGGGCTGGCCAGGACGCCTGCCGCATACTTGACCGTATCGCTGATGCTGATGGCACCTTGCGACAGGTACTCGTCCGCCGTGATGATGGTGAGCGGCTGCGGGATCTGGACGATCGGCGTTTCGGTCTTCGTGCCGGCCGTGGGCGCGGTAACGACGATGCTGTCGGCTTCGCCACCGGCATTGTCGGCGGCGTCCGGGCGCGCGTCCTCCGCGCGGGCGGCAGTCATCATCGAAACGGCGAAAATCGCCGCGCCACAAAGGGCAAGCGCGCGAGCGGAGGCCATCGGAATTCCTTTTTTGCAATCTCGGATCGGATTGCGCCGCCGTTAACGCTATTAGGAATTATTCGCAATATTACGCCGAAAATTCGCCAACCTGTGGCTGCGAGGCCACAGTCGGGCCATGGACCCTTCATGTGAACCCGGCACAGCGATTGGCGGCACTGGCCCGGCCGCCGCCGACCAAAGTCTGCAAATCCAGCAAGGAACGCGCAAATCCGAGGCCGCCGCCGGCGGCAATGTAGCGCGGTTCCCATTCCGGCGAGAACTTCTGCTTGTAGGCGCGCAGCCCCTCGAAACGATAGAACGCATCGCCATGGCGATAGAGAAAGCCCGCCGCCCGCGCCCATAGCGGCGCCAGCGGGCGGGCCTCGATGCCGGACAGCGGCGCCAGCCCCAGTGTAAACCAGCGATAGCCCTGCGCCTGCCCCCAGCGGATCAGTTCGATGAACAGGTAGTCCATCGTCCCGTTCGGCATCGTCCCGACATGGCGCATCAGGTCCACCGAAAGCTCCTCGCGCGTTGCGGTCTTCCAGATATTGGCGAAGGCCACGATCTCGCCGTGACAGCGCACCACCGCGCAGTCGAAACGGGCAATATAGCCGGGATCGAAGCGGCCGATGCTGAAGGACTTCTCGTGTCCGCCCTTCATGGCGAGCCACGTATCCGAGACCCTGCGCAAGCTCGGCAGCAGTGGACCCAACTGCGCGGCGGGCACGACCTCGAACGTGATGCCCTGCCGCTCCGCCTTGCGCGCCGCCGCGCGCAGGGACTTGGCGCCCGGCCCGTCGAGCGAGAAGGCGGGGAGGCTGACGCGGGCTTCCTCGCCATATTTGATGAGCTGCAATCCCAGATCGATCGCGACCGGCAGGGCGCTCGCGCTGAGTTGATAGAGCAGGAGCCGCCCCTGCTGCGCGTCCGCCAGTTCGCGGATGCGCCAGAGCAGGGCGCTCCATTCCTCGACCGGGCCGATCGGATCGCCCATGACGATCCAGCTGCGGCCCTGCACCTGGTACATCAGCAGGGCCTCCCCGCTTTCAGATCGCAGCAGCCGTTTGTCACCGGTGAGCATCAGCATCGCATCGGTCCGCACCGCCCCGGCGAGCACGCGGATGTCCCGGTCCTGCATGCCCTCGGCCCGGTCGACCGGTCCCACCGGACGCAACAGGCGCGCCAGCAGGACCACGCCCAGCAGCACGGTGACGGCAAAGCTCGCGCGGAGGAACCGCGAAGCCTCGCCCCGCCAGGCGAATTGCCACCAGAGCGTGTTGCTGTAGGGAACATGGCGGTAGGAGAAGAAGCCCGCCCAGAGCATGACCGCCGCGACCACGGCGATGGCCGCGACCCACTGCGCCGAGAACCCCGCCGCCAGCGCGGTACGCCGATAGAAGGCCCGGCGCGCGCCCTGAAGGATCGCGGCGATCGCCAGCAGGATCACGGCTTGCTCTACATCCAGGCCCTTGATGAGCGCGAAGACGGCGCCCGCGACCAGCAGCGCCCGTGCCGCGACGAAAGCCCCGTCGAGCCGCCGATAAAGGCCCGGCGCCAGCAGCAGCAATCCGGTTCCGGCGAGGCTCGCGGCGATATGCGAGGCTTCGACGAAAGGCAGCGGCAGAATGTGGCGCAAGGCGTGCAGCCGCGTCGCCGCCGGAGGGACCGAACCGGAAATCAGCAGGATCGCG
This sequence comes from Novosphingobium sp. BF6, assembly GCF_058273105.1. Taxonomy (NCBI): domain Bacteria; kingdom Pseudomonadati; phylum Pseudomonadota; class Alphaproteobacteria; order Sphingomonadales; family Sphingomonadaceae; genus Novosphingobium; species Novosphingobium sp. BF6. The sequence continues at coordinate 520,893 of NZ_CM177776.1, forward strand.
CCGCCGCAGAAGCACAGCGCCGAGAGCAGCGGCGGTGCGATCTGGCGCAGCAGGCCTTGTGCGGCATTGACCGCTCCAGCAACCGGCGCGCCCCAGCGGCGGCGGGCCGAGACCAGCAGCACCAGTGCCGCCAGGATCAGCGGCAGGAGGTAGTAGATCGCCCGATAGGCCAGCAGCGCCGCGACGAGATCGGCGCGCTGCATGTCCGGCATGAGGGCGATGACCACCGCCTCGAACACCCCCAGTCCGCCCGGTACATGGCTTATCAGCGTGGCGACGATCGCGACGATATAGGCCAGCAGCAGCGCCGGAAACATCGCCGGGCCGAGATCGGGCACGAGGACGAACAGCGCCCCGCACGCCGCCGAGAGGTCCGCTGCCGCCAGCAGGACCTGCGTCATCACGGTGCGCGGCTCGGGCTTCGGCAGGCCCCAGAGGTCCCAGCCGTGCTTGCGCATCTGCCGGGTGGCGGCAAGGCTCGCGACGAGCAGGATCAGGATCGCCACTCCCGCGCACGTCTGGAGCCAGTGCGGCAGCGACAACACCCCCGGCAGGTCCACCGGATGAAAGGCGAGCGCCGCCCCGGCCAGGGCGACGATGCCGCACCAGAAGGTCAGCCCGGCGATCACCACGACCCGCGCGACTTCGCCCGCCGTCAGCCCCGAAGCGCTGTAGACGTAGTAGCGCGCCGAGCCGCCGGTCAGGACCGACAGGCCGAGATTGTTGCTCAGCGAATAGCTCGTGAACGAAGCCAGGGCGGCGGTACGGTACGGCAGCGGCCGACCGATCGCACGCAGGGCGAAGACGTCGTAGAACGTGAGGACCGTGTAGCTCACGCCGGTCAGCGCAAGGGCCGCGGCGATCCGCCAGACCGCGATGGCATCGAAGGCATGGCGAATATCGGCGGCCCTGATGCTGTGCAGCAGGGTCCGCAGAGCGCCCAGCCCCAGCAGGGCCAAAAGCAGCACACCGGCCACGCCGAGCGCCATGCGATGGCGCGCGGCGAGCGAAGCCGCCGTCCGGACGCAGGAGGGAAGTTGCATGGGCGTCAGTCCTTCAGCCAGACCTGAGACTTGCAGATCCAGCCGCCCAGCACGCATCCGCTGATCTTGAGATGCTCGGGATCGAGACGCTCCATGCGCGAGAAATAGGTGCCGCCCATGTCGGGAACGTAGACGTGCCCCTCCCAGTGATCCGGGCTGACCGTGCGGTAGTCCTTCAGCAGCATCGTGCCGACCAGCTTGTCGACCCCGGCCTCGCGCGCGTCCGAGGTGGCCTGGTCGTTGGCCCAGACGATCCAGCCGCACACGTCGGTCCCGCATTCACCGGTCTTCACTTTCACGCTGCCCCGAGGATTGACCCAGGTGCCGGAAAGTTCGCCCGGAGCGGCGGTCGTCTGGGCCTGCGCCATGGGAGATGCGATCGCCGTGACCAGCGACAAGGCAGCGAAAAGAATCGAAGCGGCAGGTTTCATCGTGCGATCTCCCGATGCGCGGTCGTCGTGCGGCGCGGTGCGGAAAGGGCTTCGTCGATGCCCTTCAGCAGCGCGGCGTGGACCGCATTCACGTCCTTGTTCAGAAAATGGCCGCCCGGCAGCGGCACTACCCGTACGCCTGCCTGATGGAGGTGCGGACACAGGCTTTCGGTCTCTGCCCGGCCGTAAATGCAGACCGTCGGGACCCAGCCGAGCGCCCGTCCCGAAGGCAGCGCCGAAGCGTCCGGCGGCGTCCAGTTCAGCAGTTCGGCTGGCGAGGCGCGGAAGTTGATCGTGTCGGTCGGAACGACCAGTTCGGTCGTCAGCACCCGGTCGCGCCAGTCCGGCGCCAGTTTCGGGGAACCGACATTGACCATGTCGGCGCCGAACGACTGGCCGATCAGGGCAACGCGCCGAACCGGACCTCCTTGCTCCATCGCCAGGGCGCGCCGCATGGCTTCCTCGATCAGTGCGGCAGCCTCGCGTGGGGTTCGCTTCTGCCGGAAATAGGTCAGCGAATTGACGCCGACGACCGGAATGCCGTCCTGCGCCAACCGGGCCGCGACTTTCGGCCCCATGCCGATCCTGAAGCCCATGTCGCCCGAGAGAATGACCGCCACCACGCCCTTGCGGGCGGGGATCGGCGCGCGGGTCGCGGGCACGGGTACGAAGGGATCGGAACTGAAATAGCCGAGCCAGGCCCAGTATCCGGTCACGCCGAGAAGCGGCAGCAGCAGCAGCAGCGAGATCGCTGCCGGGATGATCCAGCGCCGTCTCAAAACGTGTACCCCATCCCGATGGCAAAACTGGGCTGGCCCCGGCGTCCGGCAATCGCGACCACGGGGGAGCGGGCATAGCGCCCCAGCAGCCGCCCATAGCCGGCACTGGCAAAGACCTTCATCCCATGGGTGAGATCGCCGGTGATCGAACGGGCCACCATGAGGTTGGCGTTCCAGTCCTTCCAGCCCGCCTTGTCGGCACCGGAATAGGTCGGCAAACCGCTCGCCCGGCTGCCCTCGCCATCGATATCGATATCGTAGTAATAGGCGCCGAAGCGGCGGCCCACGTAATCCGCCGAAACAGACAACGAGGCATAGAGGCGATGCGACAGCGGCGTGTCGTAATCGATTTCCGGCGAGACGATGTAGCTGCGATGCGCTCCTGCCACGTCGTGCTGGTAGGACAGGCTGGCGGACAGGGTGTCGTAAGGGCTGGTCAGCACCCCCGTCTTCTGCACGCCGATCCAGCCGCCGAGTTCGACCGCCGTGGACCGTTCGCCGAGCGCCCGGACGGCGTGATCCCGGATCTTCGTCGTGCGGTCCAGCCGCAGCGACGCGACCGGCCCCGCCTGGATCTTGAAGCCCCCGGCATCGCCGTGCGGCACGAAATCGAGCGAGAGCGAGGTGCCCTCAAGCGCGAAGCCGACACCGGCGACCTGCCCCTGCGCCGCCGCCATCGGCACGATCACGTTCTGGTCGGAGCCGATGTAGCTGGGCACGCTGGCCAGGCCCACGCCCGCCGTCACGCGGTCGTGCATGCTGACAGGCGCGTTCTGCCCGTCATCCGCCTTCGTTTCGGCCAGGGCTGCACCGGGACAGGCACCGATGCCGACAAGGCCGGCTGCACAGAGGAGCGCGTATCTGCTCATCCCATCAATCCCGAGCGATACCACCGCGACACGCCGGACCTGACCAGCGCGCAGCCGCAGATCCTGCAGGTGGTCCGCCGGACCCCGGACTCGTCCGGACGGCCCGTACCGGACGGCGTGTGCCGCTCCTTCGCGCAGGCCACCAGCCCCCGCAGACGGGTCGCCGAGGCGCGTCCGGACGGCACCCTCGAAACACTTTCCAACATCGTCCTTGCTCCCCGATCGTCACAGGCTGCCGACCCGCCGAAGCGGGCCGAGCCAGTTCAGCGAATGACCCGAACCGTGCCGGTCAGGACCACATCGTCGGGCAGGTTTCCGGCGGCCTTCACCTTCAGGCGCTGGGCATCGAAAGCGAGGCAGTTGCCCGGCATGATGACGGCCACGTCGTTGTCCCAGGAGGCCTGGATCGCGTAAGCGTGACGGGTGCCGTCCACCGAGTCCCGATCGGCGCGGGCATTGCAGAGTTCGAGATCGTGCGGCTTCTTGAAGCGCACGAGTTCGACGTCGCTGGAACTGTCGAGCATGAACTGGTTCCGGGGAAGGTCCTGCTGGGCCATGAGCATGATCGGATCGTCGATGTCCGCCCCCCTGTTTTCCAGGCGCTGCGCGGATGCCGGAACGGCGGCGGCAAGTGAAGCGGCGACACCGACAAGGCCGACGCAGGCAATAAACGACTTACGCATGAGAATTCTCCTTCACCTTTACTGACGAATACAGTGTGGAGATCGATGCGATGCCGGTGAACTATACGAGGGTAGCGTCATGCCAAAGTATAGCCCGGCAGAACATTGGGCCATTCGGATCGGTAATGGCCGGGAAAGTCGTATCGAAAGCCCGCGCCAACCGGACGTTTGCCCGTTCCATACCTTGGACTGCCTTCACGTCTCCGATTGCGACCCCAAGTTACATCCCGACAGGCGCGGTTTCCCGTATCGACAGGACCGGGAATGCGAACGGCGACTGTCCCTCCCCGACTGTGACAACCCGAAAGGAGCTATCCCATGAAGCGCACAATTCTCACTGCCCTCGTCGCCGCGATCGGCGCGATCGGTATCCAGGCACATGCCCAGGACCGGACGTTCACCGACCCCGACGGGTTCCGTGCCGTCGAGACGTCCGGCGGTTACGAGCCCGCCAATCCGCCGCTTCCCGCAGGTACACCGGCCGACGCCAGGATCATCACGGCCGCGTCGATCGCGCCGGCAAGCGCCTATCCGCCGCCGCTTCCGGCCGCGTCCTATCCGCGCTGCACCGCCCAGCGCCGCGACGCCTGCCTCCAGCGCAAATAAGGCCCGCCCCGACATGCCGCAGCAGCCGCCACCCGTCGCGGCGGCTCCTGCGGCTATAAACCATGGTTTAGAACGCTCAGCCCAAAGCGATAGGCGAACTCGCCTGCCGTTCGATTTCCTCTCGCTCCCCGATCGGCGAACCTGTTCCGGCAAGATTCGGGAACGGGACATGCTGCATCAGACGATCACTCCAGACATCGGCCATACCGTTTCGGATACGCGCTCCCTGGCCATGACCCTGGTCGCGGGAGTCCGCCGCTCGCTGGAGCGCGATCCGGTACTGGCACGCCACTACCTGGAACGCCTCGAAGCGCTTCTCCATCCCGAACCCAAAGCTGCCGAACACGAACGGGACCTCCTCCCCGCCAGCGTTCTTCCCAGCGGCATCGCCGACCGGCCGAACCGGCGCAAGGGCGGCCTCGCCCCCTGGCAGGAACGCCGCGTCGTCGACTACATCGACGCAAACCTTGGAACACCGATCCTCGCGGAGGACCTGGCCGCGCTCGTCGGCCTCAGCGCCGGGCATTTCACGCGGTCTTTCAAGACAAGCGTCGGCGAGACGCCGCATGTCTTCCTCGTCCGCCAGCGGGTGCGCAGGGCACAGATCCTCATGCTCGAAACCCCAGATTCCCTCGCCCGGATAGCCTGCGCCTGTGGGCTGACCGACCAGGCCCATCTCGCCCGGCTGTTCCGCGCCGCCGTGGGTGCCACGCCGACCGCCTGGCGCCGCGCGGCACAGCGCCCGGCGGCGCAATAGTCGTTCCGCGCGCCCTGCGCCGACACGACCCGTTCCGCTCTCCCCCCGGCGGACAGGCAATCCTTGGCCGAGGCAGTCCGCTGCCTCGGTCATTTTTTGCAGAGCTTCCGTCGATCCCGCCAGCGCCCCTGCCCCTTGCACGCAAACGGCCGGGAACTCTCCAAAGGAAGAATTCCCGGCCGGTCGGCTGTCTGGCTCAGGGCTGTTCCGCGGGCCTCGGTGGCGGTGATCCCGCGCTTTCTGCGCCCGGCGCAAGGAGCGGCAGGATCGACTGCCGCCCTTCGATCGCGCCCTTCAGGCCGGGTTGGGCTGGCCCAGCGCCTTGCGGGCAATGCTGGCGGCGAACAGCGGGGTTTCGCGGCTGTTGTGGTCCCCGCCGGCCGCCTGGCGCGCAGCGGCGGCATCTTCGTAGCGCACGCCATGCTCGGCGATGAATGCCATGAAGGCATCGGTCGGATGCGCGGTGACGGCATTGGTATAGCGCGTGCGGCCGCCCTCGATCGCCTCGGCCTTGAGTTCCCAGATGACGTTGACCTGGGTGCGGCCATTGGCGGTGAACACGTCCGAGATCGAGTTCATGCGGCAGTATGTCGGGGTCGCTACCTCGGCAGCATAGTGCTGCACGACAAGGCCCGTGCCGATCATCTCGACGTTGATCGACATGCGGCGGCCATCGTCTGTCACGGTGCTCCCGGCGGCGATGTGGTCGGGCGGGCAGCAACGCTGGTATTCGGCTTCGGCGAGGTTGAACAGCCAGTCGGCGATATCGATCTTCTCGATCGGAACATCGATATCGGCGCTGAAGGCCGACTGCGACAGGATCGTATCGGTGAGGACTTTCATAGCTCTTTCCTTTCGGCGGTAGCGGGTTGGTATGCTGGTGGAAGAGGAAGTATCGGTCGAAGGGGAGGAACCGGCTTTCGCCTATGGCTCGCCCACCGGACCGAGAGTCTCGGCGGCGCGCACCGAGGCGGAAATCGCGACGGGAAAACCGGCATAGAACGCCAGATGCGTGATGAGTTCGCTGAACTCCTGCTTGGTCACGCCGTTGTCGATGCCGCGCCGCAGATGGGCCGGAAGTTCCTCGAAAGCGCGCAGCGCAACCAGTGCGGCAACGGTGACGAGGCTGCGATCACGCTTGCTCAGGGCGGGTTCTTCCCAGACCTTGCCGAACAACGGATCCTCGACATAGCCCGTCAGCCGGGGGGTAAATGCCCGTGCCGCTTCCCGTGGGCTGGTCACGTCGGTGACTGTCATGCTCGCTACTCCACATCGTCATCCATGGGCGGCATCGACAGCAGGGATCCGCCGCGACGCCGCCACGGATATCGGCGCGGAAACGCCGATCGACAGGCAAACCCTGGTCTAGAGAATGCGAGACTTTGGCACGGGACCATGCCGGTCGAAGCGCCCTGCCCTACCCCCCATAAATGATATTGCGAGTCGGTTGCATTTGCATTAGGGCGCCGCGCAAGAAACACCAAGCCATGAAGCTTATCCCGGCAATTCCGAAACGATGCGCCGGACCAAGGGGAAACAATGAGGGACGTAATCTCGAAGCACGCCCAGGCGCCTCGGCGCATCCTGCGCCTTGCGGCCATGCTGGCGGCAAGCTGTGCCCTGCCGCACCCGGCGCTCGCCCAGCAGCATCCGGCGACGCACGACACCGGCACGGACGACGCGCAGAGCGAAAACAACATCACGGTCACGGGCAGCAGGCCCGACGGCGATCCGACGCTGACCGAGGGAAGCGACAGCTATGCTCCGCGTGCCGTCATCATCGGCAAGGCCGCGCAGACGCTGCGCGAGATTCCCCAGTCGGTGACGGTGATGACCAGTGCGCGGATCGAGGACCAGAACCTGCTCAGCGTCGAGGACGTGATGCAGCAGATGACCGGCGTGACGGTGGACCGGGGCTGGCTTTCCTCGACTTATACCTCGCGCGGCCTGACGATCACCAACTATCGCCTCGATGGCGGCGCCAGCTCCCAGACGGCCTCCACCACCGGCGACCTCGACACCGCGATCTTCGACTCGATCTCCCTGATCCGCGGTGCCGACGGCCTGTTCGGCGCGGGCGAGGCGGGCGGCGTCATCAACTTCACCCGCAAGCGCGCGCTGGCCGATCCGCAGGCCCGCGCGGCGATGACTTTCGGCAGCTGGGACCGGGCGCGCGTCGATGCGGACATCACCGGCGCCCTCACAAGCGACGGCAACTTGCGCGCCCGCGCCATCGGCGTCTACGACATCGGCAATTCGTTCCAGGACTTCAAGACCGACGATCGCTGGCTGGCGCACGGCTCGATCGAGTACAACCCGGCGCCCGACACCCTGTTGCTGGCCGGCTTCACCCACCAGACCGACAGGCATGACGGGTTCAACGCCAGCCTCCCGCGCTATCGCAACGGCGAGGACATCGGCTTCCCGCGCAGCGCCAACGCAGGGGCGCCGTGGAGTTCGATCGATCGCGACATCGACATCGCCTATGGACGGATCGAGCAGGCGATCGGCAGCAACTGGACGGTCCGCCTCAATGCCAACCATACCCGTTCGAACGACCGCACGAACGCTGCGGAAATGGAAAACGCGGTCGATCCCGTGGACGGTTCCGGCACCGACTGGTGGTATTATCAGGCAGGCTCGAAAGCCCGCGAACTGACGCTGGACTTCAACACCACCGGCAGCTTCGAGGCCTTTGGCCAGAAGCACGACGTGGTCATCGGCGTAGACTACACCCGCAACCGGACCGACAACCGCAGCCTCTGGACCTACTACGGGCCGGGCAACGTGTTCGATCCCGTCTATCCGCCCGAAGTCGCCTATCCGTCCGAATGGAGCCAGGGCTACCAGGGCCGCACCGATACCAAGCGCCTCGGCTTCTACGGATCGCTGCGTATCCGGCCCGTCGCCCCGCTCTCGCTCATCGGAGGCGGCCGCCTGGTGCTGAAGGACCGCACGCAGGGCAGCAATCTCGCGACCGGCGCCGTCACCTCGCTGATCGACCAGAACACCAAGTTCGTGCCCTATGTCGCCACCGTCCTCGACGTCGCGAAGGCGGTCAGCCTCTACGCCAGCTATTCCGAGATCTACCAGTCGCAGGCCAATTACATGTCCGGGCCGCGCCCGGGCACGCCGCTCGCGCCGGTGACGGGAACCAACTACGAAGCCGGTATCAAGGGCGAACTCTTCGCAGGCAAGCTGACCGGTTCGCTCGCCGTCTATCGCGTGCGCAAGAAGGGCGCCTATGCCGTCGATCCGAGCAATCCTCCGGCCGGTACGACCGACAACTGCTGCTACGTCCGCGACGGATCGCTCCGCAGCCAGGGTTTCGAGGCGGAGATCAACGGCGAGATCCTGCCCGGCTGGCAGCTCTCGCTCGGCTATACCTACAACGAAAACCAGAACCGGCGCGAAAGCGATGCAAGTTTCGCGGAAATCACGCCCAAGCACCTGTTCAAGCTGTTCACCGACTACAGGTTCCGCGAAGGTTCGCTCAAGGGCCTGAGCCTCGGCGGCGGCGTCACCGCGCAGAGCAGCAACTTCCGCTCGGGCTTCGTGCAGGAACTCAACCCGGCGACCGGTCTCTACGACGGTCCCTATTACGAATACCAGTTCAGGACGCCGGGTTATGCGGTCTGGTCGCTCCGCGCCGAATACGAGGTGAGCGAACAGTTCTCGGTCAGCGCGAACCTCAACAACATCTTCGACAAGAAGTACTACGTCACCATCGGATACCCCGGTTACGGCAATTTCTATGGCGACCCGCGCAACTTCATGGTCTCGCTGCGCGGAAAATTCTGATGCCGCAGCCCTGCTTTCATTTTTCAATGGGTGCTGAGTCCGCTTTGATGAATGCCTTTTCCGTGATGCTTGCAGGCGTGGCCGCAACGGCCACGCCCCCTGATGAAACCCGCCCGCTGGAAAAGCTCGGCCAGGAAGCGCCGCCCGCCATCGTGCCGGTCGGCCCCGACCCGGTCTATCCCGCCGATTTCTACAAGCCGTTCCAGCCCCAGACCGCGCTCGACATGCTCGAACGCACCCCCGGCTTCCTCCTTAGTGAAGGCACTTCGGTGCGCGGTTTCGGCGGGGCCGCGGGCAATGTCCTGATCGACGGCCAGCGCCCGACGGTAAAGGGCGGCGGCATTACCGAAGTCCTGCGCCGCATCGCCGCGTCGCGCGTGGAGCGCGTGGTCCTGCTGCGCGGCACCGACGCCGCCGAAGCGCAGGGACAGACGCTGGTCGCCAACCTGATCCTGCGCGCCGATGGCGGGGGATCGGGCAATGCCTCGCTCACCATGAGCCACACGGCGGACGGCCGCATCTCGCCTTCCGCGCGCATCAGCCATGCCCGGCGCATCGCCGGGTGGCAGACCAATATCGAGCTTTCCGGCGAGATGGTGCGCTTCCCCACCGACGGCACCTATCTCGACCGCGACGCCGCGGGCAGCCTTTACCGCACCCGGCAGGAGCATATCGCGGGCAAGGCGCCCGAATACGGAATGGCGCTGAGCACTTCCGGCGCGCTTGCAGGCGGCACGCTGACGGTGAACCTGCGGCTCAACAAGGACGGCTATTCCTCCAAGCGCGGAATCGACATCTTCGAAGGCCCCGCAGACGACACTCCTGACGCCCGGCGCGACATCGCCTATGATGAAAAGGGCCGCAGCGGCGAACTCGGCCTCGACTGGACCCGCCGTCTGGGCTCGGGCTGGTCCGCCAAGCTCGTCGGTCTCGGCCGGATCGAGCGCTACACCACCGACGAGGACTATATCGAGGCGGGCTATCGCGGCCTCTCCTCGCGCCTTCAGAAGCCCGGCGAGTTCGTCGCCCGCACCACCGTCACCCGCGAGGGCAATCATCCCGTCCGTCCCGAGTTCGGCGGCGAGATCGCCTACAACCGCCTGTCGAGCCGACTGGACTATGCGGAAGACACCGGCAGCGGCCTGATCGCGATCCCGCTCGCCAACGACCGCACCCGCGTGTCGGAAATGCGCGGCGAGGCTTTCGCCAACCTCACCGTCCGGCTCACCGGCCATCTCAATCTCGAATCCGGCATGGCCGTGGAGTTCTCCCGCATCCGGGTGACGGGAGAGGCGGCGCAGGAGCAGAGCCTGTCCTATCTCAAGCCCTCGCTGGCGCTGGTCTGGTCGCCTTCGGGCAGCACCCAGCTTCGTCTCGGCGCCCGCAGGACCGTCGACCAACTGGACTTCGGCGACTTCGCGGCATCCGTGAACCAGGCCGACGGGCGGCCGCTCGGCGGCAATTCGGGGCTGCGCCCGGCCCGCGTGACCCGTACTCTCGCCCGCCTCGACCACCACTGGGGCAAGGGCGGCGCAATCGCGGTGGAAGCCTATCATCAATGGCACACCGACCTGCTCGGATATCTCGTCCTGCCCAGCGGCGACGAGGCGCTGGGAACGATCGGCAATGCCCGGCAATGGGGCGTCACCGCGCAAGGAACGCTGCCGCTCGACCGGGTGCTGAAGGGCGCCCGGCTCACCGTCGACGGCACCTGGCGCGGCTCCCGCCTGCACGATCCGATTACCGGGCGGAACCGCGTAATGGACGACATCCCCTCCCAGAGCCTGACGGCCGAATTCCGCCAGGATCTTCCGCAGCTGAAGTCGTCCTGGGGCGTGACCTGGACGGCGCCGGAGGAAGCCAGGGTCTTCTACACCGGCGAAGTCCTGCGCTGGCACGATTGCGCTCTGTGGGGCGCCTATGTCGAGACGACCGCGTTCGCCGGTTTCAAGACGACCCTGCGGGCCACGGCCTTTAACGGTGCCGACGACTACCGCCTGCGCGCATTCTACACGCCGAGCCGGGCAGGTGCGCCGAGCGGCAGCGAACGGCGCAACCAGCAATCGGGCGCCGTCTTCTCGCTGGCATTGGCGCGTTCCTTCTGAGCCCCCGGCCGCTGCCCGACCGTTTTCGAAATCGGCATCGCGCGCAGATGCTCGGGTAGCCTTGCCGCCGCACCCATCACAGCGGCCGGGTAATCCTAAATCGCAATCAGAAATCAAAAATGAGTATGGCACACATATATTTGCACCGCCATGGCACAAATTACAAAATCAAACCGATAGATTTTAACTAGAAATACTATAATATTTGATGCTCCATCAAAGCAATGTCGCCCATATGACCAGCAACTTGATAACAGGGATATGCGTCGGAGCCGCCCTATTGCTCCCCGATGCAGTTTTCGCGGAGGCAGTTGCGCCTGTCGGCCCGGTGGAAATGATCGCCCCATCCCACATTACGATAGGACGGGAACAGGACCTTGCCGGACGAGCCACTCCTCGTTTCTCGCGCTCTTCCAGCGGCCCAGGGGCGACTTACGTGCTGGCGGACGGGCAGGCAGCGATCGAGCCTTTTCGAGTTTCGCGTTTTTCCCTGGCTTCGGGAGGTCCGGCTGCCGGACCGGCGCACGCACCTGCGGGTTCTCCTCTGCGCACCAGTGGATTGAGCAGTCGGTTCGGGATGCGCCAGCATCCCCTGCTCGGCGGCCTTCGCTTTCATGCCGGTGTCGATCTCGCCGCGCGGCAGGGCGATGAAGTCTTCGCCACCGCGGGCGGGCGGGTCGTCCAGTCGGGATGGAGCGGCGGCTATGGTCTTGCGGTGACGATCGACCACGGCGGCGGGCTGGAAACGCGCTATGCGCATCTCTCCCGGTTGGGGGTTGCTGCCGGAGAGGACGTAGAAGCAGGGGAACGGATAGGTCTGGTCGGTTCAACCGGTCGTTCTACCGGCCCTCATCTCCACTATGAACTGCGACGCTTCGGACGGCCGGTCGATCCATTGGCGACTTTCCGGCGCTGACGGAGATCGTTTCAGACGACCTGGAACGCCAGGAGCAAGGTGCCGCCCGCGATCGCCAGGCCGTAAGGCAGTCGGTCAAAGAGACGATCTGAAGCGGCGCGGATCGGGCGCCGCTGGATGCGGCGGATGACGAACCAGCCGAGGAACAGCAGGAAACCGGCCAGGGTCACGGTGACCAGCAGGCTCACCGCCTGCGGCAAGCCGAACCAGGCAGCGCAACCCGCGTAGAACTTGGCGTCTCCACCGCCGATCATGCCCAGCCGGAACAGCAGCATCCCTCCGGCGAGCGCCAGCAGGAAATGCGCGCAATGGTCGGCAAGCGTATCGACACCGCCGGTCACGCCTGCGCAGGCAAGGCCGGTCAGGGCGGTCGCCAGGCAGAGCATGTTGGGGATCAGGCGCCGGAACAGGTCGGACCATGCTGCATGGAGGCACGCCGGAAGAAGCAGGGCGAGACTGGCCCAGAATGTCACTGCCATCACTTTTGCTCCGTGCTGGAGGAAACGGCGGCGCCGCCGAGTTCGATATGGATGAGCGGCTTGAAACCGCGCGCATCGGCGGTGAAATGGACCGCGTGGCCGGCCGTCCCGGCAGGTCGTGGCGCAGGCTGCGGCGCCGGGGCGACGGGTGCGGTTTCAGGTGCTGCCGGAGCTTGTTCCGTCACCTCCGGGAACTCGATGCGGACGAGCGGCTGGAAGCCCTTGCTGCCGGAGGCTCCCGTCCGCGGCAAGGGACCGCGTCCAAAAATTGCGCCGCCGGACGTGCGCAAGGCAACTGCGCCGCGCGATACGCGTGTGAGTGCGGCAGACCGCTCGGGAATACCGACGAGTTCAGGCGCAACGGCCCGCGCGACTTGCGCGGCGAAATCAGCCGCATGACGCTCCGCCATCAGCGGCGAGCGCATCAGCAGCGCCAGATTGGCGCGGTACTTCGCATTGTCCGGCTCGATCGCTATCGCCTCGGAGAAGAAACGGTGGGCCTGCTCGAACCGACCAAGCCGCGCATAGGCGACGCCGAGGCCGTTGGCCGCCGCGCCGACGGGTTCGCCCGCCGCCAGCGCGATCTGGAACCGGGCGATCGCGGCGCCGATCCGTCCGGCGGCGAGGTCCTCGCGGCCCTGGCGGGTGGCATCGCCGTCCGGCAAGGGTTGGCTGCCGATGGGGCGGACCGCGACCTCCGGGCGGTTGTCGTGCCGCAGCCCCAGGAATTTCAGCGTGCCGCTGCATCCCGTCAAGGGCACAAGGACACTGATTGCGATGCAGAGCGTAGCGACCGGCTTCATCGTCATGTCAGCCTCCTGCCATCTGGGGAATGAGAATGCGCACCACGCGGATCGCCGCCGGGAGCATCAGCGTGCCGATCATCGTCGGCAGCAGGCAGGCGACCAGCGGCACCGAGATCAGCACCGGAATCCGATGCGCGCGTTCCTCGGCGCGGAGCCTGCGCTTCTCGCGCATTTCGGCGGCATAGACCCGCAGCGTGGAGCCGATGCTGGTGCCGAGCCGGTCGGACTGGATCAGCATCGTTGCGAAGGAGGCGATCTCGTCCAGCCGCGCGCGCTCTGCCATATTGCGCAGCGCCATCTCGCGCGAGGCGCCTGCCCGCAAGTGCAGGGTGGCGGTGACGAGAAGCTGCGAGACGGCGGGATGCGATGCCACCATTTCACGACCCACCCGGTCCATCGCCGCTTCCAGACCGAGACCCGCCTCGATGCAGACGAGCATCAGGTCGAGGCTGTCGGGAAAGCCGTTGAGGATGTCGCGCCGCCGCCCGGCCGCGCGGGAACGGACATAGATGTTCGGCAGGTAGAGCCCGGCAAGAGCCAGGATCGCGCCGAGCAGATAGAGCTTGAGATAGCCCATCTCGCTGCCGCCGAGCAGCAGCGGCGCGATCACGGCCAGCGGCAGCGCGACGACAAGGACCAGCCGCGACAGCGTATAGACCCGCGGCGCCGCCGGGGATTCGAACCCGGCGGAGACCATCAGGTCGCGCAGCGCGTCGCCCTTGGTATCGGCGAGATTGAGACCGGCCTTCTCGATCCGGTCGGCCAGCCGCGACCAGGCATCGTCGCTGGAGCGGCGCAGCGACACCGGCATGCGCGCGTCCAGCGTGCGGCGGCCGAGGGTATCGAGCTGTCGTCGGACTGTCGCGCGCTGGCTCACCATCAGCAGGATCGTGAGCACGAGACCCGCGACGATCGCGAAGACCAGTCCCAGTGCCAGAAAGCGGGCGAAAGTGTTGCCGACGAGCAGGTTCAACATGTCACACCTTGATGTCCGTGATGCGGCGGATGGCGAGGATGCCGATGGCGTAGAGCGCGAAGAGGCAGGGGAAGCCGATCGTGAAGATGCGGTCCTGCGCGACTTCGATGTAGAAGGCGGGGTTCATCAGGAACATGCTGACGAAGGTGAACACCGGCAGCACCGTCAGCATCCAGCCGGTCATGCGGCCTTCCGAACTGAGCGCGCGGACCTTGAGGAACAGCGCGGCGCGCTCGCGGATCACTTTGGTCAGGTTCTCGATGATTTCCGCGAGGTTGCCGCCGGTCTCGCTCTGGACCGAGACCGAGACGACGAACATGCGGATGTCTTCGAGGTCCCAGCGCTCGGCCATGGCGGCGAGCGCGTCGTTGAGTTCGGCGCCGTAGGAAACTTCGTCGGAGACGAGGCCGAATTCCGATCCCACCGGATCGTCCATTTCCTCGGCGACGAGGGCGATGGCCGAGGCGATCGGATGCCCGGCATGGAGCGAGCGCGAGAAGATGTCGAGGGCGACGGGGAACAGTTCCTCCATCCGCCGCCGCCGCTTCTGGGCCTTGCGGTTGATCAGCAGCAGCGGCAGGCCGAAGGCCAGCGACGCCCCGAAAGCGAGGACAAGCTGGAGCACGCCCAGCGTCACCGTCCTTCCTGACAGCGAGACCAGGAACAGCGCCAGGACCACCACGGCGGCGAAAGCGAGACCCATGCGCAGCAGGATTTGCCGGGCATCGATGCGGATCGCCGCGACCATCAGCGTGCGCACGAAGGCGACATGCGCTTTTTCCAGCCATCCCGCATCGGGCGAGAGGCGCGGCGGCGCATTCTTGAGCAGGGTATCGGCCACGCGGTCGCGGTCGTGCCCGGCATGGAGCATCCGCAGACGCTCGTTCACCGCCGCGCGGTCGGCCCGATATTGCCAGCTCAGGCGCAGCAGCACCTGGGCGATGAGGAACACCGCCGCGAAGACCGCGACCATGGTCACGAGCCGGACGAGGACGGCGCTCATGCCTCCAGCCTTGTGGTCGGGCGGAACAGTTCCGGATCGAGATGGATGCCGTGGGCGGCGAGGTCGGCCATGAAGCGGGGGCGGATGCCGGTGGCCTCGAAGTGGCCGGTCACGGTTCCGCCGTCCTCGCGGCCGGTGCGCTGGAAGCGGAAGATTTCCTGCATGGAGATCGTCTCGCCTTCCATGCCGGTGATCTCGCTGAGCGAGAGAACCTTGCGCTTGCCGTCGGGCAGGCGGCCGATCTGGAGCACGACATTGATGGCCGAGGCGATCTGCGCCCGCACCGAGCGCGGCGCGATGTCGATGCCGCTCATGCCGACCATCTGCTCGATGCGCGAAAGCGCGTCGCGCGGGGTATTGGCGTGGATCGTGGTCATCGAGCCGTCGTGGCCGGTGTTCATGGCCTGCAGCATGTCGAAGGCTTCGCCGGCGCGGCATTCACCCAGGATGATCCGGTCCGGCCGCATGCGCAGGGCGTTCTTGACGAGTTCGCGCTGGGTCACTTCGCCTTTGCCCTCGATATTGGCGGGCCGGGTTTCCAGCCGGGCGACATGTTCCTGCTGCAATTGCAGTTCGGCGGAATCCTCGATGGTGACGATCCGCTCGTGGCTGTCGATGTAGCTCGACAGGGCATTGAGCATGGTCGTCTTGCCCGAGCCCGTGCCGCCCGAGATGATGATGTTGCGCCGGGCGAGCACGACCGCCTGCAACACTTGCGCCATGGCCGGGGGCATGCTGCCGAGATCGATCATCCGGTCCATGCCGATCGGCTTCTTGGAGAACTTGCGGATCGAAAGCAGCGCGCCATCGATCGCCAGCGGCGGCACGATGGCATTGACGCGCGAGCCGTCCGGCAGGCGGGCATCGACGAAGGGCGAGGATTCGTCGACACGGCGGCCCACGGCGCTGACGATCTTCTGGATGATGCGCAGCAGGTGGCGGCTGTCCTGAAAGCGCGTGCTGACCTTTTCCAGCACGCCGAACCGCTCGACGAACACGGCATCGGGTCCGTTGACGAGAATGTCGTTGATCGTCTCGTCCTTGAGCAGCGGTTCGAGCGGCCCCAGCCCCAGCAGTTCGTCGAGCACTTCCTCGCAGAGCAGCAGCCGCTCGGCGCGGTTGAGCATCTCGCTGCTGTCTTCCAGCAGTTCGGTGATGATCGCGGAGACTTCGCCGGCGATCGTCTCGCGCGGCATCTTCTCCAGCACCGAAAGATTGATGCGATCGAGCAACTGGCGGTGGATGTGGATCTTGAGCGTGGAGACTTGGCCCGCCGCCTGCTCATAGGGCTCGCCGAGCGGCTTTGCGGGCGCCGTGCCCGGAATCGGCAGCTCGGCGGTCCGGTCGAGGTCTCCGGGCGATCGACGCAGTTGCCACATGTCAGTTCTCCCCTCGCAGTAATTCCGTCCTCAAAGCTTCGCCCAGCGCGCGGATGTCGGCTGCAAAGCGGCTCTTGCGCTGGACCTGGCCCACGAGCCGTCCCTGCCCCTGCGCCGCTGCGACCTGCGGCGCATCCAGCGCAATCGTGGCGAGCACCTCGTGACCGAGCGTGCGGGCGGCATCGGCAACGTCGATCGTGCGGAACAGGCGCTTCTCGGCGCGGTTGACGACGATGGCGATCGCCTCCGGCTCGATCCCGACCGAGGCGAAGAGGTCCAGCCGCCGGCGGGCCTCGCGCAGGCTGGCAATCGACAGTTCGACGATCAGCACGATCGCTTCGGCACCGGCGGCGGCGGAAAGGGTCCAGTTGGTCCAGTTCGCGGGCAGGTCGAGCACGACATGGTCGAAGCGCTGGCGCAGCAGGTGGACGACGCGCAGGAGCTGGTCGGTATCGACGGCCTCCAGCGGCATGATCGCCTCGGGCGCGGCGATCACCGAGAGGCCCTCGCCCGCCGCGGCGAGGACCGATGCCAGCAGTTCCTCGTCGAGGCGATCGCCCGCGGCCAGAAGATCGTTGAGATCGCCCCGCGCGGTGACGCCCAGATAATGGCCGACGTCTCCGAACTGGAGGTCCAGATCGACGATGACCGTGCCCCTGCCGCCAGCCTTGTGCGCGGCCAGATCGGCTGCGAGATGGGTGGCGATCGAGGTCGCGCCGCAGCCGCCGCTGGCGCGGGTCACGGCGACGACCGGCGCCAAAGTGCTCGTCTGCGGGGCATGGACCTGCTGGCGCGCGGCGGTATCGAGCGAGATCTGGAGGATCTCGTCGAGATCGAGCGGGAGCGCCACGACATCGCGGATCCCCTCGCGCACCAGCGTCCGTACCAGCGCCACGCTGGCATCGCTGATCGCGGCGACGACCGGGAGATCGGGAAACGCTTCGCAGACTTGGGTGAGACGGGCGATGGACCGCTGGTCTTCGGGGCAGACCTCGATTACGGCCATCGTCATGTCGCTCAGGACATGGGCCGGGACAAGCGCGTGCGGCGCCATCGCCAGCAGGTGCAGGCCCAGCACGCGTTCATTCCTGCCGTCGGCCTCGAAGGCCGCGATCGCGGACTGCGAGGCGACGACGAGGATCGCGGCGCGTCCGGTTCTGCTCCGGCTGTCCACTTGGTCGAGGTGCACGTTCTTGCCCATGAGATGCGCCTAGTTGGAGACCGTGCCGCTGCCATCTTCCATGGTCAGCGTGTAGGCGAAGGTTGGCAGGGGGACCTGCACCGCGAAGATCGCAGTGCTGATCGGCTTGTAGCTCAGATTGCGCAGGCTGACGGTGGTGAGCGGCGCCACGTCCGGGCCGTTGGGATCGCCCGCGAAGCCGAGGCCCGACCAGCCGTAGGTCACGACGACATTCCCGGCGGCGATGCGCGGGTCGATCTGCTTCATGCGGTTCACCAGCGTGGTGAAGGCCGTGTTGTTGGCAGTCAGCGGGAAGGCGCAGGAGCCGCCGGCTGCGCACGTGCAGCTCGCGCTCGTGCCGCTGCTCTGGCAGGTAACGCCGGGAAAGGCGCTCGCGCCCACCGTCGTGCCTTGCGGGATTCCGCCGGAACTGGCGAAGCTGTAGCTCTGCAAGCCGCTGGCGATCATGTCGGTGGCCACCGCCCAGCGCGCGCCTGTCTGGGTGGCCTTCTCCGCCTGGTTGATGCGCCAGGCATAGAGACCGGCATCGATCGTGCCGAGGATCAGCAGCACGAGCAGCGGCAGGACCAGCGCGAATTCCGCCGCGCTCGCTGCCCTGCGATCCTGTGCGAAGGCGCGTATCGAGGCGCGAACCCGGCTCACAGGCCCGCCACCGGGCTTTGCGCCGAAGCGTTGAGCGTGCGCGAAGTCGCGCTGAAGCCCAGCGTCCCGAACAGCGAGGGATAGGGTACCTGCGCGCTGATCTTCACTTTGGGCGCATTGCCGGAAACCACCGAATAGAGGCCGCCGGTGCCCGAGGCACACGTCACAGCGATCGTCACCTGGGCGTTGGTCCAGCCCGGTACCGTCGGCGAGCCGCCGGTGAGTTGCCCCGTCCGCGCGAGGTTCTTCACCGCCGTGCCGTTGCCGCTGAAAGTCGAGGGGCAGGCATAGTTGCTGAAATCGAGGCGCGCGGCATAGCGCGCGGCGTCGCGCACCCCCTTCACCACGCGGTGCTCGCAGACCATGTACCAGCCGCCCTCGATCGCCGCGAAGAGGAGGATCAGCGCCAGCGGCAGCAGCAACGCCATTTCGGCGGCGGCGGCACCGGAGCGATCCCGGCGGAAGGAAGGGCGCGGGCGCATCGTCACTTCACCAGGTACGGCACGTCGCGCCGGATCATCTGCGCGGCGGTGCTGCCGCCGCCGCTGCCGAGCGAGGTTTCGCGGATCACTTCGACATAGACGTCGCTCTGCTCGGTCAGCTTGGTGGAGCCGTTCTTGCGGGCGACCGAAGGTTCGACGAGGAACACGTCGATCCACTTCTGCACCTGTACGCCCGAGGACGCGCCGCCGATGCCCTGCGACTGGCAGTTGATCACCGCTACCGAGATCACCCGCCGATCCGCCGCCGTACCGCCCACCGGCACGCCGGGGGCCTGGCAATAGGGCTGCGGGCGAGAGGTATTGCCGCTGTCGACCTGGTTCTGCAGTCGGGAGCCGGCATTGGCCGCCTCGTACTGATAGACCTGGTAGCGGGTCGGCGTGGCGGTGCCGAAAGCACCGGCGATATCGAAAGTCGCGGCGTAATTGGCGCTGTTGGTCTTGAAGTAGGCGTTGCGATCCCAGTTGCCGTCGCCGATCTGCCCCTTGGCGCAGCTGCCGGTCAGGCTGACGGCGTGGCACATGTCGCGCGGATAGCCCATCGGCGAGAGTCCGGTGATCTGCGCCGCAGTCAGCGGGGTCGAAGCCGAACCGGGCGCATAGGGATGCGGCGCCTCGTGCCAGCCGTTGCCATTGCCGGTCTGAAACGCACAGTTGCCGGTTCCGCCCTTGTGCATCAGATCCTTGCGGGTGTTGGCGGAAGGCGGGCAAAGGCCGTTGCCGTTGCCGCAGGCCTGGTTGAGGCCATTGGCATAGACGTCGAAGCGGGTGTTGAGCGCATCGAGCACGCTGACCTGCACGCCGGGCTTGGTATCGACGCCGTCGATGCCGAGGCAGTCGCCGGGGATTTCGCTGCGACCCAGCGTCTGGGCAATGGCCTGGGCGCCGTTGCCTGCGTTGGACTGAAGGTATCCGAAGTTCCCCGGCCCATAGTTGCCGCCACCGTCGTTGGCGATCAGGCGAACGCCCTTGCCGATATAGTTGGCGGTGGTGAAGGCGGCATCGCTCGCCTCGGCAGGATTGCACATGAAGACCGGCGGCACCTTGCAGATCGACGATCCGATTCCCGCCATCGCGCTGGCCTTCGCGGTGCCGTGGAGCAGTCCGCCGACGGGCGTGAGCGCATAGTCGACACTGCGTGCGGCGACATCGAGTTCGATATAGCGCGCATTGGCGTCGCTGGTGGCGGCCTGGGTGGCGGCACGATTCTGCCAGAAGCGTACCGTCCCGGTGGCGTCGCAGGCGCTTTCATTGGCGATCGCGATAGTGTGGGTGCTGGCGAGGATGGTGGCGTTCGTCACCAGCCCGATCGCGGCAGCGGCGGCCCGCGAGCAGGCACCGCTCCGGCCGTCGAGCTGGGTCGCTCCGGCCAGCGCGGCCTGATCGGCGCCGTTCTGCAGCTCGCTGTCCATCCCGGCAAGCCGGGCATAGTCGAAGCCGACGCCGCCGACCATGATCAGCGCGAAAAGCGACAGTCCGTATGTGGCCGCAACGGCGCCGCTCTGGTCGGCGATGAAGCGGTGGAAAGGCGCGGGGCTGATCATGGCCGGGGCTCCGGGGCACTCAGTTGGGGCCGGACCCGCCGGCGGCGGAACCGGCAAGATCGCGGCTGGTGCGGACGCGTTCGGGCTGCTTCACCTTGTCGGTGCGATAGCGCTCGACGGCAGCGGCGGCGTGGGCGGCGCTGCCCTCCGGCACGGCGGTGTCGTAGTGCGGATCGGGATCGATGATCTGCGCGGCCATCGTCTGGCGATTGGCCTCGCCGAAGTTGTCCTTGCCGCCCATGTAGAACTTGCCGTCCGGCGTGGCGCACCCGGTGACGAGCAGTGCCAAGAGGAGCGCGGGAAGCCTGCGGTCAGAAGTCATAGCCGTCTCCCTTCGGCGGGGTCGTGGAAGGTTGGGCGCCTGAATGCTCGGTCGGCGCCAGCGGCTGCGGGGCATAGGCCTGCCCGGCGAGGAAGGTGTTCAGCTCGCCCGGATCGGCGACACGATCGGTCGGCAAGCGCACTTGCGAAGGCTTGATCGGTGCCACCAGATGCGGCGTCACCACGATCAGCAGTTCGGTCTCACCCTTCTGGAAAGCGCTGGAGCGGAACAGCGAACCGATGATCGGCAGCGAGCCGAGAATGGGCACCTGGCTGACTGTCGTCTGGAAGTCCTTCTGGAGCAGGCCCGCGATCGCGAAGCTTTCCCCGTCGCGCAGTTCCAGCGTGGTGCTCGCCCGCCGCGTGCGCAGGCCGGGGATGGTGATGTTGCCCACGGTGATCGAGGCGGAAGGATCGAGCGCGCTCACTTCGGGCTCGACGACGAGGCTGATCGTCTTGTCGCTGAGCACCGTGGGCGTGAAGCCCAGGCTGACGCCAAAGGGCTTGAACTCGACGGTGATCGCCTGGTTGCCGTTGCTGGAGTTGCTGCTGGCCTGCGCCACCGGCACCGGGAACTCGCCGCCCGCCAGGAACGAGGCGCGCTCGCCCGAGAGGGCTATCAGCGTAGGCTGGGCCAGGGTCTTGGCCATCCCCCGCGATTCCAGGGCATTGAGCGTCGCGTCGATATCGAGCCCGCCCAGCGAAAAGACCTTGCGGAAGATGCCGAAAGTATCGGTGATCGCCGCCAGTCCAAGGACACCGGCATTGCTGGTGGAGGTCACTTGCGTCGACCCGCCGCCCGGTAGAGGAACAGTCGTCGTCGTGGTCGCACCGCCCGGAACCAGTTGTGCGCCCTTGCCGATCGCGCCCGAGAACGATCCGCCGCGCGACTGGAAGAAGGCGCTGACGCCGATCTCCTTGCCGGTCGAACGGTTCACTTCGGCGAAGCGGACTTCGAGCATGACCTGCTGGCTGGAGCCGACCGACAGCAGGTTGACCACTTTGTCGCCGGCAAAGGCGCGGGCCAGCTGCATGGCGCGGTCGGCATTGCCGGGGCTGCTGACCATGCCGGTCAGGACCACGGAGTCGTTGGATATCCTCGCCTCGATCGGATCGCCCGGAACGAGCTGGCGGAGCTGGTCGCCCAGCGCCTCGACATCGGGGCCGACGGCCACGTCAAGGATCGAGATCACCCGCCCTCCGCCGTCGTAAAGCGTCAGGCTTGTCGTGCCCATCTTCTTGCCAAGCACATAGATCGAGCGATCGGTGACCGGCAGGATATCGGCGATATCCGCGCTGCCGACCATGGCCTTGGCGATCGGGCGGTCGGCACTGACGACCTGGCTCTTGTTGAGCGGCACGGCGAGCGTACCGGCGTGAAGGGACGGCGCGAGCGCGGCGGAACGGGCGGTCTGCGCACCGGCGCCGGAAGCGGTGAAGACGGGCGCGGCAAGGGCGATGGCGAAAGCCATGGCGCGGGCGGCGGCCCTGTTGCGATCAATAACCACTTTGCACCTCGTATTCGCTGCGTTCGTTGCCGCGGAACACGCTCATCAGCAGTCCGGCGCGGCGGGGCGCGGGCGTGTCGATCCGGGGCATCGTCAGGTTGACGCGCATCGGGGCGATACGGGCGGCGGGGACGGCAGGCGCGCTCGTACGGGGCGCGCCGATCCGATAGTTGCGAGCGGACAGCTGCGGCGGGATCACCGTCGAGGACGACGTCACGGTCGCATCGGCGGCATTGCGCAGCGCCAGGCTGAGAATGCCGAGCTGCTGCGAAAGCGCCAGCTTCTGCGCACCGAGCGTGTCGACCTGAAGCGTCGCGGTCTTGCCCACTGCGGGATCGGTGCTCTTGTCGTTGGCATCGATATCGACGGCAAGGACAGGGATCGCGGCAAGCACCACGTCGGTCATCTTGTCCTGGTTGCCTGCCCCGTCACCGGGCATCTGCCGGGTGAGCAGGACATCGACGATGTCGCCCGGCCGCACGAAGCCGCCTGCGGCGGTAGCGGCGCTGATCGGCACGGCCACCGCGAACTGGCCCTTGGGCAGGTTGGCGGAGAGGGTCGGGCGGCCGGACAGTTTCGAGACCAGCACCGGCTCTCCCCGGACGACGGCCCGTATGGTGGCCTGTCCGCCGCGGGTGGCATCGGCGATGGTCGTGAAGGCTCCGGCGGGAACCGAGATGGCGGGCCAGCCCACCAGCTTCAGGTTCTGCTCGTTGAGCACGGTGCCGAACGGAAGATCGGTGGCGGCGACGACGATGCGGGTCAGTTGTTGCTGCTGTGCGACTTGCGCCTGACGCTGCTCTACTCCGGAAAAGTAGGTATTCGCCAGGAAAGTTGCTCCGAGGCCGATCGTGACCGCGGCGCCGACGAGTAAAAGATTGCGCCCTTTTGCCATGGCACCTCTCCCAAGTTGCCCCCAGAGGAATGGCGAAGCCCCCGCCGCCGGGGCGGCGGGGAACGCGAAAGGATCAGGGGCAGCCGGTGGTGCTGCTGCAAGCGGTGATCTTGGTTGCCGCGCCGTCCATGGCGCCCTTGATCGAAGTACCCAGCGCATAGGCGGCAGTGCCGATACCTGCCCCGACGATGGCAAGGATGAGCGCATATTCGGCTGCCGAAGCGCCGGACTGATCGGAAACGAAATCGCGGATGAATTTGGTCATGGCGGACTCCCAGTTACAGGACCTCCACTGCCGGATACAGGCCGACAGGGTTTAAGGTTCAAGTTGGTGTACAGTTGTCCGAAGCAATCGCTGCGGCGTCTCGTGTCTCGACGAGAGATGTTTCGAGCCGCAACTGCGGTTCTGTGCGATCAATGCCGTATTTGTTCTGATTGGCCCCGATCGTCTTTTGCCTCTCCCCAGAGACGAACCAATGATCCTTTGTGAACGGACCAACGTCAACGGGAAAAGCCGAACTGATTTTTTAAAAACAAATTCAACTTGTTACCAGAAGGTAAGCGGTACCATTCCGGCAACATTTCATCAAAAACAGGAAAAGTTCCCCGTTTCGGCGCTAGCGAGCCTCAATTCGTCCCGAAACCGGACAGGAAATTAGGCGATTGCTAAGCCAAACGGATAGCCGAGCCATGCACTTTCGCACTTCGCTCATGAGCATGATTTTTCAAATCCCGGCGGCAGGTCCGGAAGTTTGGCTGACGCGAGACTTCAAAGTATTGAACAAGGATGATTTTGTTCCGAACTGCCATCGATCTCTGCCGCCGATAAGGCGGGTTCGTTCGGATTACCGGCATTTGCCAATTTAGTCGCACCTGCTTTCCGTCACGACGCCAGCCATTCAGAAGAACCGCTGCGTCTGGCTGGAGTGGCCCCGTTTCAGGAGCCGGGTCGGCGCGACTCGCGAAGAGCGAAAAGGCCGTTCCGGTCAGTCCGACAGGGCGCCGCCGCACGTGGTTTTCACGGCGCCTGATAAAACCCGGCCAGCGCGGAGACCGCCAGGATCGTCGGGATGACCCAGGCGCCCTTGAAGCGCCAGACCGCGACGAGCGCCACGCCGAACAGGGCTATGGCAAGAAACGGCTGCGACACGCGCGACGAGGCCGCCATGCCGAGTTGCACGAAAGTGGCTCCGATTATGCCGACCACGGCCGCCGCGACGCCCGACAAGGCTCTGTGCAGGGCCGGGTGCTCAATCACCGCCTCCAGCCGCTCGAAGAAAATCAGGGAAAAGGCGAAGGCAGGCAGGAACATGCCCGCCGTGATGGCAAGCGCTCCATTCAGGCCGCCGGCAACATAGCCGACAAACGTTGCAAAGATGACCAAGGGTGCCGGAAGAACGCCCGCTACGGCAATGCCGTCAAGAAATGTCGCATCGCTCAGCCAACCCCGCCCGACGGTGTCGGCGCGGACGTAGGGGATGGCGGTATAAGCGCCGCCAAAAGTCAGCAGCCCCCCCTTCAGGCCTGCCAGGAAGAGTGCAGCGACAGTGATCGACGCGGCCGCGTCAGGGATCGCGACGACCGTCGGGACGCGCGGAGCGTGGACTAGCCAGGCCGAAGCGATCAGCGTGAAGAACGCGATGACGGACGCCGCCACGGGGCGGTGTGAAAGACCATAGACGAGGCCGCCCGCCACGAGCGGCAGCCAGAACGGCGCTCCCGCCAATGTCGCCACACCGCTCGCGACCGCCACGATCCATGTCAGTCGATCCTCAAGGATATGCTGTCCGATCCGCACGACGGCCCGCAGGATAATGGCCAGAACGGCGATCTGAATGGCGAGGAGCGGGCCCGCCCATCCGACATGCCCGGCAATCTGCGTCACATAGATCCAGCCGGCTACGAGCATCAGAATGAATCCCGGGAGCATGAACCCCAGTCCGGCCAGCACGCCGCCCACGCGGCCGCGTGCCATAATGCCGAGATGCACGCAGAGTTCATGGGCTTCCGGTCCCGGCAACACCTGCAAGACCGCCAACAGCCGATTGAACCGTGCGCGATCGAGCCAGCGCTCGTCCTCCACGAGGGATTGTCGCAACATCGCGATCTGCGCAACCGGCCCTCCATAAGCGAGGCATCCGAAGCGCAGGAATTTCAGGAACAGACCTGGCAGAGTGATATGAGGAAAGTGGTCGGCTTCGAATCCGGCATCCATAAACGCTCCTTCGCCGCTGGCGCAGCCATGGAGCGGACTTGGACGAAAGCCGTCTGATCGGGCGTCCGCATCAGGCCCGTTCATTGGCATAGTAATCCATCGCTCTGGAGCGTCAATGACGCTTTGCTTACGTGCCAGAACCCCCGATTACAGCCGGAAGAGCACGGTGGGGGCAGCACGCTGAAGTCGCCCCCCTCGGCAGGCTGGCCAACGGCAGCGATCGCGATGGCACGAGACTGCTTCATGGAACCGTCAGCCGTTTTAGGGATCGTGGTCTCCGGCGTTAGGGCGCTCTCACCCTACAGCGAAGAACTCGACGACCACCTTGTCCGGCAGGCGCGTGCCCCGTGCCACGAAGACGGTGGCGGCAAGCCATTCATGCCTGCCGGGCGCGACGGTAAAGCGCGGCGTGGTTCGGAAGTAGTACTCGCCGGCATCTACCGGCTCGCCGCGCGTGATCCGTTCCGTCACATCTTCGCTGGCCACCCGCAGACCGGGGTTGTGCAATTCGATGGCCGTGCCGTCTTCCGCTTCGAGGAAGTAGCGCGCCTCCACGCGGGTGATGCCTTGCGGCAGGATCGTCTGCCAGTCGCCGCCGGACGGGAGGATCGCGGCCGTCAGTCGCGGCCCTTCCACACGCCCGCCGAGGATCGGGATGAAGCGTCTTCGCCCGCCTTCGATCATGCCGAGATCGACCGGCGGGCCGATCTCGACATGGGCCGTGAAAGCCGGGATCAGTTCGGGCGGCCGTGCAAAAGCCGGTTTGTCCATGCCTGCTCTCCTGATACCTGCGTCGCCGTCAGATCGGGAAGTGGCCGGGCTGGGTCTCGACGGTGATCCAGCGGGTTTCGGTGAAGCTGTCGATGCCCTGCCTGCCGCCGAAGCGGCCATAACCGGACGCGCCGACGCCGCCGAACGGCATTTGCGCCTCGTCGTGGACGGTCGGGCCGTTGACATGGCAGATGCCGGACTTGATCCGCCGTGCGACGCCCAGCCCGCGTGCGGTGTCCCGCGTGAAGACGGCGGCGGAGAGGCCGTAATCGGTGTCGTTGGCCAGTTCGATCGCATGTTCCTCGTCGCGGGCGCGGATCATCGCGACGACCGGACCGAAACTTTCGTCGCGGTAGAGGTTCATCGCCGCAGTCACGCCGTCGACCACGGTGGCGGGCATCAGCACGCTGTCCGCCTCGCCGCCGGTCAGCACCCGCGCGCCTTTGCCTGCCGCATCGGCGATCAGCGCGTTGACGTGATCCACGGTCTTGCGATCGACCACCGCGCCGAGCGGGGTCTTGCCCTCGCGCGGGTCGCCCGTCGCCATGGCGCCGACTTTCGCGGCGAACTTCTCCGCAAAGGCATCGGCCACCGCCTCGACGACGATGATCCGCTCGGTCGACATGCAGATCTGGCCCTGGTTCATGAAGGCTCCGAAGGCGGCTGCCTTCACGGCCTCGTCCAGATCGGCGTCATGCAGCACCACGAAGGGCGCCTTGCCGCCCAGTTCGAGCAGGCAGGGCTTGAGATGCTCGGCGGCGCGTCTGGCGATGATCTTGCCGACGGCGGTGGAGCCGGTGAAATTGATGCGCTTCACTGCAGGCGCATCGATCAGCGCGCCGACCACTTCACCCGCATCGGCAGGCGCGTTGGTGACGACATTGACGACGCCCTCGGGAAAACCGGCTTCGGCGAAGGCCTCGATGATCAAGGCATGGGTGCGCGGGCACTGCTCACTGGCCTTGAGGATCACGGCATTGCCGCAGGCCAGCGGCACGGCAATCGCGCGCACGCCCAGGATGATCGGGGCATTCCACGGAGCGATGCCCAGGATCACGCCCACCGGCTCGCGGATGGCCATCGCCAGGCAGCCCGGCTTGTCCGAGGGAATGATTTCGCCCGCGATCTGGGTCGTGAGCGAAGCCGCTTCACGCACGATGCCGGCCGCGAGGCCGAGGTTGAACATGGCCCAGCCGGCCGTCGCCCCGATCTCGCCCATCATGGCATCGACGAACGCGTCCTTGCGCGCTTCCAGGGCATCTGCCGCCCGGAGCAGCACGGCGCGCCGCGCGTTCGGCCCCTGCGCGGCCCAGGCAGGCTGGGCGGCGCCCGCACGCGCCGCGATGGCCGGCATCTGACCGGCAGTCATGGCCTCTGCGCTGGACGCGACATCTCCGGTCAGCGGGTTGATGCGCTCGAACTTCATGGCATGGATTTTCCAATTATTTAGCTATCAATTGTAGCATTAAATCATGCCATGCAAGGGGGAAGGTCGGCGTTAACGACAATCGGCACTGCTTGCCGGCAAAGCGCTGCCGTTGCCGCGATGATGGGCGACCATCTCGCGACCCCGGAAACGTATCGTGCCGAAGTGTCAGGTCAGGTACGACCAGCGACCAGTCCTGATCGGATATGTCAGACGAATAAGGCTTGATCAGGCTGCCAGAGACAGGGAAGCCCGAACAAGATCCGGTACAGACCGCAATTCCATTTTACGCATCATGCTGGAGCGATGGAGTTTGACGGTGATTTCGCTTATCTCCAGTTCCCATGCGATCTGCTTGTTCATCAGACCGCGCACGACGCCGTCCATGACTTGCTGCTCCCGCGGCGTGAGCTTTTCAAAGCGTTGGGTCACTGCCAGTCGAAGCTGCGCATTTGAACGACGCTTCGTATCGAGTTCCAGTGCGCACTGGACGGCCGAAAGAAGGTCTTGCCTCGCAAATGCACGCGGCAAGAAGTCCACGGCACCAGCCTTCATTGCGCGGACGGAAAGCGTGACGTCTGCGGAGTCCGAGATGAATATGACCGGCAGCGGCTCTCCCCGGCGCTTGAGCCGCTCGATCAAGTCCAAGCCTTCGGCGGCAGGCGAGCCGACGTCCGCCACGATGCAACTCGGGGCTTCGGGCAACGGGGCATCGAGCAGGGATCCGGCCCAGGCGAAACTCTCTGCGGCATAGCCTTCGTCGTTTAACAGGGTGCGCAGCCGCGAACGGGCGTCGCCGTCGGCATCGACGATCAGGATGCGGCCCGGTCGCGCCTTGTCATTCGCGAATTCGAACCTGGGTCGGCGGGTAGGATCGGTCATTCCACTGCTCCTGTAACGGGGAGGGAAATGGTCGAGAGTGAACACATCCGGCAATCCCCTCTTTTGAGGGGAATTGCCTAAGCCCGGCGGCCCGGCCTACAGAGAGCCATGGAATCCCAGGCTTTCACGTCGCCCGCCCGCATCGCCGTCGTCGACGACCATCCCTTGCTGCGCGACGGCATCATCGCGGTTTTCGCGACCCAGCCCGATCTGGAACTGGTCGGCGTCGGCGATGACGGAGAAGCTGCGGTCCGGCTCTATCGCGAGGTCCGGCCCGATGTGATGCTGCTCGACCTGCAGATGCCCAATGTCGACGGGATCGAGGCGATGACACGCATCCTGAGCGAGTTTCCCGAAGCACGCATCCTGGTGCTGACGACTTACTCAGGCGACGGCCGCGCGACCCAGGCGATCAAGGCGGGGGCTTCGGGCTATCTGCTCAAGAACAGCCTGCGCACGGACCTGCTGGACGCGATCCGGTCTATCCATCGCGGCGGAACCCATTTCGACATGCAGGTCATGGCACCGGCCGACCGCGAGGCAAAACGGCTGACCGCGCGGGAGAGCGACGTGCTGAACCTGGCGGCGGGGGGCAACTCGAACAAGCAGATCGCGGTGCGCCTGTCGCTCTCGGAGGAGACGATAAAGAGCTACATGAAAGCGATCTTCGCACGTCTGGGTGCCATGGACCGCACGCATGCGGTGGCGATCGCCGTGCGTAACGGGCTGATCGAACTTTGAGACGCGCTCAGCGATAGGCGATCTTTGCGGGCAGGGTCATACGGATCGACGTGCCCTTGCCGGCGGCATTGGCAATGGCGAAGGAACCGCCGAGGCGTTCGATGCGCTCGCGCATGCCGGTAAGCCCGAAGTGTCCCTCGCGCCCGCCCGCGGCGTGAATGTCCTCGGGCAGGCCGACGCCGTCGTCGAACACGCGCAGCGACAGGCGGTCGCGGGAGTGGTGGATCTCCACTTTAACTATCGTCGCCCTTGCATGCTTGACTGCATTGGCCAAGGCTTCGCCTACCGCGAGTTCGATCTCTTCGGCCACGGGCGCGCCGACAAGCTGTGCAGGACCATCGACCCGGATTTCCCATGCCAGTACATCGCCCACCACGCGCTCGGCACAGGCATGCAGGGTATCGGCAATGCACTTGGGTTCGGCATCCTCGCGCAGGCCGCGCACGCGCTCGCGGCCATGGAGAAGGACGTCGTCGGCCCGTTCCAGCGCTTCCTCGATAGCGACATGGGCGGGGGTGCCGGGCGTCGTCAGGTGCAGCACCGTCTGGAAGCGCAACATCAGGCCCTGGAAGCCTTGCAACAGAGTATCGTGCAGGTCCTGCGCGATGCGTTCGCGTTCGGCCACGCGTTCCTCGATACGGTCGCGCTGGGCCTTTACGGCCAGGCGGATACGCCAGCGGAACAACGCATAGATGCCGAGAGCCACCCCGGCCAACACGGCGAGGCGAAACCATAGGGTCTGCCAGAAGTAGGGTGCGATGACGAACGAGACTTCAGCCTCTCGCTTCGACCACGCCCCGTCGGCGGTCGCGGCGGTGACGTGGAAGCGGTAGGTTCCGGGGCCGAGGCCGGCGTAATCGACGCGGCGGCGGCTTTCGGCATCGACCCAGCCCTCGTCGACGCCGTCCAGCCTGTAGCGATAGCGGTTCCCTTCCGCATCGGCGAGGCTGAGGCCGACATAGGACAGGCTGACCCGCGTGGTGCCCGCAGGCAGGCGGGCGCCGGTCAGCGGATAGGCGTGCCCGTCCACTTCCGGTCCGGAGACGTGAACCGGCATGTCCGGCTGCTGCGCGGGGATGCGGGCAGGATCGACCTGCACCACCCCGGTGCCGGTCACGAACCACAGGCGCCCTTGCGCATCGACGGCGGCGTCGTTGGCGGAATAAGGCTCGGTTCGTGCCCGGATGACGCCGTTCTGGCCGTAACGGGCGCGGGGGATCGCCATGCCGGGGCGTGCGAAGGCGGCGTCGAGGTCGCGCGCGGCGACGCGGGTGATGCCGCCGGCCGAGATCAGCCAGTAATGCCCGGCAACCCGCACGATGCCCATGACGCCCGCGAGCCAGGGGTAGGTCTGCGCACTCAACTGCTGGACACGGCCTCCGCCGTAGCTGGCGTCGTAGCGGGCCAGGCCGGCCTCGCCGCCGATCCAGGTCTTGCCGTCCATCTGCTTGAGCATACGCACGAAGCCGACGCCGTTCTTGCTGCCTGCCTCGTCGTCTCCCGGCCAGAGCGGCGTCGTCCTGCCGTCATGGACGCGGGCGAGAAGACGCAGCGGCTGGTTGACGATGAAGGTCTTCGGGCCTGTGGCGACGAACGTGGTGGCGGGCGGCATGCTCTCGTCCTTGATCCAGCGCGTCCCCTCCAGTCGAAACATGCCGGAGGCGGAAACCGATTCCCACAAATGCCCTTGCGGATCGGAGGCGCAGGCCTGGCCGAACTGACGCTCCCGTTCGAGCGGGCCGATGATCCGGGTAACGGTGGACCCGCGCACGAGATATTCGTTCCGGTAGGTGAGGACGTAGGCGCCGACGCCGGTGACCGAGCAGACTTCCGCCAGGAGGCTGGAGCGCAGGATCAGCTTCGCCTTGCCGTCGACGATCCGGTACAGGCCCTCGTCGCCGCCGATGTAGAGCGAGCCGTCCGGCCCCGTTGCAATGCCGGTACGCACGCCCTTGATCTCGGTATAGCGAACCACCGGCGTTCGCACGAAGCGATGCAGGCCGTCCGGCGCACCGGCCCAGATGTTGCCTTCGGCGTCGCGCAGAAGGGTAGAGACCTGGACGGGATACGTCTCCGCCCGGCTCATCGAGAGGTCGCTGCCCGGCACTGTCGCCAGTCCGGAAGCATTTCCCGCGATCCACAGCAGGTTGTCGTCATCGAACAGCAGGTTGCGGATGCCGTCGCCGCCGCCCAGCGGCTCGCCGAAGGCCACGCCGGTCGGCACGAAGCCGCGTGGGCCGAGGCGCTGGAGACCGTCGCTGGAAAAGAACCACATGGTTCCGGCGCGGTCCTCGCGAAAGGCGGAGCCGAGATTCATCAGTCCCGGCACGACCTCGAACGTGCGGCTGCCGGGGCGCAGGCGCCGCAGTTCCGGATTGGAGGCGATCCACAAGGTCCCGTTGCTCTGGCGGAACAGGCGCACCAGCGGGCCGTCCACATCGATGATATCCCAGCGTCCGTTCACCAGATGGCGCATCTGCGACCCGAAACCGCTCCAAGCCGCCACCCAGATGCTGCCGTCCGGCGCCGCGATGATATCCGTGACGCGCCCGCGCGGCTTTTCCGGGTTGGCGCCGCGCAGCCTGCCGTCCTTGAGATGCGCGATACCGCCGAAAGCGTAGCCGACCCAGAGGCTGCCGTCCGGTGCGGCCGCCAGCGCCGTGATCTGGCGGGCGCGGAAATTGTCGAAGTCCTCGGGATCGATGCGTTTGAAGTTCAGTCCGTCGAACCGATAGAGACCGTCGCCCGAGCCGAGCCAGAGAAAGCCGTCGCGGGTACGGGCGACGGCACGGATGTCGGGCGGGGCGCCGTCCGCCAGCGACCAGTGACGGCTGGCATAGCCGGGAATTTCCGTTGCTGGCGAGGCCTGGGCGCCGGGCACGGCGATCGCCGCCGCCAGAACGGCGGCGAGAGACATTTTCCCGAGGGAAGGAAGGCCGGAAAGAGCACGACGGAGGCCACGGTTCGAACGCATCGCGGGCGCATTGCATGGCAATGCGCCCGCGACAAGCAAACGTTTGTATGGGAGCTCTCAGACGCGACGCGGCAGTGCGGCTTCGGGATTGCGGGTGAAGAAGAGAGTGGCGGCGAGGACCATGGCGCCGGCGAGGGCGAGGGGCACCGCGAGGCCGGCGTGGAGGAGCAGGAGCGCGCCCACGACGGCGCCGAGGAAGATCGACAGCACGGCACCGAAGCGGCGCAGGAAGTTGGGGGAAGTGGCGCGGCCGGTCATGTCGGCGGCGATGCCGGTGATGGTGAGCGTGAGCACGGTGGTGGTCAGGTCCGGCACCTTGAGCGAGCGGACGGTGGCGTTGCGCAGGCCCATGGCGAAGCCGGTGAGGACGATCACCGAGAGCACGGCGATCTCGGGGGCCTGGGCGGCGATATCGATCTTCGTCGAGATGGCGGCGGCGATCCATAGCAGCGCGGTCTCGATCGCGGCGGCCCAGAGCAGCCAGCGGCGCAGCGGCAGGTCGGTGTGCCCGCGGGCGAGGCGGCCACCGCCCCAGGCACCGACCATGAAGGCCAGCAGCGCCATGACCGCCGGGATGACCTTGAAGCCGGGCGCTCCCGCTGTGGCGAAGCCGAGGAACACGACGTTGCCGGTCATGTTGGCGGTGAAGACCTTGCCGAGGCCGAGGACGGAGGCGGCATCGACGAGGCCGGTCGTGGCGGAGAGCAGCAGCAGCAGGTGCGGCAGGCTGGACTTGAGGGGGGCGGCAGGGCCGTTGGCGGGCATGACGGTCATGTCGGTCTCCGAGGGGATTGGGGGAATGCCGGTGGTCTAGGGGGCGGCTGCTTTCTCAGGTATCCGAATAAGATCGTTCGGTTCGTTCGATGAACCTGAATTGTCTTCAGAACCGGAAATTGCTTTCGAGGCCGAGCATGTGGATCGTCTTGCCCGAACCGGTCTGCTTGATGAAGGCGCCCGGCGCGAAGGCGGAGAGCGAGGCGGAAAGTTCGAGTTCGGGCGTCGCCTGCCAGGCGAGCGTGGCTTCCACTTCCTTGCCGACGAACTTGGCGCGGCTGTCTCCGGCGTCTCGGATCAGATTGCCGGGAATGTCGTAGAGTCCGTCTTCGCGGGAGTAGCGCCAATAGGCCATGGCGGCGAAGCTGGCCGAGACATCCGGCGCCAGTTGCAGACCCAGCGAGGAATAGGCGTTGACGATGTTGTAGGGGCCGACCGGCGAGAGTTCGCCGAAGTACTTGCCCTTGGGGAACAGCGCGTTGAAAGTGCCGAGGCGCCTGTTCTGGCTGTTATCGTCGGACTTGTCCTTGTCGCCGCTCACCACATTGACGCGGACGGTAAGATCGGGGGCCAGCGGGGCGTCCGGGAAGGCGCGGCCGAGTTCGGTGCCCAAGGTCCAGGCCGAGATCGGGCCATTTGCAAAGCGGCCGAACTGGTAGACGCCCTCGACGTTCCAGTGCCAGTCATCCCGCGTGCCGTGCCAGCGCGCGCCGAGGCTGTGGCGGGTCTCGGTGCCGGAGCGGGTGCCCCAGTGGGCGGCCTCGTTGCGATAGCCGAGATAGTAAAGGTCGAGGCTCGGCAGTGCGGCATAGGCGCCCCACAGCGCCTTGTCGGGCGAGGTGCGGTCGTTGAAGTCGCCCTTGCGCGCCTGCACCGGCCTTACCGCCAGCAGGCTGACGGTGGCCGCGCCCAGCTTTACGTTCGCGCGCAGGCCATCGAAGGCAAGCGGCACGTTGGGGCCGTAGCGGGTGCCGATCAGCCGCTCGGTGCCGAGCGAGAGCATCTGCCGCCCGCCGCGCAAGGTAACCGGGCCGAGGTCGGCCTCGACGAAGCCTTGCAGCAGGTCGAGGCCGGTGCCGTCGACCGGACCGGGGGACGGCGCGACGCTCGCCGAGGTCGAGGCGATCGGTTGCACGAAGGCGCGCACTTTGCCGACATGCAGGTCCGCATAGGGCAGTGCGCGCAGCCAGACATAGCTGTCGTTCGGAGCCTGGGCGCTGCCCCAGAGGTTGTTTTCGAGGTTTTCGTTGCGCACGCGCAGTTCGATGCCGGTGGAGAGCCAGACGTCGTCGGTAATGGGAATGTACTTGAACGGGCCGGTCCAGTGATGCGCGCGCGTGTCGGCGTCGGCAAGGTCGGACCAGTCCTCGTCGTAGCGGGTGATCGAGAGGGTCGGCGCCTGCCAGGCCTCGGTAGGCTCGGCCTGTGCCGGAGTGGGCAGGAAGGCCGACGCGAGAACGGCAAGCGGAAGAAGCCTAGACACTGCGCTGCGCCCGGTAGCCGAGGATCGCGACGAGGATGAACCCGCCGACGAGGCCCATGTGCTCGAAGAAGGCATTGGTGGCGCCGAAGCGCTCGGGTCCGGCGGGCATGGCCCAGAAGGCATTGGCGAGGAGCGCGGCGAAGAAGGTGAACACGCCGAGCATGCCTGCGCCCAGCCAGACGAGGCGGCCCGTCAGGATCAGCAGCGGGCCGACCAGCTCCACCGCGATGGTGAGGGCGGCCCAGAGCGTGGGCGGGGTCAGGCCGAAGTGGGCCTGTTCCGCGACCGCGCCCTGCCAGTCGGTGAGCTTGGTCAGCCCGCCGACGAGGTAGGCGCCCACCAGCAAGAGGCGGGCAAGGAATGCCGTCGGCGCGAAGTCCAGCACCGATGCAACGAATTTGGGCGTACCGGTGCCGGACATGGCTCAGTTCACCTCGCCCGAGTGAACTTCGGCGATGTAGCCGCCGGGGAAGCGGACGATGGCGGACTGGCGCTTGCCGGTGGTGTAAGGGGCGACCAGCGTTTCCACGCCTGCCGCCGAAGCCTTGGCGAGCGTCGCGGCAAGGTCGCTGACCGCATAGCCGGTCATGTCGCGGCCATAGGGCCAGGGCAGCTGGCCGTCCGAGACGTAGACCACCATCTTGCCGTAGCCGCTGGTGAGCGCGACGCGGCGGATGGTCTTGCCGGGTTCGCCGATCTCGGCGCCATCGGCGGCCTTGTCGTCGGCAGTGACTTTGGCGTGGGCGAAGCCGGTCCAGCCCTTGATGAAGCTGTCGGCGGCATCGGCGGTCAGGTAGACGCGGTTTTCCGGCACGGTCTCAAGCGGCGCGTAGCTGGGCTTGGCGGTGTGCCAGTAGAGCTGCATGTTCACGCCGCCCGGCCACTGGATCACCGAATCCCGGCCGATCGGATCGGGGAAGGTTTCCAGACGGCGCACCGCGCCGTGGCTCCGGGCCGACTTCACCGCCGCGTCGAGGTCGGTCACCAGATAGCCGGTGCGCTCGTCGCCGAAGGGATAGGGGATCGGCGTCTTGAAGCCGAAGACCGAGACGGTGCCCACCGGCGTCAGCACGAGCTGCGACTTGGTGAGGCTCGTGGTCGGCGTCACCTGGAATTCGCCTTGCTTGCTGGTGGTGCCGCCGAAGGTGGCGACGAAGCTGGCAACGAAGGTGTCGAACTGGTCCTGCGGCACGTAGACGTGGGTGGTGTCGTACTGGGCGCCGACCGCATAGTCGGCCGCGGCGGCGGCGGCAGGCTTGGCGATGGCGGCGGGAACGGCGATCGGGGTGGCGGCGATCACGGCGGCGGCGAAGAGGAAGGCAAAGCGCTTCATCGAAAGTCTCCTGGCAAGCTCTGGGGGGCGCGTTTCATCGTCGTCCCGGACGGTCCGGCCCCGCCTGGATCGGTGGGAGCGGGCTTTCCGGGAGCGGTGTAGGGCGCAGACGAACAGCTATCGATCCGAATAATATCGTTCGACATGTTCGAGATTATGGAAATGTAGGTGATGCGGCCCCTCCCTACCGGAAGGGGCCGCATCGGATCAGACCGCCCAGCAGCCGCAGCCGAGCGAGCCCCAGAAGGTCTGGACATCGGCAGCGGGAACATTGGCACCGAGCGCGGCGGCATGGTCGTGGCCGTGGACGCCGCAGGAACTGGCGCAGCCGCAGGCCGAGGCCAGCTTCTGCTTGGCTTCCGGCGTCTGGTAATAGCCGCCGAAGGTGGCGACCGGCGACCAGTCGGGCATCGGGCGCGGCAGTTCCGGGGCGAGCGGGCGATAGTCGCCCTCGCCGTGGACCACCTTGCCGCCGAGCAGGGTCAGGATCGAGCGGATGTGGACGATCTCGTTGTCCGGCACGCTGAAGTAGTCGTCGGAGAGCAGCGCGAGGTCGGCCAGCTGGCCTGCCTTGATCTGGCCCTTCTTGCCCACTTCGTTCGAGAACCAGGTGTTCTCGTGCGTCCACATGCGCAGCGCCTTCTCGCGGCTGACGCGGTTGTCGCCGCGATAGAGCGAGAGGCCGCCCACGGTGCGTCCGGTGACCAGCCACGAGAGCGAGACCCACGGGTTGTAGCTGGCGACGCGGGTGGCGTCGGTGCCGCCGCCCACGGGGATACCGGCAGCCAGCATCCGGGCGATCGGCGGGGTGCGTTCGGCGGCCTTGGCGCCGTAGCGCTCGACGAAGTATTCACCCTGATAGGCCATGCGGTGCTGCACCGCGATGCCGCCGCCAAGCGCGGCGATACGGTCGATATTGCGGTCGGAAATGGTCTCGGCGTGGTCGAAGAACCAGTTGATGCCTTCGAGCGGGATGTCGCGGTTGACCTTCTCGTAGACGTCGAGCGCGCGGCCGATCGTCTCGTCATAGGTCGCGTGCAGGCGCCAGGGCCAGCGGTGCTCGGCGAGCAGGCGGATGACCGGTTCGAGATCGCCTTCCATGCTGGGCGGCATGTCGGGACGCTCGACGCGGAAGTCCTCGAAGTCGGCGGCGGAGTAGACCAGCATCTCGCCCGCGCCGTTGTGGCGATAGGTGTCGTCGCCCTGTCCGGGGCTGACCTGCTTCACCCAGCCCGAGAAGTCCGCCAGTTCCTCCTTCGGCTTCTGCGTGAAGAGGTTGTAGCTGATGCGCACGGTCAGCTGGTCGTCGGCGTGGAGCTTCTCGATGATGTCGTAGTCGTCGGGATAGTTCTGGAAGCCGCCGCCCGCGTCGATCACCCCGGTTACGCCCAGCGCGTTGACTTCGCGCATGAAGTGGCGGGTGGAGTTGAGCTGGTAGTCGGGCGGCAGCTTGGGGCCCTTGGCCAGCGTGGAATAGAGGATCGTCGCGTTGGGCTGGGCGAGCAGCAGGCCGGTGGGGTTGCCGGCGGCATCGCGCACGATCTCGCCGCCCGGCGGGTTCGGGGTGTCCTTGGTATAGCCGACGACGCGCAGGGCCGCCGCATTGAGCAGCGCCCGGTCGTAGAGGTGGAGGATGAACACCGGCGTATCGGGGGCGACGGCGTTCAGTTCCGCGATCGTCGGCAGGCGCTTCTCGGCGAACTGGTGCTCGGTGAAGCCGCCGACCACGCGGACCCACTGCGGGGCGGGGGTGTTGTCGACCTGCTTCTTCAGCATCGCCATCGCTTCGGCCAGCGAGGTCACGCCGTCCCAGCGCAGCTCCATGTTGAAGTTCAGCCCGCCGCGGATGATGTGCATGTGGCTGTCGATCAGGCCGGGGATCAGGCGGCGGCCCTTGGCGTCGATCACGGCGGCGCCGGGCGCCGCGGCCTCGCGCGCTTCCTGTTCGCTGCCCACGGTCAGGAACTTGCCGTCACGGATGACGACCGCCTCGGCCTGCGGGTTCTCGCGGTCGAGAGTGGTCACTTTCGCGTTGACGATGATCGTATCGGTCATGGGGGCTTCCTTGGAACGTGCGGTCTGGCTGGTCAGCAGGGAGGGCAGGAGCGAGGTGGCGGCGGCTCCGGCCCCCATAAGCATTTGCGTTGTCTGGCGGCGGGTAATCACGCCTCGCTCTTGTGGTCGGCGGTGCGGCAGGGGAACTTGTCTCCCGGCAAGCGGCCGAGAACATGCTTGCGGCAATCGGTCTGGACGAAGTGGGCGACTTCCTCGTGCGCCATGATCTTCTTCGCCAGCGGAACGATCTGCTCGCCGAGCAGGATACCGAGCAGCCCGATCAGGGCAATCATCGGCGGCGCCGGCGAACGAACGCCGAGGAGACTGTAGACCACACCCACCAGCAACCCGGCGGCAATCGAGAAAAGGTAGGCTTTCATGATGGAGGTCTCCTCGGAATTCCATTGTCCTCGTCCCCCGCCCTGGGAGCAATTCAGTATCTTCCAGTGTGACGGGGGAAGCGGCGTGAGATCAGCTGTTGAAGAATGGGACCGGAGGCCTTCGGTGAGGGCCGGATGAGAGATCGACCCCCGGTCCCGAACTTCAGATCAGTGACCGCCTTCTGAGGCGCCGAACATGGTCTTCGCATAGTTGATGCCGATACCGTATGCGCCGCCCCACTTCCTGGCGATGCCGGTGGTGCTGTCGTAAGTCTCGGTGCGGGCCCAGTCGCGCTGCAGCTCGAGCAGGTACTGGAGCGAGGTCATCGGCACGGCGCCGAGCTGGATCATGCGCTCCACGGCGCGCTCATGCGCTTCGGTCGAGATGTCGCCGCAGGCATCGGTGATGACATAGGCCTCGAAGCCCTGGTCGATGGCCGAGGCGACCGGGCCGACGATGCAGACCGAGGTCCAGAGACCGGCGAAGACGATACGCGGCTTGGCGATGCGGTTGATCTCGCAGATGACCGCTTCGTCTTCCCAGGTGTTCATGCTGGTGCGATCGAGCAGTTCCTGTCCCGGAAACGCATCGGTGATCTCTTCGAACATCGGGCCGGAGAAGCTCTTCTCGGCGACCGTGGTAAGAATGGTGGGAACGTTGAAGGACTTGGCGCCGCGCGAGATCAGGGCGGCATTGTTGCGCAGCAGCTCGGCGGAGATCGACTTGGTGGCAAACGCCATCTGCGACTGGAAGTCGATCAGGACAAGCGCGTGATTGTCAGGCGAGATCAGCGACTTGCCAGGGGTTGCGGTAGCGGTGAGCGTCATTG
>NZ_CM177776.1:567500-640000 GCF_058273105.1 Novosphingobium sp. BF6
ATGTCGGTGTAGCTGGCATAGAGCGAGATTTCGCGCGTCACGTCATAGACGAGCCCGGCATAAGGCGTGAACACGCCCTTCTGTCGCGTCGTGGTCGCGTCCGCTTTCCAGACATTCGAGACATTGTAGTCGCCGCCGTGGGCCTTGTAGTCGCTGATGCGACCGCCGACGATGGCGGTCAAGCCGTCCATCAGGCTGAAGCGGCCCGCCGCATAGCCGCCGATGTTGCGCGTCTTGTCCACGGCGCGGGCATCGGTGCGGAAGGTCTCGTAGTTCGCATAAGAGCCGTCCCAGGTCCGCCAGTCGTCGATCGGCAGGCCCGCTGCGCGGTACTGGCAGCCGCTCCATGGCGCGACGCCGGCGATGCTGCAGTTGCCCAGCGCCGCGCTGAAGGCATATTCGGTCACCCTGTCGCGGTAGCCGTTGACGCCGAACATCAGCTGGTGCTCGCGCCCGAAGAGGTGGATCGGGCCGCTCAGGGTGACGTCCACATTGTCGCGGCCGGTCTCGTATTCGGAGTGGATGCCGTTGAGATAGCCGCCGGTACCGTCCCGGTTCCAGAAGCCCGCAAAGCCGCCGACGTTGCGCGCGGCATTGTTGACTTTGGCGACGCCGATATTGTTGTAGGTCTCGCCCTCTGTGCGCGCATAGCCGACCTTGAGGTGCCAGCCATTATCCCAGCGATGGTCGAGATTGACGAAGGCCGTGGTGGATTCGCGCTTGGCGACGCTCCAGTCGGTGACCGGGTTGGTCTTGCGCGGGAGGTTCGCCAGAGTGCCGTCCGCGAACCAGATCGAGACGTTGCTGCCCCAGGAAGCCCCGTCGTTGCGGGTGCGCTCGTACTGGATGCCGCCGTTGAGCACGGTCTGCGGGCCGAGATTGACCGCGACATTGGCAAGAATACCGCGCCGGTCGATATGTTCGCGCTCGCGGAAGGTGTCGGTGCTCTCATCGGTGAAAACGAGGCGCGCGCGCACGCCGCCGTCCGTGGTCACCGGCACGTTGAGATCACCCATCACGCGCCGCTTGTTCCAGTTGCCGAGCGTCAGCATGCCACTGGCGCCGAGCGTGGTCGTCGGCTGCTTGCGCTGGAGATAGATCGTCGCCGAAGGATCGCCGGTGCCGCCCAGCAGGCCGTTGGCGCCGCGCACGATCTGGACGCTGTCGTAGAGGTCCATGTTGGTGGAGGCGCCGCCGCCGCTGAAGTTGGTCTGGCCGTCCACCTGCATGCCGTCGATGCGGTAGTTGGTGATATCGAAGCCGCGGGCGCGGTACGTCGTGCGGCCCGCATTGTCGTTGGCATAGGAGGTGACGCCCGGCGTCGTGCCCAGCACGTCGTCGATGGTCTCGATCTGCTGGTCGTCGAGCAGCTGGCGGGTGACGACGGTGACGGTCTGCGGGGTTTCGCGCAGGCTCAGCGGCAGGCCGATGGCGATGCTGGCTTCATGGCCGGTGTAGGACTTCGTGTCCTCGGTCCGCTGGCCGGTGACGACGATGGAATCCTCATCCGCCTCATCGGCGACGGCAGGCTGCGCGAAGCACAGGGCACTGGCAAGCGCTGCAAGCGAGCCGCGCAGCATGGCCTGGCTGAAAATCATTGGTCTCACAGTGAAAAGCCCCTACTAATGCAAATCATTCGCATAATAGAGAGGCCCCTATCAGCGGGCGCAGCAGGGTAAATCCGTGAATTTGTGCTTTTTTGTCAGGGGCCGAAACGCTTTGTCACCCAATGTAACAACGCACGCCGATACAAAGGGGCAAGGCCGATGAGCGCCATTCTCGTCGTCGATGACGATGCCGACATCCGCACCCTGCTCTGCACGTACCTGAAGGAGGCCGGACTGGACGCCGAAGGTGTCGCGGACGGCGAGGCGATGTGGCGCCATCTGGAAACCCGGACGCCCGATCTCATCATCCTCGACCTCATGCTGCCGGGCACCAACGGTCTTTCGCTCTGCCGCTCGCTGACCGAGCGCCATGATATTCCGATCATCATGCTGACAGCGCGGGGCGCGCTGATCGACCGAATAATCGGCCTTGAGATGGGCGCAGACGACTATCTGCCCAAGCCCTTCGATCCCCGCGAACTGCTCGCCCGCATCCGCGTCGTCCTGCGCCGCGCCGAACGCAGCGCAGCGCCGCCCACGCCTGCCGAACCGAACGTCATCGCTTTTGCAGGCTGGCAGCTCGACGTGCGGCGCACCCTGCTCCGCCGGACGGCGAGCGAGGAGACGTTTCCGGTCGGCGGCTCTGACTTTCTCGCTCTGCGCACCCTGCTGCGCCATCCCTACCAGACGCTCAGCCGCGATTTCCTCGCCCGGCAGGTCTATGGGCGCGAGCGCGATCCGACCGACCGCGCCATCGACATGAGCATCAGCCGCCTGCGCCAGTTGCTGGGCGAC
The DNA here is from genome assembly GCF_058273105.1 of Novosphingobium sp. BF6. Taxonomy (NCBI): domain Bacteria; kingdom Pseudomonadati; phylum Pseudomonadota; class Alphaproteobacteria; order Sphingomonadales; family Sphingomonadaceae; genus Novosphingobium; species Novosphingobium sp. BF6. The sequence goes on from NZ_CM177776.1 coordinate 569,903, forward strand.
GATGCCCGCAACCCGCACCTGATCCGCACCGTACGCAACGGCGGATACGTGCTCGCGGTGGATGTGGTCCACGCGGCCTGACATGGCGGGCCTGTTGAAGAGGGTGGCCGGATTCGGCGTGCGCAGCTTCCGGCGCACATCGCTCTCGGCGCGGATCGCCTGCATCCTCGTGGCGGGGGTGATCCTCGCCCAGTTGCTGACCAGCACGATCTGGTTCGAAAGCCGCCGCCGCCAGATGCTGGAAATTCCCACGCGCGTCTTCGCGACGCGGGTGGCCGATGCCCTGCGGCTGCTCGACGCCCGGCCGCAGCAGCAGCGCCCTGCCCTCGCCGCCGAATTGCAGGCGCCGGGCTTTTCGCTGCACCTCTCCCGGCAATTGCCGGTGGCAGACCTGCCTGCGCCGGACCTGAAGCGCTCGTCGCTGCTGCTGGAACAGGTGATCGCCGTACACATGGGCCGCCCGGTCGAAGTCCGCACCCTCGGCGCACGCCTGCTCGACAACCGCGGCCGCGCCGCCACCAGCTGGAGCATGATGTCCGCGCGCGATCCGGTGGCCGAATTCGAAGTCGCCGTACGCCTTCGTCCCGACCAACCCTGGCTCGTCGCCACCGGCCGCGAGGACGAGAACGGTGCCGATTTCGACCGCGTCGGCACGATCGCCGACTATATCCTGCGCATCTATCTCCTGCGCATCCTGATGGTCGCGGCCCTGACCTGGTTCGCGGTGAGGCTGGCGATGGCGCCGCTGAAGCGCATGGCGAACGCCGCCGAAGCACTCGGACGGGATATCCGCAGTGCGCCGCTGGAAGCCGGCGGCCCGCCCGAAGTGCGACGCGCGGCGGAGGCCTTCAATGCGATGCAGGAGCGGTTGCTCGGCCATATCGAGGAGCGCACCCGCTTCCTCGCCGCCGTCTCGCACGACTTGCGCTCCCCCATCACCCGGCTGCGCCTGCGCACCGAACTGCTACCCGACGAGCAGCTGAAGGCGGGCTTCCGCAAGAACCTGGGCGAGATGGAAGAGATGGTCGATGCCACGCTCTCCTTCATGCGCGGCGGCGTGGACGAGGACCTCTGCACGGAGGTGGACCTGGACGGGATCGTCGCGGAAATAGCCGCAGCCCAGGTCGAACAGGGCGCAAAGGTAACGCTTTCTGGCACGACCGGCGGACCTCTGGCCGGGTTCCCGCAAGGGATGCGGCGTTGCATACAGAATCTCGTCGAGAACGCGCTGCGCTATGGCGGCAGCGCCGAACTCGTGCTGCGGGGGGACGGGAGCACCGTCACCATCGTCGTCGCCGATCGCGGGCCGGGCATTCCCGAGGACAAGCTGGAAATGGTGTTCGAGCCTTTCTACCGGCAGGAGGATTCCCGCAACGTGGCCTCGGGCGGCGTCGGCCTTGGCCTCAGTATCGCCCGCGACATCGCCGTGGCGCACGGCGGCGCGCTCTGGCTGCGGAACCGGGAGGGCGGCGGATTGGAAGCGACCGTGACGTCCCAGCGGTGCAGGCCCGCCGCCAGCCCGGCCAAGGGGAATGAGAGTGTGAGCCTGATCCGGCCATCGAAGTGTTGCCTTTCAGATAGTCGGTAGTTTTTGTCCTGGAGTGGAGAAGCCGGAAAGACTGCTGGATTGATCCAGAAACTGTACCCTTCAATTCACGTCGAGTTTTGGACAGTCGCCCACGTCGATGCAAAGCCGCAACAAAGCGTGACTGCAGATAAGAGGAAGGCAAATCATGGCAAACTTCGACCCCGGTACGGCGGCTGCGACTATCGGCAGCGGCCTGCTCTCTTTCCCGGTGACGCATTTCCGTTCCGATTTCTCAGTGAATGAAGAGGCATTCCGTCAGCACTGTGATTTTATGCTTGGGCAGACGATTTCCGGTATCTTTCCAGCGGGCGGTACAGGCGAATTCTTCTCGCTCACACCGGACGAAGTTGAGCAAATCGTTCGCGCGGCGGTTGCGGTTACGGCAGGACGCGTCCCCGTGATCGCGGGCTGCGGCTACGGTACGGCGATCGCGGTTGATCTTGCCCAGCGTGCCGAGCGCGCAGGAGCGGATGCGCTGCTGCTGTTGCCCGCATATCTGGTCAATGCAAAGCAGGAAGGGCTTGCCGCTCGGGTGGAAGCCGTGTGCAAGGCAACCTCTCTCGGTGTCATCGTCTATAACCGCGACAATGCGATCCTCGAGGCCGATACCCTGGCGCGACTTTGTGAGCGCAATTCCAATCTCGTCGGCTTCAAGGACGGCGTGGGCGATATCGAATTGATGATGCGCATCTACGCGCGCCTGGGTGACCGCCTGACGTATATCGGCGGACTGCCCACGGCGGAGACTTTCGCCCCGGCCTACCTGGAGATGGGCGTCACGACTTATTCCTCGGCAATCTACAATTTCATGCCGGAATGGGCGCTGCGTTTCTACAAGGCCGTACGCGAGCACGACCAGGCCCGTATCCTGGCCGGTCTTCGCGACTTCGTGATGCCCTATCTGGCCATTCGCAACGGCGGTACCGGCTATGCGGTTTCGATCGTCAAAGCCGGGCTCAACGCGATCGGTCGTCCCGCCGGTCCCGTCCGCACGCCCTTGACCGATTTGCTCCCAGCCGAACAGGAAGCGCTGGAGCGGCTGATCGCCGCCAACCGCGACGCGCTGGCCTGACGGGAAGAGCAAAAGGAAGACCATGCATCACCGAATATGCGGATCGTGCCGGGCGGGGAAGAGATCGCGGCAGTCCGCGCGTTGAAGCAGGCGTTTCCGGATGCCCGCGTGACCCTGGACCCGAACGGCGCCTCGTCCGGCCAGGTCTCATGGCCCGATCCGCCGAAAGACTCCGGCCCCGGCCCACCGCGGCAGTGATCTACCCCCCATGAAAGCATCTTGCATAGATGCCGGCCTCTTTCTGATTGGAAAGTGACAAGCGTCTCGGAATTCGGCACGAGAACCAGTCAGGTCTGCGGGCGTGGTACGCCCAATATCGCCGCAGCGGCAATCAACGAGCCGAGGCCCATGGCGACAGCGACGCCATCAAGCCCCATGCCGCTCTGGAACAGGAAACCGGCTACCACCGGTCCCAATGCCGCTCCCCCTCGTCCGATGCCGATTACAAAACCGGTGCCGCCGCCACGCGCTTCAGTGGGAAACGAGGCGGCGATCAGGGCATAAAATCCAACCATTCCTGCGTTGGTGAAGAACCCAGCCGCGGCGGCAGCAAAAGCAAGGCCGGAGAGATCCGTCTGGCCCTGGCCGAACCAGATCACCATCAGTGTGGACATTGCCATGGTTCCGACCATGATCCAGCGCAGCGGCAGGCGCAAAGTCAGGACGCTGAGCAGGAGCGCGCCGGCCAGACCGCCGACATTGGCATAAACCAGCACACCGCCAGCGGCAGAGGCATCATATCCCATGTCGACGACGATCTTGGGCACCCATTTGAGGATGAAATAGAAAGTCATGACATGGCAGAAGTAGGCCGCTGCCAGGAGCAGCGTCGTTCGCCGCAAGTCGCTCGCGAAAAGGCGGTGGAGCGAGGTCTTGCGGCGGACCTTCAGCCCCGGCTCCGGCAGGCGGTCCACCGGGCCATGACCCAGCCCCCTTAGTGCGCGATTGATCTTGGCCAGGCTGTCGCCTCGCCGGTCGCGCTGCAGCAGGAAACCGACGCTTTCAGGAGCCAGGAGCAGCAGGAACGGGATCAGCGTGGCACTGGCAACCGCGCCGAACGTGAAAACGTCGCGCCAGGTACCGTCTATCAGCAGCGAGGTGGCGAAGGCGCCTCCGCCGATGGCCCCCATCGGATAGCCCGCTGCCATGACGGCGACGGCTGCGCCCCGCCAGCGGTCGCTCGCATATTCGGCTACCATGGCATTTGTGCAGGCCAGCATGCCGCCGATGCCGATACCGGTGAGGAACCGGAACGCGGCCAATTGCGAAATCGAGGCGACATGCGCCGTAGCCGCCATGCCCAGCGCCATGAGGACAAGACAGAGGAGCGCGGTCGGTCGCCGTCCGATGCGATCAGCCAGTGGCCCCAGCAGGACCGAGCCCGCCGCCATGCCGATCAGTTCCATCGAGAGCACGATCCCCAGCGCGCCACGATCGATGCCCCATTCGGCGGCAATGCCCGGCGAGGCAAAGCTGATCGACAGGACGTCGAATCCGTCCAGCGCATTGAGCGTGACGCAGACGGCAATCGCCAGCAGCTGGCGCGCGCGCATCGGGCTGCGGGCGATGATCGCACGCGGATCGTCCGCGCGTTCGGCGGTAAAATTGGACGCCATATCTTCTCCCAAGGTCTTGCGCGTCTGCTTATCGAAAACGGTAAACGCCGCGATCTTCCAAAGTCGCGGCGTTCCCGTCGGTTCAGGCTACGGATGCTGCCTAGGCATGCTCCTGCCGCTCCACCAGCATGAGCGCGTCGAGGGCGACGGCGCCTTGGCCTGCGGGGTGCAGGATGACCGGGTTGAGGTCGATCTCGGCGAGCGAAGGCTCTGCCGCCAGGATCGCGCCGACTTGTGCCACCAGCCGGGCCAGCGCGGGTACGTCCAGCGCGGGGGAGCCGCGATAGCCTGCCAGCAGCGGTGCGCTCTTGAGCTGCATCAGTTCCGCCTCGATCTGCTCCACCGGCATGTCCGGGGTGAACAGACGCACATCCTGGAGGATTTCCGCCGTGACCCCGCCGAACCCGGCAAGGACCACCGGTCCCCATTCCGGATCGTTGCGCCCGCCGACGATCATCTCCAGCCCGCGCGCGCCCATTTTCTCGATCAGCACACCGTCGAGCACGAGTGCGGCGTCATAGGCGCCGACATTCGCATGGATCCGTGCCCAGGCCTCGGTAACGGCATCGGCATTGGCAAGATTCAGGATGACACCGCCCGCGTCGCTCTTGTGACCGAGCGCGGCCGCCTGCGCCTTCATCGCCACGGGATAGCCCACCACCTCGGCAGCGGAGACCGCCGCCTCGGCGCTATCCGCGAAACGTCCGGCCGGGAAGGCGAAGCCCAACGGCCCGAGCAATTCCTTGGCGCGATACTCCGCAACGACGCCGTCATGGTCGGCAAGGCCCGGCACCGCCAGGACGGCGGCGTCCTTCGCCGCCAGATCCCGGCTTGCCAGGGCGCCGAGCCGGGCCATGGCCCGGAACGCGCGTTCGGTGCTGGGGAAGCAGGGGATGTCCTTGGCACGCAGTGCGGCAATGTGCTCGGGCGGAATCGGCGCGCCTTCATCGAGCCCGGCGAAGACCAGCGGCTTGCCGATCGTCCGGCCTTCCAGTGCCGCCATGATCGCCGGCACCTTGATGGCGCAAGTGACGGGATCGGTCTGGATGATGCCCGCCACCACGCCGCCGACCCGCGGATCGTCGAGCAAGGCGGCCAGGGTATTGGTGTAGATCTCGGGCTGGCTCAGGCCCTGCGCGGTAATGTCGAGCGGATTGCTGACCGGAACGAAGGGCGGCAAGGCGGCGCGCAGGGCAGGCGAGTCCGCGTCGCCCAGCGGCGCCAGAACGATGCCCTGTTCTTCGGCCAGATCCAGGGTCAGCGCCTTGAACGCCCCCGATTCTCCCAGCACGGCCAGATCCGGCTGCGCAAGTGCGGGCGCGCGCAACAGGATTTCCGTGATATCGCCGAGTTCCTCCAGCGTTTCCGCGAAGACCACGCCGGCCCGCTCCACCTTGCGGCGCATGAGCTTGTAATCGCCGGCCATGGCGCCGGTATGGGTCGCGGCGGATTCGCGCGCCGCGCTGGACTTGCCGGGGTGCAGCAGCACCACCTGCTTGCCCGCCGCCCGCGCGCGCCGCGCGGCGGCGAGAAAGCGCGCCGGTCGCCGGAACTGCTCGACGATCATGGCGACGACCTGGGTACTCTCGTCGTCCACCAGCCAGTCGACATAGTCCTCGACGCCGCTGGCCGCCTCGTTCCCGGTCGAGACCGAATAGCTGATCGCCAGATCGCGCGCCTGGAACGTCGTGCAGAGCACCGCCGCCATCGCCCCGGACTGCGAGACCACGCCCACCGCGCGGCGTCCGTCCGGCGCCACGGTATCGGTTTCCACGAAAGTCAGCGGAATGCCGTCGACATGGTTGACGAGGCCAAGGCAGTTCGGCCCCTCGATCACCATGCCGTGCTCGGCGGCGATCCGGGCGATCTCGGCCTGCTGGGCCTTGCCCTCCTCGCCGCCCTCGGCAAAGCCCGCCGAGAAGATGATGGCGGCGCCGCACTTGCGCGCGGCCAGCCCCCGCACCGCATCCAGCACGCCCGCCTGCGGGATCGCCAGCACGGCGACGTCCACGCCGCCGGGAAGATCCTCCACCGAGGCAAGGCACTTGCGAAAGCCGATCGCCTCACGCTTCGGGTTGATCGGGTAGACCTCGCCCGCGAACTCGTTGCGGTCGAGGTTGCCCAGTACCGAGGCGCCGAGCGCTCCGGGCTTGTCGCTGGCGCCCACCACCGCGACCGAGCGCGGCCGCAGCAGGCGCGCGACGGCGTCCCTCGAAAGGGTTGTATCGTTCATTGCTGCCTCTCCCGGGCCTGGCGCTCAGCGCGCCTTGTTCAGATCGTAGGCGCCGAGACCGGGTTTGTAGGTCTTGTCGTCGATGAACTGGCGCGTCGCTTCCTTGCGTCCCTCGGCATCGAAGAAGTTCGCCGCTTCCTGCGTGCGGACAAGGTAATCCATGGAGTTGTCGAAGGTCATTTCGCTGACGCGGCGGATCGCCCACTTGGTGCCGCGCAGCGCCACCGGGTTCTTGCCGAGCAGCACGGTGGCGACTTCGGTGACGCGTTGCTTCAGCTTGTCCGCAGGCACCGCCTCGTTGACGAGCCCCCATTCGGCGGCCTTCCTGCCGTCGATGTTCTCGCCCATCATCGCATGGTACATGGCGTTGCGGAAGCCGGTCAGCTCGACGATGATCTTGCTGGCACCGCCGCCGGGCAGGATGCCCCAGTTGATTTCCGAAAGCCCGAACTGCGCGTCTTCCGCCGCCACGGCCAGATCGCAACCGAACAGCGGGCCATAGGCACCGCCGAAACACCAGCCGTTGACCATGGCGATCGTCGGCTTCTCATACCAGCGCAGGCGCTCCCACCAGCCGTAAGCCTCGCGCTGCGCCTTGCGGACATGGCCGAGGCCCTTTTCCTCGTTCTCGCGGAAGTACTCCTTGAGGTCCATGCCTGCCGAGAAGGCGGTGCCCTCACCGGTCAGCACCAGTACGCCTACGTCCTCGCGGAATTCCAGTTCGTCGAGCACTTCCTTCATGCGCCGATTGAGGCTGGGGCTCATGCAGTTGCGCTTCTCGGGCCTATTGAACGAAACCCAGGCGATGCGGTTTTCGACGGTATAGGAGACGGTGTCGTGTTCGGTGCGCTCTTGCATGGCTATCCTCTTTCCTTGATTGCTGTAATTCATAACAACCACATTGCTATCGTCAATAGCATAAATACGTGAGGGACAATGACCGATCTTTTGGGGCAACTGCCGGGATATGCGCTTCGTCGCGCCGCCAATGCCGTGATGGGCGAGCTTGGGGATATACTGGCCGATCAGGGCTTTCGAATCACCGAAGCCGCCGTGCTCCTGCTGGTGCAGGATCGCTCGGACCTGACCAGCAGCCAGATCGGCAAGACCCTGGACATCCAGCGCGCCAACATGGTCCCGCTGCTCAATCGCCTCGAATCCGCAGGCTGGATTCGCCGCGAGCCACTCGACGGCAAATCGCTGGCGATCGTGCTCACGGCTGAAGGAAGCGTAAAAGTCGCCGAACTGGGCGAGGTGATCGAGGCTTTCGAGCAGAAACTGCTGGACCGCGTACCCGCCGAGCACCGCGACCATCTCCTGCCCGCGCTCAACGCCATCTGGCGCTGAACACGGGCCGGAGAGGCCCGCCGTGAAGGGGGCGGTTAGATCGGGAAGTGACCGGGCTGGGTCTCGACGGTGATCCAGCGGGTTTCGGTGAAGCTGTCGATGCCTTGCCTGCCGCCGAAGCGGCCATAACCGGACGCGCCGACGCCGCCGAACGGCATCTGCGCCTCGTCGTGGACGGTCGGGCCGTTGACATGGCAGATGCCGGACTTGATCCGCCGTGCGACGCCCAGCCCGCGTGCGGTGTCGCGGGTGAAGACGGCGGCGGACAGGCCGTAATCGGTGTCGTTGGCCAGTTCGATCGCATGTTCCTCGTCGCGGGCGCGGATCATCGCGACGACCGGACCGAAACTCTCGTCGCGGTAGAGGTTCATCGCCGCAGTCACGCCGTCGACCACGGTGGCGGGCATCAGCACGCTGTCCGCCTCGCCGCCGGTCAGCACCCGCGCGCCCTTGCCTGCCGCATCGGCGATCAGCGCGTTGACGTGATCCACCGTCTTGCGATCGACCACGGCGCCGAGCGGGGTCTTGCCCTCGCGCGGGTCGCCCGTCGCCATGGCGCCGACTTTCGCGGCGAACTTCTCCGCAAAGGCATCGGCCACCGCCTCGACGACGATGATCCGCTCGGTCGACATGCAGATCTGGCCCTGGTTCATGAAGGCCCCGAAAGCAGCGGCCTTGACCGCCTCGTCCAGATCGGCGTCATGCAGCACCACGAACGGCGCCTTGCCGCCCAGTTCGAGCAGGCAGGGCTTGAGATGCTCGGCGGCGCGCCTGGCGATGATCTTGCCGACGGCGGTGGAGCCGGTGAAATTGATGCGCTTCACTGCAGGCGCATCGATCAGCGCGCCGACCACTTCACCCGCATCGGCAGGCGCGTTGGTGACGACATTGACGACGCCTTCGGGGAAACCGGCTTCGGCGAAAGCCTCGATGATCAAGGCATGGGTGCGCGGGCACTGCTCACTGGCCTTGAGGATCACGGCATTGCCGCAGGCGAGCGGCACGGCGATCGCGCGCACGCCCAGGATGATCGGGGCGTTCCACGGAGCGATGCCCAGGATCACGCCGACCGGCTCGCGGATGGCCATCGCCAGGCAGCCCGGCTTGTCCGAGGGAATGATTTCGCCCGCGATCTGGGTCGTGAGCGAAGCCGCTTCACGCACGATGCCGGCCGCGAGGCCGAGGTTGAACATGGCCCAGCCGGCCGTCGCCCCGATCTCGCCCATCATGGCATCGACGAACGCGTCCTTGCGCGCTTCCAGGGCATCTGCCGCCCGGAGCAGCACGGCGCGCCGCGCGTTCGGGCCCTGCGCGGCCCAGGCAGGCTGGGCGGCGCCCGCACGCGCCGCGATGGCCGGCATCTGATCGGCGGTCATGGCCTCTGCGCTGGACGCGACATCTCCGGTCAGCGGGTTGATGCGCTCGAACTTCATGGCATGGAATCTCCCAAAAATTTAGCTATTGGCTATAGCATTATAGAAATCCATGCAAGCGCCCGAAACGGATCGTCAGCGACACGTGAAACTGGTCGCCAACAAGGGACTGCCATTGCCGCGATAGTGTGCCGCCTGCGGATAGGGGCAGAGCGGGCGCTGCATGGTGACTGCACCGCTTTCGCGTTTCACCGCCAGGATCGGGCCGGGCGCGATACCGGTGTCCAGCCAACGCTCCAGCGCCGCCAACATGTCGTGAGCGGGCGAGCGGTCCAGCCCCTCGCCCCCTGTCGCCCCGAACAGGTCCGGACCTGCTCCGCCGACGCAGTGATCCATGCCCGGAACCATGTAGAGCCGCAGGAAATCCGCAACGTCCCCGCCCATGCGCCTGCCGACCGCGCCGAAATAGTCGGTGGTCGATTGCGCCAGGACCAGCGGATCGGCCCAGCCCTGGTACATCAGCAGCTTGCCGCCGCGCGCGCGGAACGCGGAGAGGTCGGGATCGTCGGCATGGAGGTTCATCACCCGGTCGATCGCCGGAAGATCGTCGGCGAGGCGAAACGTCGCGGCGTCCCAGTTCGGATCCTTGTGCACCCCGTCGCCGAACAGGGCCACCGCGAGATAGGGCGGGCCGGGCGTGAAGGGCTCGGGCAGCGGCGTGGCGCTGACCGGCACGCCGGGCAGGATGCCCCCGTCGATCCGCTTGCCGTTCTCGTCGTGGAGCGGCGCGTAGATGCGCGTGGCGAACGCGACTTGCGCGGGGCTGAGACACTGTCCGGTGCCGCCGGGCCGACATTGCAGAGCGGCTATGTCGAAGCGGCAGGCGGCGGGGTTCGCCACCAGGCCATCGCGCAGTCCATCGTCGCCGTCGCAGGCCGCCACGCCGCTGCGGGAGACCAGCGACCAGTCGGCCGCGGACATCAGTCCGGCATGGCGGCGATGCCGCATCATCTCCCACATGCGCCGGGCGCTCATGGCGGGCGTGTTCACGCCGGGCGCTCCGGCGAGAATGCCGTCATAGTCCTGCGGGTAGCGCTGCGCCTCGGTCATCGCCTGACGCCCGCCGCCCGAACAGCCCGAGAAGATCGCGCGGCGCACCGGCTTGCCATAGAAGCCCGCGATCAGGGCTTTCGACTTGACCGCGAGCAGGTGATTGGCGCGCTCGGCATAGTTGGCCGCCCGCATGGCTCCGCCCAGCAGCCAGTGACGATCGCTTGCCTTGTGGCCAGTGTCGGTGCTGGCACCTGCATAGCCGCGCGAGACGGCCCGTGCGAGTTCGCGGTAATTGAAGTTTCCCGCCTGTCCGCCCACGCCGCCCGTCAGCAGATGACCGTTCCATTTGCGCTGCAGCGGAAGCCACAGCTCGAAGCCGATCTCCCGTTCGATCACGCCCTCGACCCGGCAGAACCCGGCATCGACCCTGGGCGCGCGGACGTCCGGGGAGACGAAACCGCTGGCGGCGGCTATCGGCGTGGTCCGGACGATGCGCACATCCGGCGCTGCCAGTCCCGCAGCCCGGGCACAGGCCTCGCTCCCCCCGGTTCCGCCTCCCAGCGCCGCCGCGGCGGCGAACAGCGCCAGCAGCGGCATCAGCGGGGCGTCGCCGGAATGATCGGCAGGCTGACCCTGGAGGGATGCGCACGATCGAAGTAGACGGTGATCCGCGGCGGCGTGGCGATGTCCCGCGCCCGCTCGCGATGATCCGATCCGGTCACGGTGATCTGCATTCGGTGTCCTTTGCGGAACAGCCACGAAGTGGGCATCATGTCGAAATGCAGGCGCACCGGCTCCCCGGCCTTGAGCGACTGCGCATCCTCCTGGTAGGATCGGTGCCACGGCACGCCCGGCGGCATGACCCAGGGCGCCTTCGCCTCCTTGCGCAGCGATGCCTTGAGCCGTCCCTCGGTGACGATCTGCACGGTTCCGTCCGGTGCGACATCCTCGAGATAGGCGAAGACGTTGGCGTCGCTCCGGTCGGCGGAGATCCACAGGTCGGCCAGGGCATTGCCGGTCACTTCGGTATCGGCCGCCAGCGGGGTGCCGCGCATGCTGGCGCCGGATCCCTCGACATGACAGGGCTGCACTTGCGATCCCTCGCCCGCGTTCGGGCATTTCACGGTATAGTCGGCGGTGAAGGTCAGCGGCTTGCTGCGCCCTGCCTTCTCGCTCAGCCGTGTCCCGTCGAGGAACAGGCTCTGCATGCGGGTCTGTTTCAACGGCCAGTCCGCCGACGCGCGCCACTCGGTGCCCGGCGCGGCATTGACGGTGAAGTAGTGGATCGGCGCATCCCGGTCGATGCCGGTATCGATACCCTTGAGGTGCCGGTCGTAGAAGCGGTGCATCTCCTCCAGCAGGGCGAAGTCGTCGCTCTTGCAGTGCTTCCACGGGCCGATCACCAGCCGCGATCCGGGGATGTTGGCATGGGCGATAAAGCCCTGGTCGCGCAGTTCATCGCGCCAGCCACCCTGAATGTAGAGCGGTACCGCGCCGAGCCGGATCTGGTCCGCATAGCTGGACGCGCTGCCTTCCGCCCAGAAGCGGCTCGCAACCAGGCTGGACCAGCTGTCGCGATAGGGAAGCTGCTTCCACATGTCGAACAGGGGCGTGGAAAGCTGGTGCTCCTCCGCCGCCTGACGCAGCACGATCTTCCGTTCGTCGCCATCGACGGGGGAGACCTTCATGTCATCCTCCACCGTGCGGGTCGGGCCGGTGCCCCACTGCGCGAAGATGCCGCCGCGCCGGAAGGCGTCGTACTTGTTCCAGGAGAAGCAGCCCGCGAAGACCGCCTTGAGCGCGGGCGGGCGCATGGTCATCACATGCATGGCCGCATCGCCGGTATTGGAGCAGCCGTAGACCCCGACCTTGCCGTCCGACCAGGGCTGCGCGGCGAGCCACTGCGTCATGTCGAAGGCGTCCTGCGCCTCGTTGCGGTCATGGTAGCCGCGCCGCACGCCGGTCGACTGGCCGTTGCCGCGCCGCGCCACCTGCACCACGACATAGCCGTAGCGCGTGAGATCCTGGACCTGCCGGAAGCCGCTCACGCGCTCGCCCGCGCCGTCGGCGGTCTGCTGCGAGATCGACAGGGTGTGGTGCCAGATCACCGGAAAGCGGCCGTCGACCGGCTTGCCGTCCCTGGTCGGCCGGTCCACCCGGATCGCCAGCTTCACCCCGTCGCGCATTTCGACATAACGCGACGTGGAGACCATGCCGTCATAAGTCGCAGCCGGTTTGTAGTGGCCGAAGCTGGCCGGCGCGGTTTGCGCCTGTGCCGTACCGCAAAGGAGCGTCGCGGCGAGGAGAGAGGCGGAAAGCGACTTCATCATGTCGGGAAAACCTTCAACTTTCTGGCCTTCGGACCTCAGGAACCGGCGGCGAACTGCGCCCCGGCATCGCGGCGGGCCTTTTCCTTCAGCGCGGCGGCATCTTCGGGGAGCAGCCAGCGCTGCCTGACCATGCCGTCCACTTGCGCATCGTACTGCCGGACGAACGCCTCTGCCGAGCCGTAGCGCGCCTTGAGCGCCGCGCCGCCAAGATCGGAGCGCACGAAAATCGGGCGGCCCTTGGCCGGCGTGCAGGCGGGCAAGTCCGTCCCCTTGTACGGCCCATAGGACGCCAGCGGCACCTTGAACTCGGCCACCGGCATGCCGCCGACCGGGTTGCCCACCGCGTCGCGGCGGATCTTGTCGCCGTCCCAGGCAAGCGGCGGCGCATGGGGCGGCGCGATGCCTTTGTCCGTCCAGAGCCGCAGGTTCTCCACGGCGGCGCGGGCGAGCGCGCCATGCGGCACATCGCTGATCGGCAGGGGGCAGACGTTCAGCGCTTCCTCGCCTTTCGCGCCCGCCACCGGATAGCCCTTGGCGGCAAGCTGGACGAAGTTGGGACGCTTCTCGCGCGGAGGATTGCCGTCGATCATGCTGGCACCGTGAACCACGGCGCCAAGCTGGTAGAGCCGGTGTGCGCCCACTTTCGCATCGCTGTCGGGCGTCTGCGGGCCGGGTCCGGTGCCGACTTCGAACTCCGACATGAATTCGATCACCGGCACGTCGATAGGCTTGAGCGTACGGCGAGGATCGTCGTTGCGAGTCACCGGTTCCTGGCTGTTGAGCGGAATGTAGCCGCCGCCGTTCCAGCGCGAGGAAATGCCGATGAGGTAGCCGTCGAACACCGGCTTGCCGCCGGGCAGGCGGGCGCGATCATGAAAGCCCTCGTTGATGAAAGTGCGCTGGACGCTGCCGGTGAACGACCAGCCGCCGACCAGGATGCGGCGCACTTTCAGCCCGCGCAGGGGATTCTGCGGCGTGTCGCTGCGCAGCAGCGCGCCCATGTCCGCCATGACCTGATAGCGGATGCCGTCCTCCGCGGGCCACTGGATCGCGCCGTAGCGCTGCGGATCGAACCACTGGAGCACCTGGCTTTGCGCGGTCGGCACCGGCCCTTTGGCGGAGATCGCGCGGGACGGCGCATCATCGCCCAGCCCCGCCGCCACGTAGATGTCGCCATGCGCCATCATGTAGCCCGACATTGCCACCCAGTGCGAGGTTCCGCCCTGCGAGGGGTGGATCGGCTCGAAATGGACCACGCCGCTGAACTTTCCGGCATCCCTGGGTCGCCGCACGACGATGCGGGTGCCGTAAGGCACATCCTTGGTCAGCACGGCCAGCTTGCCCGAGGGATCGCGGCGATAGGCGTCGGCAGTGCCATGAAGGAAATATTCCTCCTCCACATAGCCCTGCGCGGCAAGGTCCACCGCCGGGACAGCGCCGGGGACCGAAGCCGCGTTGTAGACCTGGCTTTGGGCGGTGACGGGGATCGGCCCGTCGACCTTGTCGATCCCCGCCAGCGCGGGAGCGGCGGCGGCCAGCGCACCGATCGCCGCGCCGATCGTCGCAAGGGTGCAAGCCGTGCGGCGCATCAGAACGTCTTGCTCAGCGAGACGGAGATCATGCGGCCGATGGCGTTGGTGGTTTGCGGATCGAAGCCGCCGCCGCCGCCGTTGGATGTCGGCGCCAGGTCAACGAACGGCGGATCGCGGTCGAACAGGTTCTGCACGTCAAGGCCGATCTTGACGCCCTCGGTCCCGGGAATGCCGGTTCCTTCGAGATCGTAGGCCAGCCGCAGGTCCACCGTGGTGTAGGACTTGATGCGCTCCACCGGCGCGACGTACGTATTGTTGTAGCCGTTCTGCCAGGCGACGACGACGCTGCCGTCGAACCCGCCCTTGGACCAGCCCGCCACGCCGCGTGCGCGCCACTTCAGCGGATAGTCGATGTTGTTTGCCTGATCGATCACCGGGCTGTCCGGCGTGATCCCCACCTTGTAGGTGAAGAAGTGCGTGCCGCGCAGCGAGAAGCGGAAATCGCCGGCATTGTCCGTGCGGATCGGCACCGCCAGCCCGAAGTCCAGGCCGCGCGTGATCGTGGTGCCCAGGTTGCTGGGGCGCCCGTCGACGAAGACGCCGGCCGCCAGCGCGTTCGCTGCCGTGCCGCCGTTGACGGTGAGGCCGGAATTGACCAGCTCGGCAATGCGCGCCTGTGCCGCCCCGCCGCGCGTGATGATCGAGCTATAGAGGTTCTCCTGACGCAGCACGTTCAGGTTCGACAGGTAGCCGTTGATCTGGCCTTCGTAGACGATGTCGAAATAGTTCACGCTGAACTGCGCGCCGGGCAGGAAGGCGGGCGAATACTCGCCGCCGAACGACCAGGTCCGCGCCGTCTCGGGCTGGAGATCGAGGTTGCCGCCCGAAAGCGCCACGCCCTGCACGGTCGCACCCACGGTGGGATCGAAGTAGTTCTGGATATAGAGCTGCGATCCGCCCGCGCTGACGAGCTGGGTCAACAGCGGCGCGCGGAAGGATTCTCCGTAGCTGCCATGCAGCTTGAGGTCGGCGACCGGCTCCCAGTTGATGCCGATCTTGGGATTTTTGGTGGTGCCGACGTCGCTGTACTTGTCGATGCGGCCGGCCACGTCGAGTTGCAGGCTGTGGAAGCCGGGGATCGCGTTGCCGGGGCCGAAGATCGGCACGAGCACTTCCGCATAGGCGGACTTCACATTGCGTGAGAGACGGATATCCGTGCCGGTCTGCGATTCCAGGCGGCCGCGCAGCTGGCCGGTCCGCAGATTCAGCTTGTAGTACTCCGCGCCCACCGCCAGCTTCACGTCGCCGCCCGGCAGGGTGAACAGGGTGCCGTCCAGCTTCGCCTCGGCCGCCTTCATGCGGCTGATGCCCTGCGTGGTGCTGACGTTGTTCATGATTGCCGCAACCACGTCGGGATCGTTGACCGAAGTGCCGAAGGGATTGAATGCGGTCGCCGGATTGCTGCTGGCCAGAGCGGCGGCCAGCGCGGCAGAATCGGTCTGGCCGCCCTGGCTGAACACGCGGTCCTTGTTCCAGCCGTAACTGCCGTAGAGGTCGAGCTGCCAGTCGCCGAACAGATCGGCGGTGATGCCTGCGGTGCCCTGGATCGTCTTGGAGGTAATGTCCGAGGTCGAGTAGGGGCCGTAGTCGTTGACGAACGAATATTGCACGGTCTCACTGGCCGGATTGGTTCCGGCGGGCGACACGAAAAAGGCATTGCTGCGCGGAACGGTCAGGTTCTGCGCGGCCACCTGGCCCCGGCGCAGGGCATCGCGGCGAGAAGCATAGACGTCCGCGTAGAAGCGGATGCCGTCCGTGATGTCCTGGTCGAAGTTGATGGTGCCGGCGTTGATCTCCTGCTGCGGAACCAGGTCGATCGCCTTGAGATTGTCGCACCGGTTGACGGTGCCGGCAGCGAGGTTGCCCGGCGTCGCGCCGCCCGCCGGGATCGCGTAGCTGCGCCCGCCGGTCACGATATTACCCGGCGCGCACTGGCTTACGCGGTAGTCCGCACCGCCGCGCGTCGTGAGGTCGGCGCCGTAGAAATCCCGGTCGCGGCCGCTCAGATTGCTGCGATAGGTATGCTGGAACGAGGCCGTGACCTGGCCCGTCGACCACTTGTGACCGGCGACGATACCCACCTGGCTTTCGAAGTAGTGATCGGCCACGCCGTGCTGCACCTCGATCTGGGCGCCTTCGTAATTCCGGCGCAGGATCAGGTTGGCGACACCGGCCACCGCGTCCGAGCCGTAGACCGCCGAAGCGCCGTCGGCGATCACCTCGACACGCTCCAGCGCCAGGGTAGGAATGGTGGAGGGATCGATGGTGGCACCGGTCGTGCCCTGCGGCACCGCGCGGCGACCGTTGATCAGCGTCAGCGTGGCGTAGGGACCGACGCCGCGCAAGTTGATCGAGTTACCGTAGACGACGTTGCCCGCTCCGCCCGCACCGCTGCGGCTCGTGTCCGAAACGCCGTAGTTGGTGATCTGCGGGGTTTCCTGAAGCACCCGGATCGTGGTGGTGGCGGCGGACTGGTCGATTTCTGCCCGTCCCACGGCGACCAGCGGAGAGCCGACCGGCGCCGCGCCGCGGATGCTGGTGCCGGTGACGATGATTTCCTGGATCGTCGGCGAGGCGCTGTCTTCCCCGCTGTCCGGCTGGGACTGGCCTGCATCGGTAACGGGGGCCTGCGACTGTTCTGCCTGGTCCTGGGCCTGCGCAGCAGACGCCGCCAGCGCGAAAGCGGCCATGGCCCCATAGGAGACCAGCCGGGAAACGGGGTGACGCAAGGTAAGGCGCGACATCTATTGACCTCCCAACCCGGCCGTGCCGGGCATTTATCGTTTCGGCGATGGCGCCGGCGCGAAAGGAGCAACAGCAGGGAGTGCCCCAAGGGACACGACATGACCTCTCCACTCGTCGCAGCGGCGTTGTCGCCGTCCGCAGGCGCTCCTGGCGCCATCGACAACCCGATGATGCGACTCAATCGTGGAGTATGTCAACTATCTTTTAATTGGACGGTATTGTTTTTCGTTATAGCGAAATTCTGGCCTCGTCGTAGGCCAGGTACATGCGGTCCAGCAATTCCCGCAAAAGGGCGAGTTCCGCCCGGGTGAGCTGGTGCAGGACGGCGTCTTCCGTCTCCGTCAGGATCGCGAACAGCTCATCGAGATACGCCTTGCCCGAATCGGTGACGAACAGGGCGTGGCGCCGCCGATCGGTGGGAGACCGCTCGCGCACGGCAAGTTCGCGCTTCTCCAGTTCATCGACGATCTGGACCGTGATCGACTTGTCCAGACCCACTGCCTTGGACAGTTCGTTTTGGGAAATTCCCGGATTGGCCGCGACGATCGAGAGCGAGGAGAACAGTCCCGAGCGCATGTTGCGATCGGCTGTGGCCGCCGCGAAATCGCGCGAAAGCTGGTTCTGGATGCGCCGCAGGCGAAATCCGATGAATTCGTCCAGCCGGCCCAGCTTGATGCCCTGCTCTTCCGCTTCCGCCTGTTCCCGCTTGCTGCTCCCGCGCGCCACGTTTTCGTCCCTGTCTCAATTTCATTTGGTGTAGTTGACAGATAGTTGAATATATCTACCATGTTGCCTGTCATGGTATTAGACGGTTGAACGGCAAGGCTGTCAATAAGGCCGCCTGGGAGAGGAAGATGCAGAACGACCTGGACGCGGGCAGCGAAGCGCCCTCGGCAAGCGAGTCGCCACAGGCGCCCGAGGTGCCCGGAGGCGCTACCCGCGTCGCCTACCTGATCGGCGGGACGGGCCTGTTCGTGGCCATGGCCACCGACGCCGTCGCCGTGCTGGGCCGCCATACCGGATTCACCCTGCTGGGCTCGATCGAAGTCGTGCAGTGCTGCATCGTCCTGATCGCCTCCTCGGCCATGATATTCGCGACGCTCAAGGGATCGCACGCCGCCGTCCATATCCTGACCGAGCGGCTGAGCGCTCCTGCCGTCCAGCGCCTTGCCAAGATATCGGCGGTGCTGGCCGCGGTGCTGTTCCTGGTGCTCGCCGGGGCCGGTCTCTGGCTGGTCCACGACCTGTGGGGCGGCCACGAGCGGACCGAGCTTCTCCACATCCCCATCACGCCCTTGCGCCTGCTTCAGGTCGGCGCACTGCTGTTCATCGCCGCGCTGTTCCTGCGCAGCCTTTTCCGCCGGAGCGCTCCATGAGTCCCGAGGTTATCGGCCTTATCGGCATATTCGCGCTGCTCGGCCTGCTGGCCGTGGGCGTTCCCATCGGCGTCGGACTTGCCGGTGTCGGCCTTGTCGGCCTTGCCGTGCTGATCTCGCCCGAGGCGGCCGTCATCAAGGGCGGAGTCGTCGCCTTCGAAACCGTCATGAAGTACGAACTGGGCGTCCTGCCGCTGTTCCTGCTCATGGCGCACTTGTGCTTCGCCGCCGGAGCCAGCCGCGACTTCTTCGACGTGGCCGCGCGCTTCGTCGGCCATCGCAAGGGCGGCCTCGCGCTGGCCTCGATCGCGGGCTGCGGCGGCTTTGGCGCCATCAGCGGATCGAGCCTCGCCACGGTCGCCACCGTGGGCGCCGCCGCCCTGCCCGAGATGCGCCGCGCCGGCTACCAGCCCGGATTCGCCGCCGGGGCACTGGCGGCAGGCGGTACGCTGGGCTCGCTGATCCCGCCGTCGGGCGCGCTGATCGTCTTCGGCATCATCGCCGAACAGTCGATCGGCAAGCTCTTCGCCGCCTCGATCATTCCCGGCGCCACCCAGGCGCTGTTCTACATGATCGCCATCAGCATCCTGTGCCACTTGCGCCCGGAACTCGGCCCCAAGTCGGAGCGCGTGGGCTGGCGGATGCGCATCCTGGGCCTCGGCCGCATCCTCGACGTGATCGCCCTGGTGGTCTTCGTCATCGGCGGCCTGATGATCGGGTGGTTCACCCCGACCGAGGCGGCCTCCGTCGGCGTCGTCGCGGCGCTCGGCCTCTGCGCGCTGCGGGGCGCCTTCAGCCGCGCCGCCATTGGCGAGGCGGTAGCCTCCACCCTGCGCACGGCGGGCATGATCTATGTCGTCATCATCGGCGCCATTCTCTTCGCGACGTTCATCAGCGTGACCGGAATCGCCGACGTCATGTCCGACTGGGTGCGCGGCATGCACGCCAGCCCGGTGATCGCCATCATCGCCATGGCGGCGCTGCTCCTGCTGCTGGGCTCCTTCCTCGACGGGCTGGCGCTGATGCTGCTGACCACGCCGATCTTCCTGCCGATCGCGCAGGAACTGGGCTACAGCGCGATCTGGTTCGGCATCTTCCTGACGCGCACCATGGAAATCGGGTTCATCCATCCGCCGCTGGGCCTCAACGTCTACGTCATCCAGGGCATCGCCAAGGACATCCCGCTCGGCGCGATTTTCCGGGGCATCGTGCCCTTCCTCGTCGCCGACTTCTTCCACCTCGCCCTGATCATCGCCGTTCCCGCGCTGACCCTGTGGCTGCCCAGCGTGACGGGAGGCTGATCCGATGCGCCTGAAGCTCCTGCTTGCTCCCGCCGCGCTCGCTCTGGCGCTACCGCTCGCCTCCTGCGGCGAGGCCCCGACGACGCACGCCGAACATACGCTGACATATGCCAGCCCCTATCCGCCCAGCCACCCGTTCAGCCGTGCCGACCAGGAGTGGATGGACAAGGTTGCCCGCGACAGCGGCGGGCGCATCGCCTTCCGTCCCTACTGGTCCGGCGCGCTCCTCTCCAACGACATGAGCATGGAGGAGATTCGCCACGGGGTGGCCGACATCGGGCTGATCACGCCGATCTACGCCAAGGGCGGCGCGCATTTGCTGCGGGTGCAGTCCGGCTTCTACGGCGGCGTGCGCGATATCGGCGAGCAGATCGCCGTCTACGATTGCCTGGCCGGCCGCTTCCCCGGCTTCGGCAAGGAACTGGAAGGGCTGCGCGTGCTGGCCGTCCAGGGCGGGAATTTCCCGGGCGTGCTCACCCGCACCCGCCCGATCCGGCACCTGGAGGACTTCCGCGGCCTGCGCCTGCGCGCCCAGAGCGATGCCGTGGACGTGCTCAAGGAACTGGGTGCGGACCCCGTCAACATGCCGATGAGCGAGGTCTATTCCGCCCTGGCCAAGGGCGTGATCGACGGGGTGGTCGCTCCGGCCGACACCATCAAGAGCCTGCACTTCTCCGAAGTCGCCAAGCACTTCACCACGATCCGCTTCAGCCGCGGCGCCTACCCGGCCCGCGCGATTTCGGACCGCGCCTTCGCCCGGCTACCGCAGGACCTCCAGTCCTTGCTGGTCCATTCCCGCAAGGACTGGGAAGCGGCGCTTAACCGCGAGCTGTTAAAGGCCGAGGCGGACGGCATCGCCTTCGGCAAGAGCGACGGCGTGGACTTTTCGCCGCTCCCGGCCGCCGAGCAGGCCCGCTTCGACCGCCTCTACAACGCCGACGCCCTGGGACAGGCACAGCGCCTGTCCGAACTGGGCATCGACGGACTGCCCGTGTTCCGGGCCGCACAGCACCTCATCACCACCGGCAGCGCCGAAGCCTGCGCGCCGACGGAGAACCGCCCATGACCATAGATCCCGCCACTTCCGCTCCCGACCTTTCGGCTCTGGGCCGTCCTCTCGAAGGCCTGCGCGTCGTCGACCTCACCCGCGCGCTCGCGGGGCCTTACGCCACGCTCCTGCTGGCCGGGCTCGGGGCCGAAGTCATCAAGATCGAAGACCCGCGCGGCGGCGACCTCGCCCGCGAGAACAGCCCCTATGTCGGGCGCGACGGCATCGGCGTGGAGCGTCGGCACGAGGACGACGTATCGGTTTCCCACCTCACCCGCGCCCGCGGCAAGTACGGGGTCGCGCTGGACTTCAAGAAGCCGGGATCGCAGGAGGTCTTCCGCGACCTGGTGCGCGGCGCGGACATCGTCGTCGAGAATTTCACCGCCGGCACCGCCGATCGTCTCGGCATCGGTTACGAAGTGGCGCGGGCGGAGAATCCGGGCGTCATCTACTGCTCGCTCAGCGGCTTCGGGGCGACGGCGGCGGACGGCAAGGCCATGGACATCATCATCCAGGCGCTGTCCGGCGCAATGTTCGCAAGCGGCGGGCACAACGAGCCGCCCGTGCGCATCGGCATTCCCATCGCGGACATGCTCGCACCGGTCTTTGCGGTGATCGGCATTCTCTCCGCGCTGGAGCAACGGCACCGCACCGGCCTTGGCCAGCATATCGACGTATCGATGCTCGGCGCGCTCACCAGCTTCGTGGCGATTGAGAACTGGTCGGCCATGGCGGCGGCAGGGATGCAGGCGCGAACCGGGCTTACCGTACAGCGGCTTTCGCCTTTCGGCGTCTTCGAATGTGCCGACGGTTATGTCGCGGTGGTCGCCGTACATGAGAAACTGGCGCAGGGCCTGTTCCGGGCCATGGGGCGCCCCGAACTTTCGCAGGACAACCGTTATGCCAACCGCGACGCCCGTGTCGCCAATGCGGCGGTGCTCGAAGCCATGATCAACGACTGGTCGCGCACTTTGCCCACGGCCGATGTCGTCGCCCTGCTCGAAGCCGAAGGCGTGCCCGTCGCGCCCGTACGTCATCCGGAGGACGCGCTGGTGGATCCGCGCGTGGTCGCCCGCGCGGAGACGATGGAAGTCCACCATCCGCACTACGATACCCACATCGACTTGCGCACTGCCGGCATTCCCATCGTGTTCTCCGGTGCGCGCACCGGGTTCGACGACGTATTGCCCGTGCGGGTGGGCGAGCATGCGGAGACGATCCTCGCGGGCCGCCTGGGCTATTCGCAAGAGAAGATCGCGCAGCTGCGCGCCGATGGAGTGATCTGAGGTGCCGATCGGCAGCGCTCCCTCGGCGATCCGGGCCGCGATCGCCGCCGCCTATGGCGATGCCGATACCGTGGCCGACCGCCTGCGCGGCGAAGGCCGCCGTGTCCTGCGGACGATCGGCAGCGACGCGCCGCTGCCGCTGCTGCGCGCCGCCGGCTTCGCGCCGGTGCGACTTGCTCCACGCCCCGTGGCCGGAACGCCGCGCGCCGATGCCCTGCTCGGCCCTGCCGCAGCCCGGCGCCGCGCCCACCTGCTCGCCGAACGGCTGCTCGATCCGGGGCTGATCGATCCGGTCCTGTTCACCCGCGCCGACGCCGAACAGGCGCAAGTCTTCTCCGCCCTGCGCGAAAACGCCCGCCTGGGCGCGCCGACCGGCATGGCGGTGACTCTGCTCGACCTGCTCCACATCGACCGCCCCTCCAGCCGAGCGTACAATGCTGCGCGGCTCGCCCAGCTTGGCGACTGGCTGCAGGCCCAGGGCGGTACTTCCTTCACCGAGGCGGACCTCGCGCGGGAGGCCGATGCCGCCGATGCGGTCAACGCCTTGCTGCGCGATCTGGACAAGCTGCGCCCCCGCCTTTCCGGCACGGATATGCTGCGCAGCATCGGCTGTGCCGCGATCCTGCCGCCCGAGGAGCTGGTCCCCCTGCTGCGTGCCTTGCACGATGAGGCAGCCACCCTTCCCGAGGCTTCCGGCACGGCGACGCTCTGCGCCGGTTCGCCGCACGAGACCGACCTGCACTATGCCGCGATCGAGCGCGAGGGCCTGCACATCGTCGGCGAAGTGCACGACTGGGGCATCGCGCGCGCCATGCGCCCGACCCCGCGCTCGCTGGCGGAGTGGGCCGATCCCGCTTACGCCATCCCCGCCGCCGCCGCGCGCAGCGAAGCGCTGGCCCAGGAAGCGCAGGCAGCCGTGCAGGAACGCAAGGTCGAACGCATCCTGCACCTCACCCTCGACGGAGACGAGGCCGCGCCCTGGACCGTGGCCGCGCTCCACCGCGCTGTGAACGGGGACGGGCATGACGCCGCGCCCGCCGAAATCGTGCCCCTCAAGAGCCCGCTCGACGATACCGCCCCGCTGGTGAAAGCCCTGCGCAAGGACGATACAGCGCCGGAAATCGCCGCTCCGAAGCCTGCAAAAGCCGCTTCGGCCCCCGCCCCGCGCGCGCGCAGCCGCAAGGTGCTCAAGGCCTCCGCCTCTTCCGGCGATTACCAGCGGGACTGGTTCGCTTCGATACGCGAGCAAGTGGCTTCGGGGGCGCCGTTCGCCATGGTCAACGCCAATGCCCCGCAGGAAATTCTGCGGGCGCTCGGCGTGCCCTTCGTGGTCAACCAGTGGTGGGCCTCGATCGTCGCCGCCAAGCAGCAGAGCGGCCGCTATCGCGCGCTCCTGCGCTCCCGGCACTACCCCACCGACGCCGAAGCCTACAGCGCGCAAGGGGTCGCCGCGGCCCTGGACCGGGACGCCGAGCAGGCCCCCTGGGGCGGCCTGCCGCGCCCCGACTTCGTCCAGGCCATCGCGTCCAGCGACGCCACGCCCGCAATCTTCGAGGCCTGGGCGCACGAAAGCAGAGCCGCGTCCTACGTCTACGAACGCACCGTCGATCCCCGCTGGAACATCGAGACGCGCTGGTGGGAGGCTCTGCCCGACCGCTGGCACGAAGTGCTGGAGCCGGAACGTCTGGACCTGCTCGTCGCCGAATTGCGCGAAGTGATCGCCGCCGTCGAGAGCGCCACCGGCCGGCGCTTCGACGAGGAGCGGTTCGTGGAGGTCATGAACCTCGTCAACGAACAGGAAGAATACTACCGCATGACCCGCGACCTTATCGCGCGAACCGTGCCCGCCCCGATCGGCGTAGTCGATTCCATGCCCGCGACGATGGTTCCCCAGTGGCATCGCGGCACCGAATGGGGCCGCGATGCCGCCCGCGCGCTCTATGAGGAAGTGTCGGAAAGGGCCGCCGCAGGCCTCGGCGCCGTCGCGGACGAGAAAGTGCGGCTCATGTGGGTGGGGCGCGGTCTCTGGAGCAACACCGCGTTCTACCAGAAGTGGGAAGACAGCCACGGCGCCGTCTTCGTCTGGTCGATGTACCTCGCGCTGGCTGCCGACGGGTACATCCGCCGGTTCGACGCGGAAGGCGTGGACGACTCCCCGCGCTCCCCCTTGCGCGCGCTCGCCGCCCGCTTCCTGACGATGGGCGACGAACTGCGCATGCCGAGCTGGGCCGCGCCCTGGCATGTCCACGAGGCGCAGGCCCACGGCATCGACGGCGCCGTCGCGCTCGACGATGCCGATCCCTTCGTCTTGCGGGCGCTGGTCGCCGCCGGGATCCCGGTGCTGGAACTGGGCGTAGACAACTATGCGCTGGACCGCGCCGACTCCGACGCGCTCGAAGCCCGCATCGCCGCCTTCATCGAAGGGCCTGCCGCGCAAATGGCGCAAGACCGCAGAAAGGCTGCCGCATGACCGCACTGGCCGGGCTGACCGTCCTCGATTTCTCCCGCTTCCTGCCCGGCGCCTACTTCGGTTGGCTGGCGGGCGACATGGGCGCGGAGGTGATCCGCATCGAACACCCGCGCGAACTCGCCAAGGCGCAGGAGATGTTCGGCTCCGGCGCCGACGAGCAGGCCGAGCGCCTGCGCCGCGCCCGCCCCACCTACACGCGCAACAAGCGCTCGCTGCTGCTGAATCCCGGCCACCCCGAAGCCGCACCGGTGCTGCGGGCGCTGGTGGAGCGGGCCGATGTGCTGGTCGAGGACTACCGGCCCGGCGTGATGGCGGCGATGGGGCTGGGCTACGCGGATCTTGCCGCGATCAACCCGCGCCTGATCTACGCTTCGGTATCCTTCACCGGCCAGACCGGTCCGCTGGCCGGACGCGCCGGGCATGATCCCGCCGCACTCGCTTTGGCGGGCGCGCTCTCGCGGCTGAACGGTACCCCGGAGCCGACCCTGCCCGGTGCCCAGGTGGCGGACGTCCTGGCGGGCGCCCATGCCTCCATCGCGATTCTCACCGCGCTCCAGGCCCGCAACGCGAGCGGCGCCGGTCAGCATGTCGATGTCGCCATGACCGACGCCGCCATGCCGCTGCTGATGGTGGCGCTGGGCCGTGCGCAAGACCCGGCAGAGATCGGCTTCCCCACCGGCGACTGGCATCCCAAGGGCGGCGTCTGGCGCTGCGCGGACGGCGAATGGCTCTGCACCACGGACATGGAGCCGCGCTACTGGGCGCGCTTCTGCGAGGCCATGGAGCGGCCGGACTATGCGGCGCGTCAGTTCGACCTGGCCGCCCACCCCGCCATGCATGAAGACCTTGCCGCACTTTTCGCAAGCCGGGACCGGGCATACTGGCTGGCACTGCTGGAAGCGGCCGATACCCAGGTCATGCCGGTGCTGACGCCCGGCGAAGCCCTATGCCACCCGCATGCCGACGCCCGGGGCATGCATGTGACGCTGACCCTTGGAGAGCAGGAAACGGTCGAGCAGGTCGGAACACCCTTCCGCCTTTCCGCCTGCCCACCGGTCCTGCATCGCCCCGCCCCGCTGCCGGGCGCGGACAATGCCGCCATCCTCGCCGAACTGGGCTTCGACGCCGAAGCGCTCGAAGCAGCAGGTGTCTTTTCCAGCCGTCAGGGAGCCTCGCGATGAATGCCTTGGACGGAATCCGCGTCGTGGACCTGACGCATGCCATTTCCGGCCCCACCTGCACGAATGCCCTGGTGCAGATGGGCGCGGAGGTCGTGAAAGTGGAACCGCCGCATGTGGGCGACGGCTTCCGCCACTATATCGAACACGCGGGCGAGCCTCTGCTCAGCGTTCCCTTCGCCTCGATCAACGCCGGCAAGCGCTCCATCGCGCTCGATCTCAAGATCGACGCCGCCCGGGACGTGCTGTGGAAGCTGGTCGAACGCGCCGACATTCTGGTGGAAAACTATCGCCCCGGCGTTCTGGCGCGCCTGGGATTCTCGATCGAGGATCTGCGCCGCCGCAATCCGCGCCTGATCGTGGTTTCGATCACCGGCTTCGGACAGGACGGCCCCCTCGCGCAATGGGGCGCCTACGATCACATCGCCCAGGCTATATCCGGCATCGCCGCGCTCGGCGCCATCGACGGCGAGCCGCACAAGATCGGCCTGCCGATCATCGACAGTTTCGCCGGCTATATCGCGGTCATCGGCGCACTTGCCGCCCTGCGCCACCGCGACGCGACCGGCGAGGGCGAGCATGTCGACGTCGCCATGCTGGACGCCGCGCTGAAGCTGGCCAACCAGGCCGTCTCCGTCCACAGCTATACGGGACGGACGCCGGGCGGCAGCGGCAACCGCGGCTTCCGCATGGTTCCCACGTCCGAGTTCTACCCGACCGGCGAAGGCTGGATCGCGCTCGGCGCCAACAACCAGACGCAAGTGGAAGCACTGCTGCGCGTGCTCGGCGCGGAAACGATGCTCACCGACCTCCGCATGGCCGACCACGCGGCGCGCGTGGCGAATCACGATTTCGTGCGCGCCTGGCTGACGGACCGGTTGGCCGGATGGCGGGCCGAGGATCTCGAAAAGGCCCTGACGGACGCCAGAGTGCCTGCCGCAATGATCCGCGACGTGGGCGGCATCGTTACCCATCCGCACATGGTGCAGCGCGGCTCGCTGGACATGGTCGATCTTCCCGGTCACGACCGTCCGCTGGCGACGATGGGGCCAGGCTTCATCACCGGGCGCGAGTCCGACAGCGCTTCGGACCCTGCCCCGCTCCGCCGGGTGCCCGTGCTGGGCGCGGACGGCGAGGCAATCCTGACGGAACTGGGCTATGATCCGGCCGCCGTCGCCGCGCTGCGCAGCGAAGGCGCAGCGGCATGATGAGCGATCCGATCGACATCCTGTTCCTCGGCGACATCATCCTCGACGTGCCCGAGCCCGACCACTGGCTTTCGGGTATCGCCGAAGTCACGCGCGCCGCCGATCTCGCGATCGGGCACCTGGAAGTGCCGCATACCCTGCGCGGCGAGGAACTGGAGGGCGACGTTCCCGCGCCCGGCGCCGAACCCGCACATCTGGCCGCGATCGCCCGCGCCGGGATCACCATGCTCTCGATGGCCGGAAACCATATCGCCGATTGCGGCGCCATCGGCATTGCCGACACCAACGAGGAACTGGACCGCCTCGGCATCGCCCACACCGGTGCCGACGCCAACCTGCCATTGGCGCGCAGGCCCGCAGTGGTCGAGCGCGGCGGCAAGCGCATCGCCCTGCTCAGCTACAACTGTGTCGGCCCCGAGATCAGCTGGGCCACCGAGACGCGGGCGGGCAGCGCCTATGTCAACGTCCTTGCCGCCGATGGCGGTCCTTCGCGTCCCCAGGCCGAGCTGGTCGCCGCCGATCCCGCATCGGTGGAACAGATGACGCGCGACATTGCCGAGGCGCGCGAGCAGGCGGACGTCCTGGTGGTGGCCCTCCACAAGGGCATCACCCATCGCCCCGCGGCACTGGCGCCTTACGAACGGCCGCTCGCGCAGGCGGCGGTGGACGCCGGTGCCGACGTGGTCATCGGTCACCATGCCCATATCGCCCGCGGCATCGAGTTTCATCGCGGCCGTCCGATCTTCCACGGACTGGGCAACGGCTGCGTCGTCACGCATGCGCTGACGCCCGCCCAGGACCATCCCGCCCGCGCCGAATGGTCGCTGCGGCGCAAGGCGATGTTCGGCTTCGAGCCCGACCCCGCCTATCCGCTAGCCCCCTTCCACCCGGAGGCCGTCAACGGGCTGGTCGGTCGATGCCGGATCCATCCCGATGGCCGCGTGGAGACCGGCTTCCTGCCTATCTGGTTCGCACCGCCCGGGCGACCGATAGTGCCCGACGCGGCCAGGCGCACCGAGATCGCCGGCTATATCGACGCGATCGGCCGGAACGCGGGCCTGGCGCCCCTGAACGGGCAGTTTGACGGCCTCTGGATGTCCCTGAAAACGGGGTAACGGCATGGCCAATCGTTCAGATCGATCCGTTCCCTGCCATGCCGGTCGCAACTGCGGTCGAAACAGGGCGGTGTGGATGCCGAATCCAGCAGTGCTGACTTAGCTCCGCCGGCCGCGCAGATGACGGGCCGTTGCAGGGGAAACCGGTGCGAGGTGGCGCCCATAACGTAGCGCGGTCGTGGGGGATGACCAACGCAGCGCCTCGGCAATCGGCCCAGCGTCCTCTCCCACGGCGAACAGGTCCTGGGTAAGGCCAACGCGCAGTGAATGGGTACTGAGCGTTGCAATCTCCGCATCCAGCGCTTGCCCAGAAAGGCGAACAAGGCCGAGGTCGGCGGCCCGCTGCGCGGTACGCTTGACGATCAGCCGGACGGCCGCTGGCGTCAACGGGTGTTCCCCGATGGCATATTCGACACGGGCAGGACGCCCGCTTGTCATGCCCAGGCGTTCCTCCCCTCCCCGATAATTCCACGCAATTTCACGGATTCGCGGGGCCGTGCTGCCTCTGCGCGCCTTGAAACGGCGAACAGCCACCCTTCGAAACAGTGGTCCCTGGTAAATGCCGGCTTCCTCGATCCAGGCTGTGAGTCGCCGCACCGTCTCGGGCGAAACCCAGGCATAGGCGCCCTCCCCCAACCGATCGGTTTTGGAGCGGGGAACCCTCAGGTGCGCAGAACCGTCTTCCTGCACGGCGATATCGTCATAGCGGACAGCAACAAGTTCCGAGACGCGCAAGCCGGTGTCGTAGCCCAAGGATAGCAGCGCGGCATCTCGAAGCCCCGGCGGCGTGGATTCGCGGGCCCCGATCAGCGCGTCGAGGGTGAAGACTATGGAAGCATCCCTTGCCCGCGCATCATCGCCGAGGCGAAGGGGGCCTACCTGACGCTGGGCAGTACCGCTTCTGCGACGCATCCCGCGCATGGCCTCGCGCACGACGCCGCTTTTGGTCGGGCTGATACCACCGAGGAAGCCGTGAATAACCGCGAGGGAAGCGAGGCGGCGGGATACGGTTGACGGCTTGAGACCGCGCGCTTCACAATCTTCGATGTAATATACGATCCGTGCCTCGCTGGCGGGCAGACCAGTCAAGCATTTGCTGCGGCAATAGGCTCCATAGTCATCCAGATCGTTGGCCAGTGCCTTCACGCTGGCCGCGGCTCGCGCTTCCATCGCTCTGCGGAACGCCAACTTGTCGATGCAGCTATCTGAATTCAGCAGCGTGCCGAGCCGCGCTGCGAGTTGGTCGATCCGGTCGACGGCTTCGCCCGAGCGCCGTTGCGGCAATGTCCCCTCGCCCGGGCAACGGACGGTGATGACCGTTTCATCCCCCGTGTCACTTGAAACGAGCGAAAATGGCGAGTTTCCCATTAGGCTGCGTCCTTTGTAGAGGCGAGCAGCGAGGCATGATAAATCTCGCCCATAGGCAGCTTTTCTACCCTCGATAAAGCTCTCTCGCAATGTCGACTATCGATAAGGTTCCATTATCGATAGTGCGATCCAGTTTGATCTCCGGGCGTCCAGTTATGAGGGCTTTAGCTTGACAATAGCTTCATAACGATATGAAAATCGGTGCTATGACAAGCTTCGGCGAAAACGTACTGATAGCCTTCGGTGCGGCTCAAGCTGCGGTCGCTCGTGCCGGCGAACGAGTGCTTCTATGCCCAAAGCCGGCGATCCTGAAGGCCCAATATCGATTTTTGCAGCAGGAAGCGTTAGGCTATGTCGAAGGAGAGCTTGTCTCGCCCGGCGACCTTGCGATGGATTACGGCTACTCGCCTCACTCCTACCGACAATGGCCTTACGCGTTCGTGCAGGCATTTGATACCCCACCCTCGTCTCGGCAATTTCCTACATCGGCAAGTGTTCTTCGGTGGCTTCAGAACCTTGGGAATGCTGACAACGCCAGCGAAATCATACGCCGTCCGATGGACTTGAACGAGAACAAAATTCAGGTGTGGGCTAAAGTCGTCGCCCAGGCACACGCAATGCCGGCAGCAATTGCCGGCGCCGACCTGGCCGCGACCTGGTTGACCGTGGGGCCTTTGCTTCAAGGCAATCTGCCGATCGGGATCATGCTTGGCGATTATTACAGCATGGGCGAGGCTGGTTTTTCCGCTGGCGGAACCGTCGCAATCGGGCTGATGGAGCGAAAGCGGAGTTGGGCGAAAATCGCTGCCGGCAGCATTGATGACGACTATGATGACCTCTCAAGCCGGGCGAAACTGGAAAGGTGCAGAGTTACCTGGCTTGAGGCAATGGCTGGCGGCGCTTTGGCGCTGGTACGCCTCGACACCCGGCTTCGGCTATGGGAGCGTCGTCTGATTGACACGATGCAAACAAAAAGGAGCACATCCCACCTCGGCAAGCTTGTCGAGTACGCCGCGCTTCGCCCCTCTTGTGGTGGTACTTTAGCCGCCCGCGATCTTTCCCTGTCCCGGCAGGGCGCTGCAGACCTACTTGACGAAGCCGTCGCTGCCGGCCTCCTCCGGGAAGTCACCAAGGGCGGGTCATTTCGGCGTTACCAAGCCGCGATCTAAGACCCGGGTCGAAGACGCGGCACGATCCATCGACTCGATGGCTTAAGTCTCTCATCTGATCGGGTGGCCGGTAACCAAAGTCTTCCGGCTTTGCGCGTTCTTTCGCGAGTTGCCCCAACGGCTAGCGGCGACGAAAGTCCTGCGAGCTGTCCCTAAGCTTGCCGCTAAGGCTGTTTCGGCGTGCAAGGTGGCCTTCATTAAAGCAATGCCCGCCTGCTGACCATCAAGGGTCTGTCACCAATCCGGCGCAAAAACACCGGATGTGCGTCGACGGGCATCTAACCTTTGGCTCAATATCTCGGCCGCGGCCCGAACCGGCGTCGGCGTAATTTCAAAAGCTCTGGAATGGTGCGGACTGATCGTCAGCCATCTCCACCGCAATGCCAACTGGATACGGCTTGACCCCCTCTCGCTTACAGCCGGCAACGGATGGGGCAGAAGGCACCCCATTCGCGCTTTCTGTTGATACGATGAACGAATACGAGAATCGATGGGGGCGATCGACGTACTCCTCGATCGCTTCTCGGCGAGACGGGAGTGATTTGGCCGGCGTCGATTTTCGCGCCTGAGCTGCCTTAGCCCT
Source organism: Novosphingobium sp. BF6 (assembly GCF_058273105.1). Lineage (NCBI taxonomy): Bacteria > Pseudomonadati > Pseudomonadota > Alphaproteobacteria > Sphingomonadales > Sphingomonadaceae > Novosphingobium > Novosphingobium sp. BF6. The sequence continues at coordinate 600,954 of NZ_CM177776.1, forward strand.
ATTGCATAGGAGCTAGCTCGGTCTGCCTCTGTGCGAACGACGCAGGGATGTGATCGGACAGTTCGTTTCCGCACTTTTCCGAAGAGGCGATGGAGAGCGGTCATCGGTCAAGGCGGTGATGCTCGCCGAGCGATATCCTTTTGGGACCAACGATGGTTCGATTCTGCCGCTGGATCACTGAAAATGGCGGAAAACCTAGGTTTTTCAGCGATCAGGCATCGAAGCGCGTAGAACGCGAAAATGGGCATAAGCGAGGGGTAGGGTGCGGAGGCGCTCTTAAGGCGCTGTACGGGCTTCTGAGGGCAAATTTTGGTACCTCGGTCCGTGCCCCGCGCGTGCGCGGGCGTTCCGTTGAATCAAATACTCTCGCCGGGCGTAAAAAATGATTCAAAACGGCGAGACCATTGGATGCAGCGGAACAGGTTTCACTTTCGACGCATGACAGTGGTGCTGCGTCATGAATGGGTGGCGTGCGAGGCGCGGACGCTAAATTTTGCGCGGCCTTTCCCAGGCTTTTCCCAACTCAAAAAGCTTCGGTTCGGGTTAGAAGGCTCTTTAGAAGGAATCCTTTAGAAAAGTTACGCGGCCGCTTCTGAGCGCCCTTCTCGCGGAATCTCACGATTCGCAAATTCGGTGCATTCCCGAAGTGTCGTCGATACGTTCCCGAAGTGTCGGCGGTGACGTTCCTGAAGGGTCGAATGGCTGTTCCCAAAGGATCGAAAGTGTGTTCCCGAAGGGTCGAAACATGCAATCTGGGCGTTCCCGGTGTGTCGAAGGCCTGAAAATTCGCCGGTTTTTTGAATCACTTTTTCTGGGGGTCCGGATGGAAAGGTTCAATCGGCCTTTCCCGATCGCCTGCGCGGTCGCGCTCGCATTTCCATTTGCCGCCAGACGCGACACTTCGGGAACGGCCTTCGCACGGTGTCCTCTCGGCAAGGTGCGCGGGTCCGTTCATGCGGCAATTCCGGACGCGATCTTGGGCTTAGGACATTCCAAGGCCGTTTCGCCGCAGCGGTAGAGCTGGGGACTGCGCGCCTTGCGGGCGACAGCAAATGGACGCGGATGTGGACGTGGAAGCGATCGCAACTGACGAGAGAGTGAGATTCCCGAATACGGGCGGGTCACGAAACGGGAAGTCGGCAGGCCAGCAAGCCATGGAAAGATCGGTGCGCCTTGCGAAGCCAGAGGCGGCGGAGGCAACCGGGGATCAGCATGGTCGGATTTTATAAGCCCCTTTCTCCCGTTGGGGCACCGACCGGCAAGGAGTTGGCCGGACAATCGGCCCTGTCACGAACAAGTGACGCGCAAAGACAAAGGCCCCGCAGCATGGGAGCTGCGGGGCCTTTGTCTTTAGCTGGTGGTCCTGCCGGGGCGGAGATCAGCCGCGCAAGTTGCGGCCGTGCTTTTCGTGGTGGCGCTTGACCCATCCAATGAAGGCCCGCTGCCAGTCAGCCGGCGTGCGTTCCGGAGCGGCATGGATCCATCGTTCGAATTCGGCGTGAAGGGCATGGAGATCCCAGCCCGGACAGGTCCGGCGCAGATAGTCCATGGTCTCATCGGTCATGAAGCCGCGTGTGGCCGCTTCCGAAAGGCCGATGACGGTCCGGCGAATGAGCTGGCTGGCATCGACGAACGGGCGCGCGGATGCTTCTTCGGCGGTGGGGGGCGTCCCCGGTTTCCCTGGGGAAACGCGGGCGGCATCCGGATCGGACGATGGGGCCTTTCGGGACACCGCACGGGTACGGGCAGGCTTGCGGGCCGGTTCCCTGGAAGCGGCCCGCGGTGACGAGAAGGCGCGTTCGACGGTCTCTTCGACCTCATCCTCGCTCGGCGGCAGCGCTGCTGGCAGGCCCTTCTCCGCTCCGCCCTTGCCGTCGATGCGGCGCATGCGGATCATCGGCTCGCCATCCCGCGCGGTTTCCAGCGAGAGCGTATAGCCGGGCAACTCGTCCTTCTCGACGAGCTTGAGCATCTCGAACTTGAAGCGGCGATATTGCCCTTCAGCACCGGATTTCTCGAAAAGCACGGGCATGGAGATGGCGAAACCGCCCTCCCCTGCCCCGCCCGCATGCTTGCGCGCGACTTTGTAGAGCCAGCGCTCGCGCCCGCCGGTAATGTTGAAATAGGCGCGGTCGATGGAGAGCACGCCGCCCTTCATCATCACGCCCTCCCAGAACCAGTTGGACAGTTCGATCGTCATCCCGCGTGAGCGTTCGGTGCGCTCGTCGACCAGCTGGGTCCAGCCATCGAGCCAGGAAAAGGTGGCTTCGCGGCGGTTTTCGGCGCGGATATTGGTCTTGATCGTCGTCGCGACGAGACGGTCAAGCGCCTGGCCCAGCAGCTCGTAGGCGCGTCCCGTGGTGGGGCGGCCGATCGCGCGGAGCAGGTCGTAAGGCATCAGGTGCAGCTTGCGCGGCACGTCGTTGACACCGCGCCGCGCCATGTCGGCGAGCATGCTGGCGCAGTAGATCAGGATGTCGGCATCCCAGATCGTGGCCATGCCGTAGTCGGGGTTGGCCGAGACATGGACCCAGAGCTTGTTGTCGGGGCTGGTATAGTCGATCGGCTTCACGCGCTTGGACTTGGCAAGGCTGAAGAAGGGGCGCTCCATCATCTCGCGCTGGTCGCGCAGCGGCAGGTCCGCGATATACGGAAGGAACAGGTCGAACTGTTCGGATCCTGTCTCTTTGCGTGGGCGACTCATTCTTGCGTTCCGAATTCAGGACGATGGACAGGACGACCCGAACACGGCGCTTCGCTGTTTCCCCGGGGAAACAAGAATCGACGGATTCGGGTGATTCTTGTCATCATGGCGGGCTGGCGGGGGCAGGGCAAACCGCCGGGAACCTTGCTTGTGCAGAACTTGTGCGTGATTTTCGGCCGTTTGGTGGTGGAAATGGGCGCGCGATTCCAGTGGGACAGGGCGCCGAGGGGAAACGGTGTGTTTCCCCGGGGAAACAGCCGAGGAGAAAAGGGGGAGGGGGACGGGGTGCGGATACGAAAAATGCAGGGGCCGAGACCCCTGCATTCGCGATTTCCAACATATGCCGGAGAAGGGAGCTGGCCTTATCCGTAAGGTCAGGTCTGAAGACCGCGGCCTTCCTCGTCTAGCTGGATGAGGAGGTTGCGCACGGCATTCAGCACTTCCTCCCGGTTCGCACCCGAACCGGAATGCAGGCGCAGCGTCACGCCCTGACGGTTGCTCGATTGAACCGAAGCCATTGGTCGACCATGGCGTGAAGGAATGAACATCGGTTCCGGCGAGGCGCGTTCCGCGTCGGGCGCGGCAAGGAGCGCCTTGAGCACGTCCGCCGCCGGGATCGACTGGCGACCGTCCGTGCGGCGGTTGACCTGTTCGCGGGCGAGGCGGCTTGCCTCCTTGCGGATGGCGGCGGCCTTGTCGCGGTCGTCGAGAAGCTGGGCGAGCGGATAGGCCGGCTTCAGCTGCACATCGGCGGGAGAGGCAAAAGCCGAGAGGACGGCGTCGGGGATCGCCGCCACCTTGAGCATCTTCGAGAGCCAGCCCTTGGAGAGCTTCAGCCGCTCGGCCATGCGGGTCATGTGGTTGCCGTAGTGGTCGCGAAGAGCCTGGGCATAGTTGCGCGCACGTTCAAGGTCGGACACGTCCTTGCGCGCGCGGTTCTCAAGATCGGCGAGGCGGAACGCTGCCTCGTCATCGAGCTGCGCGACTTGCGCCACGAACTGCAGGTCGGGATAGGAGTGACGGCGCAGCCAGGAGATCGACCAGTGACGGCGCGTACCGGCGATGACTTCGTAGTCATAGTCAGGATCGCCTTCGAGGCGGCGCACCACGGCCGGGACCTTCTGTCCGCCTTCGGCGACGATCGAATCGATCAGTTCCCGACAGGATTCTTCCGAGAGGTGGGCGTAGGAACGGGCATTGCCCGGCCAGACCTTCACGCGGGTCGGATCGAGCAGGAGCTGCGTGACCTGCCGCACTTCGCCGCTGGCGACACGGGCGAGGGCGCTCTCTCGTCCCAACAGGGTGGTGCCGCGCGTTCGCTCGGTACGGAGCCTGGGTTCGGTCGCCGGAGGCGGCGATACGCTTTCCTCGCTCGCGGCATCGGCGGCAGGCGCGATGTCGTCGTCAAGGTTCAGGTCGTCATCGGAAAGCAGCGCGGCGAGATAGTCTGATTGCTTGCGGGCCATGGCTTACCTCGAAGAAAGCTGGCGATTTTCGGGGCGAGAATCGGGCGAGAACATATGGCGAACAATATTCGTGTAGGAAAACGAAAATTCGCGTCCGTGGGGGGGCTTAGCCATTGACCAGCAAGTCCTCGTCCACGCGCTGCGAACGACCCCATCCGGTGCGGACGAGTTGTTCGATCTGGCCCATCGCCTCGTCGAGGTTGGCCTTGCAGCGCTTGTGCGTGCGGGGGGTGCCGATCGGCTTTTCCAGTTCGTATACCGTCATCATGCGCAGCGCGGCATGGCTGATCTCGGCGCTTTCGAGGATCGGTACGGGCAGCAGCGCCGGGCCGAAGGTCTGCTCCATGATGGTGCGGACCATCTCGTGGCTGGGGTCGTTGCCGTCGAATTTGGAGCAGATCAGGCGGACGAAGGAATAGTCCACGGAGATCCCCGCGCCGACCAGCTGTTCGAGCACCTGGTCCATCATCGAGAGGAACTGCACGGTCGAGCAGAAGTCCGGCGTCGTCGCCGCCAGCGGCACCAGCAGGGCGTTGGCCGCCTGCATGACCGCGAGGCTGATCGTGCCCAGCGCCGGCGGCGGATCGAGGATCACCACGTCATAGTCGCGCGCGAGGTCCATCAGGCCCTGCTTCAGCTTGCGGAAGCGCGCCGCCAGCACCGACTGGCCATCGGCACCGGCCGCGGCGAGTTCGTATTCGACGTCGAAGAGTTCGAGGTTCGACGGAATCAGATCGACATTCGGCCAGGGCGTGCGCTTGACGGCATAGAGCAGGTCGGCCTGGGTCGGGTCGATGGAGAGATAGGGGTAGAGCGTCTCTTCGCGGGTTATGTTGAAATGCGGGTTGAAGCCGAACAACGTCGTCGTCGTCGCCTGGCTGTCGCAATCCACCACCAGCACGCGGTAGCCCTGCACCGCGAAATAGTGGGCGAGGTGGGTGGTGACGGTCGATTTGCCGACGCCGCCCTTGAAGTTCTGCACGGCGATCATCGCCGGAACGTCCAGCGGCGCGCGCACGGGGGAGGCGCCCAGCACCTCGCGCATGTTCAGCATTTCCTCGACCGTATAGCCGAGCCTGCGGCCGTTGCCGGCGGCGGGGGGAGGGGGCAAGCGTCCGTCGTCCTCGGCCATGCGGATGCGATTCGTCGAGCATCCGAGCAGGGTTGCGGCTTCGGCGATTCCGAAGCGGACGTTCAGGCCCTTGCGGGTTTCCGGCAGGAACGCCTTGCGGCGCAGCCGTTCGATCATTTTCTCGCCGGCCTGGGCCATTTCCGAGATACGGTCGACTTGTGAATGCATGTCTCGCCTGCGCTAATATTTTGAACGATTTTGCAGGTATATGCATTTGGCGATGTTCAGTCGAGTGCCCGCACGAATAAAGGGACTTCAAGCTGTGGGTTGTCGACCGGTTGCGCCAGATCGAGCGCGGTCACGACCGATCTTCTTGGGCGAACCGGCGATCGCAACAAGTTGATTCAATTCCTGCTCCGCACGGGCAGTAACGATTCGGTCTTTATCATGGAGAGCCGTTGACCGTCTGCAAAATGCGGTTGAAGCGATAAGCAGGGTCAGGGGGCGCGAACGGTCTGAGGCCGGAGCAGCCGATATCGTGCCATGATATCCGGGACCCTGCAGGAACGCGCAAGTCCGACCGCCACTGCGCCAATGTTTCATGAATGCTCCGACTGCGGCGAGCCTGCGTCGCGCGGCTAATTTGTAGCCGAAACGACCTATATGCATTTTCCGAAGCATTTCCGTCCGATCGGTCGCGCCCTCGCGCTTCAGGAACCGTTTTGCGTGTCGGCTATCCGGTCAAACACTCCGTATTTTCACCGGCTCTGAAACGGATGATATGATAATAAAATCAACATTGTACGCGAACTTCCGCATCAAGCCGCTGCGCCGATCCGAATTATGCCACGAATTCGGCAAGGTTACCGATTTCTTGCTCCGCCCGCCGTTTCCCGATCCGGAAACAGCCCCTTGCGTATATTCGCGGGGACCACGCGGCGCCGCCATGCCTGCAATCTGGCCGTTATTGTCTCGAAGCAGCCGCTCTGGCTCCAGTTCGGGATGCTCGCCGAGTCCATGTCCTTCATCTTGCGGGGAAAGATCTTCCGATACCGCATCTCGAATACATTCATCAGGCGACTCTCGAACCATGAAGGCTTCGGCTATTTCTCCCTCTTTTTCGCGCATTCCGCGGCGCAAGGGCTTGTTGCGGAGCTGGGGCTTCCTGCTGGCCGGGCTGCTCCTGCAATCGGCGCCGTTCCCGTCGGCCCAGGCGCAAGTGGGCATTTCTTCGCCGCTCGCCCCGATCATCGACCGGGATCGCATCGACCGGCAGGACCCCAGCGTCCCCCGCGAACCGGCGCCTGCACAAGTGCCGCAGCCGCAGGCCCCGGTCGTGGCGACGACGCCCGCCGCGCCGTCTGGCGGGCCGGGCGTCGCGCTGACCAAGGTGCGCTATCAGGGTTCGACGCTTTCGCCCGCCTTGCTCGACAAGGCCGTTGCTCCGTTCATCGGCGCGCCGCTCAATCGGGACAATCTGCAGAAGATCGCCAATGCCGTCAGCACGACTTATGCCCAGAGCGACGTGGCCTTTTTCGCCGTATCGATCCCGCAGCAGGTGCCGACCGGTGGCGTGCTCACCGTCCAGGTCCTCGAAGGCCGGATCACCCAGTATGTGCTCGATGGAAAGACCCGCAGTACGCCGACGCGCCTGATCGACGGGCAATTGAAGCGCCTGATGCGCGAAACGCCGGCGCACAAGTCCACCATAGAACGCACGATCTCGCTCCTGCGCGACATCCCCGGACAGACCGTGCAGGCCAGCCTGAAGCAGACCCGCACCCCTGGTGAACTTGTGCTGGCCCTGAAAATCGATCGCAAGCAGGTCGACGTGACGCTGAACGTCAACAATAACGGCATCGTCAACGTCACGACCGGCGTACAGACCCAGCTCTCGGTCGCGGTAAACGGCGTGCTGCGCGAAGGCGACACCACGCGCTTCTCGGGCAACCTGCCGTTCAATCCGGACCGTTATCAGTTCTATTCGCTCAGCCACGCAACGCCGATCGGTTCGAACGGCACGACGCTGGGAGTCAGCGGCGCCTATGTCCGCACCAAGACGCGTGACCTCGATATCATCGGCGAGGCCAAGCAGGGCGGCATCGCGATCTCGCATCCGCTGATCCGCTCCTATCGCCGCAATCTGTCGCTCAGCCTCTCGCTCGATGGGACGAACAGCAACAACTACTTCCTCGATACGGCGTTTGGCGGCTTCAAGACCCGCGCGGTTCGCCTCGGCACGGTCTGGTCGTCGATCGACAAGACTGGCGGCTACGCCATTTCGACCAGTTTCAGCCAGGGTTTCAATGCTTTGGGTGCCCGCCCGATCGAGGGCTATTCGGAAGCCTCGTTCCGCAAGGTCAATGCGCAGCTTACCGCCGTGAAGGAAGTAACCAAGGCGATATCGCTGAAAGCGACGGTGCGTGGGCAGTATACGGGCGACAAGTTGCCGACCACCGAACGCTTCGCGCTTGGCGGTGAAGGCGCGGGCATGGCCTATCGCGTGGGTATCATCACGGCGGACAAGGCGGCGGCGGGCAGCCTCGAATTGTCATGGCGTGTCGCTGGAAAACCGGCAGGCGGAACGCGCGGCCTGACCGTTTTTGCCTATACCGACGCGGCACTGGCCCATAGCGCCGAACGACCGGCCTATCGACTTGCCGCTCAGGATTTTTCGCTGGCCACGGCAGGGGCGGGTATAAGGGTGACACCGATCAAAGGTTGGACGGCAAGTGCACAAATTGCTGTTCCTGTCAAGTCTCCGTCTGAATACTACAGCAAGAAAGCGCGCTTCTTCTTCAGTCTGAACAGAACAGTCTGATTGCGCTTTTGCGTGTACGCAAAATCCGGCGGTTTGCGGTCTCAGTCGAAGTCACCGACTTTTCTCTCAACTTTACGAAAATCTCACGTCGAAGGGGTGGGCGATGAAGAACGTTTGGGAAGTATGGACTAGCGCGTTCACCGATGCAGAGTGCGATGCGATCGTGAAACGCGCCGAAGGCTATGGCGAGCAGGATGCGACGATCGGCTTCTCTGGCAATTTGCGCAGCGATCTTGGCTATCGGACTTCGACCGTGCGCTGGCTTGATGCCGCGCGAGAGAAGGACATCGTGTCTCGTATTATGGATTTCGTGCGGCCGTCCAATCGGAACAACTTCGGTGTCGAGATCGAAGCGCCGTTCGAGCTTCAGTTCACGGAATATCGCGCAACGAACAAGGGACATTACGATTGGCATCAGGATGTCTGGCTGGAATCGATGCGGCCCTACGCGCGCAAGCTGTCCGTCGTCGTCCAGCTCTCGCATGCGCAGGACTACAAGGGTGGAGAGTTCGAATTCTTCGGGATCGCTCAGCCGGCCGAAAAGTTCGCGCCGCGCGGCAGCGTGCTGATCTTTCCGTCCTTCCTTCAGCACCGCGTTCTCCCGGTTCTCGATGGCACGCGGCGAAGTCTGGTAACTTGGGTCGAAGGCCCAAACTGGCGCTGACCGAAGACGGAAAATCGCAACTGGATCTGCCTGGAATCGTCTCTTGCCGGTGATCGGCGCTGCTTCGGCTTCGGTGCAATCAGCGAAAGTAGAAACAAGCTCGCGACGCGGCTATCGTCGCGGCGGGTCTGATCGCCGTGCAGGGCTCGCGCACGGCGCTTCGACTGTCCTCAACAGCGAGATCGCCGGATTGGGTTCGCGACTAGCGCAAGCCGCCGATTTTGAAAGAATAGGGATACTGCCGGAATGGCGGCATTAGGCATTCAAAACGAACATAGTTTAACGCGGCCCCGACGTGAAGGGTCGGTATGAAGGTCGCTCGGTTGCATGAAGCGGAGGGATAGATGGCCGGGTTTGTACGAGACATTCTGACGACGCTCTCCTACGAACCCCATGCTGCCGAACCTTTGGGCGTGGACGGGGAAGCGCTTTCGCGGCTCGATCAGCGGCTCGCCGGTTTCACGCAAGGCAGCGCGCGGGCGCGCACGGCCATCTCGATCCGTCCTTCGGATTGCAGCGTATGGGACGGAAACCCGCGTGACGTACCGGGGCTTTCGGCGGAAAGTTGCCGGTCGCTTATCGAATCCATTGCGCAGGAGGATGGGAATCGCATTCCCGTGCTCGTCCGTCGCAATCCCCCCGGAGCCGACTGTCCCTATCAGCTTCTGGTCGGCAGTCGGCGCCGCTTCTCGGTCGATTGGCTGAACCACAATGGCCGCCCCGAAATCAGGCTGACGGCGCTGATCGTCGATCTCACCGATGAGGAAGCCTTCCGCCTCGCGGATATCGAGAACCGCGAGCGAGAGGATATTACCGAACTCGATCGCGCACGCAGTTACCAGAACGCTGTCGATCGTTTCTACGGCGGTGTCCAGTCGCGCATGGCTGAGGCCCTGAACTTGTCCAACAGCCAGTTGAGCCGTCTGCTCGCCTTGGCGCAGATGCCCGATGAGGTCGTCAATGCCTTTGCCACGCGCGACGAACTACGCGTGCGCCATTCCGAAGTCCTGACGCCCTTGTTGCGCCGCCCCGAGCAGCGCGAACGTTTGCTCGTGACCGCTCGGGAAGTCGGAGAAGAGCAACAGCGGCTTGCCGCCATGGGTGAGCGCATGATTCCTGCGGCAACAGTCCTTGCCAGGCTCAAGGATGCGACCCGGGACAACGACATCAGGCGCGGCAACGAGACTCCTTTGATTCTGGGCGAGACGCGTGTCGGCCGTATCCGAACCGGGCGCGAGGGGCTGGCGGTCGATCTTCTCGTGACCGAGGATACGGATATCGATGCTCTCCTGGGCACCCTGCGTACAGCGTTGATCGACAATCGCCGCCAGATTGCGATCGAGAGCGAGGCGTTGATCTGATCACGGCATTGCCGTGTCGATCGTGTTTCCCTGAACTTCGCCAATCCAGAACAGCCTGGTTTCCGTCACGCGATTCTTGGCGGCGATCGATCGGCAATCATGCGCTTCTTGAGCTGCAATCATACTCGCTCCGGTTCTAAAGCGCCTGTTGCGCCTTGCTGTCGGCTTGCGCGGAAACCCTCGCTTATCTGCGTAACGAATGCGGCGTGAACCTGGGTTTGCGCGAGAAATCGGCGTGGAAGTGGACTTCGTGCCTTACGTTTTCCGGCTTTCCCGCAATCCCGACAAGCCAAAGACATGGTGAGCGATCGGGCGGTGCCCGGTCGGTTCCTTCTCGCCGCGAAGTGTCTCCGAGGAGTGCCTAGGCTTCCAGCCAGTGGGCATTTTCATGGAGGTTACCACGATGCTGCGTCAACAAAGCGGTCGATCGACCAGGCACTTGCTGCTCTGCGCGACAGCGATTCCGTTGCTCCTGCTGGGAGCTTGCGCCGACGGTGTCGGTTTCAGGGTCGGTGCAGGCGGCGGCGGTTCGCCCTCCGGCCCTAGCGGCCCGACAGGTCCTTCCAGTCCGAGTGGGCCGTCGGGTCCCAGTGGTCCCAGTGGTCCCTCTGGGCCTTCCGATCCCAGTGGGCCGACAGGACCCACAGGCCCGACGGGACCCACGGGGCCGACAGGTCCAACTGGACCTACCGGACCGAGCAATCCAAGCGGCCCGACTGGCCCGACTGGCCCGACTGGCCCGACTGGCCCGACTGGCCCGACTGGCCCGACTGGCCCGACTGGACCTACGGGTCCGACAGGTCCCACCGGTCCGACAGGTCCCACCGGTCCGACAGGTCCCACGGGACCCACCGGCCCGACGAATCCCACCGATCCGAGCGGTTCCGGCAATTTCACGGGTCCCCTCGCCGGTGTGAATGTCGGCAACGGCAGCCTTCTCGGACAAAGCGGATCGGGCACCCTGATCGATGTCAACGTAGCCCCTGATACGGCTTCGACCGGCAGCACCGGCATCGCCGTCGATTTGCTGACCGGGGACGGGAAGGCCGTTCAGGTCACTCTCCCGACAACGGCCGGGCAGACGCAGCAGGCGCTGGCGCCGGTCGGGGCGCTTACCGGCGCGCTGCTCGGTGACCAGGTCGGGGGCACCGTGACGCAGCTGACCAACGGTCTCGCACCGACCGTAGCGACGCTCACCTCGACGGTGAATGGCGTGACTTCGCCGTTGCTCGACACGGTGAACGGCGTGCTTTCGCCGGTGCTTGGCGAGACCGGATTGCTGGCGCCCATCACGGGCCAGCTTGGCGGGCTTGTCGAAGGGCTGACCGGCAGTCTCGGCGGTGGCAGTAGCGATCCGGCGCGAACCTACGACGGACCGCTATTGGGTCTCGACCTCGGCAACAACGTCCTGACCGGGGCCAGCACGGGTGACACGGCGATCGGCCTCAACGTCCTGTCGGATGGCGCAGGTACCACCGGCAAGCTCGTGACGGCGAGCGTCCTGTCCGGTGGCAATATCGTCGATGTCGCCTTGCCGACGACGGCCGAAGGTATCGCCGCCGGTCTCGCGCCGGTGGGCAATCTTGCCGGAGCGCTGCTGGGCGAGCAGGCCGGCACGGTCGTGGACCAGTTGACGGGTGGTCTCGCACCGGTCGTCGCGCCGGTTACGGCGGTCGTGGACAGCGTCGCCTCGCCGCTGCTCGATACGGTCAATGGAACGCTGGGCGGCATCGTCGGCAATGTCACCGGTGGTCTTGGTGCGGGGACGGGAGGGGCCGGATCGGTCCTTGGCCCCGTCACCGGTGTGGTCGGCGGCCTGACCGGGGGACTCACGGGCGGAACGGCAGACGGCGGCGTTCTCGCGCCGGTCACGGGTCTTGTCCAAGGACTCGTGGGCGGTACTACGGGAACCGGCGCCGGCTCCATCCTCGCGCCGGTGACCGGGGCGGTCGATACGCTGCTGAGCGGCGCCAATCAGGGCGGCGCTCTCGCGCCGGTCACGGAAGTCGTTCAAGGCGTCGTCGGCGGTCTGACCGGGGGAACGGGCAACGGCGCGACAAGCGCTGTCGGTTCCGTGCTCGCGCCGGTGACCGGCCTCGTCGGGGGCCTGCTGGGGGGACTGAGCGGACGCACCAACTGATCGTCATGCGTGCCCGGCGCCCCACAACCCCATGGCCGGGCACGCGGCAGACCCCCGTCTCCTGAACGAAGACCTCCTGAGCCAGGGAGGTGGGGGAGAAGAGGCAGTCCCGGAGACGGGGCTGCCTCTTCGTTTTTGGGGCAGTGGCCGGAGATATGGGCCAAGGAAGGCGATCGGCGGCCCCGTCGCTCCCTAAGAATGCGCCGGAACGAGTATTTAACCAAGGCCTCACTTTTCTGCGCCGTTCCCAGGGCTTCACCGCGATGGAGGGGGTGAAAATCGGCGGTTTTGCTCGCCATTCCGGCCTTTTGCGTGTTCCTTGCCGCCTTGTTCGGGTTTCTTCCGGGTTAAGGCCCTGCATCCATCCGCGCTTGTACCCGCACCGCGATCCGACATGGCCGGGGCGGCTCCTTCTGAACGCGGCGCGGGGCGCGGCTCGCCCTATCATTTCTCCAACGGGCCGTTCGCGGCGACACCACGTTGGAGAAGACCCAATGCCGATCCTTCGCTATTCCCGGTTCAAGCGGCACGCCCTCCTGGCGACGACCACGATCCCCCTGCTGCTGGTTGCGGCCTGCTCGGGCGGTGCCGGTTTTCAGGCAAGCAACCCCTCGGGGCCGAACAGCCCGAGTCCGAGCGGACCCAGCCCCAGCAGCCCCAGTGGCCCCACCCCGTCCGGGCCGAGCGGTCCCGGACCCAGCGGCCCCAGCGGACCGGGGCCAAGCGGTCCTTCCGATCCGAGCGGCACGACCACCAGCTTCACCGGGCCGGCCGCAGGCATCTCGGTCGGCGGCACCGACCTTCTCGGCCAGAGCGGTTCCGGTACGCTGGTTAATATCAATGTGACGCCGGACAAGGCCACTACCGATGCCGGCGGCATCACGGTCGATGTCCTGACCGGTGACGGCAAGGTCGTTCAGGTCACTCTGCCGACCACTGCGGAGCAGACCAAGCAGGCGCTGGCGCCGGTCGGCGCGCTCACCGGCGCGCTGCTCGGCGAGCAGGTTGGCGGCACGGTGACGCAACTGACCGACGGCCTCGCGCCCACGGTCGTCACGGTTACCTCGACGGTCGGCAGTGTGACTTCGCCGCTGCTCGATACGGTCAATGGCGTACTGTCGCCGATCGCGGGTGAAAGCGGCGTGCTCGCGCCTGTCACCGGCCAGCTCGGCGGACTGGTGGAAGGGCTGACCGGTGCCTTGGGCAGCGGTGGTTCCGGACCGGCCCGCACCTATGAAGGCCCGCTGCTGGGCGTTGATCTCGGCAACAACGCCGTGACCGGCCCGAGCAACGGCGACACGGTGATCGGCCTCAATGTGCTGGCCGAAAATCCGGGTCTGGCCACCGGGCAACTGGTGACGGCTAACGTCCTGTCCGACGGCAAGGTGATTGACGTCGCCTTGCCGACGACGACGGAAGGCATCGCGACCGGACTGGCACCGGTGGGCAACCTTGCCGGAGCGCTACTGGGCGAGCAGGTCGGCGGGGTGGTCGATCAGGTGACGGGCGGCGTGGCTCCGGTCGTCGCACCGGTCACGGCGACGGTTGCGGCCGTGACCACGCCTTTGCTCGATACCGTGAACGGCACGCTGGGGCAGGTGACCGGCAGTCTGACGCCCGGCGGCCTCGGGGCTGGCGGTCTGGGTGATGCCGGTTCGGTTCTGGCGCCGGTGACCGGCCTCGTCGAGGGGGTTGTTGGAAGTCTGGGCGGCGTAGCGTCGGGGGGCGGTGGAGCCGGTTCGGCGCTGGCACCCGTCACCGGCCTTGTCGAAGGACTGGTTGGAGGTCTGACTTCGGGTGCTCCGGGCGGAACCACGGGCGGCGGGACCGCCGGTTCGGTTCTGGCGCCGGTGACCGGAGCCGTCACCTCGCTTGTGGGCGGCCTCACCGGCGAAGGTTCGGGAACAGCCGGGGGACTGCTTGGAGGTCTGCTCGGCGGCAAAGCCGGCAATTGATCCTTCCAGGCCGGTGCGGGGATCTTGCCCGCACCGGTCCTTCCTTATCCCTTCTTCCCGGATGTCACCGATGATCGACCTCGCCCGGATCAATCCTCCGAACCGTTGCCGCAATTATCTGCTCGTCGTGCGGCTCGACAATGCCCGCGCCATTGCCGCGGCCTATGGCGAAGTGGCGGTGAATGCGGCCATGGCGCATTTGCGCGCCGCCGCTGCGAGCTTCGATCCGGTCGAAGTTCGTGCGGTCCACGGCGACGAGATGATCTTGCTCGGCCATGCGGCCATGCTGGAACCCGATTTCGTCTGCGCGCGGATCGAGGCGTTCTGCACCCAGGTCTGCCTGAACCCGGTGCCGAGCGAGGCCGGTGCGATCCTGCTGTCGGTCTCGGTCGGGCACAGCGATCCCGTTTCCGGCGATCTGAACGATGCATCGGCATTGGCCGAGGCCCGTGCGCGGCTGGCGTGCGTGGCGACTCCTGCGGCGGCGGCCGATCCCGCAACGGCGCAGGGGCAGGCGTGCTACCGCGCCGATATGGCGCGCGCCGTGCGCCTGCTGGCGCAAGACGCGAATGGTGAGACCTTCTTCGCCTGGCGCCCGATCTTCGACCCGCGCAGCCCGGAGCGCGTACTCCAGCACGAAGCCCTGTTGCGCTATGCGGGAGAACAGGGCGAGCAGTTCGACTGCCGCGCTGCCTATGAGGCGCTGGAGCGGCTGGGCCTTGCCCATCTGCTCGATCGCCATCTGGTACTGCGTCTACTGGACGAACTGGAGGCCGATCCGCACGCGCGTCTGTCGATCGCGATTTCATCGCAGAGCCTGTCGTTCGATCTTGGCGGTCACGATGCCGCCTGGACGGATTTTCTCGCCAGGCTTGAACGCAATCCGGCGCTGGCCGAACGGCTGACCCTCGAATTTCATGAGGTGGCCGCCTGCCGATTCTGGCCGGGAACGCTGACGTTTCTCCATACCTTGCGCGAATTGGGGGTCGGACTGGGGCTCTACGGCTTCGGTTCGGGCCATGCTTCGGTGCGGCAGCTGGCGGTATTACGGCCGAACTTCGTCAAGCTGGACAGTGCCTTCCTGCGCACGGCCTTCCTGTCCGAGCGTAACCGCGCCCGGATCGGGCAGCTTTTTGCGCAAGCGCAAAGCCTTTGCGACCGGATCGTCCTGACCGGCGTCGAAACTCCGGCGCAGATCCGGCTTGCCGTCGAGGAGGGGGCCGAATGGGTTACCGGCGCGCGGATGGGCCGGGTCAGCACACGGCGAGCCTGGACGCATTTACAGGCATCCGCAGGCGACTGTGCCCCGGCTTTTCGAACGCCCGCGGAGTCGCCCGCACCCGCCGTTCCGGTCGCTTTCACGCCGATGCGGATGTGGCAGAGCCCTGTTTTCTGATCGCCTCGATTGACACGGCACCGGCGAAGTGCCGGGCCGATCGCAATGGAAAACCGAAAGAAGGAAAGGAAGCCGAGATGACGAACGACAAGGTCCAGCACGCCCGTGAACTCCTGCGCATCGCGCTGGACATGCTCGACGAAAGCGAAGCCCTGGTGAGCGGAGCGCTCGTGGCGGGCGCACTGGAGTCTCTGGGAGAAGCGCCGCGCGTAGAGGTCATGGCCCTGGCGATCGAACGCGGACGTCCGGCCATTTCCGCTGTGCGGAGCTGTGCGTGAACGGTGAAATGAACGGGGGTAGCCAAGGCCTTCCTGCCCGCTTCGAACGCGATGCGCGATCGAGCCTGCCGCGTTTCAGCCTGGTGCTGGGCACGCAGGTCAATGCCGAGGGCAGGGAAGCGGACGCGGTGGTCCACAACCTTTCGCAGGAGGGGTTGCTCGTCGAATGCGACATCGATCTCGGCGTGGGAGATCCGATCGAAATTGACCTCTCGGCGGAGCACCGGGTGTGCGCACGGGTCATTTGGCATAACGAGAGCTTCTACGGGTGCCGCTTCGAGACGCCGATCTCCGCGGCCTTGCTCGGCGCAGCCCGGTTACGGGCAGCGCCGCTCAGCCACGATGCGGTGGAGGAAGACCATGCTCCCTCCGGATCGGCGGAAACCGGAAGCGCCGTCGATGCGGAAGCGCAGGAATCGCTCGCCCGCCGTCTGCGGCGGCTGCGCAAGGAGAACGGCCTCAGCCAGGGCGACCTGGCCGATCGCATCGGTGTCAGCAAGCCCACCGTCTGGGCCTGGGAGCACGGCCGCGCCCGCCCGCAGGATGTGCGACTGAAAGTTATTGCCGATGCTCTGGGAACCACAATTGAGGAACTGGACGGGCTGCCGCGGACAGACAATCTGGCGTTCCTGATGGCGCAATATCGCGACCAGATTGCTGCGCATTTTCACGTCACACCAGCGAAGGTGAAGATCGTCATCGAGTTCTGATTTTATCCGCTATCCGATTTTTTCTTGCATCCGGAACGGCTTGCCTCAATTCTAATTTCACCGGACATTCATTTATTGATAATGTCGTCTCGTTATAGGAGTAACGAGATCCAGTGGCGGCTGGGGGCGGGCGTCGCACGGAGGAACGGCAAAGGATGCGAGACGATCAGGCCAGGGTACTTGTTCTCGATGATTTTTCGGCCATCGTCGATGAGCTGCTGACGCTCATGTCGCTTCACGGCATTCCGGGGGTCGGCGCCGCCAACCTGACCGAGGCCGTGGACATGCTGGAGAAGCATGCTGCCGTCAGCGTAGTGGCCTGCGATCTGCGGCTCGACCGGGAATCGGGCCTCGATATCATTTCGCGCATCCGTCACCATCCGGAACTGGCGAAGCGCCCGTTCGAATATGTGTTCATCACCGGCGATCAGATGCGCGAGGATCTCGTCGCCGATACCGCGCGCTACACGTTCCTGACCAAGCCCGTTCAGCCGCAGATGCTGATCGGTACGATCAGGCAGATGCTTGCGAACGGTGTCGGTGCGTGAGCGGGGATCTTGCCGAAGCGACCGGAACGGCCGGTCTGGTCGAAGTGCTTCGCCGGCATGTCGGCTTGCGGGTCGTCAGCGATCTGAGGCTGGACGCGGCCGCGAAGACGATCCTGTTCCGTAGCGAGAATGCGCAGGACGACGAGCAGCCCCAGGCAGTGGCCATCCATTCCGAGGATACTCGGCGCCTTGCCGCGCTGGCCGGCCGCTCGGACGTGGCCACGGACCTGCGCACCGATGACGGCGCCACGCTCAGTCTGATCCTGCAGGGCAATCTCGGCGGTACGCATTGGGGCAGCGCCGTGTTGCTGAATGCGCCGCCGCCGCGCCGCGAGCACCATGAACTGGCCGAGCGCGCCCGTATGGCGGACCTTGGCGAGCGGGCGCTGACCCTTGCCCATGAATTGCGACAGCCGTTGTTCACGATCTCGATGGCGAACGAGAGCCTGCGGTTGATGCTCGACCGGCCCGACACCACGCGCTCCCGGCTTCAGACCACGGCCTTGCGGATCGCCGAGCAGGTCCTGCGGGCACAGGCGATCATCAAGCGCACGCTCGGCCAGGCAGCGGATGAGAAGATCGTCGGCCGGCGCACCGACGTCATGGAAGTGGCTGCGAGTGCGGTTGAGTTTCTGGAAGTCCTGTTCGAGCGGGCGGAGATCGCCGTGCAGCTCGATGCCGCGGGTCTGTCTGCCTTCGTGCAGCTGGCGCGGCTGGAAATGGAGCAGGTCTTCGTCAATGTCCTGCGCAATGCGGCCGACAGTATCCAGTCTCGCCGGATGGGGGGATGGAAGGGCGAGGGCCTGATCACGATTGCGCTGGAACGTGCGCCGGGGGGCGTGCGCTGCGTGGTGACGGATAATGGCGCGGGCCTTGCCGCCGATCTCGAACGGCTCGCGTTCGAGCCGTTCTTCACCACCAAGGGGCAGGACGGTACCGGTCTCGGCCTCCATATCTGCCGCCAGATCATGGAGAAGGCGCAAGGTGGGATTCGGCTCGTTTCCAACCACGGCGAAGGGGCCAGGGTAGAGATCTGCCTGCCTGCGGCCGCAGGCGGCTGCGCGGCGTCAGATGTCGTCGCGGCCTAGACGGATGACGAAGCGGGTCGGCTGACGGGTGCGCTGAAGCGAGCGGAAATCGCCACCCGCCTCGATGGCGACCTGCTCGACCAGCCAGAGAGTGGCATGGTCGAGTTTGCGACCGGGGGCGGGGGCTCCGTTCTCGTCGATGCATTGCACGGTCACGACGACATGGGCCGGGGTCATCGCGGCGCGAAGCAGGACCGTGCCTTTCAGCTTCTGCTCACCCCCATGCCCATTGGCGTATCCGTTGACGGGGCCGGAAACCGGACCGATGAAACTGCCGAAAGCGTTGAGGAGAGCGGCCACCGCCATCATCTCCAGCGCGCCGTGGTGCTCTGGCAGCAGATGTTCGAGGGCGTTGCCATCGATTTCCACCGAGACCCCATGGTGTCGGACATGGGACTTGGTGGCTGCCACCGCGCGCTCCAGCGCGCTGCGCACGCTCAGCGCGGCATGCTCTTTGTCGCCATCGCGGCCGAACCAGCGGAACAGGCTGAGAATGAAGGCTGCCGCTTCGGTATGTGAGGAGATTCGCGCGACCCGGTCCAGCAACTGCTTGCGGCTTTCCTCGCCGATGTCGAGCTGCTCGACGATATAGCGCATGTTGCCGTTGGCCATGGATATCACGTTCAGCGGCTGTGCGAGGTCGTGAAGCATGCCGGCGGTGACACGCCCCAGCAGCAGATCGCGGGTGACCGGGACAAGGCCGTTTTCTCCCCAGGCCAGCAGGCGGGCATCGACCATCGCCAGATGGCGGGCCAGCCCGGCACCGAGAAATGCGGCGCTAAGAGAACTGATGAAGATCGCCAGAGTCTGCGGCGTGCCTTTCAGCAGGAACACGCCGATCAGGCTGCCGGTTGCCGCGAGCAGGGCGAAGACCCAGGTCCATCGCGGAGCGCGGAGCAGTATCGAGACAAGGCTGCGCGGGAGGAATCCGGCGCAGCCGACCAGCAACAGCAGGGTCCAGTAGGCGGGAGACGCGGCGGCTTGCGGCAGAAGATACAGGCCGAGCGCCAGCGCGGCGGTGACGAGTGCGGCCTTGAACGTCTTGTGGAGAACGAACAGCGCACCGGCTGCGGCGGCGCCGATCACTCCGGCGGCTGGTGCCTGCGCCGATGTCAGTCCCAGCGCCAGCGCGCTGAAGGCAATGGCGCCGGGATAGAAACGGGTGCCGTCTTCCCAGGCACGCAGCCGCATGGCGAGTCCGGCGGGCAGGGCGGAATGGCGGGATGCGACGGCCTCGCTCGTCGGTACATCCTGATGGAGCGTCGGCGCGGTCTCTGCCGTGGTGCCCGGCGATGGGACGAAGTCGACGACGTTATTGTTGAACGCTTGCATATTCATTTTGCCCCGGCCCGCCTGGACGAGAAATACCCGCCTCCCGATTCCGGGCCGACGTCGATGATTGCGAAGGGGCCTCCGCTTCGCAACCGCGAAATAAACCTGATAGAACCTATCCTGCGTCGTAAGTAAATCGACTAACAGAGCGGCTCCTTCATGATTGTTCAAGCCACTTTCAAAACGTTAATCCAACGATAACTGCGGGAACGGAGCGACCTAGGCGCTTTCAGAGACAACGTCGATATGCGCAATCCTAGGCCAACCAGTCCATTTTGAAGTATGTTCACATTCGGAAACTATCGATTTTGCTGAATTTCGATCGTCTTGAAAGAACCGATTTGAACATGTCTGCTTAACTTTTTCATCGATTGTCCGGTTCACCAAGACAAGGAATGCCGCTGCTTTGGAGCGATAGAGCAGCGGTATACTTTCTGCGGCTTTAACTCATCCGAAAGACTCAGATCGATTGCCGTCGCATCGGCTATTTCTCCATCTCGGATCAATTTCGAGAAAGGCTATCATACTTACGCAACATGGCTGTTCAGCCGTTTGGATGAGGCAAATCGGACCTTGGGGGCACATGGTCCGATTTGCGTAAGCGCAAGGAGCCAGGGGGGAATGAGCATGCGGCTCGGTTCGAAAGCGAAGCTGACGATCGGCGTCGGGTTGGTCGCTGCGTGCAGCTTCGCCTTTCTGGGCGTGCGCGAACTGGCGCGCGCCGCCAGGCCGGTGGCCGATGCCGCCGCGCGCATCCCGCTCGCCCGGGCGGAACCCTCGTTCACGGTCCTCGCCGCGACCACGCGCGACATCCGGGTGGGCGAGACCATCACCGCCGACATGATCCGCAACGCCCGGTCCGATCCGGCGCGTTTTCCCACGGCAGTCACGCCTGCCGAGATCATCGGCAAAGTGGCGACGAGCGACATAAAGGCCAATTCCCTGATCCCGCGTACCGCCATCGGGCAGGAAACCAAGCTGGCGATCCGCGTGCCGATGGGAATGCGTGCGATCAGCATCGACACCACCGCCGAAATCGCCGTGGCCGGTCTCGTGCGGCCGGGAGACCGGGTGGACGTACAGGTCGTCTATCCTGGCGAGGATGCCCTGAGCGGCGCGCGGGCTGGCGGAGCAAGCCGCGCGCGCACTTTGCTCCAGATGGTGCCGGTGCTGGCGGTGGGCGAGGCCGTCGTCGGGACCCAGCCTGTTACGGGCGTGGAAGGGGCGGTGACGGCCCCGCCGCCGCCCGCGCGCACGGTCACGCTGGCGCTGTCGCCCGAGCAGGTCTCGCAACTTTCGCTGGCAAAGAGCACCGGCGCGCTCACGCTTTCGCTGCGCAATCCGGGAGACAGTGTCGAAGTGGCGGTGGCACCGGTCGCGTCCACGCCGCTGCCGCGCCCGGCGCCTGCCTATGCCGCCGCGCCCGTCTTTGCGCCGCCGCCGCCGATTGCCGCGCCGCCGCCGCGCCGGGCCGAGCGACCGGCGGCCAAGGCCGCAGAATCCAGCGGCTCGCAGGCCATCGAACTCGTCGTCGACGGCAATCGCCAGGTCATCTATTCCGGGAGTGCATCGCAGTGAAAGCCCTGATCGCCTCCTGTCTCCTGACCGGCTCGTCGCTGCTGGCCGTTCCGGTGCAGGCGCAAGGCCGTTCGGACGAACAACAGGAACTGCTCCAGATCGACGACCAGCGCACGCTGTCCTTCGACAAGAGGGTCGGCCGGGTGGAAGTCAGCCGTGAGAACGTGATTGCCGTCTCCGCGCCGACACCGCAGTCGATCCGCATCAAGGCGCTGGCGGTGGGTGATGCCGTGCTCACCGTCTTCGCGCGCGATGGCACCGTCATGGCCGAGCGCACGGTGCGGATCGGCGGCTCAGGGCTGACCGGGCAGGGCGCGACCTATCGTCCCGGCGAGAAAGTGGTTGCGGTGGACGTGCAGTTTGCCGCCGTGTCGAGCTCGACGCTCAAGGCGCTGGGCTTCAGCTTCTCCAAGCTGGCGGGCGACCTGCAAGGCGCGGTGATCGCCCCGAGCACGCTCAACAGCTACAGCATGGGCAGCGGTGGTCTCGGCATCGACGCGGCCGCTCCGCTCCAGAGCGCGTTCAACTTGTTCCTGTCCTCGCGCAACCATGGCATCGGCGCGGTGCTGAGCGCTCTCTCTTCGAACGGCCTGTCGCAACTTCTGGCGCAGCCGACCCTGCTGGTCCGCTCGGGCGAGCAGGCCAGCTTCCTGGCGGGCGGCGAGTTTCCGGTGCCGGTGCCGCAGAACTCGGGAACCGGAAACTCGATCTCGATCGAATACAAGGAATTCGGTGTCCGCCTTTCGGTCACGCCCTATGTCCTCTCGTCCGACCACATCGTGCTGAAACTGGCGCCGGAGGTCAGCGAGCTGGATTACAACAACGGAGTCCAGCTCCAGGGCTACACCGTGCCCGGTATCCGCCGCCGCTCGGCGGAAACGACGGTGGAACTCGGCAGCGGGCAGAGCTTCGTGATCGCCGGGCTGAACTACACGAACAGTGCGATCACCAAGGAAAAGGTGCCGCTGCTGGGCGACCTGCCGGTGCTCGGCGCCTTCTTCAAGCGGCAGCAGAACCAGAAGGAACGGCAGGAACTCATCATCGTCGCGACGCCGCGGCTGGTCGAGCCGGGCACCACGCCGATCGCGCTGCCGAGCGTGCCCGGCAATCCCGATCCCAGCATTGGCCAGATGATCGTCGGCAACGACGGCGTCGAGCAATCCGTCAAAACCTTCGGCGTCGTGAGGCCCTGACATGCCCAAGATCCACCTTCTCTCGGTAGACCGCACTCTGGCCCAGCGCCTGGCCGATGCCATGGGCGAGCACGTTGCGGTCGAGATGGTCCAGTCGCTGGAGCATAGCGATCTCGATGGCCCCGGCATCGTCGTGATCGACCATGCCTCGGTTCCGGCCGAGCGTTCGCTGTCCTCCGCGATCGGCGAAGTCGCGCAGATGGCGCCGGGCCGGGCGGTCGTCGTCGCCACCGAGGACATGTATGCCGGGCAAGTGCTCCAGGCGATCCGCGCCGGGGCGGCCGACGTCCTGCCACGCGGGGCCGGGGGCGCGGAAGTCTCCGAGATCCTGACGCGGGTGATGAACAGCGCGCTCGCCACCCAGGGCAGGCTGGGCCGCCTGACCATCGTGCTCGGCAACGACCGCGAGGCCCTGCCGATGCTGGCGACCGATATGGCGCTGGCCTACAGCCTCGACCAGACGCCGACCCTGCTCGTCGATTTCACCCTGCCCACCAGCACTGCCGAGGCCTATCTCGACCTCAAGGTGGACTACGGCATCGCCTCGGCCGTGGCCGATCTCGACCGCATGGACACCAGCCTGCTCTCCGATGCGCTGGCGCGGCATGAGGCGAGCGGGCTTTCGCTGCTGACTTTCGACGGCGGCACCGGCAGCGAACCGGCAGGCGTCGGCCCCAATGACGTGGTCGGCCTGATCCAGCTGCTGCGCGCCAATTTCGCGCAAGTCGTGGTCTCGGCAGGCAGTCTGCGCCATGGCGGACTGCTGCGCGAGCTGGCCTCGCAGGCGCAGGCGATCGAGATCGTGTGCAGCCAGTCGATCCGCGAGCTGGAGGCCTGCCGCCGCCTGCTCGACAAGATCGCGCTCGATACCGCCAGCGCCAATCGCATGCGCCTCTTGGTCTGGGAGTTCGAGCCGCGCATCCTGCTCGACGGACGCCGCATGGCCGATGTGCTGGGCGTCGAGGCTGTGATGGGCGTGCCGATCGATCGGGTGCGGGCGGCCAATGCGCTCAACGCCGGGCGGCCGCTGAGCTTCGACCGCGAAAGCGGGCCTTACCTCCAGGCCGTGCGCCGCGCCTGCAACATCGCCGCTCCGGTGAAATCCGGCAGCAGCATCGAGCGCATGCGCCGCGCGATCCTGCGCTCGGTGGAGCGCAGCGCATGAGCGTCCTGACCACCGAGGAATTGCAGGAAGGCTTCGCTGCCGACCGCCGCAAGCCCGCGGTGGCCCAGCCTTCCGCCCAGCGCATGAGCGACAGCTATCAGGCGGTCAAGGCGGTTACTTGCCAGCAGGTCATCGAACAGCTCGAAGCCCAGGGCATCACGGCGGAATCGCTCGACCAGCGGACCTTGCGGCAGGAAATCGAACAGGTCATCAACAGCCGCAGCCGCCGGGGCCAGTTGGCGCTCAACAGTGCCGAGCGGCTGCTGCTGATCGAGGACGTGGAGGACGAAGTGGTCGGCCTCGGCCCGCTCGCGCCGCTGCTGCGCGACGGGACCATCGACGACATCATCGTCAACGGTGCCCACACGATCTACGCCGAGCGCGGCGGCCTGCTGGAGCGCGTCGAGACGCGCTTCCGCGATGATGCGCACCTGATGAACATCATCCAGCGCATCGTCGGCCCGATCGGCCGCCGCGTGGACGAGGCGACGCCGTTCTGCGATGCTCGCCTTGCGGACGGATCGCGCGTCAACATCGTCATCCCGCCGATCGCGCTCGACGGCCCGCTGGTCTCGATCCGCAAGTTCCGCCTTCAGGCCCTGACGCTGGACGACTGCGTGGCGGGCGGCGTCATGAGCGCTGCCATGGCGACGTATCTCGCCGCCGCCGTCCACTCGCGCCTCAACGTGCTGATCTGCGGGGGCACCGGCGCGGGCAAATCGACGCTGCTCAACGTGCTTTCGGGCTGCATCAGCAACCGCGAGCGCCTCGTCACCATCGAAGACGCGGCGGAACTGCAACTCTGCCAGGACCATGTCGTGCGGCTGGAAACCCGCCCGCCCAGCGTCGACGGCAGCCGCGAGGTCAGCGCGCGCGATCTCGTCCGCAATGCCCTGCGCATGCGGCCCGACCGCATTATCCTGGGCGAAGTGCGCGGCGTGGAGGCGGTGGAGATGCTCCAGGCCATGTCCACCGGCCACGACGGCTCAATGGCGACGCTCCACGGCAATTCCCCGCGCGATGCGCTGGCCCGTCTCGAAATGCTGCTCGGTTTTGCTGGCCAGCAGAACGACGTGCGCGCGGTGCGGCGCTTCGTGGCGAACAGCGTCCATGTGATCGTCAATATCCAGCGGCTTTCGAGCGGCGTGCGCCGCGTCACCTCGATCAGCGAAGTGACCGGCACCGAGGGCGATGCCTTCACGCTGAACGAACTGTTCCGCTTCGACGAGCAGCCGCCGATGTCGGGCGAAGGCACGTTCCAGACGCTCTCGCCGCGACCCTACCATGCCGCGCGGCTGAAGGAGTATCCGATGCCCGGCGTGGTACAGGCCATCGGGCAGGGCGCGGGGCTCACCGGAAATCTGGCCGGAAACGGGGCCAGAAACGGCGGAGGCGCGGCCGGATGGTGAGGGGCGGCGCCTATCTGATCCTGGCCCTGCTGATCCTGGGCGCGGTGCTCTTCGCGCTCGTGAGCGAGCGGGCGCGCGGCCTTGCGGCGATCGACCGGCGACTGGCCGGTCTCGTCGCGCCCGGCGCCGCGCCGGTACGCACCTCGGCGGTCGTCTCGATGCCGGAACGCATCGCCCCGCTGCTGGCGCAGGCCCAGCTCGAAGTGACCGTGCAGACCGTCCGCATCCTCGCCGCTGGCGGACTGGGGTTGGTCGTCGTCGTCCTGCTCGCGGCGGGACCGGCCTTCGCGCTGGCGGTGCTGCTGGGCCTGCCGATGGCGGCGCTTTCGTGGCTGCGCAGCCGCGCCCGCAAGCGCATCGATGCCCTGACCGAGGCGCTGCCGCTCTATCTCGATGGTGTGCGACAGCTTCAGGCGGTGGGCAATTCGCTCTCGCAGGCGCTGGCCCGCGCGCTCGCCGATGCCTCGCCGGTGGTGCGCTCCTACTTCGACACTGCCGCGCGGCGGCTGGAGATGGGCGCGCCCGTGGCCGAGACGATGCAGCAGCTGGCCGACCGCATCCAGGTTCCCGAAGTATCGATGATCGCTGCCGCCATCCGCACCAACCTGCGCTACGGCGGCTCGATCGGCGCGGTGTTCAACAACCTCGCCCATATCCTGCGCGAGCGTCTGCGCATCCGCCGCGAACTCGTGGCCGCGACCTCCGAGGCCAAAGTCAGCTCCCGCGTGCTGATCGCGATGCCGCTGCTGGCGATGGTGGGCCTCGTGATGATGAACCCGGCCTATCTCGACTTCTTCATCAAGGACCCGCGCGGGCAGTGGCTCTCGATGCTGGCGCTGGGGCTGGAGGCGATCGGCATTCTCATCATCCGCCGCATGCTGAGGCTGGACTTCTGATGCCCGCGCTCGCGCCTCTTCTGCTCTTCGCGCTGGCCGTCGGCAGTCTGGTCCTCGTCGTCCAGGGCGTGCGGATGCTCGATGCCGACGCCCGCCTGCGCCAGCGGATCGACGGTCGGGGCGGACACTCTGGCGGCGTTTCCGCTGCACTCCGCTTCCCCCTGCCACGCCTCTTCGTGGTGCGCGGCCGCGACCGTGAGGAAGTCGAGCAGAAGCTGCGCAAGGCCGGTTACTTCGAGCCGGGCGCGCTGGAGGCCTTCGCTTGGTTGCGCCTTGCCGCGACCGTCCTTGTGGCGCTTGCCTCGATGCTGACCTGCTTCCTGCTGAACGGCAATCCGCTGCGCCCGATGTTCCCGACGCTGGCGCTGTCCGGCCTGACCTACATCGGCGCCAAGTACGTGCTGCGGATGCGCGCCGCCTCGCGCGAGCGCATTCTCACCGCCGAGTTCCCGTTCCTGCTCGACCTCATGCTGATGATGCTGGAAAGCGGCGTCTCGCTCGACCAGTGCTTCCGCGGCATCGCCCGCGAGGAGCGTGTGGCGGTTCCGAACCATGCCAAACTGGTGGCCATGCTGGTCGAGGATCTCGACCGCGGACAGGATTACCAGCTCGCCTTCGACCGCTGGGCCTCGCGCGTGTCGGTTACCGGCTCGCGGGAACTGGCCACGGTGTTCCGCCAGTCGCTGTTCCACGGGATGGAGCTGGTTCCGGCCCTGCGCGAATTCGTGCGCGAATTCTCCCAGCGCCGCGTCGCCCGCGCCCGCGAGGCGATCGGCTCGATCACCGTGCGCATGGTGATCCTGATGCTCGTGTTCTTCATGCCGGCGCTGTTCATCGTGCTCGCAGGCCCGCCGGTCGCCGCCATTCTCGACACTTTGGGGAGCGTCAAGGGATGACCGATCGCCGCCTGTTTCCCGCTTTCCTCGCTGCTCTCGCGCTCGGCGGCGGTGCCTTCGTTTCTCCCCCCCTGGCGGGCCGGGCTCAGGCTGCCGAGGCATCCGGCGCCGAAGTATCCGGATCGACCCGCCAGCTCTACCTCGTGCTGATCCAGCAGGCGCGCAAGGACGGCCGCCAGCGCGCCGCGCTCGCCTTCCTCGACGATTTCGACCGGCAATATCCCGGCGACCGGGAATCGCGTTTCCTGCGGATCAACTGCCTGCTCGATCTCGGCCAGACCGATCAGGCCGAGGCTGCGCTCGCGCAGATTTCCGCTTCCGATCGCAGCGCCGAGGCTTTCGCGGTGCGCGGCCATGTCCTTGCGGCACAGGGGAACTGGCTGGCGGCGGCGGAGCAATACCGTGCGGCCCAGCGCGTCCGCCCGGCCGACGCGCTGGCCAGCAACGCGCTCGGCTATGCGCTGCTGCGCGGCGGCGAACCGGCACAGGCGGTGGAAGCGCTCAAGGCCGCCCGCGATCTGGCGCCGGGCAACGAAGTCGTGCGCAACAACCTCGCGCTGGCGCTGACCATGGCCGGACGGCGCGGCGAGGCCGATGCCCTGCTGGCGAGCGTCCGCGACGCTTCGGCCAGGGCGGCGCTGCGCGCGCAAGTCGCCGATCAGGCTGCGCTGCTGCTCGCGCCGCCTGCAACGGCTTCTCGGGAGAACTGACGTGGCCAAGCACCGAGAAAGCTTTCGCAACCGCCTGAAACTGCGCCCGCTGCGGCAACTGGGCGGCGACGAGAGCGGCGTCATCGCGCCGATGGTGGCGGTGATGGGCGTCTCGCTGCTCGGCGCCGCCGGCCTCGCCCTCGATGTGGGCCTCTATTACCAGGGCAACCGCGACTTGCGCGCGGCGACCGAAGCGGCGGCACTGGCCGCGGCGATGGACCCCTACAACGCGAAGACCCGCGCCGAGGACTATCTGAAGCGCAACGGCTACGATGCCGCCGTGCTGAAGACGGTCGAGACCGGCCGCTACTGCGCGGACATCAACACGGCGGCGGGCCAGCGCTTCGACCCGACGATGGCCCGCTGCCCCGGCAATGGTTTGCGCAATGCCGTGCGCCTGACTACCGACAAGCCGAGCCGCCGCTTCCTGACCGGCGTTCTCGGCGATGCCAGCCCGATCCCCGACCTCGGCGCCACCGCTTCCGCCGCGCGGATCGACGAGGCGGGCGTCGGCGTCACGTCCGATGTCCTCACCAAGGTCGTCTCGCCAGTGCTCGATCCGGTGACCGAGCCGCTGGTCAGCGTCGTCAACAACCTGCTGGGTTCGCTGCTGGGCATTCCGATTGCGCTCGGCCGGAACGATGTCCGCAACCTGATGAAGGGCAATGTCGATGCGGGTGATTTCTTCGACAACCTTGCTGCAAAGGAAGGCTTCGAGGGTACTTACGGCGAACTGGTGAACCAGTCGCACAAGCTGAAGGACGTGGCCGAGGCCGCGGCGGACGCTGCCGAGACACCCGAGACCGCCGCCGCCCTGCGCGAGTTTGCGCGGCAACTGGGGGGCAGCGGCTACAGCGTGCCGTTCAAGGGACTCTACAGTCTCGGCGTCTGGCAGAACATGCCGGTGGGCGAGGCGAACGAGAAGCCGGGGTTGCGGGCGGGCATGAATGCCTATTCGCTCGTGACTTACGCGGTTCAGTCGGGGCCGACCGCCATCGACCTGTCCAAGGCGGTGGGGCTGCTGGTGACCGGCAGCATGGTCAAGATCGGCCTGGTATCGAGCGGTATGGGCGATCGTCCCCGTTTCGCCTTTGGGCCGGTTGGGGAAGCCAAAGTCGGCACGTCTGCCTTGCGGATCGGGATCATGATCGATCTTCCGGTCAATCTGATCGGGTTGGCTTCGGTGAATGTCCACCTTCCCGTAATTGTCGACGTAGGTGCGGCTCAGGCCGAAGTGAGCGCGATAAACTGCACCGGCTCGACCGAGCAGGCGCGCGATACGACTGTGGCCGTTCGTGTGAGATCAGGCGCCGTGAACGCCTATATCGGCGACACGGCCTTCGATCCCATGGAAAAATCGCTGCCGGTGATGGGGGCAAGCGATATTCGGCAGGCCAAAATTGCGAGCGTGAACCTTCTGGGCGGCGTGATTTCGGCAGATGTGAAGGGCAAGGCGGTAGTTCAGCCCGTAACGGGAACCGGCGCCAGCGACGAGGCGCTGACGTTCGGCACGGGAGCCGAAGGCGCCACCACGCCGGGGGGCGCGCAGACCATCGGCAACTCCGTACAGATCGGCAAGACCCTGAGCAGCGTTACCACAAGCCTGCTCGGATCGGACGGACTGGATGTGGAAGTGAAACTTCTCGGGACATGTCTGATCGCCTGCGACCTTCTCAAGGCCAGCGGTCTGGCGACAGTGACCGGCACGGTACTGCCTGCGGTGGTGAAGCCGGTAACCGATCTGCTTGGAAACACGGTCGATCCGCTGCTGACGAATCTGCTCGCCGCGCTGGGCGTCCAGGTTGGTAGCGCCACTGTGTTGACCACCGGCGCGCGGTGCGGAGTGCCTGTTTTGATTTGATGTTTTTGAAGACCGCTTCCGGGGACCTCCAACCGGTTACGGAAATTTAATCGGAGGAAATGGGGAGTAATGAGTCATGATTACCATTCGTAAGGTTTTTACGCGTCTTCTTGGCGATGAGCGTGGTCTTACAGCCGTAGAATATGCTGTTTTGGGGGCGATTGTCGTGGCGGCAATTGGGGGTGTTGGAACTACGTTTGGTGCTAACCTCACAGCCGCATTCAATAATTTGGTCAAGCCAACTGCAGCCAACCCCTGATTTCAATCCGGGAAACATGATGCGTAACGCAGTCAACAAGATACCTCTGTTGAAATGCAAGCGCGGCTTGGCGGCGCTGGAGTTCGTTATTCTGGCCCCGGCGCTGCTGGCCCTGGCCTTCGGGATCATCATCTACTCGATCTATTTCAGCGCCTTGATCGGGGTGCGGCAGGCGGCGGCCGAAGGGGCGCGGGCTGCCGTCGCCGGGCTTTCCACGCCCGAGCGCATCCAATTGGCGGAAACGCGGGCGAGAGAGGTCGTCGCGGGGTACGGCGGCATCCTTGGCGGCAATACAACCCCGATAGTAACCGCTTCGTCCGATGGCGTGGGTGTGTTCAAGGTCAAAGTCAGTTATGATATGGGTGGCAGTCCAATAATGAAATATGGGAAATTCGTTCCCCTGCCGTCGCCGGACTTGGAAGCAAGTGTCGTCGTAACCAATGGGGGATACTGAATGACCGGTCTGAGTTATTTCAACTTGGCCCTGATGATCGTTCTTCTCCTTCCGGCGGTCATATTGCCGTGGGAAGGCCGCCGCCCGCCCGATCTTCTCTACCTCACGATCGCTGTCGGCGGTCTGGCGTTTGCGGCTTTGGGCGGCGGGATCACCTCGCTTGGCTGGTCGGTTGTGGCCGGGCTGGGGTGTCTGGCCCTCGTCGCCGGCGGGGTTACGAGCCTGCGCAAGGTTACCGGCCTGCAAGTCCTGACGGGAAGCCAGATCAAGCTTCTGGCATCCGGGGCGACATGGCTCGGACCGTTCGGTGCACTGACCATGATCTCGATCACGGTCCTGGCCCTGCTTCTCGTGGCAACAGTCCGTCAGTTCCGCCCGATCGCACGCCGCCCTGATTCGGGCGCGATCGTGGCTGTCGCCATCTTTTGCGTGGGGCTGCAACAGGTCCTGCCCGGAAACTAGCGAAGAAGTCGAGAATCTACGGAAACCTCCGGAAGAGACGAGGTCGATTGCTGATGAATGTGATGAACCCCAGTTGGCGTTCGCGTCTCGGCGCGATCCTGAACCCCGGCCTGAACCCCGGCCAGCCTCATGGCGATGCGGGCTGCGATGCGGCCATGGACGACACCACGCCGCCCGAGCCGGTGCTGATCGTCGATGACGATGAGGACTTCGCCAGCGAATGCGCCTTCAGTCTGAAACTCATGGGCTACGAGCCGCTCGTGGCGACGAGCGTCGAGGAAGCCATGGCGCTGTTCGAGATCAACGAGATCTCGATCGCCATCGTCGATTACAACATGCCCGGCCAGGACGGGATCGCGTTGATCCACACGCTGGGCCAGAGCGCCGAGGCGCGCGGGCTGCGGCTCCAGTTCATCATGGCCACCGGCTATGCCAGCAAGGACGTGGCCATCGATGCGATGCGGGCATCGGCGGTCGATTTCCTCGAAAAACCGATCGGTCAGTCCGATCTGCGGCAGGCCTTGCAGCGCATCAAAGGATTGCGCCAGACGCCCGACGCGCGCGAATCCCTCCTTGGCAAGATGTCCAGCCTCAGTAGCGAATTGCAGCGCCTTGCCATGTTGATGGACGATCCCGCCGTTCAGCCGAAATTCCGCGCAGGCGATCTCGATGCCGAACCCGAAGCGATCGTTCGGGCACCCC
Source organism: Novosphingobium sp. BF6 (assembly GCF_058273105.1). Classification (NCBI taxonomy): domain Bacteria; kingdom Pseudomonadati; phylum Pseudomonadota; class Alphaproteobacteria; order Sphingomonadales; family Sphingomonadaceae; genus Novosphingobium; species Novosphingobium sp. BF6. The sequence continues at coordinate 632,074 of NZ_CM177776.1, forward strand.
TGTCCGAAGTTCCGGCAATTCCCGAGGCAGGTCAACTGACCGACTATATCCGCGAACTCCTGCGCAAGGAGATGAAGCGGCGCGAGATCGGCGGCGGCGAACTCTTCGGCGACCCGGCCTGGGAGATGCTGCTCGATCTCCTGCTCGCGAAGATCGAAGGGCGGCGGGTTTCGGTATCCAGCGCCTGCATCGCCTCCGGCGCGCCGATGAGCACGGCGCTGCGGCTGGTGCGGCGACTCGTTGGGGAGAATGTCCTGTGCCGTCTTCCGGACGAACACGACCGGCGGCGTCACTTCCTGGTCATCAATCCGAAGTTCGAAGGTCCGCTGCTCGATTATCTGACCGAGCAATTGCGCCAGCGTGGGAATCCGGGCGGAAAACCGGGCGGAAAGTGACCTCGATCCGCTTCGATTGAACGCTTTGTTTACATACGGCGGTTAACCAAGCGTCATTCTTCCCGACGCGAACCGACGATGACCATAGACCCCCGCACAATGCTGTTCATGACGAATGCCGTCGCCTTCGTGGCTTCGGCATTCCTGCTGTTCGAATGGCACCTGCTGCGCGAACGGTCGCTGGCCTATTGGAGCGCGGGATTTTCCGCGATCGTCCTGGGTTGCGCGATCACGCCGCTGCGCGAGGAGGGGTACTTCATCGTCGGTGTGTGGATGGCCAACGGACTGCTGGTCACCGCGCATATCGGTTTCCTCTACGGCACTGCATCTTTCGTGGGGCGCAAGATTTCTCCGGCATGGAGCACGGCCCTGGCGGCCTGGGCATTGATGCTGGCCGTACCGGACGCAGCATCGCGCACACAGATTCTCTCGATGATGAATGCACTGCTGGTGGCGGTGCTGTCGCTGAAATCCGCGCATTTGCTGGGCGGATTCCGGCAACGCAACAATCCCGATTCGGCGCTGCTGGCTTTCGCCTTCGCCGCACATGGCGGCTTCTATCTGATCAAGACGCTGACCGCATTCCTGCCCGGCGCCTTCGTCAATCTCGCGCACTATACCGGCATAATGATCTCGGTTTCGCTGTTCGAGGGGATCATGATGGAAGTGGCTCTCGCGCTGTCCATCGTCGGTGCGCTGCGGCGGCGGCGGGAGCGCAGCATCGTCCGTCTCGCCGAACAGGACCCGCTGACGGGCCTGCTCAATCGCCGGGGCTTCGACACGCGCGCGGAAGCGGTGCTGACCGAGGAACGCGGATCGGTGGCGCTGCTTCTGCTCGACATCGACCACTTCAAATCGATCAACGACGGTTATGGGCATCCCGAAGGCGATCGGCTTTTGGTGGCTCTGGGCGTGTTCCTGAACTCGACCCTTCCGGCGCGCGCCATTTCGGCGCGGCTGGGTGGGGACGAATTCGCCATCTTCCTGCCGGGGATAGACGCCTTTGCCGCCCTGACGCTGGCCAAGGCGCTGTGCCGGGGCTTTGCGCGCGTAGGCGGAGGCCGTGGCAATGGCGGAACCTTGAGCATCGGTTGCGCGACTCATGCGGAGGGACCGATCGATCTCGAAGTCCTGGCCGCCGTCGCCGATCGCGCTCTCTACGATGCCAAGAGGCAGGGGCGCAATCGGTCGAGCCATCGTGAGGTCGGGCGCGAGGCTTCGAATCCGTTTTCTCAGCAAGAGGCCGATTCACCGTCATGCGCGGTGCTTCCTTTGATGCCCGCAGCGGCGGATGGAGCCAAGACACGCGAGGCGATGCCGGGGCGTTGAGCCTTCGGTCGACATTTCATTCGATTGCAGTCGCGCCTATCGTCGAAACAGACCGTCGCCTTGTCGCGAATACGCAAAGGTCGCTTGAGAAACATTTACGAAAACAATACCTGAGCAGCTTAGGCTTTCGCTTTGGACCGGGGGGGACAAACTTGCGATCGAGCTACCGTGAATTGCGAAGTCGGGAATTCCAGGACACGGCACTGCCGTTCAGCGCCAAAAGCGAGGGTTTTCGGCTGCGCGATCTCCTGCCGGCGGCCGTCCTGCTCGCTTGCGGACTCGTAGCGCTTTCGGCTGCCTCGATCTGGAGCGAGGCAACGGACGACAAGTTCGTGGTGGTGGCGCCGCCGGGCTGGTCGCTGGGCCGCACCATCGCGCTCGTCCGTTCCGGGGATGGTCGTCTGGTTCGTACCGGAAACTTCGCCAACGTCGTCTTCGCATCCTCCAGCGATCCGCATTTCGCGGCCCGCCTGCGCGCCGCCGGTGCCTGGCTGGTCGAATCCGCGCCGCTCGCGCCGGGTTGCTCCGCTTTGAAAGATTCTGAATCGTGAACGTCGTCCTCGACAGATTGCGCAAGCAGTTCGGCCATCTTCTGGTCGCGCTGCTCTGGGGGCATGTCCTGATCCAGGCGGTCGTGGCACAGGCCATGGGCCTTTCGGCGCTGAAGGCGGGGCTGGCCGCTGCCGTCGTGGCGGGGGCCTATCACCTGACCTGGCGGCGAAAGGCCCATGGCCTGTGCCACGCGCTATCTTTCGGCCGTGGCGCTGATGGCGGAGCCGGCCATGCTGCTGTTTCTGCTGCGCGGGCATCCGTGGCAGATGGACATGCACATGTACTTCTTCGCGATGCTGGCGCTGACGATCGCCTGGCTGGACCGGACGGCGATCCTCGTCGCCGCCACTGCCATCGCCGCCCATCACCTGCTGCTGCTCTATCTGCTGCCCTATGCGGTGTTTCCCGGCGCGGGCAATCTGGAGCGGGTGCTGCTCCACGCCACCATCGTCGCTTTCCAGACCGGTGTGCTGGTGTGGCTGAGCAATATGCTGCTCGCCAGTTTCGAGCGCAGCGCGCGGATGAGCGAGGAGATCGTCGCCAAGAACGGCGCGCTGGAGGAACGCACGCGCGAGGCCGAGGAAGCGACGCGAGCGAAGAGCATGTTCCTGGCCAACATGAGCCACGAGATCCGCACGCCGATGAACGCGATCCTGGGGTTCTGCCATCTCGTCTCGCGCACCGAACTCGACGAGCGCCAGCGCGGATATGTCGAGCGGATCGGCAGTGCCGGCACTTCGCTGCTGCGCCTCATCAACGACATTCTCGACTATTCGAAGAACGAGGCGGGCAAGCTCACGCTGGAAGCGAGGCCCTTCGATCTGCGCGCGGCGGTGGCCGGGCAGGTCCAGTTGCTCTCGGTCGAAGCGGCGGCCAAGGGCGTCCGGATCGTCTCGCATATCGACCATGCGCTTCCCGGCGCCGTGATGGGGGACGAACTGCGGTTTTCGCAAGTCGTGCTCAACCTGCTCAGCAATGCGGTGAAGTTCTCCGATCGCGGGGCGGTGACGGTGGCGGTGGATCTTGTCGCCGCAGGGGACGGCATGGTGGAGATCGCGCTTTCGGTGCGCGACCATGGTATCGGCATGACCGCCGAGCAACAGGCCGGGCTGTTCCGCTCCTTCACGCAAGGAGACAATTCCACCACCCGGCGCTTCGGCGGCACCGGTCTGGGGCTGGCGATCTGCCGTCAGATCGTCGAACAGATGGGCGGGGAAATCCGCGTGGAAAGCGCCAGGGGCAAGGGCAGCACCTTCACATGCGACATGCATTTCGCCACGATCCGGGAGGGCGGGCAGGAAGCGATGCCTGCACCGCATATTCAGGCGCTGCGGGTGCTCGCTGCCGACGACAACGCCGCGGCGCGCCAACTTGTCGAGGAGATCTTCGAAGGCTGGAACATGCCGGTGGACCTCGTCTCCTCGGGTGACGAGGCGGTGGCGGCGTTCGGCAGCGCGGCGGGGCGCGACGAATCCTACGATCTCGTCCTGCTCGACTGGAAGATGCCGGGGATGGACGGCATGGAGGCGGTGCGCGAACTGCGCCGCATGCAGCATGGCGCTCCGTCGCCGGTGACGCTGATCGTCACCGCCTATGCAGTCGATGAAATGGCGGCGGAGGCCGGGGCGGCGGGCGTCTCCGCCTTCCTCACCAAGCCGATCGAGCCGCATGTCCTGCTGGAGACGATCACGTCCCTGTTCGCCGAGGCCCGGGCGGTTGCCGTCCTGCCCTCGCCCCCGCCCGCGGTCGAGACCGCTGCGGCGGAAGGCCGCGTCGATCCGGCACTGCGCGGCCTGCGGGTCCTGCTGGTCGAGGACAACGAGATCAACCGCGAGATCGCCACGGAACTGCTGACCCATGCCGGTCTCGTCGTCGACTGCGCCGAGAACGGGCGGATCGCCTGCGACAAGGTGGCCCTGAACGGGCGGGGCTATGCCGCCGTCCTCATGGACGTCCAGATGCCGGAAATGGACGGAATCGAGGCGACTACGATCATCCGCCGGACCTGGCCTGCCGAGCAGCTGCCGGTAATCGCGATCACCGCGCACGCTTTCGCGACGGAGCAGCAGCGGTGCCTCGAAGTCGGAATGAACGACCACGTTTCCAAGCCGGTCGATCCGGAGCAGTTGATCCGGACGCTGAATCGCTGGCTCAAACCGGGGCGGGAGGGCATCGTGGCAGACCATGAAGCGACTTCGCCATCCGCCGTCGAGCCGGTGATAGCAGGTGGCCCGCTGCCGGATCGCCTTGGTCCCTTCGATGTTGCCGCCGCGCTGAAACGGGTGAACGGCAAGGCGCCGCTGCTGCGCAAGCTTATCATCAGCTTCGCCCGCACTTATGCCTCTGCCGCGCAGGATATCCGCGTGCGTCTCGCCGCCGGGGAAATCACCGATGCCCGGCGGCTTGCGCACAGCCTCAAGGGCGTGGCGGGTTCTCTGGAACTGCACGAACTGCAGGCTCGCGCCGGTGAGGTCGAAGCGTGGTTGGCACAGGAGGATGTGGGCCAGGTGGAATCAGGACTTTCCGCACTCGAACTCGCGCTGGATGCTGCCGTCGCGGCCGCGCGGCGCCTCGCCGAAGTGCCGGAGATCGAGCCGGAGGCCGATGGCGAGACGAGTGTCGAGGAGGCGCGTGAAGCACTGCGGGGCTTGCTCTTGCGGCGGAGCCTCGGCGCGCGCGCCGCTTTCGACCGGGTGGCGCGGAGCATGGGCCTTACCGCGGCCGAACATGCCGGGCATCCGCTTTATCAGGCGCTGCAACGGCTCGATTACGCGCGTGCGCTCGTGCTGCTCGATGAGCTGCCGGGCAGCGCCCCAGGACTACCCCTCCCGCAAGGAATCCCTTCGTGACCAAAGCGACCATCCTCGTCGTCGATGACGATGTGGCCAATATCGAGATCATGAATGCCGTCCTGGAAGACGACTACGATGTCTGCTTCGCGACGTCGGGCGAAGAGGCGATGGAGACGGCGCGCAAGGTCGATCCCGACCTGATCCTGCTCGATGTGATGTTGCCGGGGGTCGACGGTTTCGAGGTCTGCCGCCAGCTCAAGGTCGATCCGGTTCTGGCCGACGTGCCGGTGATCTTCATGACCGGTCTCGGCGATACCGAGGACGAGATGCGCGGGCTGTCACTCGGCGCGATCGACTATGTCGCCAAGCCGATCCAGCCCGCTATCCTGCGCGCGCGGGTGGGCAATCATGTCGAACTCAAGCGGCTGCGCGACAAGCTGGCCGAACTGGCGGTGACCGATGCCCTGACCGGGCTCAGCAACCGCCGCCAGCTGGAGCGCACGCTGGAAGGCGAATGGGTGCGTCTCTGCCGGACCGGAGACTGGCTCTCGGTGGTCATGCTCGACATCGATTTCTTCAAGCAGTTCAACGACACGTACGGCCATGTCGCGGGGGATCGCTGCATCGTCATGATCGCCGCCTCACTCAACCGGGCGCTGCGGCGGATGACGGCAGTGACGGCGCGCTATGGCGGCGAGGAGTTCGTCTGCATCCTGCCGGGCGCCGATCCGGCTACCGCGCGGATCGTGGCGGAGGAGATCCGCCGCCAGGTCAACGCGCTCCAGATTCCACACGAAACTTCGGGTGCGGGGCCTTGCGTCACTGTCAGCATCGGCGTGGCCAGCGCGCGTTGCACCGGCGATACCGCGCCGGAACGCTGGATCGCCGAGGCGGACAAGCAACTCTACCTGAGCAAGGTCGGCGGCCGCGACCGGATCATCGCGACCGAATTCGAAGCCAACTGCGTCGTCTAAAGAGAAAGGCCGTCCCGGATCGCAATCGGGGACGGCCTCAATCATGCTGGTGGAGCGGGTCAGGCCGGTTCGGCAACGCGTTCCTGCATCAGGCGCTCGGCGGTGCGGTCGGCAACCGTGGAAGGGGCGAGGCCGTCGCGCGCCGCTTCTTCCAGAACGGCGGCAACGCGCGGGCCGATGCGGACGACGCGCTGGCGCACTTCGTCGGCGCTTTCGCGCAGATATTCGGCGGCCACGTTGATGATGCCGCCGGCATTGGCGACATAGTCGGGCACATAGGTCACGCCGCGCGCGAGCAGGAGGTCGGCCATGTCCTCGCTGGCGAGCTGGTTATTGGCGGCGCCGCAGACCAGGCGGGTCCGGAGCGCGGCGACGGTCGCGGCATCGAGCGCGCCGCCCAGCGCGCAGGGCGCGAAGACGTCGGCGGCGACACCGGCGATCTCGTCGATCGTAACCACGCGGGCGGCATGGCGCTCGGCCATCTGCGCGCATCGGGCCGGGTCGATGTCGGCCACGACGAGTTCGGCGCCCGCTTCGGCCAGAAGCTCGCACAAGTGCGCGCCGACATTGCCGACGCCGAGCACCGAGACGACCTTGCCCGACAGGGTGCTGCCGGACTGGAAGGCGACGGCGGCGCGCATCGCCTCGAACACGCCGAGCGCGGTCCAGGGCGAGGGGTCGCCACCGGCGCGGCCGGGCAGGGCGGTGCGGCCGGCGACTTGGCTGGTCCGACGGGCGATCGCTTCCATGTCGGAAACGGTGGTGCCCACGTCCTCGGCGGTGACGTAGCGGCCTTCGAGGCGTTCGACGGCCTCACCGAAGGCTTCGAACAGGGCGGCGCGGTCGAACGCACCGGCCGGGCGGCGCAGCACGGCCTTGCCGCCGCCGAAGGGCAGTTCGGCCATGGCGTTCTTGTAGCTCATGCCTTCGGCGAGGCGAACGGCATCGGCCATGGCGGCGCTTTCGTCCGCATAAGTCCAGAAGCGGCAGCCACCGGCGGCGGGGCCGCGTCCGGTCGAGTGAATGGCGATCACCCCGTCGAGACCGGCTGCTTCGTCGTAGAGACGGACATATTCCATCGGCGGCGTCATGCGGCTGGCGCGGGCGACCATTTTCGAACTCCAGTCAGGATGGCGTGATTGCCATGGCTCCTTATTGCAGGTCCGCCGGGGGCATTCTCTCCTCATTTCGCGGGTATTGGCCTCGTTTTGAGCAAGACTGACCTCATAAACGATGATATGAGAAAGAAATGACCGATCTCGATCCTTATGAGCGGAAGATTCTCCGCGAACTTCAGCGCGACGCGAGTCAGACTACGGCACAGATCGCGGAACGGGTCGGGCTTTCCTCGTCGCCCTGCTGGCGGCGTATCGACCGACTGGAGCGAGAGGGCTACATCAAGCGGCGGGTGGCGCTGGTCGACCGCAAGAAAGTCGGGCTGGACGCCCATGTTTTCGCGCAAGTGAAGCTCAATGCTCACGGGCGGGCCAATCTCGACGAATTTTCCGCCAAGATCCGGGAGTTCCCGGAAGTGCTCGACTGCTATGTGTTGATGGGTTCGATCGACTTCCTGATCCGCGTGGTCGCCGCCGATATCGAGGCTTACGAGAAGTTCTTCTTCGAAAAGCTCTCGCAGCTTCCGGGGGTGCAGGAATTGAACTCGATCGTTGCCCTCTCCGAGATCAAGGCGACCACGGAACTGCCGATCTGAGAGGCGCGTCTCCTAGCGTTCGAACTTGTCGATACGCTTGTAGACCATGCTGCATTCCTCGCTCGGTTGAATTGCCCAGCTTCGCTTCGCGCATTGGCGCGCGCGATCGAGGTATTCGGGATCGTGCTCCAGTTCATAACGATCGAGCCAGAGCGCGCCGCGCTGCGTCACCAG
>NZ_CM177776.1:647500-920000 GCF_058273105.1 Novosphingobium sp. BF6
CCAGATGAGCCGGCCGACGTAGAGTTCGTTGTTGAGGATGCCGGTGCCGCGTTTGATGTGGCCCCGTAACGTCGTGTTCCCCCATAGCTTGCCGTATGGACCAGATATCCCTTCCGCATTGAGCCGCTTGGCTATTGTCAAAGGGCTGATGCCATTTGCATAGTCACGGAATATGCGGCGGATGACCTCGGCTTCAACCACGTTGATCGTGCGATCGCCGCGGATCGGCTCGCCACCGGCGTCAAGGCACCTCACCAGATCGTAGCCGTAGGACAGTCCGCCCCCAGACTTTCCCTTCTCGACGCGGCCACGCAATCCGCGATGGGTTTTCTTCGCAAGATCCTTCAGGAACAGCGCGTTCATCGTCCCCTTGAGGCCGACATGGAGTTCGGAGATTTCTCCTTCGGCGAGCGTGACGATGGTTATGCCGGCAAATTGTAGATGCTTGTAAAGCGTCGCGATGTCGGCCTGGTCACGCGAGATACGATCTAGTGCTTCCGCCAGCAGAAGGTCGAACTTCCCTGTCCTTGCATCTTCCAGCAATTGCTGAATGCCAGGGCGTAGTGTCACGCTTGAGCCCGAGATGGCCGCATCCTTGTAGCTTGCGATCACTCGCCAGCCTTCGCGGGTCGCCTGTTCCCGGCAAATGCGCAGTTGGTCTTCAATCGATGAGGGGTTTTGCCGATCGGTGGAGTAACGGGCATAAAGGGCAGTGCGGATCATGGAAAAGCTCCCGACAGCGAAAGGGCCGTCATGCAAGCATGACGCCTGTGGTGCCCTTTCCCCCTACGTCTCATTGATCCTGGGCTTCTATTGGTCGTGAGGCGGAGTGCGTCGCGTTTAACTCCCGGGCCATCTGACGCCCGAGCAGGCGAGCAAGACAAACCAACGCTTCACGAGTTCGGGCCTGCCTTTCGTCGGCCAGTTCGTGGACACCATCAATGTCCGCCTTAGTTTCCGGGGGGATCACCGCGCGCCCTTGTAGGTTCGCAGCCCGGTATAAGGTTTCTGGTTAGCGCACGCTTCCGTGTGCAGGTCTATGGTCAGGCCCTTCAATTGGCGGCTGACTTCAACAGCGTTTTGAGGCGCATGCAACCCAATGGTGCGGCGGGTGCCGAGTGCCACTCCTAAGAGAGTGAAAGTGTCCAAGCATTGGCAGAGAACTGACATGGGAAGCCTGCTGTCGAGGGGGCGATCTTACAGGAATGGGGGGCTGCGCTTGAACTTCAAGAGGCTTCAAGGCGAGCCTTTCTCGATGAATCTTCCACCGTCGTTCGAAGGCGTGCACAGGCGTTTTGATGGCGTCGGAAATATTTTTTTTGGCCAACCAACAAAGGTGTTTTCGAATAGGCGTTGAGGAAGAACGCGATGTCCGTTGGTCTATGTCCACCTTTTATAAGCTGACCAACGCATGCTCTGACCCGGAGTATCCATTTACTCAGTAAGTCCAAGTAAAAATAATCGAAATGGACGCACGATAATTGCAGTTATCACATAAGCGTGTTTGACGCTCGTTTATATCGAATGTACGTTTCGGCGCCATGGAACCCTGCGATCCCGCCGACCCGATCCCGCCGACCCGATCCCGCCGATTTCCATGGAGAACCCTGTCGCAGCGCGCGGCGGGCTTGGCGAGCTGGCGTGGGCCGTCGTCAAGATGCGCGCCGGCGAACGTCTCATCATCGACGAGGGGTTGATCGCCGCGTTCCAGGCCGCCTCCTCGCCGCACACGGTCCGCGCGCTCAAGTCCGACCTCGAGGCCTTCGACCTTTGGTGCCGGCGTACCGGTCGCACCACGCTGCCGGCGACACCGGAAGTGGTCGCCGACTATCTCGGCGCCCGGGCCGGGCAGGGCAGCAAGCCGGCCTCGTTGTCGCGCTACAAGGCCTCGATCGCGCGGGTGCATCAGCTGCTGGGCATCGCCGACCCGACCGCGGCGCCGCTGGTCAAGCTGCGGCTCGGGGCGATCCGCAAGGCCATGGGCGTGGCCCAGAAGCAGGCACGGCCGCTGCGCTTTAAAGGTCCGGTGCGCGATGTCGCGCGCGATGGGCCGCGGGGCCTCAATATCAGGGCGCTGCTGGAGGCCTGCGGCGACGATCTGACGGGGCTGCGCGACCGGGCCCTGCTGTCGACCGCCTACGACACCGGGCTACGCGCCTCGGAGCTGGTGGCGGTCGCCGTGGAGCATATCGTCGATGCGCTCGACCCCGAAGCCCGATTGCTGACCATTCCGCGCAGCAAGGGCGATCCGGACGGGGAAGGGCCCACGGCCTTTCTGTCGCCGCGCTCGGTGCGGGCGATCGCGGCCTGGCAGGCGGCGGCGGAGATCGCGGCCGGGCCGCTGTTCCGCCGGGTCCAGGTGCGGCGCTACAAGGCGCGAAAGGCCGTGCCGGCGCGGCGGATCGAGACCATCTCGGGCCGCGAGGCCTGGGATTTGCGCAAAACGCTGCCCAGGAAAGCGGTTCCTGCACGGGTGGAGTATGATGTGGGCGAGGGCGCACTCCACCCTGCCTCGATCGGGCCGATCTGGCGGGCGATCATCCAGCGGGCCTTCGCTGCCGGTGCCCTGCCCGATCTGACGCAGGATGACCTGGCACGCCTTCTTAAGGGGGTGAGTGCCCATTCGACGCGGGTCGGCCTCAATCAGGACCTGTTCGCCAGCGGCGAGGATCTCGCCGGGATCATGGACGCTCTGCGCTGGAAAAGCCCGCGCATGCCGTTGGCGTACAACCGCAACCTGGCGGCCGAGGCCGGTGCGGCCGGACGGCTTATGAAACTTCTGGCATGAATGCGGGAGGGGGAAATGCCGGGCAAACCCTGTTTGATCGGACGCCCCGCCGCTGGACCGCGCGCAGCTGTGCACAGGGTTTACGCGGCCAGCGTTGCTGGCCGTTTCGAGCAGCTCTTCTTTACGCCACGACAATTCCTAAAACCGCAGGAGATTATCCCCATGAACAATGCCGACATCGCCGACAAGCTGGCCGCTGAGACCGGCGTCACCAAGGCCGATGCCAAGAAGGCCGTCGATCTGGTTTTCGCGGCGATTGCCGATGCAGCCGCCGCCGGCGACGAGATTTCGCTGAACGGTTTTGGCAAATTCAAAGTCAAGGATTCGCCGGCGCGCGAAGGCCGCAATCCTTCGACCGGCGAAACCATCCAGATCGCCGCTTCGAAGAAGCTGACTTTTGCGCCCGCAAAGGCGATCAAGGACAAGCTGAACGGCTGAGGCAAAAATCGGCACTGCGTCCATCGCACGGTGCCGATTTTCTATCGTTGCACTACAAACGGTTTCCGTAGCAGTTTGGCCAGCAGTGCCAGTCGTTCTTGGAAGTGCTGGGTTACCGAGTTGAATGGCCGGAGGTGGGACGATCCGGAACGGCAGCTTCGAAGGCGCGGAAACGAGATAGCCGACATTCGATCGGGTCGGTGTACGCTTCCGTGACCGACCCTGCTCAGTCAATCAGGCGCCGATTTCGGCTCCCCACGATTGGTCGGTCTGCTTTTTCTGACCGCATGCGGAATGCCGGGTCAGGAGCGGGCCGGCCGGTTTCCGAACCTGAAAATGGAGTGCCGCTATTCGGGTAAAGCTTGCAGTTTTATGGCGTATTTCTAACACTATTGGACATCAAAATACATCGTTGAGTGGAGTAAAGGAAATGCCAGTCGAGGCAACTGCGTTGATGAGGATGGTCGCCGCAATGCCTTGGCTTGAAGTCGTCAGGACCATCGCACCAGTTGTAACTGCATGGATTGCTTTCAGGGCACTACGCAATTGGCAGCGCCAAGATCGAGCGAAACGCGAGGCCGAATTTCTAGACGAACTCGTGGATGCAGCACATCAGCACATCGTAGAGATGCAGAGGCCGGTTGAGCTGTTGCGTATGGCGAAGATTGGCATGGCGAGCCACGTGCGGAGCTGGGAGCCAGGCGAAGAGGGTGAAAAGGTGACTGTGGGAGCAATTGAATACATCAACAAGCGAGGCGAGCAAGACGGAACGCGGTTGATGGGGGCACTCGCGGCCACCGAAACCTCGGTCATCAAACTGAGGTCGCTCGCTGTGAAGGGACAGGTGTTCAAATTCCAAGATTACCAAAAATGTTACGAGGCCGTGATAAAGCTCATTTGGCACTTCGGTCGCGTGCAAGCTTTTACTTCGGTGATCGAATCACCTAGCTGGAATTGGGAGAATCCCGAAGTGAGCAGTCTGCTAGACAAGGTAAGGACCATCGAGCCAGACGATATTTTGCAAGACCTTGGCGTAAACAGCGCAGCCATCATAGAGTTCGCCCGTGACACGTACGCACGCATCTACGGTTAACTCTCGACGGACTACGCTGAACTGACGGCCGCTTCTGAGCAAACATGAGGGGTTGTTATTTTAAAGAGCCGAATAAATTCTAGCGGCCAAGTCATAGCCTATCACATGCTGTCCATGTGGGGTCGACACCACGAACCTGCCTATTTCAGCTGGCGAGAAGGAAAAGATTTCAGGTAGCTTCAGGTGGCGCTTGGCGGCACCGTCTGCCGAATTGCATTGATCGCAAAGCACCGTCGGCTGAAATCGCGCGATGCCGTCGCCAGTCCAGCTACAGCCGTGATCATGATGTTCGCGCAGGCCAGCCATCCAGTCTTCGAACCGGTGAGCAGTTCGTGGAAACCGCACGGTCCAGTGTAGAATTTCGAATTTCGATCGCCTGCAACTCGGACAACTCCAATGTGGACCGACACGAGCCCACAACTGGTGACAGTGCGCGCCTTCGTAGGCGGCGAACTCCTCGGCAGTTGGAATTCGAACAGGCTTGCGCTTCGCTCTAATGATGAAACATCATGTGTCGAAATTTCGTCTCCATCAAGCTTCGGCGTAAGTCGCGCAGCGGCGTCGTGCTTAACTGGCAAATTGACCACCTCGGCCGTTCAGCCGCCGAATGTTCGCTCCCAGGTGTGGTGGGGCCGCTGGCCCATTCTAGGCACTGATGATGGTCATGTCTGGTCACGCGCAACGAAACCCCCGCGCTCGTGAACTTGCATGCCAGACAATTACGTCAATACGCACTGGGAATGGATATCGGCACCCACCACCTCCCGAGCCATCTCCGCCAGATGAGCATGGTGAGTGAAGAATAACACCTGTGTCGTTCGAGCCAATTCGGCAAGAACTTCAAGACCGGCACGCGACCGGTCATCATCGAAGTTCACGAAGAGATCATCGGCTAGGAATGGCAGCCTAACGCCCGACATGACGGATTGCTCGACGGCTGCGAGCCGCAGGGACAAAAAGAGCTGATCGGTCGTGCCCTCGCTCATGGCGCCGACCTCGACGATCGATCGCCCATCGTCTGATACACCCAAGAGCCGCGGCGAGGCTGTATCATAGTCGACGCGTAGACCCGCATATCGGCCCAGCGTCAGCCGCGAGAACAGCGTGCTCGCACGTTCCAGCATAGGATCTTGATGTTCTTCGCGATAGCGCTCGATCGCCCAACGCAACGTTACCGCCTGCACGCGCCGCAGAATATATTCTTCGGCCTGCACGCCCATTTCGGCCAGCGCTGAAGCAGCATCCGTAGCCGCGTCGATCGCATCGGCCGGAGAATTTTCCAGCTGCAGGAACGCGCGTCGGGCTTCACCATGCGCGGCAGCAGCCTCGGAGATTTGAGTGTTGAGGTCCGCCAGCTCGCGCTCGATCGCTTGGGATCGCGTGGACGCCTGATCGGGATCACTTTCGGCAAAAGCGGTGAGAAGAGTTTCAAGGCCATAGCCGTCGCCCGCCGCTTCGATCTGGCGCTCGGCTTCGGACACCTGCTCGCGAAGCCTGCGGACGAGACGAGATGCGTCGATCGCAGACGCGATCACTATGACATCCTGCGTACCAATTTCGGTCATGGCCGCCGCGAGAGAGGCTTTTGCGGCATCAAGCCGCGCATTTGCTTCAGCTTCCTGCGAACCCCGCTTAGCGATCTCATCGCGCAAGCCCTGCAGTCGGGTCTGAGCAGAACGAGCTTCAAGTAGGGCGGATCGCATCGCCTCCACGCGCAGTTCGGATGTGGCGGCGGCAACCGACAGCTCATCGGAAAGGGCATCGACCAACGAAGTATAATCTCGACTGTCGCGCTCGATGCTCTCGATCCGCCGCTCGATATCGGCCAACTTGTCCGATGCGGTGCGGACCTCATCGAAGAGGTCGAGCCGAAATTCCGAGGTGCTGATCTCGAATTTGAAAGACCAGCCTGCAACTTCCTTCGCCCAATCGGCACCAGCCGCCTCGACGCGTTCTTCCAGGTCGCGCCGGCGAACTGCCAGATCGGCGATTGCCTTCTCGATGCGCTTTCGCTCGAGAGCTGCGTCCCGGTTCTGCGCGGCTGCGGCATCGAGAACGGCCAGAACTGCTGTCGCCTGCGCGAGCAGGTCCGCCAAGGCGACAGGGGCGCTCGCATTACTCGGTAGATCCAGAGCCGATCGCAAAGCATCGATGGCTCGGGAGCGGCGGTCGTCTTCGCGCGTCGCGGCGGCGAATTGCGCCTCAGCAGAGCTCGCCAAGTCGAGCGCGGTAAGGCGCAGGCTGAGCCAGACGCGAAGTCGGCCGGGTTCGAGCGTTACAAGACCTGCCGCATCCAATCTCGATGACCAAGCGGCGTCTGCCTGCTCGCGCCGGGCCGAGGCCGCCGTTGCGCGGTCTTGAGCTTGCTGTGCCTGTACCAGTTTCGCCTTGCGTTCGACGAGCAGGTGCGCCAGGCGACCGGAGTCTTCAGCCTTCGCATAGCGACGGTCAGCCAGGTGATCCGTCTCCCCGAGTTTCGTGTCGAACTCGGCGGCATTCGCCGGCGCCGATAGCCCCAGCTCGCCAAGTGCGATTTCGGCGCGCAATGCTTGCCACACGCGGTTCCGATCGTCGCGCGATCGCGACAGATCTTCGTCGGAGACCGCGCCATCAGCGCTGCGAAGACCCTCGATTTCAACCGCCAGGACGGACGCCTCGTCAGTCAGCCGCCGCCTTTCGTCGCTTGCATCCGCGATCGTGGCATCAAGGTCTCGAATTGCGTCGATGGCATGCTGAAGCTCGTCATCTGCTGGCGGCACCAATCCCGCGAGCCGATCGATGTCTCCGTTCCAGGGCAGGAGCTTCTCGAGAGCCAGCGTCACCGCTCGCTGCGCACGCTGAGCGGTGGTGGCAGCCTCCGAGCAACGGCTGTCGACATCGTCGCCCAAGGCGAGCGCACCGGTGATGGCGGTGCGGAGTCGGCTGAGATGCTCGGCGTCGACCACAGTCCCGTCGTCATGAACCGCAGCGAACTCGGCGCGCAGATCGACTTCGGACTTGGAGATCTGCCCGAGCGCCACACGAGCGTCCGAAGCCTGCTTCGCGATCTCCCGCAAACGCGTGACGGCCAACCTGCCAGGAACTGCATCTGCCCCAAGGCCCGCTTCGCCGCGCAGCCGCGCCGTTGCTTGAGCGAGCAGATTACGTTCGGTCGCCAACCGCTCGAGATCGCTGGCCGCCTTGGTCGCGGCCCCACGCTTCTCGATGACATGTTCGAGGCGATCGGCAGCGCGAATTACACTTTCGTCGAGTGTGATAAGCGCAATCCCGGCCTCGGCTTCTGCCTTCAATGCGCCGGCGGCATCCAGATCACGGAGTGCCTGGTTGAGGGCAGACAAGGCCTGTTCGCATGAGGCCTCAGTTTGCGTCGTAAGGACGACGGTAGCGGAATGATCGGCTAACTCTTGGAGAAGGCTGGCCCGGGTCCGTACGAAAGTCCCGACGCGGCGCAACCGCTCCAGCTTTCGCGATTCCGTAGATAGGTTGTCACGCAGTCGCTCCAATTCGCCGAGCGTGCGGCGCGTTTCAGTCTCAGCGTTGCGCGCATCGGCCCAATCCTTGGGCTTCATGCCAAGATCTCGGACGGCGCGCGTTTTCTCCCGAAATTCGCGTTCGGCGATCGTGTAGGAGCGTCGGCTGGAAGCGCGTTTGCCCCAGATGGCGTCTGCTTCGTCCTCGAGCTTGCCCGCCTCGGCCGTGACGCCCGTCAGATTTGATCCAGCGGCGAACAGTGCCTGACCCAGATCGTCGCGGGCCTGGACCATCGCTTGGCCGCCCTTTCGCAGCCCCTCCTGGTCGAGGCTGAAGGACAATCTGAAGGTGTCGCGATTCTGGCCTCGCAACATCGCAAGCAGTGGCGCCTCGTCGATCGGCTTGTCGTCCGCCCCGACCAACGATCCCGCATTAGCCTTCCTCCGGCGGATCAGCAGGCTCTGATCATCCTCTTCGAGCACGGCGCCGATACGGAGGAGCGGATAATCGAAGAGAAATTTGTAAGGCGACGTGGTCCCAAAGCCAAACAACAAGTCCGATACGGCGGCCATCGACGTGGTCTTCCCTGCTTCGTTCGGACCGTAGATCACGTGAAGATCGGGCTGTCCGGTACGGAACGAGAGCTCACAGTCCTCGAAGCGGCCGTAGCGCTCGAGGATCAGCTTTGCGAAGCGCATCAGCCTGCCCCCTGAAGTCGATGGCGCAACGCGTCGGACGCACTCCGAATGACCTCCCCCCACGCCGCATTCTCCGCGCTCACACGCAGCGGATCTTCTGTCTCGGCCAGATCACCCCGGACCGCATCGAGAAATGGTTTCAGATCCTCCTCAACAAGACGCGCCAGAACCGGGTCATCCGGTGCCGATGCAACAATTGCAGCAAAATCCTCACCGATACCGAGCTGAATCGCTTGCGATTCCCCGCTCAGATCTTCGACGATCTTTTCGAGCCATAGTTCGGGAGAGACAGCAGCGGCAATCGCTCGGACATCGTCCCGCATGCTGCCAATGCCATCACGGATCGCACCGGCATGGGGCGTTTGTCCGGTCAGCGCAAGGCGCACAATCAGCGGCCGACCAGCCGCTTCGGCATGGCCATCGGCAAGCGCAGATCGGATAGCGGCCTGCAGGTCGTCCATTTCGAGGCTTGAACAGTCGACGACCACACGCGCCCAACGAATGACGTCGAGCTCGACACGTTCGACCGATGTCACCTGCCGATCGGAAACCTCAACGATGACGGCACCCTTCACGCCGGTTTCCCGGATCGTCCGTCCCTGCAGGTTTCCCGGGAACACAATATACGGGTCAGTGCTGACACACTCGTAGGCGTGGACATGACCCAGTGCCCAATAGTCGTAGCCCTTGCCACGCAGGTCATCGACAGAACAGGGCGCATAACCAGCGTGTCCCGGGCGACCGCTCAAGGCAGTATGAAGCACCCCGATGTTGAAAGCGTGATCGACGGCCGGCGGGTAGCCGAGCGCAAGGTTGTCGGCGACGGCAGCATTGGCAAAGCTCTGACCGTGGACGGCGACGCCCAGCGCCTCAATGAGGTGAGTGTCTGCACTCTTGTGGGCAAACAAGCTGACATTCTCCGGCCACGGGACCCTGCGCGACAAGACGGAAGCGGCATCGTGATTGCCAGCCAGCAGGAATACCGGAATGTTTGCCTTTGCGAGCAGGCCCATCGCGCGCGCAAAATAGAGGCCCGTGCTCATATCCTTCCAGTCGCCATCGAATAGATCTCCGGCGATCACGACGAAATCGACAGCTTGATCTATCGCATAGCGGACCAGA
Source organism: Novosphingobium sp. BF6 (assembly GCF_058273105.1). Lineage (NCBI taxonomy): Bacteria > Pseudomonadati > Pseudomonadota > Alphaproteobacteria > Sphingomonadales > Sphingomonadaceae > Novosphingobium > Novosphingobium sp. BF6. The sequence continues at coordinate 657,111 of NZ_CM177776.1, forward strand.
TTATCGAACGCGGCGCGGGTTGCTCCTCTGACCTCCTCCAATGGAATGCCTTCGTATCGAGACAAGCCGGCCAGAGGACTATCGAGATGGACGTCAGCGGCGTGGAGGAATTTGAAGGCGCTCATCCAACCTATCTGGCTCATTAAGGACAGTCCGCAAAGCCCGATCGTTCTCTCGCCGCCAAGTTTCAGATCCATTGGCAAGGAGTATGTTCGACGGCCCCGCTCAGGCGGGCCTCGCTCGATGGAGGTTTAGTCCACCCACCCGTTCGTTAGCGCACTTTGCAATGTCTCGAGCGCATCGACTACGCGAGGTACGGCGTATTTGTAATGCGGCGTATCATAGCGCTTCCCCCGCGCGGTGATGGAATCCACTATTTCGGCAAGGTGAGCGAGCTTTGCCTGCTCGTCTTTCGCGATCGTGATCTTAAAGCCATTGCGTGCAAATGGCTTGCCGTGTTGCGCGAGCCAGGCGCCGACGCGGTCGTTTTGCGGTATGTTGAGAATGGAAAGCACAACTTCTTCAGGCTTTCTTACCTCGAGGAACATCGAACAGAACCAGCCATAGACATTGCGGTCGGCCGCGATGTCATTGTTAGTTCGTTTGTCCACGATGAAGCGATCGCCGACGTCGATCTTTTTGATCCGTCCGTCGGCAAAGCCACCATAGACGTCGAGCAGAACCTGCTTGAGTCTCCGTAACTGGTCGTCCGCCATTCACTCACGCCCTACTCTCGATGCAAGTCTATTTCGGCCAAAGCCCACCAAACCATTACTCGCCGCACGCGGCCGAAGGATTAATCACGTCGATGTAAAAATTTTGGAAGCGATCATGTCGGATGCCAAGCGCCTCCAATGCGAAACGCTTAGCCTTGTCGAGACCAAGTCGGACGCCTTGCACGACGATCTCGACGGCGACGTCGTTACCCTGCGGGATATCAGGAGCATAAATCGCTACTCGCTCCTCAAGGTAGATTGCACCGTCCTTGGCCAAAACCGCTCGCGGTCGATATTCCGCGACCGGTTCGACATCAACGCGATAGGTCACGCTTTCATCATAAACACGGATAACGACCTCGCGGTCTTGCCCGTCGGGCAAAGCGAAGCGCTTCGGCACGCGAAGGCCGACCCAAGGGTTGTGGCCATACCGCGCGCGGATCTCCTGAAAGCCCATTTGCTTCCAGAAGGACAAAGAGGTCGACGGCGCGCATTCTCCCTCGATCACCGCCATATTAGTCTCGGCGGCTCGGTCTATGCAGTATTGCGCGAGCTTGCGCCCCACGCCGCTTCGCCTGAACGCCGGCTTCGTCTCGAAGATGTCGATGACACCCGGCGCGCCCAGCGCGAAAGCAGCGACCTCATCGCCCTGTTTGAGCACGAGCAGCTCGCCAGCGTCATGGCCTTTGGTGATCATGTTTCGGTTCGGATGAAAGGTACTCTCCCCTCCCTCATCCTCTATTCGCAACCAATCCAGAATCTGCCCGAGATCCTCGTCCGTCGACATCGCGATCGTCACGCTGATGTGCCCCTTTCCAATCTGGCCGGCCCAGTCGCCCCAATCACGTTCATGCAGGCACCGCCGGAGCGGCCGGAAGCGCGATGACGTTTGCCGCACCGAACAGATCGGTTGCCTTGGCCATCGCAGACGCGCTCAAAACCTGTGTGAAAAGCACTGCCAGACGCGTTTTGGGACGGGAGCATGCCACGTAGAACAGGTTGCGATTGCTTTCGAAAGATTCGGCCTTGTCGGCCGGTGGACCGGGGTCGAGGCGCTCCAGCATCTGTGCGAAATTATAGATGTTCCAGCCACGGCCGACGATGACGAGGACATTCTCGAACTCCGCGCCCTTTACGCCGTGCTTCGTGGCGAACGGCGTATGTCCGTCTATGAACGCGTCGACCGCCATCAGCTCTGTGTAGGACACAGCGCGAAGCTTCCGCAACTGGGTGACGCGGCTGGATTCACCTTCGACCGGTTCCGGGCCGGCGTCGGCCAGACGTTGCTCCCGGTCCAGAACCGCCTCCGGTAGGTGCATGTGCGGCTGGTCCCGAAGGAAATCGATGACATCCCCGATCAAGCCGGTGGTGCGCAGCTCGACCAACTGTTCCAGCGTCTGGGTCCATGCGACCTTGTCCTGGTGGCGCCGGATACTCGGCCGGCCTGCTCCCAGGCTTTCGAACATGTCACCGTACCGCTGGGCCTGAAAGGCGGTAACCGCCGGTTCGATCTGGTCGGCCAGAAACTTGATGTGGGGATCTTCCTTTTTGAGCCACGCGCCATTGAAACGCCCGTAGATGCCCTGGATGGTCGAGTAACCTTGCTCCTTGGCAAGCACACTGTGGCTCAGCATCAGGATCTTGGTGCGCTCAACCGCGAAATCCCAACCCTCGCTCTCCAGGCGATGCTTGAGATGGTCGGCATATGCGCGGGCGGCCTCGGGGCTTGTGTCGCCCGCCCAATGCCCGCCGGTGCGGCGCTGGCCGGGCCACGCATTGGTGTGGAAAAGCCGCGCCTCGCCCGGCGCGTCCGGATCGCTGGAGATCTGATCAAGGCTCGGGCGCATGCGATTGAGCATCGCGACGATCGGCTCCGCCGAACGGAAATTGGCGTTCTTGTCGATGGCGGTGAGCGCGGCATGTTCCACCGCACCGCAGCCCTCGCCGTAAATCTTCTGCCAGTGATCACCGAACAGACCAATGATCGGTCCAGTGCCGGTGTCGAGGAAATGGGCCTTGAGAGCCTCGACGATCCCGGCGTCGGTGTCCTGATATTCGTCGATCAGAAGAACGGGATAACGGGCCGCCAACACCCGTCGGAACTTGGGTCGCGCCAGGAGCTCGATCATCAGAAGAAGGACATCGTCATGCTTGAGCGTCACTTCTTCGGGCGTCACGCGGGGGTAGCCGAGCTCATAGCGGATCGTTCGGTCGCCGATCGCGTCCACCCCCGCATTTACCAGGCGCTCTCCCCATTCTGGCAGACCGGGCACGATCGTGCGAAGTTCGGTCTGAAAGTCCTGCAGCACCGACCAGCAAAAGCCATGGATGGTTTCCGCGCGCACAGCCGGATGCGCCTGCACCCGCGCGATGATCTCGTCCTTAGCGACGTTGGTGTAGGTGACGCAGGCGATCTGCTGACGCTTGCGCACAAGCTCGCTGCCGCGCAGCTCTATGAGCCGCCGCAGCGCCTTTTCGAGCGAGTAGGTCTTACCCGCGCCCGCCCCTGCCTCGAGACGAAAGCTCCGGCCTTCGTCGAAGCAGGCATAGACGCGCTCGAGTGCGAGACGACCGGCAGCATCAGCTGCACTTTCTTCCTCAGCCATCGTTTTGCGCTCCGTCAGCGGCGTCAATGACCTCGGCGACAAGCTCCTCGGCAAGAACCGCCGGTACCACGACCGACGCGGGGTTGCCCTGAGCGAGCCAGCGGAGACCTTCAGCGATATAGCGCGGCGTTTGCCATTCGGTGTTCACGATCGCATGCTCGAGGGCGAAACTGGACTTCTTCTGCTCGGCCGCATGCTCATAGGCCAGGGTTGCGCTATCGCCTTCGCCCAGATCGAAGAGATCGGGGTTCGCTAGGATAAAGGCATCCTCGAAGCTGCGAGCACAGGGGCCGCCTTCGGCCTCGGGAATCTGATAGGCGAGCCGCCGAACACCGTCGGTCTTTTCGTCGATCGTCTTGGCGATCAGCTGCGCTGGACTGACGTCGGGTTCGAACCAGGTTTTAATGCACGCGTTGCTCGTGAACGTGCCCTCAGCCACCCGCACGGCGACACGCTTGTTCTTCGGTCCGGGCGCCACGCTGTCGATATCCGTGATGATCAACGTGCGCAGTTCGAGAAAGGCGAGCAGACCGAAAAAGCGATGCGCATAGGCGCCGCCTACTTCCATGACGGTCAGATACTGGCTGCCGAGCTGCGGCTCGCCGGCCGCCAGCGCGTCGGTCTTCCGAATCATAGCCGGGAGCAGCAGCCGCTCCGCTGTTCCCTCGATCAGGACCGCCTTGTCGGCGAAGAACAAATCGCAGCGCGACAACGTGAGATACTGGTGGAGGAAATTGCGATCCACCTCCGGGGCTCCGCCCATGCCCTGCCGGAGATCCTTCACCACCGACCGGCGCAGGCCGGGGCCGTCCGGAATGGAGAGAAAGTACCGCAGGCTTTCGAACCGCGCCTCGTTCGCCATATGGGGTGAGTGCGTCGTGACGACGAATTGCACAGGCCAGGGACGATCGGCGTTGAGCTGGGTCACGAACTCATTGGCGATGTGCTCCAGCTGTCGGATGAAAACTTCCTGCATTTGCGGATGCAAATGCGCCTCGGGCTCCTCGATGAAGACCAGATGCACGCCGGCAGCGGTCGGCGTGCCCTGAAATTCACGGAAGAAGCGCAGGAGTTGGAGCAACATGTAGACGAGGTTGCGCGCGCCGAGCCCATTATACGTTTCAGGAAGGGTGACGCCGTTCACGCCGCGATACCGCAGGCGCGTATGATTGCTCAGCAGCTTGTCGACATCGAAGCTGGTTTCAGTGACCAGTCCCGGATCGACGAGCCCCGGGTAACCGAACAGGTCGAAGGTCGGCAGCAGCGATGTCAGCTTCGCATTGAAGCCGACATGGAGATCGTCCTGGATTTGATCGACGGCATCCTTGAGCTGCTCGGCCGTGGTGCGGCGCTCCAGATTCAGCTCGTCGTTTAGCGCTGACTGGAACAACACCTCCACGACCTTGCCGAGCACGTCGCGTTCACGAAATGTGTCGTCGTCGAGCCCGCGCTGAGCGTTAATGAAACCGCCGCCGATAAGCACTGAGAGTAGCTTGGGCTCGAGTTTCTTGCGATTGGTCGCGTCGTTTGGATCGACCGCCTCGAGCGAACCGGTATAGGCCGAGGCGATCCGGGCGCTGAGTTCACGATAGAAGCGCGCGCGATCCGCTTCCGCGTTATCGAGCGGCTCTGCAAATTCCGCGAAGAGTGTGGGAAGCGCGCCAGCTTTCGGTGCGAAGCGAAATTCGAGCCGCGCTTCAGCACAGTCGGGATTGAGATCGATGATACATTCGCTGAGCGGGCCAAGGTCCGGAGCGTCAACGTCGTAGCCGATATCGAGCACCAGCCGGATCACGGGGAGCTCGTCAAGAGTCTCCTCAGCGTCGGGCTGCGCCCGATACGCGACCAGCGCAGTCCAAAAACATTCGTGACATCCCAGCGAGAAATCTTCCAGCCGGAAGCTGATTGCGCGGTCCGAAAGTAGTCGCCGGAAGAGTTCTGCGATCGACGTCTTGCCGCTATTGTTTCGCCCCACGATAAGCGTGGTCCGGTCCTCGAAGCCAATTTCGACATCTCGAAGCAGTCGGAAATTCTCGATTCTTGCACGTTTTATAAGCACTTAGCTCACCCTCTTGAATCAGGCTAGCACCTGTCCGTGTCGTTGTCGTCGACCTTGGTCCCGCTACCATCTACATGATCCACACATTTGACATGCGTTGCTGCGAGAACGGGATCGAGCACCAGCTCGCCAAGATCAAGCACCCCCGGACCCACGGACAGGTCGAAGCTATGAACCCGACGATCAAGGAGGCAACGGTCAAACGTTACCATTTATGACGGCCACGCCGAACTGGCAGTGCACCTTCCCGGCTTCATGCACTCCTACATTACCACCGTCGGCTGACGCCCCCGCAAGGGCTCATGGCCTATGAATACATCAGCCAATGATGGCCAATTGAGCCAAATCGATCCGAGCAAAATCCGCGCCATCAAATGTCGAGATCAATCACCTAGTCGACAAACAGAGGTACCACTAGCCCAGATGAACAGAAATTAATTCTCCCCAACGACGCGATCCAAGCTGCTTTCTTCAGGTAGGAACCCCGCGTCTGTTGGTTTGCAGGATTGAATCGTGCCGCGAGTCCTATGCCGGAGCTTTGAACGGGGCCGTGTTTGATGAACTGTGGCCACTGACGCAGGGGAGGGAACTGGCTGTACGATTGCCGCCACCGGAGTAATAGGACGCAAGCTGATGAGCGCGGGGCATGTGGTGTCGCAATCGGCTGACTTTTCCGGCTTCGACTTGTCCGCGTTTTTGAATTTAGCGATAAGACCGAGAGCCTGTGCCTGATAGGCGAGAGGATCGAGCAGCAGAAGGAGAATGAAGAAAATAAAGGCACGCAGCAGATGAGCGTGCGTGACTTTGATCGAAGTCACCTTGGCGTTGATCGGCTCTTGCGACATCTTGATGTGGCGGGCCGTCGCCAGCGCTAATCTTTTCGGACCCATTTGGGTCTGCCAGGCCTTGGCCAGGTCATGGACGCCGATGACGCTCACGCCCGAAACCTGGAGCGTTCTAAATGCATGCCAGCCAGCAGCTGCGGTGTAGATTACAGCGATGATTAGGATTACGAGGCGTAGCCACTCAGGAGCCGGCCCAACCTTCTTTTCCCATTCCGCTGCTTCGACGCTTAGGGTTACTGGGACGAGCGCCGCGAGCACGGCAAGATAGGTTGTAGCCTTCGCTTCGGCGGTTTTCCGACGCTCGAGCTCTCCATCCATAATCCGATTGGCTTGCTCAAGAGCCATGCCGGTTTCCCGACTCCAGTCAGCCGAGGCAATCAGCGCGTCCGTGGATGCGGAGAATGATTCGTTGTCCGCCTTCTGTTGTGCGGTATCTGGTACAGCATACGGGAAAATAAAGGCCAGAGTCGAGTGAAGATACCTCATCGGTTCAGAGCGTCCACGATTGCTGCCGCGATTGGCTGTCCCGTTCGCATCTCTATCCACCCCCATTGCCCGTTCGGGTTGGCTTCTAGGAACCAAAATTTACCATTCACATCCTCAACCAGGTCGATAGCAGCATATCGTAAACCGAGGTCCCTGGTGACATCGACGCAAGCGGCGGCGACATCGGTGGGCAGCTCGAATGCGCGGTGCGTTACTTCGAGCCGCCCGCCGCGACGCCAGTCGACCTCGGTTTCGGTGTGCTCCTGCGACAAGATTGTAGCCGCGAAGACCCGCTCATCGACCACGGTTGCTCGGATGTCTGAGCGCTTTCGGATCTCGCGCTGGAAGATCACGGGTGCCTGCGCGACCGAGGCCCTCTCAAGATCACCTTGATGTATCCGACTGGTGAACATCACACGCCCCGGTCCATCGGGGTCTTCGATAAGCGCACGCCGAAGCGGCTTGCCGATAGTTCCCCCCGCGGCCGCGAATGCGCGAGCTGCAGCGTCGTCGTTGGTTACGAGGGTTGGTGGGATCATCAGTCCTTTAGCCCGAGCCACGGCTAGCTGGCGTGGCTTGTCTTCGGCGCGTTGCACAGCATATGGCGAATTAAGCCAGCGAGGCTCAAGCGCGTTCCAGAGGGTCCGTAGGATCGAGGCCCATTCGGCGGAAACGTACTCAGCAACGGCTCGCCCCAACTCCTGTTTCGGAGGAGGAGGAAGGGGGCGGCGATAGTAGGCGCCACGGACCTCGCTTAGCCTGATGGTTGTGTTAAGATCCTGTATGATCAGCGAGCTGGGATCGCCGTCAGGGATCGTCCAAGTGAACTGGTCCGCCGACTCGGTGTTAAGCCGGAAGTACGGAATGCGGCGGCGCTGCAATTCCAGCACGATAAGGTCGACCGTGATGTCGCGGCTGTTCGTCGCGATAAGTATCATTGAGTTTGTTTCCGGCGTTACAGGAGTTCGACCCCCTGGTCGTCCGATTCCAATTCGAGGTAGGTCTTCGTCACCAACTCAGCGAGCGAAAAGGAAGTTATCTCGTCGTCGGATTCCTGCTGCACTTCTGTTTTGGATACGAGCTCAGGAATCGTGATGAAATGGTCATCATCCTGCTCTTGGACTGTCAAAGTCTTTGTCACCATCCCAGCGGTCGCCACGTCACTTCGCACCATCGGTTGAAGACCGTTCGAAGTTTCTTCAACCCACACGTGTCGTGTATCGCAGTAATGCCCCCCGATTGCTGGCACCGGCTGACGTTCCACGGCAAATTTGGTCAAGAGTGGCTGTGCTGCAACAAGTTTCTCAATGTGCATTTTCCCCCCAGCGATGCTCCGCATCAATTTACATTGCGCTGCCATCATAATGGCAGCCAAAAGGCTGTGCTTACCGCTTCCAATGACCTCCCTAACGGCAGGAGGTTCGTTCTGCACCAAAGAATCTCTGAAACAATAATTTTTCGTAATTTCAAATGCATTCGGATAACAGACAACGGGCCAAGCTATCGAGCCGTTGCCTTAGTACTCGATGAATGAATGGCGGAGTGTGACGCTCTGCTTCGAGCTTCTGAATGTCCAGTTTCCTGTTCCGGCGCAACGAAGCGGACGGAGCACAAAATCTCTGTCCAGCCATTCAGACCAACCCATTCGCAGATGAACGTAGGGCAGGTTTGCATGATTCGAATTGGGTCGAGGAACGACCGCTTTGTCGGCGGCTGCGGTAGATCGGTGCGCCGCGCGGACTTTGCGTTGCCCGCACGCATTTATCCGGGAAGAGTCGTCTAGAATAGAATCTGTGGGGCTGCGGCGATCGGTACCTAACTTTAAGGAGAACGACGATTTTCGATTGGGTCAACGTGTCCATGGGCGCTAGGTGTTGTATGGCCATCGTCACTTTTGGTGGTATTACAGCGGCAGCGCTCGCCGCTCCCGTATGGGCAGATGCTCACAGCACGCCCGCCATAGAACTGCCGGCGGCACTTGAAATCGGCGTAAGTTGGACAAACCCAGAAGATCACAAATGTCACTTCCAGAATGGTGGAGGTGTCGTACACGAAGCGAAAGTTCGTCTCCATGATCGGAATGGCGCGCTGCATCTCCGCATCGAGGGAGGTGCGCCGTTGGGATGGCCGAAGACAGTCGAGGCAGTGACAAGCAGCCTCATGCAAATACCAATGCCACCGCAGAAGTCGAAGACTTCCAAGAACTTCATGTATGCTGGAGAGCCTCACGGTGACAGCCAAATCTTGGCGATCAACGGGGTCCAATATCGCTTCAGATTTCTCTACTTCGTCACGGTCACGAGTCCGGAGGAGGGAAGATTCCAGATGACCCAAAGGGCGACTATCGAAGCGCTCCCGATAAAACCAGGAGAACTGAGCTCTCGGCCGGTACGCTTAGAGTGCGGTGAGCCAACGGCTCGGTGAACGGATGGCGGTATTCAAGGGCCCCAAATGGGGTGCTCTAATTCCGCTTAGTCGGCGGTTTTGGATTGGGCAGCGGGGCAGGGGCTTTGGCAAGGTACGCGCCCAACCCAGTCATTCACCCTCATTCGGCTTGCATCCAGAACCGGCCATTCCGTGGACCAGGCCGACAATCAGGTTTGAGGCGTGATTGCAATTGCGGAGTGGTCCGCTGAATTATTTACCGAGAGCCCAGCTTCCTTGCGTTCGGAGTAGCGGTCAACGAGTTGCCCTGCGTGCGGCCGCATCAGCACGGTGAAGCGCACCAGTTCCTCCATCACATCGACGATGCGCTCGTAATAGCCCGAGGCCCGCATCCGGTCGTCTTCGTCGAACTCCTTGTAGGCCATCGCCACGGAGGACTGGTTGGGGATCGTGAACATCCGCATCCACCGGCCCAGCAGACGCAGCGAATTAACGGCGTTGAACGATTGCGAGCCGCCGGACACCTGCATGACTGCAAGCGTTCGCCCTTGCGTCGGCCGCATCCCGCGCATCTGGAGCGGCAGATGGTCAATCTGCGTCTTCATGATGCCGGTGATCTCGCCGTGCCGCTCCGGGCTGCACCAGACCATGCCTTCCGACCACAGCGCATGCTCACGCAGTTCATGTACGGCCGGGTGGTCGTCTCCCGCTATCTGATCGGGCAGCGGCAGATCCCTAGGATCGAAGATCCTCGTCTCGGCGCCGAAGAACTGCAGCAGGCGCGCCGCCTCTTCCACGGCGAGGCGTGAGAATGAGCGCTCCCGCAGCGATCCATAGAGCAGCAGGATGCGCGGTGCCGGTTGATCCGGGCCAAGGCCGCTGGCGGGACGCGCCAGCGCGAAAGCCTTGTCCAAAGCAGGAAGATGATCGGGGGCGGCGAGTTCGCGCAGTCTCATGCGGAAATACCTTTCTCGTACCAGGGGCGGGTCCGCTTCACCAAGGAGACGATCGACAGCATCACCGGCACTTCGACCAGCACGCCCACGACCGTTGCCAGCGCGGCGCCGGAACTGAGGCCAAAGAGGCTGATGGCGGCGGCCACAGCCAGTTCGAAGAAGTTGGAGGCACCGATCAGGGCCGAAGGGCCGGCGACACACCACGCCACGCCGAAACGGCGGCTGAGCCAATAGGCGATGCCGGCGTTGAGATAGACCTGAAACAGGATCGGCACGGCAATCAGCGCAATCACCAGCGGCTGCCGAATGATCTGCTCGCCCTGGAAGCCGAACAGCAGCACCAGCGTCAGCAGCAGGCTGGCAAGGCTGATCGGGCCGATGGCGGACAGGAAATGCTGAAGGCGCTGCTCACCCCCGCAAAGGAGGGCTCGGCGGAGCAGTTGCGAGATGACCACTGGGGCGACGATATAGAGGCCCACCGACAGTGCCAACGTGCTCCACGGCACCGTGATCGATGCCACGCCGAGCAATACGCCCACGAGCGGAGCGAAGGCGAAGACCATGATCAGGTCGTTCAGCGCCACCTGGCTCAAGGTGTAGTTCGGCTCGCCCTCGACGAGGTTGGACCAGACGAAGACCATGGCTGTGCACGGCGCTGCAGCCAGTAGGATCAGCCCGGCAATGTAGGACGACGATGCACCTTCAGGCAGCATCGGCGCGAACAGATAGCCGAGAAAGAACGTGCCGAGCAGCGCCATCGAGAATGGCTTGATCGCCCAGTTCACCACAAGGGTGACGCCGATACCGCGCCAGTGCTGCCGAAGGCTATGGAGCGCGCCGAAATCGACCCGCAGCAGCATCGGAATGATCATCAGCCAGATCAGCCCCGCCACCACGAGGTTGACGTTGGCGATCTCCAGCGCTGCGATCGCCTCGAAGGCACCGGGGAGCAAATGGCCGAGACCGATCCCGATCACGATGCACAGGGCGACCCACAGCGAGAGATGACGTTCGAACAGCGACATGGTCGTCAGTCCTTCCCGGAAGCAACAGGCGCGGTCGCGGTGCCTCCGCCCAAGGCGATCTGCATGTAAACCGTGTCGAGCCAGCGGCCGGCCTTCCAGCCCATGCCCGTCAGGCGGCCGACCTGCTCAAAACCGCAGGAGCCGTGCAGCGCGACGGAGGCTGGTTCACCGCCGCCGATGACGGCGACCATCTGCCGGAAGCCATAGGCTTCAGCGGCCTGCAGCAAGGCATTGAGCAGTAGCGTGCCAATGCCGCCGCCGCGCCGATCATGCGCCACGTAGATGCTGTTCTCGCAGGCGTACGCATAGGCCGGTCGATCGCGGAACTGCGTGGCGTAGGCATAGCCGAGTACTTGATCGGCGTCGCAAGCGACGAGGAAGGGCCCGCTCCGGCCGGTCACCGTCAAGATCTTCTCGACGGTCTCGTCCTCGGTCGGCGGCACCACTTCGTAGGTCGCCGTGCCGTGAAGAACGTGATGCGCATAACTGGCGGCAATGGCGTCCGCGTCGTCGACCGTAGCCCGGCGAACCGAAAGGGTCATCGCCGGGTCGCTTCCACGACTTCGCCGTCTTCCTTGACGAAAGTGCCGCGCTGCTCGGTGGGCAGGAGGCCCAGCACTTCTTCGGAAGGCCGGCAGAGCTTCACGCCCAGCGGCGACAAGACCAGCGGCCGGTTGATGAGCACGGGATGCTCCATCATCGCGTCGATCAAGGCCTCGTCCGTCAAGCTCTCGTCGCCGAGGCCCAGTTCGACATAAGGCGTACCCTTCTCGCGAAGCAGGGCGCGCGGTGTGATGCCGGCCCGCGCAATGAGTTTCACCAGCAGGGCACGGCTTGGCGGCGTCTTCAGGTATTCGATAACATGAGGTTCGATGCCCGCATTGCGGATCATGGCCAGGGCATTACGAGAGGTCCCGCAAAGCGGGTTATGGTAGATCACGATATCGGTCATTGTTGCCTCTTCAGCAGCAGGTAAGTTCGGCCAGAAGCGGCTCGCACAGTTCCGCGCGCCCCTGGCAACAATCCTTGGCCAGATAGACCATCAGTCCCCGCAGCGCGTCGAGGTTGGCGCGCTGAATTTGTTGGCGACCGCGCTTCTCCGAAAGCACCAGCCCTGCATTCGCCATCACGGCCAGATGCGTCGAGAACGTGCTCTGGGTGAGCCCCGATGCCTCCACCAGTGCGCCGGTCGACAGGCCTTCAGGTTCGTGCCGGATCAACAGACGAAACGCATCGAGCCGCGTCGGATGGCCGAGAGCGGAGAGAATCGAGAGTGCATCATCGTTGCGCATTCATCGGAATTATCCGATACGATCTACTTCGTCAATAAAATATCGATTATTCCCGATGCATAGGTGGCTGGGAGCAATGACAGCTCAGGTGAGACTGCCGCGTGAAGCTGCTTGTCCGGAATCGGCCCATTGCCAGCCGTTCATCGTGGCTGATCTCTCGGTGAACGAATGACCGCTTCGGAGACGCTCGCAGGAGGCGCTGAACGGCAACTCTGTCGGCGGCTTCAGAAAGGAAGGTAGGGCAGGGGCTTTGGCAGCCTCGCGCCTAAACCCGGTCGTTCGCCAGCTGGCAAGGTGAACCCGTAAGCGGACATTGCTCACTCAAGGTTGCGGGCCGCGTTACGATAGGCCTTGTTACGAGCAATTCTCGGAGGCCCTCCCACCCCGCCGAGCAAAACCCGCCGATCGCAAGCGACCGGCGGGTTCCGCGACCTTCCGGGGGCAGAGCGTGCTTACGGCATCAGCACCGTATCGACGACGTGGATGACGCCGTTGGACTGCATGACGTTGGGAATCGTGATCTTCGATGTGCCGCCCTTGGCATCGGTGAGGTACCAAGCCCCGTTCTTTTCCCAGGCGGTCAGGTTTTCGCCTTCTACCGTGGTCAGCATGGCCTTGCCGCCGTGCATCTTGGCCTTGGCGGCAATGTCCTTGGCGGTCACGCGGCCGGGGACGACATGATAGGTCAGCACTTTGGTAAGCGTCGCCTTGTTTTCCGGCATCAGCAGCGTGTCGACGGTGCCCGCCGGCAGCTTGGCAAAGGCTTCGTTAGTGGGGGCGAAGACGGTGAACGGTCCCGCTCCCTTCAGGGTATCGACCAGGCCTGCGGCTTTGACGGCGGCGACCAGCGTGGTGTGGTCCTTGGAGTTGACGGCATTGTCGATGATATCCTTGGACGGATACATCGCGGCGCCGCCGACCATCGGGTTCGCTCCCATGCTTGCCGCCACGATCGGCGCGCCCGCGGCAATCAGCGCCGCGCCTGCGAGGGAAAGGGAGAGCTTCGTCAGAGGGCTTGTCATCAGGCTTCCTTCCTATGTCGCGCGTCCCGAAGCCGGGCGTGCATCACAGCTACGGAAGCGGGCGGCCTGCGGATGCGTCAGATCAGCGATATTTTTCCGGAAGCGACGGGAGCGGAACTTGGCGCAGCATGCGGCGCACCGTCGACAGGCTCCATCGTTACCGCCAGCGTGGCGCCTTCGGTCATGAAGGCGCGAAGGCGGGCTTCGACCGGAAGCTGGCTATCGGTGTTGGCGGCGATCAGGCCCAGCGATCGCGGCTTTCCGTCAGGGGGGATGACCCATAGCTCCGGCGCAAGCGCCCCCGGCTTCACGGCGGAGGCACGCAGGGAAAGGCGGCCGCTCGCCGGATCGAAGCGCGCAAGCACGACCGGCCCGTCCGCCGCACCGGTCATCTGCGCAATTGCCACCGGCGCGGCGGGCCCCGGCAGCGGGGGGGAGGAAGGCACGGGACGGAACAGCAGAACCAGCGCCAGCGAGGCGGCCGCGACGCCCGCAATCATGGCGCCCGCGCGCCAGATGCGAAGCTGCCGCAATGCCCCGTCCTGCGGCGCGCTTGCAGGTTCGATCCGCGCGGCGATGCCGGCCCAGAGCTTGTCCGCAGGCGCAACCGGCGTGTATTCGTCATAGAGCGGCTCGAGCCGGCGCTGCCAGACCTCGATCTGTCCCGGCGTGAATTCCGGATCGGCCATCAGTGCGCGCAGGGCGGCGGCGCGCTCCTCCCCGTCCAGCACGCCAAGCGCCAGTTCGGCGGCCAGACCATCGCGTTCTTCGGCGGAGAGCGGCACTTCAGCCATCGCCGATGCACTCCTTCAGCCGCTGCATCCCGCGCCGTATCCAGCTTTTCATCGTGCCCAGCGGCACGGCCATGCGATCGGCAAGCTCTGCATAGGTAAGGCCATCCAGGAAAGCCGCGCGAATTGCATCGCCATGGCCGCGTTCCAGCTGATCGATGCAATAGAGGAGGCGGGCGCGGACCTGCTCCTGCTCTATCGCCCGGTCGGCCGGGAGGGCGCTGTCGGGCACGGTGCTGGCGGCGTCTTCGGGCACCGTGCCGGGCCGGAGCGAGGAACGGCGCCAATCGATCGCGGCATTGCGGGCAATCGCGCATAGCCAGGTGATCGGGCTGGCTCTCCCGGAATCAAACCGGCCGGCCCGGTTCCACACCTTGATATACACGTCCTGCAAAATGTCCTCCGCCGCGTCCCGATCGGCGGAGATACGCAGGCAGATCCCAAAAAGCTTCGCCGAGGTCATCTCATAGATCTCCCGAAGCGCAGCGCGGTCACGCGAGGCGACCCGCGCCAAGGCGGCGATCAGTTTCTGACGCTGGGCATCTGCATCTTTCACCCCTGCAAGGTAACACGCTGCCGCAAGGGTTCAATCATGGCTGTTGTCTGGCGCTCCAACGACGAGGCAAAGTTCGAGCCGCCAATCTTTCATGGCCTTCTCTGCGCCCTTTCCGGTCATTGAAAACCTCCGTTGAGATCACCAATGCAGGTCGTTCACGTTCGCTCACACTTCGGTTGACGCAGGGCGGCTTTCAGGATGGTCGGACGTGGCCTCGAGTGTCCGCTCTGTCGGCGCTTTGATGGGGGGCCGGGCAGGGGACTTGGGAAGCTACGCGCCCACGAGAGACGTTCGGCGATCACTTTGCCGATCCGAGAAGCCGACGTTCGGCTTCCTGTCCTATCCGGCATTCGGCAATCTCCACATTATCCTGAGAATCCTGAGAGCGATGTTTGGAGCCGCTCGGCAGCGTCGCCCTGCTATCAATCTGAAAGATGATGGACAGGGTATCGCTCGTAAGTCGACAAATCCGCGCGGCGGAGAGCTTCCCGCCACCCTTGCCGGGAAACTCTCGTGCAACTGGTCAACAGTCAGGCATTTCCTTGGCTGCGAAACCACTCCACTTCCTCGGCAATGGTTTCGCGGATCGGCCGAAATGACAGACCGAGGTCACGCTCCGACTTGCGGTGATCGAACCGGGTGCGTTCGGCCTCGCGCAGCATGAGCCGCACCGTCGCCAGGCTCATCAGGGCAGGTTTGCCCGTCAGTCTGGCCGACAACTCTTGGAATCCGGCGATGAACCATAACAGGGCAACGGGTATCGCGCGTTTCGGCGCCGGGATGCCGGTAACCTCAGCGTAACAGTGCATGAGATCACGCATTGCAACATGTCGGCCAGCCGCAAGATAGCGCTCGCCGCGCCGTCCCTTGTCGGCCGCTTGCACAAGGGCGAACGCCACATCGCGGGCATCGACGAACGCGAAATTGCCCGGCGCTATGCCCGGCAAGCGACCGCGCAAATAGTCGAGGGTGAACCGTCCCGCCGACGTTGGGCCCAAGTCGCCAGGACCGTGCATCCAACCCGGCAAAACGAAGCAGGCGAAAAGGTCCGGGTGGCGATCGAGTGCCTCCGCCACCACACGATCGGAAAGGATCTTGCTGCGATAGTAGTCGTCTGCATCGGCTTCGTCGCGGATCATCGTCTCGTCGATCAGGGCGCCTCGCGGACCATCCAGCACTGCAATCGAGCTTGTATGCACAAACCGCCGCACGCCGGCCTGGTAGGCGGCTTCGAGCAAGTACCTCGTGCCACCCACGTTGATCGCCTTGAGTTGGGCCCAATGCTTGCCGCCACCGTAGCTTTCGCGAAAGTAAGCAGCGGTATGAAAAACAACATCGCAACCGTGAAGCGCTGATACGAACTGGTCGACCTGGGCCATGTCGCCTTCAACGATCGTCAGTCCCGCTATCTCCCTTTCCGAGGCGAATTGCCGGAGCGCCTTTTCGGGAGATCGGGCGAGTGCTCTCACGTGATAGCCTTGCTCAAGCAGGGTGCGGACAAGGTTGCTCCCCAGCAATCCTGTTGCTCCGGTAACGAATGCGGTCGGCATGGTCGGCGTCCTCGATTAAGGTTGGGACGCGCGATCTAGCTACCGAGGGGTTTGCGTAGAACGCTCAGCTGTGCAAATCAGCTTTCCATGGATGCAAAGCCAGATCTGGATTGGGACGATCTGCGCCTCTTTCTTGCAGTGGTTCGGCGAGGCAGCTTCCTTCAGGCGAGCCGGGTTGCCGGCATGGTGCCATCCTCCCTGTCCGGCGGATGGACCGGCTTGAAGGCGCCCTTGGTCAAGCCCTGCTGCAACGCGGCGCAGAAGGTGTCAGGCCGACCGCCCGGGGCCGGCAACTCGTCGCGGTCGCCGAAGCGATGGAGCGAACGCTCGTCGCCGATGCTGGGGCTGTTGAAGGCGTTGGCAGCACTGTCACCCTCTCGGCAGGTGAAGGCTTTACGCCGATCCTGATGGAGGTGATTGCGGAGCTACGCGACGCGATGCCAGGTTGCGGGGTGGAGCTGTTGACCGATCAGCGCCTCGTTAAAATAGCCAAAGGTGCTGCCGATATCGCCGTACGAACGGTGCACTTGGGCGAACCGTCCCTGGTATACCGCACGGTCGCGCAAATTCCGTTCGGGCTATATGCCAGCAAGGATTACGCCGATACCCTCGGATCCGACGCGAAGGTGCATGAAACCGCACTTATCGATCTTGTCGCGCCATTGGGTGAAATGCCGATCATGCGAGCAGTTCGCGCCTTGGGTTTTGCCTCCAGGCTGCTTCGGCTGTCCTCGTTCGACGCCCTCGCGATCGCCGTTCAGGCTGGAATGGGCGTGGGCGTGTTGCCTCGCATATCTGCAGGTGGTCTTGTCCGACTGTTCCCACACGTCGAATTGCCCCCTCTCGATGTTTATGTCGTCGCGCACCCCGACGGGCTAAAGGAGGCCCAGATAAGGCTGGCCTTCGACTTGTGCTGCGATCGCATCCAACGGGAACTCGCGCGAGCCTGACACTTTGCTGCGATTAGCAAGTGTAGGCCGAAATGCGCCCATCCAAGACGCTCAATTGGGATAATGACGCGCTCATGACCGGCTCGTCCGCTTAGACCGGGGGTGGGACAAAGCTGTCGTTCGTGAGCACCATCTCGAAGGTCGGCTTAAGGGAAAATCGGACGATCGCGAGAGGCCCGCCTCGGCGTCAATATGATTAAGCGTAGCAAGCAGGATGGTTGGCCAATCACGACCTCGGAAGCCCAACAGGCGTTGATGTCATCCGCCGATATTTTTACAGTCCGCCCGACGCCCGCCGCTGCGACTCTGCACGTCGGCTGTCACCATGAGTCTTTCACTTGGCCACCGGGCATCCCGGGAACGAGGGGACATGAGCCATTCGACGATGTTTGATCTCAAATTAGATGCTGGTTTGTGGCTTTCCTCGGTGGTCGACAATTCCGGCGACGCGATCCTCAGCAAAACCCTCGACGGCATCATCACGAGCTGGAACGCCGGGGCCGAAAAGCTGTTCGGGTTCACCGCAGCAGAGGCGATCGGCCAGCCCATCACGCTCATCATCCCTGAGGACCGGCTCCACGAAGAAGCCGACATCATCAGCAAGCTGCGGGCCGGCGAACGCATCGACCGGTTCGAGACTGTGCGCCGCCGCAGTGATGGCGCGCCCGTGCATATCGAAGTCACCATCTCGCCGGTGCGCAACGCCGCGGGCGAGATAATTGGTGCGTCTAAGATTGCGCGCGATATCGGCGAGCGCCTGCGTCATGCCGAGGACCAGCGGCTGCTGGTCCGCGAGATGCATCACCGCATCAAGAATCTGCTGTCTATCGTGCAGGGCCTCGTCAGCGTCGGCAGGCGACGGGCCGAAGAAGTCGATGACTTTGCCGACGACCTGAGCAGCCGGATCACGGCGCTCGGCGCCGCACAGCAACTCGTCCTTGGGCTTCCGGGCGAAGCGCAGCCCGGTGCGGCGCTGGGCGAGGTTATCGGTGCGGTACTGGAGCCCTATCGCGACGATGGTCAGGTCACCGTCGCGCAGTGCGATGCACCTGTGGGCGCGCGTGCTTCGACCTCACTCGCGCTGCTACTGCACGAACTCGCCACCAACGCCGTCAAATATGGTGCTCTCTCCAATCTCGACGGTCGGCTCGTGGTCGACATCTCTACAATGGAAGCGAACGTCACCATTGCGTGGCGCGAACGCGGTGGAAGCGAAGACAATGGCGATCGGGGGTTCGGGACAGAGCTGATGCACGCGGCGCTGCGTGGGCTCGGTGGTACGATCGAACAGGCGTGGCAGGACGGCGAACGGGTCGTGACGATCTGCCTCGCGCGCGACCAGCTCGCCAACTGACCACCGCTGTCAGTCGAGCCCGAGCTTCGCCTTGAGCGCGTCGATGCGCTTTGATGCCTCGGCCTTGCTGAGATCGGCAGGCGGCGGCGCTTCGCCCGCCTCCTCGCACAGTGTCGTCAGATAGGAGCCCTGCGCCCGTAAGCGTCCGCCCTCCGGTGTGTTGCCGCATTCGGCGTTGGCGCTGATGGACCTCCGCTAAGGAGTCTCTTTCTGGACTCCAGAAGGAGGCCAAGTGAAGGATCGGGTGGAGATCATCGCGCGCACCGAACGGCGCAGGAAGTTTTCGGATGTCGAGAAGGCGGCGATCCTCGCGGAGGCGGATGAAGACGGCGTATCGGTCCGCCAGGTTGCTGAGCGCCATGAGATTGCCGAGAGCCTGATCTATAACTGGCGCTCGGCTCGCCGCCAAGCAGCGGCCATCGCAAGTGAAGCGCTTGAGTTCATTCCCTACGGAGCAATCATAACGACGGAGGCTGCGGCCGCGCCGGCGGTGCCCGAGCCCCAGAAGGTGCCGCGACCCGTTCCGTCGCCGATACCGCCAGCGCCGGAGGAACTGATCCGCCCACATCCCGGTGCCCGCCCCGGCGCGATAGACATAGACCTGCCCAGCGGCGTTCGCCTGTCGGTGGACAGTTACGTCAACGAGAAGGCGCTGGCCCGCGTGCTGCGCGCATTCCGGGACGTATCGTGATTTCGCTGGCGCCTGGAACGAAGGTTTATCTGGCAAGCAAGCCGGTCAGCATGCGGCTCGGCTTCGATGGGCTGGCGGCATTGGTCCGCCCACTGTTCGCGGTCGAGCCTTACGGCGGGCATGTCTTCCTTTCCGCAGCAAGAGCGGCAACTACCTTAAGGCACTGCATTGGGATGGCACTGGGCTTTGCCTGTTCGCCAAGCGCCTGGAACGCAGCCGTTTCGTCTGGCCACCGCTTATCGAGGGTGGTGTCGTACTGACGCCGGCGCAGTTCGCGTTGCTGATCGAAGCAATGGACTGGCGGCGCACCGTCGCCCCTGAACCACCCCGCGCGCCGCTCCAGATTTGACGCGATAATCGCCGCATTTCCGGGGTTTCTGCTTGGGCGGAAGGCTGGATTCTGCTAACGGGAAGCGTGTCTTCCGACGATCTCGAACTCCCTACCGATCCCGCAGAACTGCACGCTTTTGCGGAGGCGATGCGCGCACGTCTGGCCGTTTCGGAGCAGGCGCTGGAAGCCGAACGGGCGGCCCATGACGAGACCCGCGAGAAGCTTCAGACTGCTCAAAACTCGATCAAGCTGACGGCGCTGCAGATCGAGAAGTTCAAGGTCCAGCTGGCACGCCTCAGGCGCATGAAGTTCGGTCAGTCTTCGGAGCGCCTTGCCCTCCAAGCCGATCAACTCGAACTGACGCTGGAGGATCTCGAGGCCGAGCATGCCCATGCCGAGTGTGTGATCGAGGGGCATGTGCCCGAAGATTTCCCGGTCAAGCCTGCCCCTCGCAAGCCTCGCCGTGCTCCGCTGCCCGATCATCTTCCTCGCGACGAGGTCATGCACGCAGCGCCGGATGCCGGCGGCTGCTCCGCCTGTGGAGGCAGGATGGGCAAGCTCGGCGAAGACGTGACCGAAGTGCTGGAATATGTACCCGGCCGCTTCCGCGTCGTCCGTCATGTCCGGCCGAAGCTGTCCTGCAACCGCTGCGATGCAATCAGCCAGGCACCGGCCCCGGCGCTTCCCGTGCCGCGCGGCCGTGCTGGTCCCGGCTTGCTGGCCCACGTCATCGTCTCCAAGTTCGCTGATCACCTGCCCTTGTACCGCCAATCGCAAATCTATGCGCGAGAGGGTGTCGAGATCAGCCGCTCGACGATGGCGGACTGGCTGGGCCAGGCGAGCTGGCTGCTACAACCGCTGATCGATCGGATCACCGATCACGTCATGGCCAGCGTGAAGCTCCACGCCGACGATACACCCGTTCCCGTGCTGGCGCCGGGGACCGGGAAGACGGCAACCGGGCGACTATGGGTCTACCTTCGCGATAACCGACGATGGAGCCATCTTGATAAACCAGCGGCGTTGTTCCGCTACAGCCCCGATCGCAAGGGCGAGCGACCGCGCGAGCATCTCAAGACCTTTGCAGGCTTCCTGCAGGCCGATGCCTATGCTGGTTTCGAGCGCCTCTATGCGAGTGACCGCCAGCCCGCGCCGATCACGCCCGTTGCGTGCTGGGCCCATGCCCGGCGCAAGCTGAACGATGTCTACAAAGCAGACCCGAACTCGGCTGCGCTCGATGGGCTGCAGATGATCGGCGAGCTTTACGACGTCGAGCGGCAGATCGTGCGCGAACCCGCAGATTTCCGCCGCAAGGCTCGGAAGCTATCGAAGCTCAAGGCGCTGGATTTCTTCGCGTGGGCTGACGATGTGCTGTCCAGGGCATCGGCCCGGTCACCGCTGGCCGAGGCGCTGCGCTATGCCGTGAAGCTGAAGCCGCAGCTGCTCACCTACACCGATGACGGTAGGCTCGAGATCGACAACAATCCGGCAGAGAATGCTCTCAGAGGCATAGCCGTTGGCCGCAAGAATTGGATGTTCGCTGGCGCCGACTGTGGAGGTGAGCGCGCCGCCGCCATGTATTCACTGCTCGAAACGGCCAAGCTTAACGGCGTTAATCCGCAGGAATGGCTTGCCGACGTGCTTGACCGCATCGGCAAGGGCCATCCCATCAACCGGATCGAGGAACTGTTGCCTTGGAACTGGGCCACCCCGCAGGCGTGAACGCGCATTTTGGGTGGCTAGCTGTCGTTCGGCGTTGGTGATAGCTTGGGCTGATGAACGACCGCTACGAGCCCACTTCTGACTTTCTGAAGGCGGTGATCGCTGAGGAGGTGCCGCTTTCCGGCACAGCCTTCGCCGACGCGAACATGCGGCAGCTAGTCGCGATGACGCAAGACGGTGACCTCTCTAACCGTGACTGGGCGACGATGCTTTTGGCATCAGAAGAAGCCGATACGCCCGAAATCCGGGAGGCACTGTTGTCAGCCGTCAACGATGAAAATGACGTCGTAAGAGCTGAGGCGCTACTCGGTCTTGCAAAGCGCGATCGGAAGCTGGCGCTGCCATTCGTTCTGAAAGCACTATCGGGCGAACAGGCGACCATGCCCGTGTTCGAGGCCGCCGAGTTGATCGCTGATCCCGTTCTGGTGGAGGTGCTCCGACCTTGGACTGAGCCATCGGATGATGTGTGGCTCGATCAGCTTGTCCTGAACGCCTTGTTGGCCTGCGAAAAAGGCACTCAAACCGCTTAGTTGTAGATGTCCGCAACGGATCGTTTTCTGCCGCCAACGCTCCCGGGCGGACGCTTACCTGCGCCCCGGTCATCGGATCGTCGCCGGACACCCAGTCTTCGGGATTCTTTTCGGTGTTCGAGCCGGGATGCTCGTCGAGCTTGGGATTGTGCAGCTGTTCGGTCATGGCGATCTCGTGTTCCCATATTGTTCTGTTTCAGAACGGAGACATGGACCGTCGGTTCCCGTGCCGGTATCCGCGACGAAGCGAGGAAGCAAATTTGCGGATTGGTCGTTCTCGAGAATGCGGGGGCCAGTGTTCAGGAGACCAGCGATGCCGCAGGGCGACAAGTCGAGCTACACGGACAAGCAGAAGCGCAAGGCCGAGCATATCGAGGAAGGCTATGAGGACCGCGGTGTCGGCAAGAAGGAAGCCGAACGCCGTGCGTGGGCGACGGTGAACAAGGAATCCGGTGGCGGCAACAAATCCGGATCGGGCCGCGGCAAGCCCGAGAACCACAGCGCGTCGCGCAAGGGTGGTCGCAAGAGCGGTTCGTCCCAGAGCCATGAGAAACGGTCGGCCGCCGCAAAGAAAGGCTGGGAAACGCGCCGCAGGCAAGCGCGCGGCTAGGGTTTTCGCGATCGCTTTACTCGTCAGACTTCAGGCCGGCATACCAATCGGCATATGGACCCGTGCGCGCCACGTGGCGGTTGAGATCGGGCGCACCGTCGCTCCACCAGACCGGACCACGCTCGCCCAGGGCGCGTTTTGCTACGTCGACATCGGCGTGGGCTGCATCCTCGTTCGCCATGTCGCCGGCCCTTCTGGCCTGCGCGACCGCGCGCCGGGCCGCCATCAATTGCCTGACCAGCCGATCGCGCCTGTCCGGTTCGAGCGATGGGTCGGACATGCGCCAAAGCCGACCGCGCACGACGAAATAGCGTCCGTCAGGTGTGACGGGATGGTGTCCTGCCTTGGCCGGCGATGATCGTTCGTTCGCCATGCTCACTTCCACCTATGCTCTGGCGAAACCCTTCCCGCGTCGACGGCGTTCCCAACTGGACAGGAGAGAAGGTGATGACCGCAAAGACATTCAAGCCCAACCTGAGAATGGCATCAGCGGCAAGGCGCGGCCTGCGCCTGCGCGAGAAGTTTGACCGGGGCGGCACGCAGGTCGGTGTCGATCGCGCGCACCAGCTAGCTGAGCGGCGTGACCTGAGCGAGGCCGATGTGAAATCGATGCACAGCTTCTTCGCGCGCCACGCCGTCGACAAGGACACAAAAAATCACAAGTGGAATTCCGACAGCGATCCATCGCCCGGATTTGTCGCTTGGCTTCTCTGGGGTGGGGACGCCGGCAAGCGTTGGGCGGAAGGCAAGGCCAAGCAGATATCCGCTTGAACGCAGATACCCCGGGTCGATGATCGCGCAATTTAAGCCGGCTCATCAACCTTGATCGGGGCGAAATGGGCCCTCTTCTGTTGCGAGTCGTTTGCGGGGAACTACGGAGGGAGATCCATAATTTTATCGTCAGCCTAGTTTGCCGGAGGATGACATGCCCAATCCCGAATTCACCGACGCCATTGCTCTTCTGAAAGCCGATCACCGCAAGGTCGAGACACTGTTCGAGCAATATGAAGCGGCGACCGCCGCAAGCCGCAAGCAGAGCCTCGCGCGCGCGATCTGCACCGAACTCAAAATCCACACCCTCATCGAAGAGGAAATTTTCTATCCAGCGTTTCGGGGCCAGATCGAGGATGATACGCTCGACGAGGCCTATGTCGAGCATGACGGTGCCAAGGTGCTGATCAATGACATCGAAGCCGGTAGCCCAAAGGACGATTACTACGACGCCAAGGTGAAAGTGCTGTCAGAAGAGATCAAGCATCACGTCCATGAGGAGGAGATGCAGAAAGAGGGTATGTTCGCGCAGTGCCGAAAGACCGATGTCGATCTGATCGCGCTGCGTGACCAGATGGCCGCCCGCAAGGAAGAGTTGCTCTCCCAGGCCAAAGCAGGCGGCCTTCCCGTGGCGAAACCGACCGCAGTCAATCTGGTCGCTGCCTGATCTGCTAACAGTCGCGTGTCGGCGGTGGTTTCCTACCACCGCCGGACTTCCTTCATCCGCCGATCGCCCTATCAAGCATGGCGATCGCAACAGCCAGGCATGCGATGCGGGTCGGGCCGCGACCGATGTCGCCAAAATGATGCTCTTCATGCGCAACCGGATAGCCGAGACGCGCACAGGCGAAGTGAACGAGCCCTGGTTCCTCGTCCGGCGCTCCAGGTCCGGCGAAGCCAGTTATAGCCATCGTGACATCGGCACTTGACTGAGTGAGCGCGCTTACCGCCATTGCCTCTGCGACCTCGCTGCTCACTGCGCCGCACCGCTCGATTGTAGCGTCGGCGATGCCCAGCAGTTCGCACTTGGCTCGATCACTATAGGCGACGAACCCGCGTTCGAATGCGTGGCTCTCGCCTTCGATGTCGGTTAGGAGCGCGCTCAGCATTCCGCCGGTGCAGCTCTCGGCCGTTGCAATGCTCAGCTTCGCGGCGCTCGCCTTCTCAAGCAGTGCGGCAGCGGCTCGAATGATCTCGGGCGGAAGGATCGGTCCGAGTGTCTCGGCGATGCCAGTGGATGAGGCTCCCATCGGGGTTCTTTCATTGGCTTTGACGATTGAAACGGCGGCGTGCGGGCGCAGTTCCAGTGGTCCCATTGATTGGGATGCGCGCTATCGTCTCAGCCAATCAATGCGAGAATCACATGAGCATTTCGACCAGATCATCATGATCAGTCTCGTCCGCGCGTCAGGATGACTTGGTTTAACCCAGATCAATCCTGCTGGCGTGTCGCGGTCACTAACTCACAATTTGCCGCATAGATCGGTCACTCGTCGAGCATCTGAGGAACGCTCGCGCGGTTTTGACATTGTACCGATCATCGAAACCGGAGTGCTGAGACATGGGCAACGTGCGTGACCGCACGGGGCGCGATGATGCCCCTTTGACCACATCCAAGGATCGCGATCGCGCCAAAGCCGCGGGAGATACGCTGGTCGAGGCCAAGGGCGACGCCCTGTCGGGAAAGACCGTCACCATCAATCGTCCGCGCCAGGATCTGTTCGACTATTGGCGGGACTTCTCCAACCTGCCGAGCTTCATGGACAATGTCGTCTCGGTCGAGGCGCTCGATGGCAAGCGCTCGCACTGGATTGTAAAGGCGCCCGGCGGCCGAACGGTGGAATGGGACGCGGCGATCACCGAGGAGATTCCAGGCAAGTTGATCGCCTGGGCTTCTGAAGAAGGCGCCGACGTCCCCAACAGCGGCCGGATCGATTTCCGCGATGCGCCCGGCGGCCGCGGCACCTGGGTCTCGGCCACCATCCTCTACGATCCACCAGCCGGCATCATCGGCAAGGTGATCGCCAAGATGTTCCAGCGCGAGCCGGCGATCCAGGCACGCCGCGACCTGCGGCGGTTCAAGCAACTCATGGAAACTGGCGAGGTCGCGACCGCAGCGCGCACCGCCAGACAGCTCGAAGAGGAGAAGAACTGATGCGCGCGCTCACCTGGCACGGCAAGCATGACGTTCGCGTCGATACCGTCGACGATCCTGAAATTATCAATGCGCGCGATGCGATCATCAAGATCACCTCGACCGCGATATGCGGTTCCGACCTTCACCTCTACGACGGCTATATCCCGACCATGCAGGCCGGTGACATCCTCGGCCACGAGTTCATGGGCGAGGTCGTCGAGGTCGGCGCCAAGTCGACTCTCAAGAAGGGTCAGCGTGTGGTCGTGCCCTTCACGATCGCCTGCGGCTCATGCTTCCACTGCTCGAAGCATCAATATTCGGCGTGCGACAACGGACTTCCCGCCGATAATCAGGACATCGCGCAGACCCTCTACGGCCAGCCGATGTCGGGCCTGTTCGGCTACAGCCACATGACCGGCGGCTATGCGGGCGGCCAAGCCGAATATGTCCGCGTGCCCTTCAGTGATGTCGGCCCGATCGTCATCCCCGACGGCGTCGAGGACGACAAGGTGCTGTTCCTGTCCGACATTCTGCCGACCGGGTGGCAAGCCGCCGAGTTCGCGCAGATCGAGCCCGGAGACACGGTCGCCGTCTGGGGATGCGGTCCTGTCGGGTTGTTCTCCGTTCAGTCGGCCTTCCTGATGGGCGCAGAACGGGTGATTGCCATCGACCACTTCCCGCACCGGCTTGAACTGGCGAAGAAGTTCGGCGCTGAGACGATCAACTTCGAAGAGACGAAGACTTACGAGGCGCTGATGGAGATGACCGGCGGGATCGGTCCCGACGCCTGCATCGATGCTGTCGGCCTCGAGGCGCATGGCTTCTTCGGCGATAATATCTGGGACCAGATCAAAGTCTCGACCTTCACCGGCACCGATCGCACCCATTCGATCCGACAGGCTATCCTTGCGTGCCGCAAGGGCGGTCGCGTCTCGATGCCGGCGGTCTATGGCGGTTTCGTCGACAAGTTTCCGCTCGGCGCCTTCATGGAAAAGGGCCTAACCCTCAAGACCGGCCAGACCAGCGTCCAGCATTACATGCCCGCCCTCCTCAATGCGATCATGGAAGGGAAGATCGATACGACCTTCCTCATCAGCCACCGGATGCCGCTCGAACAGGCACCCGAAGGCTACAAGTTGTTCCATGACAAGCAGAACGAGGTGACCAAGATCGTGCTGAAACCCGGCATGGATCTGGCCAAGGCTGCCTGACCCCAAATTCGTAGGAGAGATATCATGGCGAACAAGTTCGCGATCATCACCGGAGCATCGACTGGCATCGGGCTGGAGTTGGCCAAACTCGCTGCGGCGGATGGCTACGACCTGTTGTTGGTCGCCGACACTTCGTTTGAGAGCACCACGCCAGCGGGCGCAGAAACACTCGACGCCGACCTTGCGACCACCGAGGGCGTTGACGCGCTGCTCGCTAGGGCCGCCGGACGCAAAGTGGATTTGTTGTGCGCCAATGCCGGGCACGGGCTTGGACATGCATTTCTGGAGCAGGATGTCGCCGCGTGGCGTCATGTGATCGACACCAACATCACCGGCACCATCTATCTCCTGCAGCGCGTGCTGACCGACATGGTCGCACGCAATGAGGGCAAGATCCTCGTGACCGGCTCGGTCGCGGGCTACATTCCCGGCTCCTTCCAGGCGGTCTATAACGGCACCAAGGCGTTCGTGGACAACTTCACCGAGGCGCTCCGGAACGAGATCAAGGACGCTGATGGTGTTCAGCTCACCACCCTGATGCCCGGCCCGGTCGACACCGAGTTCTTCGCGCGGGGCGACATGCTCGATACCCAGGTCGGAGCAGACCCCAATAAGAGCGATCCCGCCGATGTGGCGAAGACCGGCTGGGATGCGCTGATGGGCGGCAAAGCATCGGTGTTCGCGGGCTGGAAGACCAAGGTCCAGGGCGTGATGGCGAATGTGACGCCCGGCGCGGTCCTCGCCGAGCAGCACCGCAAGATGGCCGAGCCGGGTTCTGCCGACCACCAGAAGGCCGATCACTGACCGTGGCTGATATCGCGAAGCCGCCCGTGCGATACAGTCCAGACGTAGAGCGGGTCGATCCAGAAGAAGCCGAGATTAATGCCGAACTGGCCGCGACCTTTCGGCAGATCATTGAGGCGAACCACGCGGATCTTGGCCACGGCTTTCGCGGCGTCCATGCCAAGAGCCATGCGCTGCTTCGGGCCGAATTTCGCGTGCTCGATGGCTTGCCCTCCGAATATGCCCAAGGCCTGTTCGCCCAACCAGGCCGTTATGATGCGTTGATCCGCGTCTCGACCGGGGCTGGCGATATCCTCCCTGACTCTGTCTCCCTGCTGCGCGGGATCGCGATCAAGGTTCTCGGGGTCGAGGGCGCACGGCTAGAGGGCAGCGAGGGCGACACGACGCAGGACTTCTTGCTGGTCAACGGTGTGGCTTTTCCCACGCCCGGCCCGAAGAAGTTCCTGCAGAATCTGAAGCTGCTCGTCAAGACCACCGACAAGGCCGAAGGGCTGAAGAAGGCCGTGTCGGCGGTGTTTCGCACGCTGGAGAAAGGCGTCGAGGCGCTGGGCGGCGAAAGTGCGCTGCTCGAACAGCTCGGCGGACATCGTCACACGCATCCGCTGGGCGAGCACTTCTTCAGCCAAGCGCCGATCCGCTATGGCGACTTTATCGCGAAGCTGGGCGTCGTCCCGCTCTCGCCCAATTTCAAGGCGCTCAAAGGCGAGGAGATCGACATCGCTGGCCGCGAGGACGCGCTGCGCGAGGAGATCGCCAGTGTTCTGGCTGAGGACGGCGGCGCATGGGAGCTTCGCATCC
The DNA here is from genome assembly GCF_058273105.1 of Novosphingobium sp. BF6. Taxonomy (NCBI): domain Bacteria; kingdom Pseudomonadati; phylum Pseudomonadota; class Alphaproteobacteria; order Sphingomonadales; family Sphingomonadaceae; genus Novosphingobium; species Novosphingobium sp. BF6. The sequence continues at coordinate 685,309 of NZ_CM177776.1, forward strand.
AGCTTTGCCGCGATCTCGAGGCCAATCCGATCGAGGATGCCTCGGTCGCCTGGCCCGAGGACGACAATCCCTATGTCGCGGTCGCTGTCATCAGCGTAGCCCCCCAGTCGAGCTGGAGCTGGGATCGTGCCCGTGTCCTCGACGACGACACCGCGTTCAATCCCTGGCATGGGATCGAGGCGCATCGCCCGCTCGGCGCTGTGATGCGTGCGCGAAAGGTTGCCTACGCCGCCTCGTCGCAACTGCGCAGCCGATTGAACGGTTGCCCGCTGCTTGAACCGGTGAGTGCGGACCTGCCTGCTTGAAGGTGAAGCTCAAGCCGCTTGCCAGCCAGGTGCTGGTGGTGACCGGTGCCAGCTCGGGAATTGGGTTGCTCGTCGCGCGAGCCGCGGCTGAGGCCGGCGCTAAGGTGTTACTGGTTGCTCGCGAAGTCGAGGCGCTCGACGCCATCCGTGACGACATCGTCGCTCTTGGCGGCGTTGCCGAGGTGGCGGCCGCTGATGTCGGCGATGCGGAAGCGGTGAAAGCGGCGACCGATCGCGCAATCAATCTGTTCGAACGCATCGACACCTGGGTCAACAATGCCGGAGTCGCCATTTACGCCAAACTCCTCGACACGCCCGAGGCCGAGCACGAGCGGCTGTTCCGGACCAACTATTTCGGTGTAGTGCATGGTTGCCTCGCCGCCGTGCCGCATCTGCGACGGCACGGCGGCGCGCTGATCACGGTGGCATCGATCGCCTCGGACATGCCGTCGCCGATCCTCGGCGCCTACGCCGCCTCCAAGCACGCAGTGAAAGCCTATGTCGAATCCTTGCGGATCGAGCTGCTGGCCGAGGCCGCGCCGATCGCCGTGACCCTCGTGAAGCCCGCCGGCATGGCAACTCCCATCGGCGTTCATGCCGCCAATCATCTCGAGGGCGAAGCGTTGGTGCCGCCGATCGCCTATGATCCGCAACTGGTTGCCGATACCGTGCTGTACTGCGCGCAGCAGGCCCGGCGTGAGGTGACCGTGGGCGGTATCGGCCGCGCGCAGGCCCTGTTCGCCACGCATTTCCCAACCTTGTTCGACCAGCTCGCACCGATCGTGGTGCCGTTCCTCTCCACAAGGTGCGTGCCGAAGACTGCCGATAACGATTTATGGAAGCCCGGTACGGACGGCGAAGCGCGGTCGCCGCACGAAACAGGACTTCATGTCAGTCCTTATACGAGCGTCGCGCTTCGCCCCAAGATGACGAAGGTGGCGGCGCTGGTGGCGGCGGTCGTCGGCGCTGGCCTGATCTGGCGGAGATCGCGGCGTTTGCCGCGGTCATCTTGAGCGCTTCATAACCCATATCGTCTGCATACAACCTTTGTCACTTTCGGGAGTTGCGGAAGCGAACAGGGAGATACTCTTCGCGCATGGCTATCGGCCTCACTGAATCTCGCGATCTGCGCGGCGGCACGGTGCCTTGGCGTTCGGCTGACTGGTCGATCCCGGCAAGCTGCACTCAACCTGACGATCGTGTCGATATCGCGATCATAGGCTCGGGCATCATGGGGGCAATCCTTGCCGAACGGCTCAGTTCGGAGGGACACGGTGTTGCACTGGTCGATCGGCGTCCGCCGGGATGCGGCAGCACCGCAGCGTCGACCGCCGAGATCATGTGGGCGATGGATGTTCCCATGATCCATCTCGCGCAGAAGATTGGCGAGGATGAAGCTGCGCGCCGCTGGATCCGGGTCTATCGCGCCGTGCGCGACTTCTCTGCCCGGCTCGATCGGCTCGGCATCGACGGCGCGAAAGTTGAGCGGCCGACGCTATATCTCGACGGCAATATCCTCGACGAGGACGGACTGAGGGCCGAAGCCGCTTTGCACGCTCGGTACGATCTTCCCTCGCGGTTTGCGATCGCAGACGAGACCGCGACCCGTTTCGGCATCGCACCGCGTCCGGCGATCGTATCGGACGGCGGATTCGAGATCGACCCGGTGAAGCTCTGCCACGCTTTGATAGTCCGCGCGGCGAGGCAGGGAGCGACCGTCAGCTACCCGCTCGATGTCGTGGCGCTTCATCCCTCGAGTGACGGCGTCGAGCTCGAATGCGCGTGCGGCACCCGCATTGCTGCTCGCGAGGTCATCATCGCCAGCGGTTATGAACGCGCAGGGCTTTTCCTTCCGCCAGCGTTCAGCCTGCTCTCGACCTTCGCCATTGCGACCCCGCCCGGCACCGCACCGATGTCCTGCTCGAATGCCATGATCTGGGAAGCGGCCGAACCCTATCTCTACATCCGGACCAATCAGGAAGGCCGGATCATCGCCGGAGGCGAGGACATCGCTGGCGTTGACGAGCATAACCGGAACGCGCGCATCGGCGAGAAGGCGGGCGTGATCGCAGCAAAGCTCGAGACGTTGCTCGGGATGCCTATCGTCGTCGATCGCGCCTGGGCCGCCACCTTCGGTTCTTCGCCAGACGGCCTGCCCGCGATCGGACGCGCGCGCCTGCTGCCCCACGCCTGGATGTCGGCGGGCTACGGCGGTAACGGTATAGCGTTCGCCGCGCTCGCGGCCGACCTGATTTCGCAGGAACTGTCAGGAACGCGAGATCCCGACGCCGATGCGTTTGATCCCTACCGATTCGAGGAAAGTCGGGCGTCGAACGCGGACGACAATTTGCGGGCCGTTTCATGAAATGGGTCGTTCTTCTTTTGCTGTCGCTGACTGCAGGCTGTGACGCGCTGCCGCGCGATCCGGCTGAAACGACACAAAGGATCAAGACTAGCCGAGAATTCACCGTCGGTTTCGCAGATGCGCACGTCCGGGCGGCGTCGGAGGCAACACGCCTGCTTAGCGAAATCGAGCGACGCACCAGTGCGCGACCGCACTTCATCCTCCTTGAAGGCGAGCCGCTGCTCAAGGCGTTGGGCGCAGGCAAAGTCGATCTGGTTATCGGGCGGTTCGCTGAGGATAGCCCATGGGCGACCGAGGTTGCCTTCGGGCCTGCGCTCGCGACCAGCGGTCCGAAAGGCGACCGGCAGGAACTCAAGGCGGCAATGCGCAATGGCGAAAATCGCTGGATCATGACAGTCGAGCGCGCGAGCCGCGCTATCTCGGCAGAAGCGAGGCGGCAATGAGCGACAACAGCTTGCCGGAGGAGCTCGAGGCCACGATGGCGAAGGCCATCAGGCTCGAATATTGGAATATCTTCTGGACGCTCACTGTGATCGTCACCATGGGCTTGGTGCTTGGACAAAGCGAGACGATGAAGACCGCCTGGGTCGAGGATACGCTCGGCCTGGTGCCGCCGCTCATGTTCCTTGTCGCCGCCCAGCTCGAACGTCATGGTTCGCGGTCGGCACATTTTCCGTTCGGGTTCGAACGGGTGAACGGCCTTGGCTTCTTCGTCGCGGCAGTAGCGCTCACGGCAGTCGGGGCACTGCTCCTCTACAACGCGATCATGGCCCTCGCCTCGCTCGAACATGCGACGGTCGGCTCCATCGTCATCTTCGGTCACGACATCTGGCTCGGCTGGCTGATGATCGCGGCGCAGCTCTATTCGCTGGTTCCTCCGATGATCATCGGCCGCAAAGAACTTCCGCTTGCTGAGAAGCTCAACGACAAACTGCTTCATACCGATGCGCTGATGAACAAGGCCAATTGGTTGACCGGCGCGGCCGGCCTGTTCGGCGTGATCGGTCTCGGCCTTGGCTGGTGGTGGGCGGACTCGGTCGCGGCCGCACTGATCTCGATCGATGTGCTGAACGACGGCATCAAGGCGTTGCGATCCTCCACCGCGGAACTGGTTGACGGCGCACCGCGCGCGCTGTCGAGTGTCGAACTGTCGGAGGACGCTCAACAGCTCTGCGATCGGTTGCAGAAAGAATATCCCGACGCCACGATCCAGCTGCGGGAGACCGGGCGGCTGATCCGCGCCGAAGTCCATGGCACGCACCCGCCGCGTGAGTGCCGCCATCCACGCCATTACTGGCCCGGCGACGACGAGCGATCCTGGCGCCTCGCGCAGGTGAGCTTCATCCCGCCGATCGCCGAAACAAAGGACAATGACGGGTCAGGCGGCTAGCGCTATCGGTCACCCGTTGACGATCGTGCCGCCATTGGGATGCAGCACCTGTCCCGACATATAGCTTGAGTCCTCGCAGGCGAGGAACAGGAAGGCTGGCGCGACCTCGTTGGGCTGGCCTGGCCGACCCATCGGCGTCTGCTCTCCGAAGTTCTCCAGCTTTTCCGGGCTCGCCCCACCGCAAGGATTGAGCGGCGTCCAGATCGGTCCCGGCGCGACCGCGTTCACGCGAATGCCGTCCTCGATCAAATTTTCGCTCAGCGAGCGGGTGAACGCCGTGATCGCGCCCTTGGTCGAGCTGTAGTCGAGCAGTTCCTTGCTGCCCTGATACATGGTGACCGAGGTACAGTTGACGATCGCCGCACCCGATTTGAGGTGAGGTCGCGCTGCCTGCACCAGGAAAAACATCCCGAAGATATTGGTCTGGAACGTGCGGCGCAGCTGTTCCTCGGTGATGTCAGTGATGTCCTTGTCGGGATGTTGCTCGCCGGCATTGTTGACGACGATATCGATCCTACCAAACGCTTTCATCGTCTTCGCAACGACGTCGTCGGCGAATTCGCGCTCACCGATGTCGCCACGAATGGTGATTGCCCTGCAGCCCTCGGCCTCGACGATCCGCTTGGTCTCGGCTGCGTCATCGTCCTCCAGCAGATAGACGATGGCGATGTCGGCACCCTCGCGGGCATAGAGCGCGGCGACCGCCCGGCCGATTCCGCTGTCAGCGCCGGTGATGATCGCGACCTTGTCCTTCAGGCGTTCCGATCCCTTGTAACGCGGCTGCCATTCAGGTTTCGGTTCCAGCTTGCTCTCATGGCCCGGCAGCTTGTCCTCATGGATCATCTCTGTGGTCTCGGTCATCTACGCATCTCCTTTGCTGCAAGAACCCATTCGCACCCGAAGAGTTCTCACAAAGTCGAACGGATGATCGCAGATGCGCGGCAGCCGAAACCAAGGAGATGATCGATGCCGCTGAAAGCTCTTGCTCTGAACTGCACCCTCAAGGCGGACGCCAATGAGGAAAGCTCGACCGATGCGATGATCGCGGTGCTGGAGAAGGCCTTCGGGGAAAAGGATGTGACGATCAACGAGACGGTGCGGGTCGCGGCGCTCGACATCAAGCCGGGCGTCACATCCGACGAAGGCGATGGTGATGAATGGCCTGCGCTCCGGACCAAGATTCTCGCCCACGATATCCTGATCTTCGGCGGCCCGATCTGGATGGGACAGATCGGCAGCATCGCCAAGCGCGTGCTGGAACGCATGGACGCATTCCTCGACGAAACGGACGACCAAGGGCGCATGCCGAGCTACGGCAAGGTCGCGGTGGCAGCGATCGTCGGCAACGAGGATGGCGCGCATTTCTCCTCCGCCCAGCTGTTCCAGGCGCTGAACGATGTCGGCTGGACAATCCCGGCGGTCGCAGCCTGTTACTGGGTTGGCGAAGCGATGGGCTCGACTGACTTCAAGGATGTGAAACAGACACCGGATAAGGTGACTGAGACCGCAAAAATGGTCGCCGGCAATGCGGCGCACCTTGCTAGGTTGCTGAAGGCGGATCCTTATCCATGAGCCAAAGGACAATCCTCTCGTCGCTGGTCGGCCGGGGGCGCATGAACTTGGTCATGGTCTTACTCTTCTATCCCTACCGCGTCGCGACCTTTCCCGACGACCGCCGTGCCTAGCGGTTGGCTTAACCAAGATGGCCGAATAAGGCGTAAGCGTCGCGCTTCTCGTCTCGGCTGCTCGCACCCGCGCGCTCGGCATCCCTATTCGGCCCGCTTGCCCAATAAAGGTGGCACGGCGGGATGTTCCACCATTCATAGGCGTCACGCAGATCGGAGAAATGCCGCTCGATCAAGGGTCTGATCGCCGTGCGCATCTGGTAGGCCGCAAGCTTCCCGCAGGGTTTGAGCGCCAAGGCGGTCTCGCGCATGATCACCTCGCCTTCACGCGGCCCTAGCGTCGAGAAGGGCAGCCCTGTCACAATGCAGTCGGCCTGGCCCAGGCCATGGCGGTGAAGGTGGGGGTTCACCTCAGCCGCCGATCCTTCGATAACGATCAGTCGGCGGTCCTCACAGTCGGAGCGCAGGCTTTTAGCGAACTCTGCGCCGGTTTCGATCGCCACGAGCCGTGCGTCACCGCGCAAGCGCCGGAGGATTTCAAAAGTGAAGCGTCCGCTCCCCGGTCCATACTCGATCAACAGTTCGATTTCTGTCCAGTCGAGCGGCTTAAGTAAATGATCGACCATCTTCATGCTCGCCGGAAAGGCCGACCCGACGGCGCTCGGGTTTCGCATGAATTCCGACAAAGCAACCCAGCCTGTGTCTTTCATCGACCTCTCCTTCAATGGAGAAACCGCTGTGCGCCCGATCGGGTTCAAGGCATTTTTCAGATGGTAACATTCCGGTTCCAAATCCATCGCACACGTTCAGCTTCAACTGGATCGCACCTTATCTCGTGGATATACAGTTCCGGGCATCAGGAGCTTATGGCATTGGATTCAACCGGAACCGACGCGAGGACCATCGACGAACTTCAGGCCATGGTCGCGCGCTCGCGTCTGGACGGAGACCGTCTCAAGCTAGCGCTCGCAGCCGGCGCGATTGTTGGGACATGGTTTTGGGACGTGCCTGCCGATCGCTTCACCGTCGATGAGCCTTTTGCCCAAGCCTTCGGTCTCGACCCCGCCTTGGGGCGGGACGGTCTCAGTCTCAAGAAGATCGTCGAGACCGTCCATCCCGAGGATCGCGCGGGCCTCATGGCCGCAATTGAGGAGGTGCTTGCGAGGGGCGGCCGCTATGCTCATCAGTATCGTGTATGCCGCACCGATGGCCAATATCATTGGATCGAGGCCAACGGCCACGTCGTTCATGATGAAAGCGGCAAGCCCATAAGTTTTCCCGGCGTTGTCATCGACGTTGGTGAACGACGCCGGGTCGAGGCCGAACGCGACAGCGCTCGGGCATTGCTGACCAATTTCGTCGAGGCGATGCCGGGCGTCGTCTATGCCAAGGATCGCGCTGGCCGCCTGCTGATCGGCAACCATGGTACGAGCGAACTCATAGGCAAGGCGCCGCAGGATTTTATCGGCCGCACCGATATGGAGGTGCTGGAGGACAAGCAGCAAGCCGCCATCGTGATGGCCACCGACCAGCGGATCATGGCCGGCGGCCATTCCGAACAGGTCGAGGAGGATGTGAATTTCCCCGATGGCCGGCGTGCGATCTGGCTGTCGACCAAATCACCCTTGCGGGATGCCGATGGCACAGTGGTGGGCCTCGTCGGAACGTCGCTCGACATCACCGAGCGCAAGGCCATCGAAGCCAGCCACCGCGAGATCGAAGAGCGCTATCGGCTGGCCATCGGGGCGACCAGCGACGTCATCTGGGATTGGCGCCTTGCCGATGGCCACGTCATCTGGAACGAGGCATTGGCGACGCGTTTCGGCCATGCCGAGGAGCAGACTAGCGCGCAATGGTGGCTCGATCACATCCATCCCGGCGACCGCGCGCGGATTGAGGCTAGCATCCACGTCGTGATCGATCATGGCGGCATCAGCTGGACTGACGAATATCGCTTCCAGCGCGCTGATGGCAGCTACGCTTTCGTGCTCGATCGCGGCGCCGTGCTGCGCAGTGGCCATGGCGCTCCGGTGCGCATGATCGGCGCGATGCTCGACCAGACCGAGCGCAAGGCGGCGGAAGCCGCGCTGGCCGAAAGTGAAGAGCGGCTGCGTCTCGCGACCGAAGCGTCCGATATCGGCTTCTGGGACGTCGACATCATCGAAGACGTGTTGATCTGGCCGGCCCGCACCAAGGGCATGTTCGGCATTTCGCCTGATGTGCCGGTATCGATGCGCGACTTCTACGCGGGATTGCACCCGGACGATCTCGAAAAGACAAGCGCGGCATTCGCAGCTGCCGCCGATCCTGATCTGCGCGCTCCCTACGATGTGGAGTATCGCACTGTTGGCAAGGAGGACGGGATCGTCCGCTGGGTCGCAGCCAAGGGTCGCGGCGTGTTTGAGAAAAATCGCTGCGTCCGCGTGGTCGGAGTTGCGATCGACGTCACCGCGCGCAAGGCTGATGAGGTCCAACTCCTCGAACTCAATGAGCGGCTCGAACTGCGTGTCGCTGAGGAGGTCGCCGAACGGACAAAGGCCCAGGATGCGCTACGTCAGAGCCAGAAGATGGAAGCCGTGGGTCAACTCACCGGCGGTATCGCGCACGATTTTAACAATATGCTCGCCGTCGTTGTCGGGTCGCTGGACCTACTGACCCGGCGGATGGGCGACGCTGACCCTAGAGCGCGGCGCTATGTTGATGCTGCCATGGACGGTGCGCGTCGAGCAGCGCAACTAACTCAACGCCTTCTGGCCTTCTCGCGGCAGCAGCCGCTCAAGCCCGAGCCAATCGACGCGAACAAGCTGGTTGCCGGCATGTCTGATCTGCTGCGCCATGCGCTTCCCGATATTCAGCCCGAAACCGTCTTAGCTGGCGGCCTTTGGCGGACTTTCGCCGATCCCAACCAGCTCGAGAATGTCATCCTGAACCTCGCCGTCAACGCGCGAGATGCCATGGCCTATGGCGGGAAGCTGACAATCGAAACTGCAAACTGTCATCTCGACGCGCGATACGCCGCCGGACATCTTGGCGTCCCGGCTGGGCAGTATGTGATGATCGCTGTGAGCGACACCGGCAGCGGCATGCCCGAAGACGTCATCGCCAAGGCGTTCGACCCATTCTTCACGACCAAGGAGGTTGGGCGCGGCACCGGTCTTGGCCTCAGCCAGGTCTATGGCTTCGTCAAACAGTCAGGCGGGCATGTGAAGATCTATTCCGAGATTGGCCAAGGCACCACGGTGAAGGTGTATCTGCCACGTCTCTTGGGCCCGGTTGCAGAGGTGGAAGGTGCCCAGACGGACGGCACCTTGCCGCTGGGGGAAAGTCAGGAAGTGATTCTCGTTGTTGAGGATGAGCCGGGCGTGCGCCAGTTCTCGGTCGATGCTCTAACCGAGCTTGGCTATCGCGTGCTTGAGGCCGATGGAGCAGCAGCCGCGCTTAAGCTGATCGACACCCATCCCGATATTACGCTCATGTTCACTGATGTCGTCATGCCCGAGGTCAACGGTCGCAAGCTTGCAGACGAGGCACGCCAGCGCCGTCCCAGCCTCAAGGTTCTTTTCACTACCGGCTACACCCGCAACGCCGTCGTTCATAACGGTGTGCTCGACCACGGCGTACATCTGATCGGCAAGCCGTTTACGGTCGAGGAACTGGCAACGGCTGTCCGTCTCGTGATCGAGGAAAAAACCGGATAAAACTGTCAGGCGTATTGCCGCCCCGCCGCTTCGTGCGTCCTGACCCGGCAGCTTTCGGCGTGAGCCGACATATCGAGCGCTGGATCGGAACGGCGTATCTTGGTCGGCAGACGCCGCCGCCGGAAGGGCAGGTATCCTTGAAAGCCCGCTCTGAACCGGACAGTCGCCTATCGGCCATTCTCCGCCCTCGCTCTGGCAGCCACCGTGCTCTTCTGGCTCTGATCAACGAGTCCTGAGCCTAGCTACAGACATCTTCCGAGGCGGGGTTCGAAGTTCTGGAAGCCGGAAGTGCCGACGAAGCGCTAAATCTTCTCGATAGCCATGAAGGTATCTGCCTGCTTTTTTCGGAAATCTACATGCCGGGTAGGATGGACGGGCTCGAACTCGCCCAAATCGTGCATCGGCGGTGGCCTCCGGTACGGCTTCTGCTGACATCCGGCAATCATATCCCGAGCATTGAGACCCCGCCGCAGCGAGGATACCTCATTCGCAAGCCCTGGAAGCCGCAGAGTTTGATGGAGAGGGTTGAAGAAGTTTTCCGTATAAGCAAAGCCCGAGCTTTCGTAGGGAAATATGAAATCGTACTGACACATGTTAATTTTTAATGGGATGCTGCTTCTTTCTAGGAGTCTCGGCGTTTGGCTACTGTCCGGACGATAGTCGTTCCGACCAATTTGACTGGAATGAACATGTCTGAGACTTCCCACGACATTTCGACGCTCAATTCCTTGATCGCCACCACTATCGACAGTGTGGACGGCTATACCGAAGCGGCGAAGGACAGCGACACCGGTCGGTTCGGATCATTGTTCACCAGCCGCGCTTCCGAACGCCGCGAAGTCGCCTCGCGGCTTCAGCATGAAGTAGCCCGCCTGGGCGGCAATGCGGAAGATGATGGCACTGTTCTCGCCGGCGCCCACCGCATGTTCCTCAATCTCAAGGCGTCGATGACCGGCCATGACGACAAAGCAATCGTCAACGAAGTCGAAGCGGGCGAAGATCATATCAAGGCGAAGTTCGAGGATGCCCTCGAAGATCGCGAACTCTCGCCGGGAGTGCGTCAGTTGATCGAGACTTGCTACGCCTCGGTCAAGGCGGGCCACGATGAGATGCGCGACATTAAGCATTCGATGGAACGTTGAATGCCAACTTCTTGAGGAGAAGGGCTGGCGGCTTGGCCGCCAGTCCGCTCTTTAGGCCAGCCCTTCTCTTAGGAGAGTGCTGCGAGCACGCGGGCTGACGCGAGTTCGGTAACCGTAGGCGCTCTGTGGACCACGATCCGGTCCTCGGTCCAGGCGATCAATCCCGCGCGGTCGAAGGCGGAGAGCCAGCCCTCCATCGGCCATTGCCCCCACTTTTCCCGGAATACGCGCGCGTTGCGCACGATATCTGCGAAATGCTGGAACGGCGGCTCGAACGTATCGTGGAACTGGTGGAAAGCTCCGGGTCCTCCCATGAACAGCAGCGGCAGGCCCGTCTCTCTTGCGCGAAATCCGAAATCGGTATCTTCCGCGCCATAGCCGGTGAAAGCCTCGTCGAAACCGCCGAGGTCATGGAAAGTGTCGCGCCGTATGCCGAACACCAGCGACCAGAATAATCCCGCGTCATGCACCGCACGCAGTCCGCTGGCGGGAAAACTGCGCGCCGCATGTCCCGACGAACGCGACAGCAGATCAGCCTCTTGCCACTCTTCCCGCGCGTCATTCGGCCCTAGATAGCGCACTTGTGCGCATACCAGCGCGTCGTGCGTTCCAACCACTTCCGCCATGGCCCCGACCAGATCCCGCATGGGAATACAGTCGACGTCCAGAAAGAGCAGCACTTCTCCGCCTGCTTCCCGCGCCGCCGCATTGCGCGCGGCTGCCAGGGGAAGACCTGTCTGGGCAAGGCGCAGGATTCGCACCGAAAAGGGCACGTCGTCCACGGCGACCGGGCGGGCACTCCCCATGTCCACGACGACCAGCTCGTCTGGCCTGGCCGCGCTCCGGCGCAGCCCTTCGACCAGTTGCGCCAGATGCGCTGGCCGGTCCTTGACCAGGGTCAGGACGCTAATCGTCATGGCAGCAGGCGCCATAGATCGAGCCTATAGTGCGGCATGCGATCCGCCGCGATAACCTCGACCCGCGTGCCCAACATGGTCCGTAGTTTGAGAGCGGCCTCGTCCCCGCTTTGAGGATAGTCGGTTGCGCCGGTCCAGTGAACCAGCAGCACTTCTCCGTTCGGGGTTACATGCGAGCCCAGCCACCGGGCCGCCTCCAGCAAGTCGGGGTCGGACCAGTAGTAGGCGACTTCGGATAGCACCACGAGATCGAACGAGGGGGCTGGTGCCAGTCCGGGGAACGCCATCCTGGCAAAGGACACATGGTCGATAGCCGCGCAGCGCGCCCTTGCCGCGCGCAGCGCAGTCGGGCTGACATCGACGGCCAGCAGTTTGTCACAATGGGGTGCCAGCATCTGCGTGAGGACGCCCTTGGCGCAGCCGATCTCTAAAGCGTTCTCGTAAGTCCGGCTCCCAAGAACGCCTATCGTATGCGCATATTTCTCACGCTCATAGGTGCTTGTTTCCAGGTCCCACGGGTCCTCGGTCTGTCGAAACATCTCTTCGAAATACTCGGGAGTAATGCTGGCGGATGGCCGGGTCATGGGAATCTCCGCAGGAACAGGGTGTCGGCGGCAGGCATTCGCCGGCGATCTGGGGGCAGGCGAAAGCCCGGACCTCGAACAGGTGTGAGTTGGCTGCGATGCGTGCGCAGGGCCTGTCGGCGTTTTCCGGCGAGCATCGACCGCGTGCCGAGCTTTCGGTAATTGCGCCCCTGCGGAACCTCGGCCCAAACGCAGTACTCCGCCACGATCAGCCTGCGTTTTGCGGTGGCACGCACGGCATAGGCGAGGCTGGCGGCAGCGGCATGATCGCAGTGGGGTTCGTGCCGGGCGGTCACGGCGATGGCATCGACCCACAGGCGGCGGCATAAGGCACCGAGCACCGAGGCAGTGCGGGCGAAGGTTCTGCTTTCGGGCGCCGCGGGCGCGGCGTCTTTCCAGCCGAGGTGAATGGGCCGGGAACCGCGGCTGCTTGTCAGCAGACAAAGAGCCGCAGCGGCTTCCCGTTTCCGCAGTGCCGCAAGACCGGCGCTATCGGCATGCGATCCCGATCCGTCGGTGAGATAGACGAGCGCTGCGAAATGGCCGCTGGCTGCGGTCTGGCTGATCAAAGCGCCGGCCCCCAGGGTTTCATCGTCGGGGTGCGGAGCGAGAACCAGCCAGCGCAAGTTGCGCCAGGGCCGGTCGGCGAGCGAGAACGTCACCATAAGGCGTCACCGTCGCCCCAGGCATCGCGATCGAGCCAGGCCAGCGCCGCCTGGTCGCGGGCGTGATCTGGGCCGGCCTGGCGAAGGTAGAGGGCGAGGTCGCGGGTGATCTTGTCGATCCGGCCCCCGTCCATTGCGCTGCGGGTGCCGACGATCCGGGCGGACAGTTCCATCACGTCGAGCGCGGCGCGCTCGACCACGCCGCGGGTCATGTGGGCGAAGGCCGGGCCGTCCCTGTCGTCCCGAGCCGCGCGCATCGCGCATTCGCGGACCCAGAGATAAGCGGTGCGGGCAGCGGCAACGCCGTCTGCGAACTTTGCACGTTGCAGCGGGTCGCGTCGCGCGGTCTCGGACATGGCGAGCCGGGTCTCGGTAAGCAATGCCTCGATACCGCCAAGCTGCACGGCGGTGAAACGCCAGGCCCCGGTGGTGAAGCGCGGGTCGCGGTCGTAGTCGCCCGGCAGGCCCAGCAGGTCGATTTCCTCGACGGGGATGCCCGTCAGATTGTAAAGCCCGCTGTTGGTGGCCCGCATGCCGCGAACGCGCCATCCCGACAGGTCGGCGCGGTCCGGGTCGTTGGCGGGCACGATCACCATCTGCCGTGGGCCTTCAGGCGGCTGCGCCGTGATGACGGCTGCGGCCAGCCCTCCAGCGCCGCTTGCGAAGGATTTGCTGCCGTTAAGCTGATGCACACCATTCCTACCGATGACGAGTGCCACGCCAGGGGCCGGTTCTGTGGCCCAGATGCCGTAGAATGCCCCTTGCGCCAGTTCGCGTTTGACGCGGATTGTCTGTGCCGGAGAGCCGTACCATTCGAACAAGGCCAGCGCATTCACATGGCCTTCGTAGAGGCGGCCCAGACTGAGGTCGGCGCGGCCTACGATGCGCAGGACGTCAAACAGCGCGGTGTGTCGCGCCGCTGCGTCGGCGAACCGGGTGCCGCCGTTGGAGAGCGATGCAAAATCGCGGTGCAATCCTGCCGAGGCGAGACAGCGCATGCTGTCTGCCGGAAAGACCGGCGCCGCGTCGTAGCGTGCACCAAGATCTGCGAGGCGAAGCGATATCGCCGCCGCCCGCACTGCCGGTCCTTGCGGATCAGACGAGGCGAGGGTGGATGCCATTATGCCGCGTGCTCAAGGGAGAGAGCGGCCAGTCCGGCCAACCAGGACGCGGCCTTTCGCGCACCGGCCGCATCGTGCAGTGCGCTCTGTGCCTCGGGCGGAAGGCGCAGGGCCTGTTCGATGAGGTTCGGCCAACGTTCGGCGGGGGGCCATTCGGAAAGGACGAGTGCAGCCTGCATCGCGGCGAGGCCGGTGGCGGTGGCATACTGTTCGCTGAAAGGGCGGCTCTCGGGAATGCAGATGAAGGGCCGGCGGGCTGCCACAACCGCGCCGACCAGGCCATCTCCGCCCGCGCCCACGACGATCGCGGCCCGGGCGATCTCGCGCTCGGGTACGTCGCTCCATCCGGCGAAAGTCAGGTTCGGTGGCATATTCGCAGGGGCATGGGCCGGGCCGATCACGCGCCATTCCCATGCTGGACATGCGCGGGCCGCGGAGGCAATCCGCGTGCCGTCGCCGGTTACACCGCCGCGTCCAAAGACGACCAGCACGCGGTCCGCCATCGGGGCATCGCCGGCAGGCGCGGCGGTGATGCCGGGGAAATAGCTGCTCTTCTCGCGCACCCAATCGGGCGTGCCGGGCGCTTCCAGCAAGCGGGGAAAGGGCGCCAGCAAAGCCGTCGCTCCCCGGAACGCCTCGAGATGGGCGGTATCGCCGCGCTCGCCATTGAGGCGGACGCAGATCGTCGGGACCGAGGCGAGCCGCGCCAGCATCGCCACTTCGACCGAGACGTCGACGACCATCAGCGAGGGGCGCTCCTGAGCGATCCAGGCGGCGATGCGCGCCACGCGGCCGCGGATGCCGGCATGATCGAGCGGCGCGTAGTGGAGCGCGGCGGGGCGGCAAGGCGCCTGATCCGATCCGTCGAAGCAGAGGGAGGGCGGGCGGTCGTCCGGCAGATCGATGCCCGCGTCACCGATGCCCGTGCCCAGCAGCACGACGGGCCGTCCAGACGCGGCCGCAATGGCGGCGGCGCGGGCACGGTGGCCGGCGCCGTGGTGATGGACATAGTAGCCGATCGGGCGAAAGGTCACGAAACCAGCTCCAGGGTCATGTCATGCGGCATCGGCGGCAATTGCGGTTCCGTCTGCGCGATCAGGGCCGCGCCTTCCGGACTGGCCCGCAGGCGTTGCCGCCACATCGCCCGCGCGCGCCAGTGCGAGAATGCAGGCGCGCGGGGCGGTTCGCCGCGTGCGGCAAGGTCGAACAGATCCTGCATGGCCAGAGCCATGCCGGCATCTGCCCGGCCTTCGCGGCGGGGGGAGACGAAAGTGAAGACATCGGCGGGATGGGCGAGCCGTCCGCCTTTCGCCAGCGCGGCCGTCACCAGCGCGCGGTCCTCGCCCGAAGCGAGCGGCGGCACCCCGCCGCAGCGAATGTAGAGTTCCGCCCGGATTGCCAGCGAGGCGCCGGTATGATCGCCGTGGCGCGGCGCCGGATCCCACGGCACCGGGTCGAGGTCGTCCTCGATGGCGCGCACGGCCTGCCAGTATCGCTCCCAGGCCCGGCGCAGGACCAGCACGCCCGGCGGCAAAGGTTCGGCCGGTTCGATTGCGATCCGTCCGCCGACCAGATCGGCTCCACGCGCAATGGCGCGGGCTATGTTGGCGAGCCATTCGGACGGCGGCCGGGTATCGGCGTCGGTGCTGACCAGGACACCGCTTTCGGGTGCCGTCAGCAGGGCGAGGCCCATGGCCATTGCCA
Source organism: Novosphingobium sp. BF6 (assembly GCF_058273105.1). Lineage (NCBI taxonomy): Bacteria > Pseudomonadati > Pseudomonadota > Alphaproteobacteria > Sphingomonadales > Sphingomonadaceae > Novosphingobium > Novosphingobium sp. BF6. Next base: position 700,825 of record NZ_CM177776.1, read on the forward strand.
TCCGGCGGGCAAAGCCGGCGTGGGCGCGGGCCGGGGGGAAAGTCGCCTCCTCGGCATGGATCAACAGCCGTCCGGCATGGCGACGCCGGGCCTGTTCCAGCACGGCGATACTGTCGTCGGTCGAATTGTTGACGGCGACCGCGACGATGATCGGCGCGTTCCAGTTCTGCGCCGCCAGGGCGTCCATGAGTACCGGCAGCCGGTCCGCTTCGTCGCGGGCCGGGACGCAGACGCACAAGTCGAGGCGGTCCTCAGGCATGTATGCTGTTATCCAGCGACGCGCCAACCGCAGCTTCCGCGAAGGCCGCTGGTGACGCCGACAGGGCATTGGCGCGTCCCATGGCGATCCGGCGCCGATAGAGCGCCTCGTAACCGTCCACCATCCGCCGGGCATCGCATATGTACTCGGCACGCTTGCGGCAGTCCCGGCGGTCGAGGGTGAGGGCGGCACGTCCGGCGGCGGCGAGCGAGGCGAGATCGTCCGGCATCGCCAGCACGCCGCAGCTGGGATCGAGAATCTCCGGGATGGCGCCGCGCGCGAAGGCGGCCACCGGGACACCGCAGGCCAGCGCTTCGGCTACCACCAGGCCGTAGGGTTCGTCCCACATCGGCGTGCAGAGGAATGCCCGTGCTCCGCCGACCAGCCGAGCCAGTTCGCTATGCGCGAGATGGCCGACATGGACGGTATCGGGGCCCAGCTGCGGGGCGATTCGGGTGCGGAAATAGTCCTGGTCGAGGATCGGTCCGGCAATGCGCAGCGGCAGGCCGATGCGGCGCGCCGCATCAATGGCGAAATGCAGGCCCTTTTCCGGCACGATCCGCCCGTACCAGACGAGATAGCCTGTCTCGTCCGCATGGCGGCGGAATGCGAAATCGTTCAGGTCGATTCCGTTCAGGATGACTTCGTCCGCCTTGGCGACATGTTCCCACAGCGCCGCGACCGACTGCGAAATGGCGACGAAAGCATGGTTTCGTGCCGAACAAAGCCGCACGCCGCTCTCCAGCCAGCAGAACGGCGGGGTGTGCAAGGTCGTCACAATTGGCATCGGGAGCGCATCCGCCAGCGTCACCGGCAGGTAATGGAGCGAATTGTTATGGATCACATCGAAATCGCGGTGCCGAAGCCCGTTCATCAGGCTGAGATAGGCGTGGTGTTCCTTGAAGAACGCTACGTTGGGAGCCTCCGTTGTGCCGATGGTAGCCAGCGCGGTCTCCGAGCAGATCGCTTCCAGGCCCAGTCGGCTTTCAGAGTGGGATGAGGCGAAAACCGTTACGGCATGGCCGCGTTCGCGCAGCGCCCGCGCGAGGAGGTGCGTGTGCATTTCCAGCCCACCGGCGAAGGGCTCGGCGATGGGGTGGCGCAGGTGGGCAATGATGCCGATCCGCAATCGCCGTTCCCGCCGCTGTTCCCACCCGCACACTGGAGACGAACTGGCATCGGCTCCGGGATTGCGGATGGAAGACATCGCGAGGTCAGGTTGCGGGCCGTGCATCCAGATCGACCTCCAGTTCGCGCGGCCAGTGGCGGAGCGCGCGGCAGGCCGTCAGGAAGGTTTCGGCATCCGCGCCGGTTTCCAGCGGAATGCAGGCTTCGTCGAGATCCTCGAAAATGCCGGCCCTGTCGAAGATTTCCTCGGCCTCGTCGGTAAGTCCGATGAACTTGCAATGGGCGAAGGCATCGGTGACGAAGTCTTTCGCCGCTGCGTCGAGCGACAGCAATTCGGCGCCCTCGTCGGATACGACCACAGCAACCGCGTCGAACAGCACCGAGGGCCCGCCGTCGATCTTGTGCTTCGCGGCAACTCTCGTCCCGTCCGACAGGGTGACGCCGGCGATCTTGGGCGCGATCACTTCGTAGACGGCGCCTTCGGCTTCCACCGCCTCCAGCAAGGCGGTGAAGATTTCGGCATCTGCCCCGTCGCTGAGCAGGATGCCGAGCTTGCGGCCCTTGAAACTGTCGGGGCCGTTCTTGGCGATGCTGAGCTTGTCAGATCGCGGAAGGTCGGTGATCGGCTCCCGCGCCGGGATGGCCGCATCGGGAAGCGCCAGGCCGAGCCCGTCCGCAACGGTGGCGGCCAGCCCGGCATCGATGTTCAGCAAATGCGAAATGGTGCGTGAGCGGATGTCCGGGCGGTCCACTTTCGACAGCTCGAAAACCAGGGCATCGCCGATGTGCTTCTGTTCGATCGGCATTTGGCTGACGAAGAACTGCCGGGCCTGGCTATAGTGATCGGCGAAGCTCTCGGACCGGACCCGCTGCTTGGGGCCGTCGGCCGCTTCCGCAAAGCTGGTGAAACCGCGTACCGGATCTTCGCGCGGACCGCCCACCGTAGGGCCCCAGCTGTTCGGCTCGTAGTTCGCGCGGCCTTTGGGGTTGCGCATGGCCATGTGCCCGTCCTGCTGGAAATGAGCCATCGGACACTGGGGCGCATTGATCGGGATATGCGTGAAGTTCGGTCCGCCAAGCCGCTTGAGCTGGGTATCGAGGTAGGAGAAATTGCGGCCCTGAAGCAGCGGATCGTTCGAAAAGTCGATGCCGGGAGGCACGTTCTGGGTGCAGAAGGCAACCTGTTCGGTCTCGGCGAAGAAGTTGTCGACCACGCGGTCGAGCACGAGGCGGCCGACGATGCGGATCGGCACGAGTTCCTCCGGGATCAGCTTGGTCGCATCAAGCACGTCGAAATCGAAGCTGTCGGCGAAGGCGTCGTCGAACAGCTGGACGCCGAGTTCCCATTCGGGAAAGTCGCCGGAATTGATCGCATCCCACAAGTCGCGGCGGTGGAAGTCGGGATCGGCGCCGTTGATCTTGACCGCCTCATTCCAAACGACCGACTGGAGGCCTTGTTTCGGCTTCCAGTGGAACTTCACGAACGTCGACTTGCCTTGGCCATCGACCAGCCGGAAAGTATGCACCCCGAAGCCTTCCATCGTGCGCAGCGAGCGCGGGATGGCGCGGTCGGACATCGTCCACATGACCATGTGGAAGCTTTCCGGGGTCAGGCTGACGAAGTCCCAGAAATTGTCATGGGCGGTCTGGGCCTGCGGAAAATCACGGTCCGGCTCAGGCTTGGCAGCATGGATCAGGTCGGGGAACTTGATTGCGTCCTGGATGAAAAACACCGGGATATTGTTGCCCACGAGATCCCAGTTGCCCTCCTGGGTGTAGAGCTTGACCGCAAAGCCGCGCACGTCGCGGGCAAGGTCCGGAGATCCCTTCGAACCAGCAACCGTAGAGAACCGAACGAAGGCCGGGGTTCGCTCGCCGACGCGCTGGAAGATGTCGGCGCGGCTCACATCGGCCAGGCTGTCGGTCAGTTCGAAAAAGCCGTGCGCGCCGTATCCGCGCGCATGGACCACCCGCTCGGGAATGCGTTCATGGTCGAAGTGGAACATCTTCTCGCGGAAATGCAAATCCTCCAACAGCGTGGGGCCGCGCGGACCCTGCTTGAGGCTGTTCTGGTCGTCCGCGACGGGAATACCCTGCTGAGTGGTGAGTGTTTTGACCTCCCCCCCGGCAACCTGGTGCGTATCGCCGCCGGGCGCCTGCACTTCGGCGAAAGTGAAGGATATGGCAGCGTCCGCCGGTATTGCGGGCGCCTTTTGCGGAGGTTCGCCTCCCACGTCGACCGGTGCGAAGTCGCTCGGGGTTGCATTCTTCGCTGCTGCGGAAGGCGCTTTATCGGGCGTCTTGGCCATCTGGCTATCCTTTTGTAAGTGGAATGCAAGGTGGACAAAACGTCGGAACGACGGTCGCATGCCTTGGGTTTCAGTCCCCGCTAAACATGCCGATGGAGCGCCAGGTTGCCCGGCGGGACGCAGAATTAACTTACGTCAGTACGTTTTCCGGCGGCTCAATCTGCAACGTCCGCGCGTCTGCGGATTTACGCCTAGTGAAGCCTGCCTCTCGCCGGACATGAAAGGAGTTCCCGTCTGCTTACCGACCGCTTTCTTAGGGAGAAAAAGGGCATCAACTTGTCCTCCCGCGAACGCGAAAGGCTGGAGGCGGGGATTGTCGAGCTGCGCGCATTGGAAGCAAGGCAGATAATCGTGCGAGCAGGAACGCCGCTGCGGCACAGCATGCTGCTGATCGAAGGCATCATGTCGCGCTACATCGACGATCGCAATGGTTTGCGGCAGTTGGTGGCGATCCATGTTCCCGGCGACTTCGTGGACCTTCACGCCTATCCCTTGCAGGCGCTGGACCATGACGTTGCCACTATGACGTCGGCCAAGGTCGCGGTCGTGCCCCACAGCGAACTGGATGCCATGATTGCGGAAAGTCCCGTTCTTGGCCGAAAACTTTGGTTCGCGACGCTGATCGATGCCGCGATACACCGCGCATGGCTGTTCCGGCTTGGCAGGCTGGATGCGGTCGGCCGGGTCGCGCATTTCCTCTGCGAAACCAACATGCGTCTCGTCGCTGCGGGCCTCAGCGACGGTCGGCGCTTCGCGCTCCCACTGACGCAGACCGACTTGTCGGAGATCTGCGGATTGACCAATGTGCATGTAAACCGCGTGCTTCGCCAACTGCGAGAGGAGCGGCTCTGCGTGTTCAGATCGTCGCTGGTGGAGATCACCGACCCGGCAAAATTAGCGGCGCGAGGCCAGTTCGACCCGAGCTATCTTTATATAGAAGCACAGGCGTCCGCCGCATGATGCCGGTCATCACTCATTTTCAAGAGCCAGTTCGAAAGGCAATGGAGGCAGCCCAATCGTCATTTTCAAGCGGCTCGATTCTATTGAAAGCGTTTTTGGAAATCCTCAGCGTCAGCACATCGCAGCCGAACGCGATGGCGCTGGCGGGAACGGGGCGCAAAACTTCGTCCAGACCAGAAATCCCGCCGCTTGCCACGACCACATAGCTCACTTCGCCGGAACGACATTCGATAAGGGCATCGACTGCCTTTCCGAGCGAAATGCTATCGGCTGCCATGGCCGGCATGCCGGCAATCCCGGAAGCGGTAAAAAGTGAGGGGCCGGGCGCTTCCCTGCTGGCGATCTTGGCGGATTTGGCCCCGTCTTCGTGCGCACGTTGCCGTCCAAGCCAACGCCAAATTCCCACGAGATTGACGAATGTCAGAAATCCATTGGCGACAATCAGCGAAGTTTGCCCTGATGTGAGACCTACGATCGTCCAGCAAATCGAACCGAGGGTAAAGACCACAAAGCCCCAGCCGGTCACGCGCGCACCAAGATTGGCGGCCGTCATCATGGCGGCGATCATCGTGGCGATTGGGGCAATCCAGTTGATCAGCTCGTTCATGATGCCTCCCGTCTGACCGCGCCGACATCTGCGCATGGTGGCTCAAGGTCGCGCGGTCCCTTTTGTTCCGCAGCGGGCGGGCATCCCGCGCCGAAGGTGTCTTCTCCATCCGCCACTTTTTGCTCCACAGACCGTTATGGGACCGGGAGAACAAGAATGAATGCCGAGGACCTGAAACAAGAATTTCACGACCGAATTCGCGATGCATGCTTCCCTTGCGTCGGTGCGAAGTCCGCCTTGGCGAAAGGAACGCTGAAAGTGATCCCGGCGCGGGATCTGACCAGCGCCTGGAATGACGTGGCGATCCACCGCGAACTGCTTGAATGGAGCCGGGATTACCGGGACGAGCCGGAAGGACTGCGCAGTCTAGCCGTCGTCTTCGAAGGCCCCCTGGACTTGAGCGAAGGCGACTTCGAGGTGGCCATGTGGGAGCGTATCCAGTCGTTCGCGGACAAGGATGCCTGGCTCGGCCAGCCTTACGACCGTTCGGTCAGTCCCGACCCGCAGGACTCGCATTTCTCTCTAAGTTTCGGTGGTAACGCCTTCTTCGTGGTCGGCCTTCACCCCCAAGCCTCCCGTCCGGCGCGTCGATTCCCGCGTCCGGCGCTGGTCTTCAACCTGCACGACCAGTTCGAACGTCTGCGCGAGGAAGGCAGGTACGAACGCCTGCGCGAACGCATCCTCGAACGCGATCTGGCAATGGCCGGATCACCGAACCCGATGCTGGCCCGCCATGGCGAGGCCAGCGAGGCCCGTCAGTATAGCGGCAGGGCAGTCGGTACCGACTGGGCATGTCCTTTCAAGGATCCGCGTAAATGAACGAATACGAAGTTATCCCGCCCCGCAGCGGCGCGGCCTTTCCGCTTCGCCAAGGGCAAGTTCTTACGGTTTGCGATCCGCTCGGCTGTCAGGTGGCCGATCTGTTGGCTTTCGCGGCGGAGGACGTGCGCGAGGTCATCTCGAACGGCCGCACCTTCGACTACGAAGAGACGATTAGCCTCAGCACCGGCAATCGCTTGTGGTCGAACCGCTCGCAGGTCTTGCTCGAGATCGTCGAGGATACAGTCGGTCGGCATGATTTTCTGCTGCCCCCCTGTAGCGAAGCGACCTTTCGCCATTTCTATCCCGAGAAACCGCTGCACCGCGGCTGCTTTGGCAATCTTGCCGAAGCGCTCGCTCCCTATGGGATCGAGCCCGATGCCATCCCAACCGCCTTCAACGTGTTCATGAACGTTCCCGTGGCGGCGGACAGCGGCAAGCTTTCAGTTCTGCCACCGACCAGCCAGCCTGGCGACCGGATAGCACTGCGGGCAGAGCGCGATTGCATCATCGGGCTGACGGCCTGCTCGGCTTATGCATCGAACGGCGGCACCTTCAAGCCGATACATTACCGCATCTCGGACGAATGAGGAACTTTCGCCGGCACGGCGGCATTCCATGGAAACGAAACCGTGCCCGCAAAAGGCCTGCCGCCAGTCTAGGAGCAACGATGGATTCCGATCAACCAAGCGCCAAACGCAAGGGCCGAGCAGCCATATTCGTGGTCAGCGTGGTGCTGGCGGTCATCGTTCTGGTCTTTATCGGCCGCAATATCTGGCATGCCGAAGAGCAGCAAGACCACGAAACGACGGGGCAGGTTCAGCACGAGGGCTTGACCTGAAAATACTCTTCTACCGATCAACTTCGGCAGGGTCTGATTTGCGGACCATTGCCTCTGGTTGCCGGCCTTGGAACGGAGGATCCCATTCGAGAAACGTACCACGGCAGCGCGATTGTTCGGGCAGGTTAGGGAAGAAGAGCTATGGCAAATGGCTGGGCACCAGACAGTGCGGTTCAAGATCAGATCGAGGACAGTTTGAAGGACGCCGTTTCGGCAGCCCGCTCCCGATTGCCGCAGGGCGTAGGTCTAGCGGACTGCGAAGAATGCGGCGAAAAGATACCCGAGGCCCGGCGGCGCGCTCTTCCCGGTGTACGTACCTGTGTTTCCTGTCAAACACTTCGCGACAGGAAGCCGGTCCATGTGGCGGTTAATCGCAGAGGAAGCAAAGACAGCCAGCTGCGTTAGGTGGGCAGGTCCTACCAAGGATTGGAGGAACGGTGGGCATTCCCCGAAATTCGGATCAGAAATGCATTGTCAAACCGGCCATAGGATGGGTGCTATCGAACCGTGAGCCTGCCCGTGCCGATGTTTCTGGGACCGACTTCGACGCCAACACAAAAAATCCACATGCTCGCAGGATCTTTCGGCGAGAGTGGAACCGACGCCATGCGGTTGCCTTGTTATCTTCGCATGGCATCCGCAGCGACTTTCTTCTCAACCTTCTGCGGCCTCCTCTGCCGATGGGACGCTCACCGGGTACGAAAAATGAGCGGAAGGAGCGAGCCTGCCCATGCAACTATCGATTACCGTCGAACTCGACTATGCTCTCTCCGGCCCCACCGATCTTCTTTTGCAATTGGAAGCTGCGTTCATTCCCGAACAGATCGTGCATCGTGCGCTGATCGAACTGCCCCCTGTTTCGCATTTTGCGCGTCTGCCCGGGCACGACCAGATCGGCGATCGGATCTGGCTTCGGACAGACGAGCGGCTTACTGTTCGCTACGAAGCGCTCGTCGAGCCTCGGCGGATAGTCATGCCGATCGAGGGTCTAGTCGCAGTGCCGCCGCATCGTCTGCCTGCCGAGACGGTCGACTATCTTTTGCCGTCGCGTTTCTGCCCTTCCGATACGCTTCAGGAGTTCGCCGGTCAGAAGTTCGGAACATTGCTGGGCGGCGATAAAGTCGCGGCAATTCGGGATTGGGTCGGGAGCCACCTTCGATACGTGCCGGGATCGAGCAACGCCCAAACCACCGCAGCCGATAGCCTCCGCTCTGCGGAAGGAGTTTGCCGCGATTTTGCGCACCTGGTCATCACCTTGTGCCGGGCCAATGCCATTCCTGCCCGCTTTGTCAGCGTTTATGGACTGGGCGTCGAGCCGCAGGATTTTCATGCGGTGGCGGAAGTGTTCCTCGACGGCACCTGGCACTTGGTCGATGCAACCGGCATGTCGTACCCGGAAGGTATGGCTAAGATCGGGGTCGGCCCGGATGCGGCCGGAGTGTCCTTTCTGACCAGCTACGGGCCCGTCGTTCTGCAAAACCAGTCGGTCCAGGTGGTCCGCGGGCCGGAGAACGACGCGATCGGCGGCGCACACTGAACGGATTGGGGTAACGATGAGCCGCGCCACCGCGCCAGGCCGAAGGCTTCGCGGTGGCTATCCGGTAACGCCGGACGGTCGATATCTCGCTGTGAGCGGAAGGCGCTGGCGCAGGGCGAACCCGGCGCTATCGGACGAACGCCGCAATGAACTTAATGCACTAATAAACCAATCGGTCCACTCGGTGGGGGCAGATCACCATCTGCCAGTCACCATGCCATTACCGGATGGCCGCTTGTGACAGAGGGGCGAATGACCATAGCGGGTCGCTTATCGCCCTTGCTTCGGGTCAGAACGGACGGCAGCTATCTCAGTTTGGATTTCCGAAACCGGACAGTCGCTTGTCGGCCAACTAGGTCGTTCAGAAGAGGGTGAAGATTGGTGAACGAAAGGCGGCTTTGAGGGGTGGCAGGTGATGGGTTGAACGGCAGCTCTGTCGGCGGAGCAGGGTGGGGGCGTTACCTGCACGTCGCGACCAGGATAAGGCATTTGGCACTTAGTAATTGAACGTCCGCTTCGAACCAAAGCGGTGGCCCGCATCGCCATCACGCATGGCTGTATGGCCACTGCGTACCTGCTGGGTTGCCGATTGCGGACGCTCACCCATACCCACCCGCCACCGACGCAACGCACAGCGGTACAGTGAACAGCACCGCGAGCGTTGGTGCATAAAGGCATACGAGCTCGGGCGGACATTCTAAGACTTTGGCTGCGATTGTCCGCTCGACCGTCCGCGGCACTGGGTAAGGTATCGAATGAGTGATGACCCGGTGGGATGGAAGAGCGTGCCTCTTGAGACAGCCTTCTCCACCCCAAACCGTTAGGTCGCCTGTCAGCGTACGCTGCGCTCCACCTCGTCCAAGGTCCGGTTGTAGCTGGCGCTTTCGCCGGCACTCAAGAATCCCTGCTGCTTTACATACTTCGCCGAGTCTGTGCGGACCCACGCCAGCTTCTTGTTCAGTTGCGCGGCCTTTGTCGGCGCAATCCGCCCGGACTTGCGTGCAGCGGTCAGCTTCGCCTCTACGGTATGCAGGCGGGCGGTAAGGCGCGACTGGAGAGCATCAACCTTATGCGCCGGGGCATTCGGGTGCATCGACGTCGCCAGTGCGGGGGTTACGGCAAGGGACAGTCCGATAACAACGGCGGCTAGTCTGGCAGGAATGAACGTATGCATTAGGATTCTCCGGAAACGCGCTCGGGTTGTCCAGACTTCTGGTGACAAGCTAGTTGCGAACGTGATCGCGGTACTAGCAGGACAACCCTGAACGATGGCTGGCAAACCATGTAATCATCTTAGGCTGTTAAGAAGGGGTGATGCCAATCCTGGGCGGATGAGCAGCGCTGGCGAGTATCGTCATTTGCGCTACCCATCCGAAATCATCGATCATCGTGTCAGGGCTCATCATAGTGGATCGCAACCGCTATCGCGGAGGTCTCACGCATAAGGTCCCATAGCCCCATGCTGGAAGAAGCTGGCCTGACACGTACCGCGGTATCGTGGGTAGGGCCTCCGACATCTGTCCCATCCACTTCACGCAGGACGCTCTGGCGACGACCGAACGCTGCGTACAGGCACAGGCCGGCGATGCTCCAGATAGCGTAACGACCAAGCGTCAAGGTAGGCAGACTGAAGAGGAGATAGCCGCAGCCCAATGCTGCCAGCGGAGCGAATAGCCATGCAGCCGGGTAGCGGAATGGCCGGTGTAGATCCGGCGCGCAAGGCAGAGGACAAGCTGTCCTTCTGATCACTGGGTCGTCGTATTTCCGCTCCGCCAAAGAAGCCCAACACAGTTCCTGATGGCGAACCAGTCAAGCATGCCTTGGAAATCTTCGTTGCGTTTGACTTCCTCGATCCTCTTTTCGAGATAGTCTTTCACCTCTTCACCCATCTCATCGTAAAGCTCGCGCGCTCTCTGATGGCAATAAGCTGGATCGGGTTCACGCAACATCACGCAAATCTCCATCGTTAGGGATCGATATTGACCGGCTCCGCGTCGTGTCGCAGATTATTCCAATACGAGGCACCATCAAGGGGGTATCATGCGCGTAGGGTTTGCTCTTGTGCTGACGATTGGACTTTCCGCGTGCGGAAGCGCGGACCCATCTGCTAATGATATGGCTAGTTCCGAGGTCAGTCAGAGCCCTACTGTCAGCGAGAGCCCGGAGGTGAAGCCCGTCAAGCTGTCCGACCGTGATTTGCTTCGCGTCTGCAAGGGCGGGGGAGCCTTCGCTGTTGGGCGACCCGTCGAGGGCATCAGCGCGAAGGTGACCGGTGACCAAATCGTACGTTACTCGTACACGCGGCCGGACGGTAAGTTCTTCGCTTATGATTGCATGGTCGAGGGGAACGTTCTGCGAACCCGTATGATCGACGAGGCCGGGCCCGGAACGGGTCCCGGCGCGTGGTCTGGGCGAGGAGGGACGATCACCTTCAAAATTCAGGATAAGAAGAGCATCTATTTCCACGAGCGCTTTTTCGATGGTTCGGAGGATTCCAAGACAATCGAGATTTGACCGCGTAACCTTTCGGCGACTAATTCCGCCATCGCGTTTATGAGTGGAATAGTCGTGTGCCAAATCGAATGAAATGCGATGAATTGAAATCGATCAGGCTGAGCACGGGTTTGACCCAAGTGGCGTTTGCTGAGCAGATCGGGCTGAATCGCAAGTTGGTGAATGCACTTGAGAACGAGCGGATGCTAATTGACCGGCGCACGGAACTAACGATTCAGTCTCTGGCATGTCGCCTCAACCTTGTGGCCGCATGCGTTTGGATCGAGGTTAGCGAACGCGAGACTTATCTCGTTGTGCGCCGGACGATGCGTGAGAGCCGCGTAGGACTGGCGATGTGGTCTGGCTATCAGGAAGTTCGACTCCTTGGCGAGTTTGTCCGCCGCAGAGATGCGGAACGGTGGCGGCGCGCAATCGAGCGGTCGGCGAATCCCCATGAGGCTCGAACGCTTTCTCGCGCCCGTGACTTTGAAATATTCACCGAGTTCAACAAGGAAATAGACGCACTCTTCGATGAGGAGGTTGGCGCTACAACGGGAGGGCAGACCAATGCCGTTTACTGATGAGGAAAAGCAGCAGTGGCACGCTGAGCGGCGACGCGTCGCTGAAGAAGAGGGCTTTGAAGACATAGAGAGCGAGGATTCGCTATCGTCGTCAGCTTGCAGCCACTGCGGCGCACCGCTGTCAGCAGGCTCTGATTTGTCAGAGTTCCCGCTTTGCGGCGCGTGTGACGACTAACCGTCGAAGAGGGTAGGGCGGGTCAATGCTACTGACCCGCCCGCGCGGCCTCAGGCCTTGGGGACGTCACACACCCAAACCATGCCTGTCGAGGCATACAGGTGAAGCTCCCGGCCACCCTTTTTCTTGTAGACCCGGCTTTCGCTATCACCAGCTCCGGTCACGCTGGAGAACGGATTGGTGCCCTCGCCGAGTTGGTCATCCAATGATTTCACGACTGCCCCGGGACTATCCTGAGTCATGGCGCGAACCAGCGTGCCCGTCCTCCCGTCGCAGAATGTCTTCTGAGAATCGTTCGGCTCGTTGGTGATTTCGGTTTGAACCCAGCTTTCTGGAATTTTCAGTTTCCATTCCGCTAACGTGTCGGCCACCTTCTTTCGCTCTTCGTCGGCGCGAGCTGCTTCTACCCGGGCGGCGTCCTTGGCTTGGAAATAGAACAGAGGGCCGCAGATAAGAACCACCGCCGTTAGAATGACGGCAGACACCTTGAGAATCTTGCGCGTCTCTGCCTCGACCTCTTCTTGGGCCGCCGCAAGTTGCTCCGATTCGGCCTCTTGTTGCTTCCTCCATTCGGCCATCTCGGCGATCTTCTTCTGCTCACGGGCATGGGCCTCAGCCAATGCGGCATCGAGAGATTCGAAGGTCTGATTGTCGAAGACAAAGCGGTCGAACACCTCGTTCCGGGCAATACCGTAGCGGGAGGCCAGCCATAGGCGGTATCCATCGAGGCTCAGGTCGCGCTCGCACGGCGGGGCATCTGATGGAGGGGTTGCCGGAACTGCGGCACTGGAGGTCACCACCTGCTGCTGCTTGGGTCCCCCGAAAATCGCCATTAGCGCGCCAATCAGGATGACCAGCCCAGACAGGAAAATGTAGGTCTGGCGATCCGCGATCAGCCCGATGTTCTGGACACGCGAGGGGACATACAGGCTCCCACCCGTCTCAACGCTCGTGTCCATGTTCAGCGCGATCAGGAGAAACACGACTCCGCCGCAAATTAGAAATATCCCCCAGCCCCGCATTCGAAAAACTCCAAAGATTTACGTCAGATAAAGCGCAAAACCGATGCTAATCAACATCCGTTTCTCACCTCATTGTCTTGGGATGAAGCGCAGTTAGTGGCGCCGTGCGTCACTTTAGATCATAGGATACGACGGGCGGTTCCTGGCTCATAGCCCGGTACACGACCGCAAATCCGGCGCCCGTTGAATCGCTCTGCCGAGAGGGTTGTAGCGCGCCATGCAAGTCAGCAATGTCATCCCGTCATCCCGTCATTCACCAAAGCCCTTTAAAGGTACCCGTCTCAGTGCGGCTCAAGATGGCTAGATCACGGCAGTAAGCGAATGTCGCGATCGGCCAAATCCAGCCCCCGCAACCATCGCAAATTGCAGAACATCGGCTGATTTGGATGCCTTTTCAGAACCCGCCTTCCTGGCGGGTTTTGTGCGTTGGGACACCCTGATTTACCGATGGCGATGAGCGCGGGGCTCATGCACGTAGGAAATCCGAAGGCGATCCTCTCGTGGGTCGCCCTCATGTCTCTCGGCGTCGGAGCACATGCTTCTACAGAGCATCTGGCCCTGGCTTTCGACAGCTGTGTCGTTCTCGGGGTGCTTATCTTCTTCGGCTATGCCGTGCTGTTTTCGACGGCGCCGATGGTCAAAGGCTATGCCAGAACCCGACGCTGGATCGATGGGACGCTCAGTGTAGTTTTCGCTGGCGCAGGCGTGCGCTTCCTCATCGGCCGATAGTAGATTGGGTTATCAGATATGACAGTTTTCAAGGGCCTTTCCGCATTCCCGCCTACTCCGGCAAACGAAGACGGCATTGTCGATACCGATGCTTTGGGGGTTCTCGTCGATCGCCTTGCTGAGGCAAGCGTCGATTCAGTGAGCGTTCTGGGTAGCACGGGCACTTATGCCTACCTGGATCGGGAGCAGCGCAATCGCGCTGTCTCGGCCGCTGTGGAAGCGGCAGCAGGTCGCGTCCGCTGTGGTAGCGGGTGTCGGAGCGTTGCGAACGAGCTGGTCCTGCGAACTTGCCGTTGCTGCGCAAAGGGGCGGTGCCAGCGGGCTTCTGCTCGCGCCGATGTCCTACGCGCAGCTGTCCGCCAGAGAAGTCGAGCATCACTTCAAGGCGGTCGCCGCTGCAACGGATTTACCGCTCTGTATCTACAACAATCCAGGCACGACGAATTTCAAATTCTCGCACGACCTCATCGTCGAACTTGCTCATGTTCCAGGTATCGCAGCGGTGAAGATGCCGCCCCGCTATGATGGAGCCTATGCTGCCGTAATCGAGCAGCTTCGCGCCCGAATGCCGGAAGACTTCAGGATAGGCTATAGCGGCGACTGGTGTGCGGCACCGGCATTCCTGGCGGGCGCCGATGCCTGGCATAGCGTCGCTGCCGGTGTGCTGCCGGAGCCAGCGGTCCGCCTCACGCAGGCTGCGATGGCCGGCGATGCTGAGGAAACTGCGCGGCTGCAGGCGCTCTGTGCACCCATGAGGGCGCTCTTCGAAAAGTACGGCAGCCTGCGCACTATCTATGGGATCGCGGAAATCCTCGGGCTGAATGTCGGGGCCGCCCCGCTGCCAGTGCAAGGCTACGTCGGCGTGGATCAGTTGGCTGAGCTACCGGTTGCGATCGACAGCATGGTCTCGGCTGCAAGGTGAAATTTCGGCATACAACGCCCATTCGACGATGATCCTAATGTTAGCATAAACGATCATCCGGCAATGCACGGCATTTCGATCATCCCGCCAAGTCCGGCGGCGACCTAAAAGGCGACCGGTGGCTTGGCCCCTGTTCCCATCCTAGACCTGCTGTTCGGCAGACGGCCAGTCTTGGGTATCCAGAAGAGGATAAGTGGACGGGCTGCACCTGGGAGCCTAAAATGGGCTGCTGAACGGCCGAAGGGATCGACTGCGGAACCGGCTTCTACGCGACCGAAATGGTCGCTCCGGGCCGCGGAAACCAATGCCCTCGACCTGCGCTAACGAACGAGGCTGCTGCAGGGACGAATATACGAATCGAGGGCAATCGGATATGGAATCAGGGTAATACTTCGGCGAACAAAATGACGTGCTCAAGTTCGTTGCCGCCTATCTCGTTTCCTGTACGAGCTTCGACGGGAACCACGGTTACCGCGAAACCCATCTGCGAAAGGATTGCCACGAATTCTGCATCAGGGCTTGCGGACCATATCGCGAGAATACCTTGAGGCTTCAGGGCCGAAATCGCCGCTTCGAGCCCTCTGCGAGAATAGAGCCAATCGTTGGCCCGACGAGTGAGCCCTTCGGGGCCGTTGTCGACGTCAAGCAGGATGGCATCGTAGGCGCCATTCGCAGCGTGGATCAGTAGTGCAACATCATCCTGGACCAGTTGGACGCGAGCATCGTCGAGGCACCCGGAGGTCCACGCCTTCATCGGCCCTCGGGCCCAGTCGATTATCTTTGGAACGATTTCCGCCACGGTCACGCTGGCATCTTCGCCAAGAACCGCAAGCGCGGCCCTTAACGTGAAGCCCATTCCGTACCCACCAATAAGAATTTGCGGGGCGGAACGAGTGCCAATCTTCTCGCAGGCCATCGTCGCGAGCGCCTCTTCCGAAGCATAGAGATCCGTGCTCATGAGCTCATGACCATCGAGAAGAATGACAAATTCGCCTGCGGTGCGGACCAGTCGCAGGCGATCGCCATTCGGCACATGCGCGACGTCAATCAGTTCGTCGCCTTCAACAAGGTCCAAACTGTTGGTGGTCACGGCAGGCATCCGGAACCGAAAAAAGATGGAGTTGCATGCGCTGACTATTTTTGGCGTGCTTTCCGTGCCTGATACCGCGCGTCGCGGGCTGCCTTACGTTCTTCATCGGTCGGGGGAGCGGATGCAGCGGCTCGCTCAGCCTTGAGCGCAAGTTCACGCTCATGCTTTTCCTTTGTCGCTTTGCGCTTTTCAGCTTGAGCCTGCTCGCGCGCCTGCGCTTTTGCTAGGCGTTCTGCCTGAACGGCCGGATCCATCGGCGGCTTCGCCTTCAGCGCCGCAAGTGCTTTGGCACGAGCCTGGTCCGCTGCATTGCGACGAGCCTCGACGCCAGGTTCCTTGTATGCTGCCATTGAATCTTTCCGATTGGAGGTAGGTTGGCAAATGCGAAGAGCAAACGCTGCTCAATTGCACCACCAGATATGGATAAAGGCTTTGCCGCTGTCGCCTTCCCGACCGAGGACGCCGATTGAATGGTGCAACATCCGTTTACAGCAACATTCGCGGCGCACCCCCGATAGCACGAGTTGAAGTTGGCGGCTAGCGACGAGTCGCGGAGCAGGTCTTCAGTCAAACAGCGAAGCTTTGCCGGAGTGATAGACTGAGGGCAAAAATGCTGTGCGATCAGTGGTCTACTCCTCATACCGCCGTCGTCAGGCCCCATGTATGTTGCGCGACAACCGCGAATCCCGCGCTATCGCCTTGATAGGCTTCCCGTCCCGGTGCTCCCGACGGATCCTCGTAATCGTCTCCACAACCAACATCCCTGTAGCCGCCGTCCGAAACCCAAACGGCGGCGCTTCTCATGATGAGATGAGGGGGGGGCAATTTTAGACGCCGCTCCACAGCCTGCCCTCTTGGTGCCCACTACCCGTTCGTGGCACCTGCCTCTCCTGTCTGACGAACTGAGAAACCGACACACCGGAAGTGCGAAACGGCTAGACGGCGAAAGACGGTGTTGGTCACGATCGCAAGCAGGTAGTGTCTATGGGGCAGGCGGCGCCGGGCTCCCGGTTCGTACCAGATTACGGTGTTGGCCGATCGTGGCTGTTACAATCGCGAGCAAGTGCTGGATACGACGGTACGGGCATCCTGCCCTGCGTGCCGATGGTCGATACATCCCCCCATGGCCTCGGTCGGATGTTGCGAAGATGAAGCTCCTCGTAAGTAAGGGCGGGAAAAAAGGCCCATTTCATATGCGGAACGTTAGGTATGCGGCGGCGTAGAACAAGTCACGCCCCGGCTTGAACTTCTCGGAAACGTCACCGTAGATCGTGTAGAAGCCGAGCGTGGTGAAAGGGTTGAGAGCATATCGCCCGGCCGCAGTCGCACGCTTTCCGAAGAAACGGGAATCGGTTTCGTCGGCGCGGCGCAGCACTTGGCCGCCCAGCGAATAGACGCCGTCGTGGATCGAAGTGCGCCACAGGCCTGCCGCCGAAAAGTCGAGCGTCAGTTTCGCCGTCGGCTGTAGCGTCAGCATCGGTTGGAAGATCGTCAGGTTATGCGGTCCCAGGTCGCCGTTGTAGGTGAGCGGCTTGGGGAACAGCGGGCCATAGGTTCCGGCCTTTCCATCGCCGGGATTGCGATCGCCCGAACCTACGTCGATGCGCAGGGCCAGCTTGGGCTTCCACCCTCCCTGCCAGCCGTGGGCGATGGTGCCGGTGACGTAGTAGGCATCGATGTCGAGGTTCCCGAACGAACCCCATTGCCGGATGCCCTCCAGATCGACGCTCCAGGCATCGGCCTTCCCGGCGTAACGCAGCGACAGGGTGCGGCGCTTGTCGCGCGCGGCGGGCGCGGTGGCGAAGGACACGCTGGCGCGATCGGAAGCGACGAACAGCATTTCGGCCCGGCCCGTGTGGTTTCCGGCGCCGAAGGTGCGGCCGGCGTGGAGCCCGGTGAGGTCGTAGTCGTGATTGGTCTCGTCGTCGAACGTGCCCAGCTTTTCGAGTACCGCGTGGCCGGTGAGGAAGCCGCCATCCCACGGGCCCATTGTTCCCATGACGCGCAGCAGGTCCAGCGAGCGGCGGGTATTGGCGCCTTCGCGCATGTCGAACACGGTCTGGTTGCCGATACCGATTTCCTGTCGGCCGAAGCGTGCGGTGATCCGGGCATTGCCGACCGGAACATGCGCTTCGACGAAGGCCTGGTTGAAGTCCAGGCGGCCTTCCTCGATCGGTGCGACCACGGAATCGAGTCCGGTGCTGGTGGCGTGTTCCAGGTCCACGAAGGCGCGCAGCAGGCCTTCGATCTGGAGGTCGCCCCAGACACGGGTGCGCTGCTGGAAGTTGCCGTCGTCATCTTGCGGGCCGCGACCCCAGCGCTCGCCGATGCGCAGTTCGGGGCGCAGGCGCAGTTCACCGCCGAGCGAGGCATAGGTGTTGCCCGCCAGCGGAATGTATTTGATCCGGGTCCAGAGATTGGCGTCGCGCACGGCGCGGAAGCTGGAATAGTCTTCGTCGTGGTTGATCGGCTTGAATGCGGGCCTTGGTGCCTTGGGGCGGTTCGGGCTTTGCGGTGCTGCGATCTCGGTCGCGGCGGTCTGTGTTGCGGTGGCCGCCTCGGCGGGGGCTTGCGCCGATACCGACACAGGTGCTTGTGCGGGCACCTGCGCGGTGGCTGCGGTCAGGGCATGCGCCATGATCTGGAACATCGATACTCTCCCGAATTTTTCGTTTGTTCTGAAAGAGGCGGCTAATCCTAGCCGCCATGTCGCAGCAGCTATGTCATCGCCGTCTTGCGCAGCGCTCTGGACGCGAAAACCTGGAGCCAGTGCACGGCCAGGCCGAAGATCAGGCCCCAGAAGGCGGAGCCGAGGCCCGCCAGCGTCATGCCCGAAGCACTGACTGCAAATGTGACGAGCGCCCCGTCGCGGCCCTGCTCCGCGCGCAAGGCGGTGCTTAGCGAGCCGGAGACGACCGGAAACAGCGCCAGCCCGGCCAGCGCGGCGATTAGCGTTTTGGGCAAAGTGGCGAACAGGGCCAGAACGGTCGCCGCGAAGGCGCCGAAGACGAGGTAGGTCACGCCGCCCGCGATCCCCGCGAGATAGCGCTTCGCCGGATCGGGATGCGCATCCGGGCCGAGGCAGATCGCGGCGGTGAATGCCGCCAGGTTCAGGCCGTGGCAGCCGAACGGCGCGAGCAGGATCGAGCCTATCGCGCTGGCCGAAACGATCGGGCGCGCGGGCGGCGTCTCGTAGCCTGCGGCGCGCAGCACGGCGATGCCGGGAAGGAACTGTCCAGTCAGCGCCACGACGGCCAGGGGCACGGCGATGCTGGCGGTGGCAGCCCAGTCGAAACGGGGGGTGGTCCAGACCGGCATGGTCAGGCGAGGGGCGGCGACAGTGCCGGAGAGGCCGCCGTCCAGCAGGGTCAGCACCACGCCTGTCACCAGTACGGCCACCACGGCATAGCGCGGGGCGAGCACGCGTCCGGTGAAGAACGCGGCGATCATCGCGATCACCATGACGGGCGCGGAGGGCACGGCGCCGACCATGTCGATCACGAAGCGGAACAGGATCCCGGCCAGCATGGCGGCGGTGATCGCGGCGGGCAGGCGCTTCATCAGCCGGTCGAATGCGCCGGAAACGCCCACTGCCAGGATCGCGAGGTTGGCGACGATATAGGCGCCTATGGCCGTGGCGAAGTCCGTCTGCGGCAGCATCGTCACCAGCAGCGCCGAACCCGGCGCCGACCATGCCACCACGATCGGTACGCGCCAGCGCCAGCTCAGCACGACGCCCAGTAGCCCGCTGCCGATCGAGATCGCCCAGATCCACGAGGCGACGATGGCCGGTTCCAGCCCTTGAGCGGCCTGGAACACGATCACCAGCGGTCCGGCATAGGATATGGTGGTGGCAATGACCCCGGCGACGATTGCCGGGACCATCGATGTCTGGCCGTCTGTCGGGAGCGTGTCGATGGTGGTGGTCATGATCGTCCGTTCACGCCGCGAGGGCGTAGGCTTCCCGGCTGCGCTGCTGGCGGCGGCTCACCATGTAGAGCGCGGTCGCCAGCACGGAGACGAGGCCCGGAATGGAGAAGGCGAGAAAGTTGAGCGCCATCGGCAGTTCTGCCGCGAGCAGCAGCCCGCCCAGCATCGGTCCGACGATCGCGCCGACCCGGCCCATTCCCGAGGCCCAGCCCAGCCCGGTGGAGCGCACGGAGAGGCTGTAGAACTCCGCGACACTGGCATAGAGCAGGATCTGCGTGCCGGTGGTGCCGGCGCCGGCGATGAAGATCAGCAAGTAGAGCACCGGCATGGCACTGTTCAGGCCGAGCAGGGCGATGCACAGCGCGCCCAGGGCGAAATAGGCCATGACCACGCGGGGCAGCCCGAAGCGGTCGGCGAGGCGGCCGCCCATGATCGCGCCGAACATGCCGCCGAAATTGAGCGCGAGCAGGAACGAGAGGCTGGACCCCAGGCTATATCCGGCACTGCGCATCAGCTGCGGCAACCACGACCCCAGCGCATAGACCATCAGCAGGCAGCAGAAGAAGCACAGCCACATGGACAGCGTGCCCAGGGTGCGGTCATGCCGGAACAGCTCGCCCACCGAGGCGCGGCCCGCGTCGGCCTCGCCCAGGACCAGCGGCGCGCCGGTGGCGGCCTTAGGGGAAATCTGGCGAAGGATCGCGCGGGCCTTGTCCTGTTCGCCCTTGCGCACCAGGAAGCCGACCGATTCCGGCAGGCCGCGCAGGATCAGCGGAAGCAGCGCCAGCGGCACGGCGGCGGCCAGGAACATCGCCTGCCAGCCGAACCGCGGCAGCAACCAGATGCCGAGCCCCGCCGCGACCATGCCGCCCACCGCATAGCCGCTGAACATCAGCGCCACGAGCGTGCTGCGCATCCGCTTGGGCGCATATTCGTTGGTCAGCGCGACGGCATTGGGCATCAACCCGCCGCAGCCCAGGCCCGCGGCGAAGCGCAGCAGGCCGAACGTCGTCGGCGTCGTCACGAAGCCGTTCAGGAAGGTCGCGGCGCTGAACAGGGTGAAGCAGAGAGTGATGCACTTCTTGCGGCCGATCCGGTCGCCCATCGGTCCGAACAGAAGCGCGCCGGACATCATGCCGAACAGCGCCCAGCTTGCCAAAGAACCGGCCTCGGGCGCGGTGAGTTGCCACTGCTCCATCAGCTTGGGAAGAACGACGCCGTAAATGAATACGTCGTAGCCATCGACTATTAGAAGCAATGCGCAGGCTATGATTATCTTGAGATGCAGATTTCCGAATCTGGCTTCGTCGACTAAGCGACTTACATCGATACCTTGCATATCGACTTCTCTCCCATTTCACGTTGTGTGATTTTCCGGGAAAGTGAATGACCAGTAGGGGTTCAACAAATACCGTTTAAGTCCGATGCGAATACGCAGCGGGTATCGCCGGAAACGCGCCGGTCACAATTCCTCGCCAAGTGCGGAGGGGACGTCGTAGCCCCACTGCGCATATTGCCGCGCGATCACCGAGGCCATGAGCGCCAGTTCGGGAGAGCGGTCTCCCGGACGGTGGCTCATGATGATGGGGGAAGTGGCCGGTTCCACCAGTTCGCGGAAGGCGACATCGTGGCTGCGCGCGCGGCGCACCGATTCCGGGACGATGGCCATGCCTTCCTCGGCCGCGACGAGACCGATGGCGATCTGCAGTTCGCGCGCCTCGTGAACGATCCGCGGCTCTATCGAATGATCGCGGAACAGCGAGATCACCTGGTCGGCATAGCTGGGGCGGGGCGCGCGCGGATAGATGATCTGCGGCTCGTCGGCCAGGTCGCGCAGCGAGATCGGCCCGCTCCCGATGGCTAAAGGGTGGTCGACCGGGAAGGCGGCCACGAGTTTCTCGTTGCGCAGAATGATGCGGCGGACCGAAGGGTCCTCGAAGCGGATGCGTCCGAAGCCGACGTCGATGCGCCCGTCCTTCAGCGCGGCGATCTGGTCCAGCGTGGTGGCTTCCACCATGACCAGTTCCACGTTCTCCGCCGCCTTGCGGAATTCCCGGATCAGTTCGGGCAGGCGCGCATAGATGGTTGAGGCGACGAAACCGATCACCAGCCGCCGTCGCTTGCTGGTGGCGGCGGCCCTGACCATGGCCTCCACATCCTCCATGCGGGCCAAGACTTGCAGGGCCTGTTCGTGGAGCAGGCGGCCGACGGCGGTGAGCCGCAGCGGGCGCGTGCCGCGATCGAGCAGCGGTGCGCCGACATGGGCCTCCAGCTGCTGGATCGCGCGCGAAAGCGGCGGCTGGGCGATGTGCAGCCGCTCGGCGGCGCGATTGAAGTTCCCTTCGTCCGCCACGGCCACGAAATAGCGCAGAAGGCGCACGTCCATCACGATATTATACCTCTCAGGTATGGACCTGTAACCGCATTGATCTTTGCAGCCGTTGCGGCCGGGGCCTAACTTTCCTCTCGAAAGCTAAACATTCGGGAGAGTCGCTGCAATGGCCCTGTTGAGCCAGGCTGATACCTTAATCGTCGATGTACCGACGATCCGCCCGCATGTGCTGGCCATGGCCACGATGCATTCGCAGGCGATGGTGATCGTCCGCCTGACGGACGGTGACGGCGTCGAGGGCATTGGCGAGGGCACCACGATCGGCGGCCTTAGCTATGGCGAGGAAAGCCCGGAAAGCATCAAGTCCGCCATCGACACCTATATCGTTCCGGTCCTGAAGACCTGCGACATCGCCCATGTCGGCGCGACGATGGCCAAGGTCGCCAAGTGCGTACGCGGTAACCACTTCGCCAAGTGCGCGGTGGAGACGGCGCTGCTGGACATAGCGGGCAAGCGGCTGGGCGTGCCGGTCTCTGACCTCATCGGCGGTGGCCGCGTGCGTGACGACATGCCGGTGGCCTGGACCCTCGCCAGCGGAGACACCGCACGCGACATTGCCGAGGGCGAGGAAATGCTGTCCCTGCGCCGCCACCGCATCTTCAAGCTGAAGATCGGCAAGCGCGATGTGCGGGCGGACGTCGCCCATGTCGGCGCGATCTGCAAGGCACTGGGTGATCGCGCCAGCGTGCGCGTGGACGTGAACCAGAACTGGAGCGAGGCGCAGGCCAAGCTGGGCATGGCGATGCTGCAGGATGTCGGCTGCGATCTGGTCGAACAGCCCATCGCCGGGGACGACATTGCGGCGATGACCCGCCTTGCCACCACGCAGGCGGTGCCGCTGATGGCGGACGAGGCGCTGCACGGCCCGCGCACCGCGCTGCGGATTGCCGCTGCCGGCGCGGCGGGCGTCTTCGCGCTGAAGATCGCGCAGTCCGGCGGGCTTTTCGCCACCGCCGATGTGGCCGCCATCGGCACCGCGGCGGGCATCGGCCTCTATGGCGGCACGATGCTGGAAGGCGGCGTGGGCACGGCGGCTTCGGCCCATGTCTTCGCCACCGTTCCCGAGCTTGCCTGGGGTACCGAACTGTTCGGCCCGCTGCTGCAGACCGAGGAAATCCTCACCGAGCCGCTCGGCTACGGCGACTTTTCGCTGAAGGTGCCGACCGGCCCCGGCCTCGGCATCGCGCTCGATCCCGACAAGATCGCCTTTTTCCGGCGTGACCGTTCCGGTCCGCGCCTTCACGCCGTAAATGCAGGAGCCTGAGCCATGCTGTTCATGGTCGAAATGGACGTCAACATCCCGCTGGACTTCGACGCGGAAGAAGCCGCGAAGATCAAGGCGGCCGAGAAGGCCTATTTCCAGAAGCTCCAGCAGGCGGGCACCTGGCGCCACATCTGGCGCAAGGTCGGGCTCTATTCCAACGTCTCGATCTTCGATGTCGAGAGCAATGCGGCGCTGCATGACACGCTCATGGCGCTGCCGCTCTACCCCTTCATGACCATGAAGGTCACGCCGCTCGCCCGGCACCCATCCTCCATCCATGACGACGATCGCTGATCGCCGGAGCCACTGAATTCAGTCCTTGGGAGAGAATAAAATGGACGTCAGCTTCGTAAAGACCCCGGAAATCCAGCAGTTGCTCGACCGCGCCGCCGGCGTGAACGAGAGCGGCGGCAGCCAGCGCCTCAAGGCGATCATGCGTGACCTTACCGAATCGGTGATGGAGCTGATCGTCCGCCACGACATTTCCGAAAGCGAGTTCTGGCTCGCCATGAAGTACCTTTCGGACAGCGCGGGCGAGATCGGCCTGATCGTGCCGGGCACGGGCCTTGAGCACTTCCTGGACCTCTACATGGACGCCAAGGATGCCGAGGCCGGCCTCTCCGGCGGCACTCCGCGCACTATCGAAGGGCCGCTCTACGTCGCCGGCGCGCCGCTGGTTGAGGGTAATGCCAACCTCAGCGTGGACGAGGACGAGGGCACCACGGTCCTGCACATGACCGGCAATGTCACCGGCCCGGACGGCGAAGCGGTGGAGAACGCGATCGTCCACGTCTGGCACGCCAATTCGAAGGGTTGGTATTCGCACTTCGACCCGACCGGCGAACAGACCCCGTTCAACAACCGCCGCCGCATCAAGCTGGGCAAGGACGGGCGCTATGCGTTCCATTCCAAGCAGCCGAGCGGCTATTCGGTGCCGCCGGGCGGATCGACCGACCAGCTGATGCAGGCGCTGGGCCGCCACGGCAATCGCCCCGCCCACGTCCACTTCTTCATCGAAGCGCCGGGCTATCGCACGCTGACCACGCAGATCAACTTCGGCGACGATCCCTTCGCGGCCGACGACTTCGCTTTCGGCACCCGCGAGGGCTTGCTGCCGGTGCCCAGCCGCCAGGGCGACAGCGCCTACATCCAGTTCGACTTCCAGATGCAGCGCGCCGCCGACGCGGATGATGAGCACTTCTCGTCCCGCGCCCGCGCCGAAGCCGAGCCGCAGAAGCAGACCGAAACGGCCTGATCACAGAATACGGGAGACAGGATCATGTACGAACACCTCATGCACCGGGTCTCGACCGCCGTGGTCGATGACGTCGAAACCGGAGAGTTCCGCTGCCGCCGGGACGTCTTCACCGATCCGGCGCTGTTCGAACTGGAAATGAAGTACATCTTCGAAAGCAACTGGGTGTACCTCGCCCACGAAAGCCAGCTTCCAAACAAGAACGATTACTTCACGACCTTCATCGGGCGCACGCCCGTGATCCTTACCCGCGCGAAGGACGGCGCGATCAACGGCGTGGTCAATGCCTGCGCGCATCGCGGCGCCAAGCTGTGCCGCCGCAAGCGGGGCAACCAGCCGCTGTTCGTCTGCCCGTTCCACGGCTGGAGCTTCAAGACCGACGGCAAGCTCCTGCGCGCCAAGGATGCCAGCACCGGCGCCTATCCGGAAAGCTTCGACCATGAAGGCTCGCACGACCTGACGCGCCTGCGCGTCGAGAGCTATCGCGGCTTCGTGTTCGGATCGCTGAACCACAATGTGCTGCCGCTGGAACAGCATCTGGGCGAGGCGAAAGTCATCATCGACCAGATGGTCGATCAGGCGCCCGAAGGGCTGGAAGTGCTGACCGGCAATTCCACCTACACCTTCGACGGCAACTGGAAGATGCAGATGGAGAACGGCTGCGACGGCTATCACGTCAGCTCCGTTCACGAAAACTACCAGTCCACCATGGGCCGCCGCGCGGAGGGCGGGACCAAGGCGGTGGATGCCAATGGCTGGTCCAAGGCGCCCGCCAGCGGCGTCTACGGCTTCGAACATGGCCACATCCTGCTCTGGACGCAGGTGATCAATCCCGAAGTGCGGCCGATCTGGAACCACAAGCCGGAACTGGACGCGCGGCTGGGTGAAGAGCGGGCCAAGTTCATCATCGAACAGACGCGCAATCTGGCGCTCTATCCCAACGTGTTCCTGATGGACCAGTTCTCCACGCAGATCCGCGTGGTCCGCCCGATCGACGTTCACACCACCGAAGTGACGATCTACTGCTACGCCCCCAGGGGCGAGAGCGCCGAGGACCGCGCCCACCGCATCCGCCAGTACGAGGATTTCTTCAACGTCACCGGCATGGGCACGCCCGACGATCTGGAGGAATTCCGGTCCTGCCAGAAGGCTTACGAAGGCGCGGGCGAGCTGTGGAACGACCTCAGCCGCGGGGCCAAGCGCTGGATACACGGGCCGGACGCCAATGCCGCCGCGATGGGCATGAACCCGCTGCTCTCCAGCGAGCGCAGCGAGGACGAGGGCCTCTTCGTGCGCCAGCATGAGTTCTGGGCGCAGATCATGCTGGACGGTCTGGCGAAGGACGCGGCCAATCAGCCGCCGATGATGGAGGCGGCGGAATGAGCACGCTCGACATGACCCGAGAAACGCTGTCCTACTGCGATATTTGCGCCTTCCTCTACCGCGAGGCGCGGCTGCTGGATGATCGCCGGTTCGACGAATGGCTGGAATGCTATTCCGAAAGCGCCGAATACTGGATGCCGGCGTGGACCGACGACGATGAACTCTGCACCGACCCGCAGACCGAAATCTCGCTGATCTACTACGCCAACCGGAAGGGGCTGGAAGACCGCGTCTACCGCCTGAACACCGAACGCTCCTCCGCCTCGACCCCGGAACCGCGCTCGGCGCACTTCATCGCCAATGTGGAAGTACTGGAGAGCCGCGAGGGGCAGGTGGACTTGCGCTACAACTGGCACACGCTGAGCCACCGCTATCAGCAGACGCAGCAGTTCTTCGGAACCACGTTCCTGACGCTGGATACCTCTGGCGATGCGCCCATGATCCTGAAGAAGAAGATCGTCCTGAAGGACGACTACATTCATCAGGTCATCGACATCTACCACGTCTGAGGAGGTCGGCATGATCTTCTCCGGACGTTTCGCAGGCAAGGTCATGGTCGTGACCGGCGCGGCGCAGGGCATCGGGGCCGGTGTCGCCACCCGTGCCGCTGCCGAAGGGGCCAGCGTGGTGCTGGTGGACCGCGCCGAATTCGTGACCGAGGTGGAACAGGCCATCGTGGCGGCGGGCGGAAAAGCCGTCTCCGTCTGCTGCGACCTTGAGACTTACGAAGGCGCGGCCATGGCGATGGCCAAGGCGGTCGAGGCATTCGGGCGGATCGACATCCTGATCAACAATGTCGGCGGCGCGATCCGGATGCGGCCCTATGCCGAGTTCGAGCCTGCGCAGATCGATGCGGAAATCCGCCGCTCGTTGATGCCCACGCTCTACTGCTGCCATGCGGTGCTGCCGACCATGCTCACGCAAGGGGCGGGCACCATCGTCAACCTCTCGTCCAACGCCACGCGCGGCATTCGCCGGGTGCCCTATTCGGCGGCCAAGGGCGGGATCAACGGCCTGACCCAGAGCCTCGCCATGGAATACGCCGAAGCGGGCATTCGTGTCGTCGCGACGGCGCCGGGCGGCACGAGCGCTCCCCCCCGCCGTGTCGCCCGCAACGCCGAAGGCGACAACGCGCAGGAGCAGGCATGGATGGCGGAAGCGGTGGAGCAGGTGACGTCCTCCGCCTTCCTGAAACGCTACGGAACTCTTGAGGAGCAGATCGCCCCGATCCTGTTCCTCGCCTCGGACGAGGCCAGCTACGTAACCGGCACGGTACTTCCGGTTGCCGGTGGCGACCTCGGCTAAACGGAGACACTCGATGTCGAAAATCTACGATAGCCCTGCCGCAGCCCTCGACGGCCTGCTGTTCGACGGCATGACGATCATGTCGGGCGGTTTCGGGCTCTCGGGCAATCCCGAGAGCCTGATCCCCGAAATCCGCGCGGCAGGCGTGAAGAACCTGACGGTCATTTCCAATAACGCCGGCGCGGACGGGTTCGGCCTGTGGATGCTGCTGGAAAGCCGCCAGATCCGGAAGATGATCTCCTCCTACGTGGGTGAGAACAAGCTGTTCGAAAGCCAGTATCTCTCGGGCGAACTCGAACTCGAACTCAACCCGCAGGGCACTTTGGCTGAGCGCATTCGCGCGGGCGGCGCGGGCATTCCGGCGTTCTACACCAAGACGGGCGTCGGCACCGTGGTCGCCGAAGGCAAGCCGGTCGAAGTGTTCGAGGGCGAGGAATACGTGCGCGAAACCTGGCTGCGCGCCGACCTGTCGATCATCAAGGCCTGGCGCGCGGACGAGGAGGGCAACCTGATGTTCCGCAAGACCGCGCGCAACTTCAATCCGAACATGGCGACGGCGGGCAAGGTCACCGTGGCGGAGGTCGAGGAAATCGTCCCCGCCGGCACTTTCGATCCGGACTGCATCCACACCCCCGGCATCTACGTCGACCGCGTGGTGCTTTCGACCATCAACGAGAAGCGCATCGAGAAGCGCACGATCCGTGAAAGGGAGGCCGCGTAATGAGCTGGACCCGCGATGAAATGGCCGCGCGCGCCGCGAAGGAACTGCGCGATGGGTACTACGTGAACCTCGGCATCGGCATTCCGACCCTCGTGGCGAACCATGTGCCGACCGGCATCAAGGTGACGCTGCAGAGCGAGAACGGCATGCTCGGCATCGGCCCGTTCCCCTATGACGAGGATGTCGATCCCGACCTGATCAACGCCGGCAAGCAGACGATCACCGCGCTGCCGACCTCCAGCTTCTTCTCAAGCGCGGACAGCTTCGCGATGATCCGCGGCGGTCATATCGACATGGCCGTGCTGGGCGCGATGGAAGTCTCGGCCGAGGGCGACCTCGCCAACTGGACGATCCCGGGCAAGATGGTGAAGGGCATGGGCGGGGCCATGGACCTCGTCGCCGGGGTGAAGAAGGTGATCGTGGTGATGGACCACGTTTCCAAGCACGGCGATCCCAAGATCCTGCCCGCCTGCACCCTGCCGCTCACCGGCAAGCGCGTGGTGGACATGATCGTCAGCGATCTGGCCGTCTTCGCCATCGACCGCAAGGCGGGTGGGCTGACCTTGGTGGAACTCGCCCCCGGCGTCACGCTGGAGGAAGTCACCGCCAAGACCGGCGCACCCTTCGTCCATGCGCTGGAAACGGCGTAAGACAGGAACATCCAGGTGCCGAAACTGATAGTCGTCGACCGTTCGGGAGACGAAACCGCGATCGAGACCCGCGAGGGCGTCACCGTGATGGAAGCCATTCGCGACAGCGGCTTCGATGAACTGCTTGCGCTTTGCGGAGGCTGCTGTTCCTGCGCGACCTGCCATGTCTTTGTGGACGAGGGCTGGGTGGAGACGACCGGTGCCCCCGGAGAGGACGAGAACGACCTGCTCGATTCCTCCGACCATCGCGGCGCGCACTCGCGCCTCTCGTGTCAGATCGCCTTGACCGCCGCGCTGGACGGCCTGCGCGTCACCATTGCCCCGGAGGATTGAACCATGCCTTTCACCCAGGTTCCCGGAGCCGCTCTCTACTGGAAGCGCGATGGGCGCGATGAGGGCCCGGCGCTGGTGCTGCTCAACTCGATCGGCACGGACATGGACCTCTGGGACGCCGTCCTGCCCCATCTTCGCGACCGCTTCGCCCTGCTGCGGATCGACACGCGCGGCCACGGCGCCTCGGCGGCCGAGCCGGGCGACTTTTCGATGGCCATGCTCGCGGATGACGTGCTGTCGGTGGCCGATCACGCCGGTCTGCAAGCCTTCGCGCTGGCGGGGGTGTCGCTGGGCGGCATGATGGGCATGGAACTCGCACTCCGCGCGCCTGAGCGTGTGACGAAGCTGGCACCGATCTGCACCTCCGTGACGATGGACAGCGCCTCCTGGAGCGACCGCATCGCCAAAGTACGCGATGAGGGCATGGCCGCCATTGCCGATCTGGCGATGGGCCGCTTCCTGTCGGACGCCGCCGAACCTGCCGTCTACGAAACCGTGCGCCGCCAGCTCCTGACCATGGATGCTGAAGGCTACGCGGGCTGCGGCGCGGCGATCCGCGACATGGATCTTGAGAGCCGCATTTCCGGCATCGCCTGCCCGGCACTGGTGGTGACCGGCACCCGCGACACCTCCACGCCGATGGAAGGCCACGGCGAACATCTCCTCGCCCGCATCCCCGGTGCGGCCCATGTCGCGCTGGAAGCCGCCCATCTCGCCCCGCTCGAAGCCCCCGAGGCACTCGCCGCCGCGCTCATTCCGTTTCTTGAAGGCTGATTTCTCATGTCCGAAGCATTCGTCTGCGACGCGATCCGCACCCCCATCGGCAAGCTGAACGGCTCGCTTTCCGGCGTCCGCGCCGACGACCTTGCCGCGATCCCGCTGCGCGCGCTGATGGAGCGCAATGCGCAAGCGGACTGGTCCCTGCTCGACGACGTGATCCTCGGCTGCGCCAACCAGGCGGGGGAGGACAACCGCAACGTCGCGCGCATGGCCGTGCTGCTGGCAGGCATGGGCGAGAGCGTGCCGGGCGTCACGGTCAACCGGCTTTGTTCCTCGGGCCTCAATGCCCTGGGCATGGCGGCGCAGGCGATCCGCAGCGGCGACGCGGACTTCCTGATCGCGGGCGGCGCCGAAAGCATGACCCGCGCGCCTTATGTCATGGGCAAGGCGGACAGCGCCTTCGGGCGCGGCCAGAAGATCGAGGACACCACGCTCGGCTGGCGGTTCGTCAACCCGGCGATGAAGGCCGCCTACGGCGTCGATACCATGCCGCAGACCGGCGAGAACGTCGCCGGGCAGTGGCAGGTGAGCCGCGAGGAGCAGGACCGCTTCGCCCTCGCCAGCCAGCAAAAGGCAGCGGCGGCGCAGGCTAGTGGCCGCTTTGCCGCCGAGATCGTGCCTGTCACGATCCCGCAGAAGAAGGGCGATCCGATCCTCTTCGCCGCCGACGAGCATCTGCGCGCGACCAGCCTTGAGGCACTGGCGAAACTGAAGCCGGTGGTGAAAGTGGACGGCACGGTGACGGCAGGCAATGCCTCGGGCCTCAACGACGGCGCGGCGGCTATGCTGGTCGCCAGCGAGGAGGCGGCGAAGCGCCACGGTCTCACCCCGCGCGCCCGTGTGATCGGCATGGCGGCGGCAGGTATCGCCCCGCGCGTGATGGGTGCCGGGCCGATCGAGGCGGCGCGCAAGGTGCTCGCCCGCAGCGGACTGACCGTGGACCAGCTCGACGTCATCGAACTCAACGAGGCTTTCGCCAGTCAGGCCATCGCCACCTTGCGCGAACTCGGGATCGATCCCGCCGACCCGCGCGTGAACCCCAACGGCGGCGCCATCGCACTGGGCCATCCGCTCGGCATGTCGGGCGCGCGCATCGCGATGTCGGCGGTCGAGGAGCTTCAGCGCGGCGGCGGGCGCTATGCGCTGGCTTTCATGTGCATCGGCGTCGGGCAAGGGCTTGCCCTGCTGATGGAGCGCGTCTGATGGCAGACGTCGTCATCGTGGGAGCCGGACACGGGGGCGCGCAATGCGCGCTGGCCCTGCGCCAGAACGGGTTCGAGGGAACCGTCACCGTCATCGGCCGCGAGCCGGAATATCCTTACGAGCGCCCGCCGCTCTCCAAGGAATATTTCGCGCGGGAGAAGACCTTCGACCGGCTCTACATCCGCCCGCCGACGTTCTGGGCCGAGAAGGAGATCACTTTCAAGCTCGGCACCGAAGTCACCAAGGTCGATCCCGAGGCGCATGAACTGACGCTCTCGAATGGTGAGAGCCATGGCTACGGCAAGCTGGTCTGGGCCACCGGCGGCGATCCGCGTCGGCTTTCGTGTTCGGGCTCCGACCTTGCCGGGGTCCATGCCGTGCGCACCCGCGAGGACTGCGACACGCTGATGGCCGAAGTCGATGCGGGCACGAAGAACGTGGTCGTGATCGGCGGCGGCTACATCGGCCTCGAAGCGGCGGCGGTGCTGTCGAAGATGAAGCTCAACGTCACCTTGCTGGAAGCGCTGCCGCGCGTGCTGGCGCGCGTGGCGGGCGAGGAGCTTTCGACTTTCTATCAGGACGAGCACCGCGACCACGGCGTCGATCTGCGCACCGGCGTTGCGGTCGATTGCCTCGTGGGCGACGGCCATAAAGTGACCGGCGTGAAGCTGGCAGACGGCGAAGTGCTGGCCGCCGAGGCGGTGATCGTCGGCATCGGCATCGTCCCGGCGGTCGGTCCGCTGATCCTTGCCGGTGCGGCGGGCGCGAACGGCGTCGATGTGGACGAATATTGCCGCACTTCGCTGCCCGACATCTACGCGATCGGCGACTGCGCCGCTTTCGCCTGCGACTTTGCGGGCGGCACCGTGATGCGGGTGGAATCGGTGCAGAACGCCAACGACATGGGCACATGCGTCGCCAAGGCGATCTGCGGGGACGAGAAGCCCTACAAGGCTTTCCCATGGTTCTGGTCCAACCAGTATGACCTCAAGCTCCAGACCGCTGGCATCAATCTCGGCTTCGACCAGACGGTGATCCGCGGCAATCCCGAGGATCGCAGCTTCTCGGTGATCTACCTGAAGGAAGGCAAAGTCCTCGCGCTCGACTGCGTGAACATGGTCAAGGACTACGTCCAGGGCCGCAAGCTGGTCGAGGCAGGGGCAAAGCCCGATCTCGCCGCGCTGGCGGACAAGGACAGGCCGCTCAAGGAACTGGTCCAGTGATATGTTGTGGATCAGGCCGGATATCATCCGCTCGCAGCAGTTGCGCAGATTTGCAGGCTTAGCCGTCCTGTATCGCGTATGGTGCAGCGTACACGAGTAAAAGCGGCAGCTGACATAGCTGTAGCACAGTCACGAATAGCTATCCATGTTGGTCGCCCAAAACCTGCCGGTCTGCACCTGAGAGGTGGATCCTTGGAGGATTTTCATTTCCTAGCCGGACCGATCACGCAGCCCACATAAGCACCAGGCATATTCTCGCCTTGTTGACGAGTGGGTCACGGGGATCGGACTTCCCGGCGAAGATTATGGCACCCGCTTTCTGCGCCGAACCAAGGCGTCGATCATCTACAAGGCGACTGGAAATCTCCGCGCCGTCCAGATTTTGCTTGGGCACACGAAGATCGAAAGCACGGTCAGATACCTCAGCGTGGCGGCTGCTCAGCGCCCTTCCCAGTCACTCAGCGCCCCAGTTTCGCTCCCCAACCACGGACCGGCAGCTTTCCCATTTTCCTGCCGAGAGGATGGCCGTGAAGAGACCTGCCGGTTTCAGGCGCTTCACAGTCAGGGGGCTGTCTTTCTGGCCAAGAATCCCTGCATAGCAAGCCACGCGGTGAATTCGTCTAACACGAGCGTTGTAGTGGTGTTTGGCTTTCCGAGCCCGAAACCATGGCTCCCCTGCTGGTAGCCATGAATTTCTACAGGCCGCTTGGCTGCGAGCCAGGCCTGCGCAATTGGGAAGCCCATCGAGGGAAACAGGGGATCGTCGAGAGCGATTGCATCGAACATTGGCGATGCGTCTGCCGGAACGTCGATCGTTGCCTGCGGGCCATAGATGTACCCGAAGAAAGCAGGCCGTTCGCCCGACTTCGCGGCAAGGACGGTCTGGAGCGAGGTCATGGCGCCTGCCGAAAAACCGATCATGCCGACGCGGGCGGGGTCGACGCCCCATTTGGCGGCATGTTCGCGCACCATCTTCAGCGCGGCAAGGCCATCTTCAGTCGCCTGCGGATTGGTCAACACCGGTTGCTTAGTCGGATCGGGAATGCCTTCCATCATCTTGGACCATACATATTTTCCGGCTTCGGCTTCGTCCTTGGGGGTTGGCAGGAGGCGATATTTCAGAACGAACGCGGCAATACCGCGGTCTGCAAGGGCCTGAGCTACATCCCAGCCCTCGTGCGACATGGAAAGCGCCATGAAAGCGCCGCCGGGCGCAACGATCACAGCGGCGCCGGTCGCTTTGGCGGGATCGGGAAGAACCGGGGTCAAAGTGGGCCGGGTAACATTGCGTACCGCATAGGCCTTACCGAAATATCGGGCCCAGTTCTCGTTGGCGGCAGATCCGGGCGTCTTGGCGCCATAGAGCGGGATGGCGCCCGTCTCGACCGGCGCGCTTGCCGGAGCGGGGGCAGGATAGTCGGCCGGCTGCGCAGCAGCACTCCCTGCTGCTGCTACGCATGCTATTGCCATAACAAAATAGGCCATTTTGCCAGTCGCCATCCACGATCTCCCCTGTTGTTTGGAAGGTGAATGACATCTACGAACGTAAAGGGTCAAATACGCTTATTTTGCAATCCCATAGTAATTTCCTATACCTCCGCGCCTTGCACTCATGTTTGCCGGTCAGCTGTGACAATCACTGCATCGTGAAATCACGCCAGACATGAGCAAGCTACAATGCGCCGGAGCTGCGCCATATGAAGAACCCGACCCTTCCCGGTCACTCAGCTCTCGATTTTCGCTTCCGCGGTGCAGACCGTCAGATATTTCGGCGGCTGTCGACCAACTTAAGCCGTTCCTCTCAGGCTGGTAGAATGGCGGCCCCTGATAAAACCTGACAGATGGCCGCTTTGCACTACTTTAACCCAGAACCCGCGTTTCCGGAGCCGCCAACATTGCGGTCAATCCGGTTGAACGGCATAATGCGCGCGTGAGGTGGCAATTCAAATTGATGGGGCCATTGACCCTCGGGGCGCTAGCAGCTTGTAGTCCGACGACTAGCTTGCGCAACGATAGTAAGGCGACGGTCTATGTCGATATTGTCGGGAGCGGGGTGGCGCGCCCGCCATCGGCGCAAAAGCTTATCCCCGGCAACGTAATAACCGCTCCTTGGCCTCCCCAAGAAGCCAGCATACTCTATTTCGGCGACGATCCGGAGAAGCTGCAACGCTTTGCCATCGATAGGCTCTGCGACATGAGCAGGCGGAATTGCGATCTCCGCGTTTCACAACTCCCCGTGTCAAAAATTAATGGCGCCTAGCCCCGACCTTTTGGTCTTAAGGGGTCTCGATCCGTCCCCTGTACAGCGTCCGTCCGTTCATATTGTGATCAACCCAGCGATCGGCCGCTTTGATGGCGTTCGCCAGCGGACGAACCGGTTGTAGCAGGTCGTCGATGGCCCATACCGTTCCGGAACTTCCGCCCACGGCGCACCGGAACGGAAACGCCAGAGAATGGCGTTCAACACCCGGCGATCATCCACTCGGGGCACGCCGCGCGGTTTGTTGGGCAGCAACGGCTCGATGATGAGCCATTCCTGATCCGTCAATTCATACCGCCGCCGCGCCATACACCCTCCATTCCGAAGGACGCCTGAATCACGACAGGGCTGACTACTCAACTCAATTTATGAGTTTACGCCCTTAGCTTAGCATCCTGTCCGGAAAAGCGGGGCCACCTCAGAGCATCGCCGTTTCTGACGGCGCCCTGCTTCGGAACCACCGGCTGCCGATGCCCCCCTTTTCGTCGTTCCGTAGCGATTTTCCGCGCCTAGAAGCGGATCTTCGAATTATGATTGCGTCTGGGAAACTTCTTTCAAACGGCGATTGGCGTTCTTGAACTCCAGACAATCCCCCGAATTCAACTCTCGCCCAGCATCTCGCTGATTTTGGCCGACAACACTTCGATTTGGAACGGCTTCGTGATCATAGCCATGTTGGTGCCCAGGAAATCGGCGCGGATTGCGGCGTTTTCCGCGTAGCCTGTGACGAACAGAATTGGGAGTTCGGGATGATGGTCGCGGGCGATTTCTGCCAGCTGTCGCCCGTTCATGCCTGGCAGGCCGACGTCCGACACCATGAGATCGAAATGCTGGCCAGAGCGAAGCATTTCGCAGGCATGTGTGGGCTCGGCCGCTTCGAAAGTCCGGTAGCCAAGCTCCTCCAGGACATCACGGACGAGGAGCCGCACCGAGTCGTCGTCCTCGACCAGCAGCACGGACTGACCATCGCCTTCTCGTATCATGTCAGATGTCGCCGAGGCCTCGCGGTGGATCACGACATCGGCCGCGGGCAAGAAGATGCTTACGGTAGTTCCCGTACCCACCGTGGAATGGATCCTGACCTGGCCGTTCGATTGCTTGGCGAAGCCGTAGACCATCGAGAGGCCGAGACCTGTGCCCTGACCGATCGGCTTCGTCGTGAAGAAGGGCTCGAACACTTTCTCCACCATCTCTTCCTCGATGCCGACGCCGGTGTCGGAGACCGACACGATGACGTAGCTGCCCGGCTTCACGCCTGGGTGCGTCGAGCAGTACGCATCATCGAGGTCGGCCGTGCGCGTCTCGATCGTGAGCTTGCCGCCGTCCGGCATGGCGTCACGCGCGTTGATCGCAAGATTGACGATCGCGCTTTCAAGCTGGTTAGCATCGGCTATTCCGGGAGGCAGGCTTTCGGCAGGCACGATCGACAGCTCGACCTTTTCGGTCATCGTCCGTCGCAACAATTCTTCAAGCGACGAGACCAGAGCGTTGATGTCGGTGGCACGGCTGTCGAGCGACTGGCGGCGGGAGAACGCAAGCAGCCGGGCCGTCAGGCTGGCAGCGCGCTGGGCAGACGAGGCGGCGGCATCCATGAAGCGATCGATATCGTGGGTACGGCCCGAGGCGATGCGGCGCTTCATGATGTCGATCGCGCCAATTACGCCGGTCAGCATGTTGTTGAAGTCGTGGGCGATGCCGCCTGTAAGCTGGCCGACAACCTCCATCTTCTGGGACTGCCGCAAGGCGGCTTCCGCACGCTTGCGTTCGGCGGCCTCGGCTTCGAGCCGATCGAGTGCGCCCTTGAGGTCGGCGGTGCGCTCGGCCACTTGCGCTTCGAGGGTGCGAGCCGCATCCAGGAGAGCTTCTTGTGCCCGCTTCTGTTCGTCGATATCGACGATCACGGAGATCGCACCTGTTACAATGTCGTCCTCGTCCCGGAGAGGAATGCTGCCCACCCGCGTCCAGACATCTGGCCCGTTCGGCGGGTGATAGAGAAACTCCACGCCACCGAAATTCTCACCGCGAAGCGCCCGCATGCCAGGGAAGTCCTTGGGTTCGAGCCGCTTTCCATCGGCGTCCCACGCCTCCCAGCGAGGTTGGATGGTCGGATCGAGGCCCGGGATGTTGCCGTCGATGTCGAAGCGGCGGAATGCCGGGTTGACGAGTTGCGTATCCCCTGCGGGACCGATGAAAGCGACACCGACCGGCAAATTCTCGAGCAAGGTCGAGAGGCGGCGGCGCTCGGCATCGAGTTCGGCAACCTGATCGCGAAGCAGGAACTGCTTCTGCCTCGCCTTCATGGCCGACGCGATCGCGCTCAACAGGGACTCTGAACTCAGGGGGCGTTCCAGCAGGACGACGTTGGTGGCATTGTCTGGCAGCCGCCGTCTAATCGCCTCGGCGGCGATCCGGCGTCCCGCCTGACGCCCTGCGAGCAGGATGAAAGGTATGTCGGACCAGGCCGGTTGCCCCTCCAGCGCATGACGCAAGGTCCCCAGCTGTCCGGTCAGCGCTTCTTCGGTGACAAGAATGGCGCCGACATGGTCGTCGAAAGCGGCGGCCAGCTCATCGATGCTCTGGCAGATGAGGGTATCATAGCCGTTCTGCGCGAAAAGCTTGGCAACGCTTTGCGCGTCCTGCCCGTATGGGGCGGTGATGAGGACGCGATGTCCTTCAGGTGCGGTCCTATGCACCTTTTCCGCGATCTTCCATGAGAGGAGTCTGCGAGCCGACATATTCCGGCGTGCCGGTCAGGATGCCTTTGAACTCCGAAAGAGGCTCACCCACCCTCACGCCCTTCGCGTCGATGCGGAACTCGCGAATCTTGTCCTCATGGGGGCCGCTACGATTCTTGACGATGGAAATCGCCTTGCGGAGGCGGCCCTGCGCCTCGAAGAAACGGATCAGGATCACGACGTCGGCGATATAGGACACATCGAGATTGTGCCCGTGCATGTTGCCGAAGAAACCTTGCTGCGGGTTGACCAGCAAGGTCACGACGCCGGCTTGATTGAGGTACGAAAGCAACTCGTGAAGCTGCAGAATCAGCTGCTGCTCCTGCGGCATGGCTGCCAGGTAGCCGTTGAGACTGTCGATGAGGATCAATTTGGCTTTGCCCTCATTGACCTGCTCGCGCACCATGGCCGCGAACTGACCGGGCGCGACTTCGGCGGCGTCGACCTGTCGCAGGACAAGGTAGCCTTCATCGATGAATCGTTGAAGATTGATCCCGAACGCCTGCGCACGCGCCAGCAACGTGCCGACCCGCTCGTCGAATTGATAGATCGCGCAATTCTCGCCCCGCCGGCACGCGGCCGCGATATACTGGAGCGCGAGTGATGTTTTGCCCGTGCCGGCCGGTCCCGTGATGAGCGTACTGGTGCCGCGTGCGGGGCCACCGCTCAGCAGCGCATCCAGTGCCTCGATTTCGCTGCCGACCGGCTCGCCGACAAAAGGTTTATGGTGATCGGCCGCGATGAGGCGAGGAAAGACATCGAGACCGCCCTTTCGAATGATGAGGTCGTGGAAGCCTGCGACGAAATCGACGCCGCGCAGCTTCTGGACCTGGAGGCGCCGGCGCGCGGCACCGAAATCCAGAGTAAGACGCTCCAGCGTGATGACACCGTGACAGAGACTGTGCAGGTGGCTGTCCCGCTCAGCCCGTGTACCGGTCAGGTCGTCGATCAGAATCACGGTCGTCTTGAGACCGGTGAAAAACTGCTTGAGCTGGAGAAGGTGACGGCGATAGCGGAGCGGATCCTGAGCCAGAAGACGCATTTCCGAAAGGCTGTCGAAGACGACCCGCTTCGGCTTTACACGCTCCACTTCCTTCTTGATGAGGTCGATCGTGCCTCCGAGTTCCATCTCCCAGCTATGTAGAATCGACTGCTCGCGCCCGGTGCCCAATACCTCTTCGGCTGAAGCGAGCTCGAAAAGGGCTACGCCGTCGAGGTCCCAGCCATGCGATCGGGCAACGACCTCAAGCTCCTCGCTGCTTTCCGAGAGAGTGATGTAAAGGACGGCATCGCCCTGGCGCGCCCCCTCAAGGAGGAACTGGAGCGAAAGGGTTGTCTTGCCCGATCCCGGGCTCCCCTCGATCAGATAGAGGCGATTGGCGGGCAAACCTCCACCCAGGATCAGGTCTAAACCGTCATTGCCAGTCGAAATACGTTCTTCGGGTTCCATCGCCCACCTTCGTTCCGTTCCGCGAGTTAACGCTTATCGAACGAAAATGTCCCCGGTCGCAATGTCAGCCCCTTGCGGAGGTAAAGGTAACTTTGGAGGGCCCAATCGATGATGGACAGGCGGTCGCGAAATTTGGCAAGCT
This sequence comes from Novosphingobium sp. BF6, assembly GCF_058273105.1. Taxonomy (NCBI): domain Bacteria; kingdom Pseudomonadati; phylum Pseudomonadota; class Alphaproteobacteria; order Sphingomonadales; family Sphingomonadaceae; genus Novosphingobium; species Novosphingobium sp. BF6. The sequence goes on from NZ_CM177776.1 coordinate 739,323, forward strand.
GACAGTCCGATATCCAAGACCGATGGAGAGGGGATGAAGAGGATCGTTGCACTGGCCGCGATGGCCGCCGCCGTTCCTGTGATCGCCGAACCACAGGTTCCGCAAAGTTCCGTAGGGCCGCACAATCGGGCGGAAGCGGTCAAAATCATTGCAGACCTGCGGGAAATCGTCAGCCCGCAGGGTTTGCAGGCGATCGAAACGGTGCCGATCGGCGGCATTGCCCAAGCCGTGTCGATCCGCAGCCAGGATTTGCGAAACCCTGTACTGATCTACTTCCATGGCGGCCCCGGGTTCGTCGAGATGCCTCTCGACTGGTGGTGGGACCGCGGTTGGGACGAGTATTTCACGGTCATTCATTGGGATCAGCGCGACGCCGGCAAGACGTACACGTTGAGCGGCGCGAGCGATCCCGCGACGCTTACGCCCGAGCGCTTCCAGGCCGATGCCGAAGAACTGGTGCAGTGGGCACGCAAGCGGTTCGGCAAGCGCAAGGTGTTCGTGCTCGGGCACAGCTGGGGCAGCATGTTGGGACTGAAACTTGCCGCCGCCCATCCCGAATGGCTCCATGCCTATATCGGAATGGGCCAACTGACGGACGGGCTGGAGAGCGAACGGCGCGGCTGGCAATGGACGCTTTCCAGGGCGCGGGCCGAGGGTAACGCACAGGCCGTGCACGAACTGGAGGCAATCGCCCCCTATGGCGCCCCTGACCATCCGCTCACCGTTCCCGCGATCCTGACGCAGCGCAAGTGGCTGGGCCATTACGGCGGCGCGGCGTGGCGGCGGCCGGGCGGCGATTTCGAGGCAGCCGCTTTCAAGCTGGCTCCGGAATACAGCGACGAGGATGTCCGCAATGCGTTCAAGGGTCAGGAACCGGTCACCCAGGCCCTGCTGCCCAAGGTTCTGGCAACCGACCTCTCGACGATCCGGCGATTGGATGTCCCGCTGCTGCTGCTGCTTGGCCGGCACGACGTGAATGTGTCGAGCGAGGTGGCAGCCGAGTGGTTCGCAGCTCTGCGTGCGCCGTCGAAGCGATTGATCTGGTTCGAGCGATCGGGGCATCACATCACGAGCGAGGAACCGGGCAAACTGCTGACGACGCTGGTGACCGAGGCCCGGCCAATCGCTGCACGTAACGGCGATGTTGCCCCTTAGATCATGCGGGGTAGATCATGCGGGTCCGGCAAACGTCGTTGACGGTACCCGAAACGTTTTCGGGACCGCCATTCCATCATGTGCCTTTGGGCAGGCGTCGGCGGACCTGTGCAGCGCCGAAGTCATCCCGAACCTCGACCGGCGCCGCCATCGCAGGTGTTGGACGCAACTATGGAGCCCCGCCGTTCTTGACGCGGGCCATCAGGCCCTCCCAGTCGAAGATCTGCGTCGCCGGCGTATAGGCTCCGGTCAGCTTCAGGGTCAGATATTTGCCTGCGCTCTTGAGATATTCGTTGCTCCCGCCCATCGCTTTCCTGGCGTTCTCCAACCCGGGCATGGCAACCGGGCCCAGGAAAGTCAGGGCGTTCAGGGCATGAAGACGGATCTGCCACGGCTGGGTCTCGCCTGAAAGATCGACGAGCGCGGTGATGGAAGGGCCGGTTTCCCCCAGCCTTGCGAGCGCTTCGCTCAATTGAATGCGCACATGGGGTGAGGTCTCGCGGGCCAGAGCGGCGATCATGTCGGCTTTGGCGGGGGAAGCCTTGTCCCCCAGGATGAGCAGTCCGATACTGGCCCAGTAGCGCAGCACTTCCACCCGGTCGGAAAGCGCGGCGCGCAGAGAGGGCAGTCCCTCCAGTCGTCCGAGACCGGCCGTGCGGGCGAGAGACATGACCTTTCCGAGCGGATAGACCGCCGGGTCGCGGCTCTCGGCCCAGCCTTCGCCCGCCATGCCCTCTGGCAGGAAGCCATTGTCGTGGATCGCGATCATATGGCCGTCGAGCGCGGCGCTCAGCGTCTTGCGGATCGCCCGATGCGAAGGGTTACGGGCCAGATTGTCCAGCTCTTCGGGATCGGCCCTGAGGTCGTAGAGTTCCTCGAACGGCTTCGGCTGGAAGAAGCGCGCCTGGGCTTCGGTCAGCTTGCCGTCGAGATAGGCCTGCTCCCATTCCTGATAGCCTTTTGCCAGCCATGCGAAGGCCTGGTGCTGGCCCAGGGGGCGATGCGGCATGTAGTTGCGGATGTAGCGCCAGCGGCCATCGGTGACGGTGCGCTGGAAGTCGATCCGCTCGTCCATGCGGTTGCGCATGCCGAAGGCGTACTTCTGGGGCTTTGCCTTGGGGCCGAGGAACGGCTGGCCGGTCATCTGCGGCGGCTGCTTCGCGCCGGCGATGGCCAATACGGTCGGGGCGAGATCGATGAAACTCACGGGCGAAGTGATCTCGGTGCCGGGGCGACCCGGCATCAGGTGCTGCCATTTGGGCGGCACGTAGACCACCATCTCGCAACGCAGACCCTCTTCGGTGCAGTAGCGCTTGGACCGCCCGAGTACCCCGCCGTTGTCGGAATAGTGGAAGACGATGGTGTTCTCGGCGAGACCGTCTGCCGCCAGTTCGGCGAGACGTTCGGCCAACTGGCCGTCCATCTTTTCCATCAGGTTGTAGTAGCTGGCAAAATCCTGACGGGTCCCTGGCGTATCCGGCAGGAAACTCGGGATCTTCACCATGTCCGGCGTCACGCGGCCCGGCGTGGGCGTGAAGATCTTGGATTCGTGGGTGGTCTCATAGTTGAAGACCGCCATGAAGGGCTGGTCCGGATTCTCGCGCGAGCGCCAATGCGCGGCCTTGCCCTGGGCGTCCCAGACGGCCTTGGGGTCTACATTGCAGTTGTAGTCCGTCTTCGCGCTGTTGGTGCAGAAGTAGCCCGCCGCCCGCATCAGTTCCGGATAGGTCTTGAACTGTTCAGGCAGCTTGCCGATGGCGCGCATCTGGTTGGCGGGCGCGCAGCTTTCCGGGTAGACGCCGGTCAGGATGCCGAAGCGCGACGGCGCGCAGACCGGGGCATTGGAATAGACGTGGCGGAACAGCAGGCCCTTGGCGGCCAGTCCATCGATCGTCGGCGTGTGGGCCAGCTTGTCGCCATAGGCGCCGACGTAGGGGTTGTTGTCCTCGCTCACGATCCACAGGATGTTGGGACGCTGGACAGGCGCGGCGGCGCGGGCGGCCGTGCCCGTCGCGGCCAATGTCGTCGCCCCGGCGATCGAACCGAGCACGGCGCGGCGCGAAACGGCGCTCACTTGCCGGTGCTCCCGATCTGGCTCTTCAGTTCGGCGCCGAGTGGCGGCGTATAGACCAGCGGCTTGCCTTCGGCCTGGGCCTTGAGCTTGGCGGGGCTGTCGGGAAGGATCGGGTCGAGCCGGTCGGTCGGGTTCGGCTTGATGTACCACGACGCGGGGAAGTCCGCAGCGCGGGTGCCGTTCACGTCGCGCCGCACTGCGCCGGTCGAAAGGCGGGCGCCATAGGGGATCATGTGCTTTCCTTCCCGGTTGGCGAGTTGCTGGTAGAGCGCAATGCGCAGTTCCTGTTTTTGGGCCGCCCACTTGGGATCGTCGACGAGGTTGTGCATTTCCTCGGGATCGGTCTTGAGGTCGTAGAGTTCGTCGGTGTCGTAGACGCCGTAATACTGGATATATTTCACGCGGTCGCGCTCGATGGCGAACGTGCCCGGCGTCATCGGGAAGTTGTATTCCCAGTAATATTCGTAAGTGAAATCGCCGGGCTTCCAGTCGGTGGGGGCCAGTTTGCCTTCCCACAAGTCCCATGCGCTGGTGCCTTCGAACTGTTGGGGGCGGCTGGCGCCCGCGACGTCGAGGAAGGTCGGTGCAAAGTCGAGATTGCGGATGCGGCCGGGATTGACCTTGCCGGCCGGAACCGTACCCGGCTCCCAGACCACCAGCGGCACCCGGATCGAGGCTTCGTAGGCGTTGCGCTTGTCGATCAGCCCATGTTCACCGACCATGTAGCCGTTGTCGGACGTGAACACGACCAGCGTGTCCTTCTCCAGATTGTTCTTGCGCAGATAGTCCATGATCCGACCAAGGCTGTCGTCGATCGCGGAAAGGGTGCCGTAGTAGTACTTGAGATACTCGGTCATCGGCACGTCGGCATTGTAGAAGAAGTCGATGCCGTGCCAGGAATTGCGCTGGTTCTGCACCCAGACCGGCTTGCCCGCGTTGTTCTCGGGCGTGTTGGCGGCGCTGGCGGGCAGGGTGAACTTCGCCTTGTCGTACTGATGCGCGTAGCGCGGCGGCGGCAGCGGGTCGGAGTGGACGCCCTTGTGGCTGAGATAGAGGAAGAACGGCTTCTTCGGGTCACGCTCCCTGGCCAGCCAGTTCATTGCGTAGTCGGTCAGCTCGTCGGTGATATAGCCCTTCTGGGGCACGTCCTTGCCGTCGACGTTTAGGTCGGGGGAGGAATGGGCGGTGGTCGCCTTGGCCGGCCAGTAGTTGCCCTGACCGATGAAGCTGACCCACTTGTCGAAGCCGGGCCGCGGGGCGGCGCTGTTGCTTCCCATGTGCCACTTGCCGAAGAAGGCGGTGTCGTAGCCGGCCTGCTGGAGATAGCTCGGGAAATAGGTGAGCCCGGCCTCGGAAGCGTCGTTATTGTCGACGATGCCGTGGTTGCGTGCGGTCTGCCCGGTCAGGATGGTCGCGCGGCTGGGGCTGCACAGGGAGGAGGTTACCACGGCGTTGGGGAAGTAGGTGCCTTCCTTCGCCATGCGGTCGATGTTCGGGGTCTTGAGCAGGCCGGGCTGGAGGAAGCCCATGCCGTCGTAGCGCAAGTCGTCGACGAGAACGAAGATGATGTTGCGCGGGCGCGCTTCCTGGGATGCGGGCGCGGCGGCAGGGGCTTTGGCCGAGGCCGGAAGCGTTGAAATCGCCATGGCCGCAAAGCAGGCGGCACCCGCAAGGGCGCGAGCGAGGACGGTGTGCTTTTTCATCGGGGTTCCTCGTCAATAGACCCATTCGGTCTCGCGACCGTTGACGGTGGTCTTGCGGGTAAAGTGGAGCTTCCAGCGGGGATCGGGGAGTGCCGCGCGGAAGCGCTCGATCTCGGCCGAGAGGCTGGCGGCGCCGGCCGGATCGCTGCTGGAAAGGTCTTTCATCTCGGCCGGGTCGCTGTTCAGGTCGTAGAGGTGCGACGTGTTCCAGTCGTGCGAGACCCAGAGCTTGCGGGAACCCCGTCTCGCGGCATAGACGGGTTCCTGTCCCCAGACGAGCAGACGATCCGGATCGGGGTGTTTCGCCGTCTGCACGAGATCGCGTCCGTCGAGCTCGGCGGGCAGGGACCGTTCGGGATCGGCGGCGTGAAGCACGGTGGCGGCGATGTCCACCGAAGAGACCGGGCTGTCGCTGATGCCCTGCGGCTTGAGGCCTGCCGGCCAGGAGATCATGAAGGGAACGCGCACGCCGCCTTCCAGATAAGTGAACTTTCCCGCGCCCCAAGGATGATCCGGGTTGCAGAAGCCGAAACGTTCCGGACAGCCATTGTCCGAGAGGAACACGACGATGGTGTTGTCTCGCAGGCCTTGCGCTTCCAGCCGGTCGAGGATCCTGCCGATCCCGTCGTCCATCGCCGCGATCATGGCGATGTAAGTGCGGCGCACCGGATCTTTCACCTGGGGGAAGCGGTCGTAATAGCTCTGCGGCACCTGCAGCGGCCAATGCGGCGCATTGTAGGCGACATAAGCGAAGAACGGCCGATCCTTGTCGGACGCGGAGCGATCGATGAAATCGACCGCCCGATCGGTGATCTGGTCGGTCAGGTAGCGCCCGAAATCGTCGGCCGGCTTCGCATCGGGGCCTTCCACCATCGCGTGATTGCCGGTGCGCGGACCGATCACGTATTTATCCGCCTTGGTCGGGGTGGTGACGATGCCGGGCGTTTTCGGATCGACGTAGTTGGTCTCACCGGCAAGGAAGCCGAAGAACTCGTCGAAGCCCCGCTCGGTGGGATAGAATTGGCGCTCCGAGCCCTGATGCCATTTGCCGAACGCGGCGCTCCGATAGCCGAGCGGACGCAGGCGGTCCGCCATCGTCTGCTCGCCGACGGGCAGGCCGGCGCCTTCGTCCCCCTCATCGTTGATGTTGTAGGTGAAGCCGAAGCGCTGCGGCATCCGGCCGGTCAACAAGCCGGCGCGGCTGACCGCGCAGACCGATGCGGCGACATAGCCGCTGGAGAAGGCGACCCCGGTTTCGGCAATGCGATCGATGTTGGGCGTGGGCACGTCGGCGCGGCCGTAAGTCGAGACGTCCGCCCAGTCGAGATCGTCGGCAAGGATGACGACGACATTCGGTCGGCCGGCAGCGACGGTCTTTGCCGCCGGGGCAGGGGGGACACCGGGGGCGCTCGCCGCGCAGCCGGACAGGGTGGCGGCGCCTGCGAGCATCGCGGGGATAAGGGCGCGTCGCATCATTCTTCTCCTCCTGGCGTCCTGCCGCAGCCGGCGACCGTGGCGGGCCTGCCGGGATCGACCGAGGTCTGTCCCTCGCACCAGGGATAGCGCGTGGGGTCGAGCGGCCCGTCCTTCGTCTCGTCGAGCACCTTGCGCAGCGCTGCGTAACGGCGGGCGGCTTCGCCCTTGCGCTTGTTCGCAGGGACGTCGGTCTCGACGCCGGAGATCGGGTCCATCGCCACGAAGCGGCCATCGCCGTAGAGCTTCCAGGTCGCATCGAAAGCGAAGCGCTCGGGCTTGAATTGCCACATCGGTGCGTAGTGCATGAAGATGGAACCGCGCGCGCTGCTCGCCTTGCCTGCGATGACCGGCCATTGGCTCACGCCATCGACCTTGCCGGCGAGAGCGGGCTGACCCGCCATGTCGGCGAAAGTCGGGAGCAGGTCGGTGAAGTCCACCAGCGCCGCGTTGACCTTGCCCTGAGGAACGCCCGGCCCCCAGGCGATGAAGGGGACGTGGGTGCCGTTGATCGCGGTCGTACCCTTGCCGCCGCGCACCGGATGGCCGTCGCGCATCGACGTGATCTGGCGATTGGTGCCGTTGTCGCCGGTGAAGATGACGATCGTGTTCCGGTCCAGCCCTTCAGCCTTAAGCCGCGCCATCAGGTCGCCGACGAGCCGGTCCATATAGGACACCATGCCGTTGAACCGATCCTTCGCGCCCTCCGCCGTCATCGTGTCCGGCGTCTGGACCCAGGGGTTGTGAACCAGAACCATCGGATAATAGAGGAAGAACGGCTTGTCCTTGTGGCGCGAGATGAAGTCCAGGGCCTTGGCACTGTCGAAATCGGGGCCGAAACCTTCCTCGCTGATCTTCGCTGTGCCGTTGCCGGCGCGGGTGGGTCCCCAGTAGCGGGAACCCTTGGCGGTGAGCGCCTGAAGTTGCCACAGGTAGCTCTCGTCGAAACCGGCGGCCTCCGGGGTTATGCCGACGCGGCCGTCGAACCCATTGCCCATCAGTTGCCACTTGCCGACGATGCCGGTGACGTAGCCGGCGTCCTTCATGACATTGCCGAACGTCCGCTGGCCGGGCGCGAGATAGCCGAAGGCCTCGTAATTGCGCCAGTTTTCCTGACCCGTCATCAGCCGCACGCGGGAGGGCGAGCACAGCGGCATGGCGTGGGCATTGTCGAAGCGGGTGCCTTCGGCGGCCAGCCGGTCGACATGGGGCGTATGATATTCGCCGCCATAGGCATTGATGCCTTCCACGCCGAAGTCATCCGCCAGGATCAGGATGATGTTGGGGGGACCGGACGTGCGCGGCGCGGGGGTGGAGGCCAGGGCCGTGGTCAGGGCATCGGTCCGCGTGCTGTCCCGGGCGGCAGCGGGCGGCAGCCCCGCGATCATGGTTCCCAGCGCGAGCGCGGCCAGCGAGAGGGCAAATCGTGCCATTACTTCGGCTCCCCACCAGCGGACGGTGCAACGCGGTCTCCGCTGCCGTCGAACATTTCGCGATAACGATAAGGCTTGGGCGCCTCGGCAAGCGGAGGATCGGAATACTTGCGTGCCTCGGACCACCAGAGCGCCTGGAGTTCCTTGAGCTTGGCCGGCATCGATGCCGCAAGGTCGTGATTTTCGGCCGGATCGGCGTCGGTATCGTAAAGCTGCCAGACATCCTGGGCGAAGTCCGCGTCGCGCGGATGGATCGCCAGCGCCCGCCACTTGCCCTGGGTGATCGCCCGATTGCCGCGCAGTTCGAAATACTGGACGGTTCGAACGGCAGGCGCGGCGGCGTTCGCAATCGTGGGCAGGATCGATTTTCCGGCCACGGCGATTTCCGCGCGGCCCTCGATCGCTTTTGGAAAGGCCGTGCCCGCCGCTGCTGCAAGGGTCGGGGCGATGTCCACCGCGTCGACATAGTGCGTGCGGACTTTGCCGCCGTCGCGGATGTGGCTGGGCCAGCTCACGACCATCGGCGTGCGGACCCCGCCGAGCTGCGGCCAGATCTTGTAGCGCTTGAAGGGCGTCGCGCCGAGATAGGCCCAGGGGCGCTGATACTCGCTCTGCGTCTTGTCCGTACCCAGCTCGTCCAGGCGCGCCAGCATCTGCTCGGGGGTGAGCGTGTTGGGGCGGTACATCCGTTCGAACGAACCCTTTTGCCCGGCTTCCGACGCAGCGCCGTTGTCGGACACCAGGATGATCAGCGTGTTGTCGAACCGGCCCGTATCCTTGAGGTGCTGAACCAGCCGTCCGATCTGCTCGTCGGTATGGGTGATGAAACCGGCATAAGTCGCCATGAAGCGGGCGAAGACGGTCTTTTCGGTCGGCGTCAGGTCCGCCCAGGCACGGTCGCCGGCAGCGCGGGGGGAGAGCCGGGCCTGCGGGGGCATGATCCCCATCAGCTTCTGGCGCGCCAGACGGTCCTCCCGCAGCGCATCCCAGCCCTTTTCATAGATACCTGCGTAAGCGTCGATATAGGCCTTGGGCACCTGGATCGGCGCATGGGCCGCGCCGAAGGCGAGATAGACGAACTGGGGCTGAGCCCGATCGCCGGACAGGGCCTGGATGGCATGGTCGGTGATGTCGACCGAGAAATGGTATCCGGGGCGGTCGGGCTTGGGGAGCTGGCGGTTCCCTTCGATCAGGTCCGGGTGGTACTGGTCCGACCAACCCAGGAAGAAGCCGTAGAAATCGTCGAAACCGCGCTGGAGCGGCCAGGAGCCGTTGTGTCCGGGCGAGCCGTCCTCATCCTCGGGCGCGAGATGCCACTTGCCATAGCCGTGCGTGGCGTAGCCGGCGCGGCGCAGGACTTGCGCAATGGTGCTGGCGTTCTGCGGGAGCTCGCCCCGGTCGCGGGTCATGTCGGCGGGATCGAGAACGCGCGCCGGAAGGTCTGCCATGCGCACGGTCTGCGGATTGCGACCTGTCAGCAGCGCGGCGCGGGTGGGCGAGCAGACCGCCTTGGTGTCGAAATGGTTGTAGCGCAGTCCGCCCGCCGCAAGCGCATCGATGTTGGGTGTGCGGATTTCCGAGCCGAAAGCGCCGATATCCGAGAAGCCGGTATCGTCCAGCACGATGAGCACGATATCGGGTCGTGCCTGCCCGGGAACGGTGGCAGCCCGAGCCTTGGCCAGGCCCGTTTGCGCGGCGAGCGTTCCAGCGGCGATCAGGGCTGCGGTGCAGGCCAGATGCGTCATGCGCTTCAGCTTCGACATGCGGTTCGTCATCCTGTTCTTTCCCGGTAATGGCCCGCGCAATCTCAGATCGTGCCCTTGATCGCGCGGCCATAGCCGCGCAGACCCAGCAGGAGTGCCGCTATCGACAGCGGCGAGGCCACGGCGCAGACGATGGTGATGGCATTCGGCAGGGCGGCGGGATCGCCGTACCAATAGTCGGTGACCAGCGCGATCGCGAAGGGGCCGCCGGCCGCACCGATCATGTTCACCATCAGCATATAGCCTGCCGATACGGAAGCCCGCATCCGGTTCGGGGTGATTTCCTGAAGCGCCGCAAGGCCGCCGCCGAAGTTGAAGCCCGCCAGGAAGTTCATCGCACCGATCAGCGTCAGCGAAAGTGTCGCCGTGGAAGCTTGGGGGAACAGCGTGGTGACGGGGACCAGCGCGGTGAAACCGAAGAGAGCGACCAGCAGGTTGGCGCGTTCGAAACCGCGCCGCCGCAGAGCCGCCGCAGCGAAGCCGCCGGCCAAGGTCCCACTGACGCCGCAGATGGCCGTGATCGTGCCATAGATTCCGCCGATCTGGGCGGTCGTCAGGCCGTATTTCCGTTCGAGGAAAGCCGGTATCCAGGCCCCGGTGGCATTGCCGACAAGGATCATCAGCGCGAACCCGCAACTGATCCCCAGATAGGCTTGCCAGTGGCGGAGGACATGGGCGGCAAGTTCGGAGAAGGGCGGGCTCTTGTGGGTTCCGGCAAGGCCCATGCGCTGGGGCTCGCGCACCAGCAGCATGGCTCCGGACAACAGGACGCCGGGGATTCCGAGCATCAGAAACACCAGGTGCCACCCCTTCACCGCGCCGATCAGCGGCAGGATGACGACGCTGCCCGGCGGCACCACGCTCGCCATGAAGCCGCCGAGAACCAGGGCGGAGGCGCCGCCGACATAGATGCCCATCTGGTAGACGCCCATGGCCGCCGGCAGGCGTTCCTTCGGGAAGTAGTCGGCGAGGATGGAATAGGCGGCGGGGCTGAGGCCGCCTTCACCGGCGCCGACGCCGATCCGCGCCACGAAGAGCGTGCCGAAGCTGCGTGCCAGGCCGCAAAGCGCGGTGGCGATGCTCCAGATGAATACTGCGCCGGCGACGATGTTGCGGCGGTTCGCCCGATCGGCGAGTCGCGCCACGGGAATGCCGACCAGCACGTAGAACATCGTGAAGCTGAGGCCGTAGAGAAGGCTCATCGCCGTATCGGAGGCTTGCAGGTCTTCCTTGATCGGCTGCACGAGCAAGGCCAGCGCCTGCCTGTCGACGAAAGCAAGGGTATTTGCCGCAGCCAGCATGCCTGCTGCGAACCAAGCCCGCTTGGGCGACGGCCATTCGCGGCCTTCGCTTTCCAACTGTTCCCTCACGAACCTCTCCGCAGATATGTGGCTGCCATGTTTTACAGCCATATTTAACGCTAAAACAGCAAGTGTTTTGCTGAATGTCAACCGTCTTTTGCCGGGTGAACACCGTCTTTCATAGCGGCAACCAGCTCCCACGACGCTGGCCGATGTTGCATCGCCTCGGTAATGCGAGGAAAAAGGCGCAGTTGTCTTCGATATTTGTAACGCTGCCATATTAGCGGTAAAATAAATCGTTGACAGCTCCGGTCCCGATGGAGTTTAGCGTTACAGGAATCAGGTGATTCGAACTCGGCGCGAACGTTCGGTGTGTCTCCGAACGGCAAAGATGCCGGGGAGCCCAAGTGGAGGGGAATAGCATGTCTTTTAAGGCCATTTTCGGCGCGTCCGGCGTTTCCGTCACCGCGCTCTGCGCAGCGCTTGCCGTCTCGGCACCGGCGTCGGCGCAGGATGCCGCCGACACCGCAAGCAATATGACGGGCGACATCGTCGTCACCGCGCAGAAGCGCTCCGAGCGCCTGCAGGACGTGCCGCTGGCCGTGACTGCGGTGACCGCCGATGCGCTTGCCGCGCGCCAGATCAACGATACCACCTCGCTGGTCAGCGCCATTCCCTCGCTCTCGTTCCAGCAGGGCGCCAACCCCACCAACACCAGCTTCCGCATTCGCGGCGTCGGCACCGCGCTGTTCGGGCAGGGCGTGGAATCCTCGGTTTCCGTGGTCGTGGACGGCGTCGTGGCGGTGCGTTCGGCGCAGGGCTTCTCGGAACTGGCGGATATCGAGCGTATCGAGGTGCTGCGCGGACCGCAGGGTACGCTTTTCGGCAAGAACGCTTCGGCCGGCGTCATCAGCGTGACGACCGCGCGCCCGTCCGACAAGTTCGAGGGCAAGGGCGACATCACGATCGCCGAACATAACGAATATCGTGCGCGCGGCACCGTTTCCGGCCCCATCACGGATAGCCTGCGCGCCCGCGTCTCGGGTTACTACAGCGACGTCCAGGGCGTGACGCGCAATATCGGCACCAACAAGTGGGTCAACGGCACCAAGAGCTGGGGCGTGCGTGGCAAGCTGGAATGGGATGCCACCGACAACCTCACCTTCCTGCTGGCCGGCGAATACAAGAAGACCGACGCGGACTGCTGCGGCTCGACGCTCATCTCGATCGTCAACCCGGTGCTCCAGCAGGTCGTCGGCCCCATCGACGCCAGCCGCAAGAACCGTAAGATCAACGAAGACACCGACACTTACGCGAACAGCAAGTCGCAGACCTATTCGTTGCAGGCCGACTGGGATCTCGGGGCTGCCTCGATCACCTCGATCACCGCCTACCAGAAGTACGACCTCGAAGTTAACCAGCCGATCGACCGCATCAATTCGACGTCGCCGATCTTTCTCGGTACGGCCGCCTTTGCGCCTTACACGTTCTGGAACCAGAACCACGGCATCGTCGATCTGAGCGCCTGGTCGCAGGAACTGCGTATCGCCAACAACGGCAAGTCGGACCTGAACTACGTGGTCGGCGCCTTCTACATGCACAGCGACATCGTGCGTCCGTTCGACCGCCGCCGCGCCCGCTGCAGGGCCGGTATTGTCGGGGAGCCTTGCACGACCGCCAACATCGTCTGGCAGTCCGCATCGAGCCGTATCCGCCTGAAGCAGGACAGCGTGGCCGCATTCGGCCAGGCGGACTACCGCATCGTCGGCGGCCTGCGCGCGATCGGCGGCATCCGTGTCCAGTACGAGAAGGGCACCAACAGCGGCACGCGAACCGCCCCGATCGTCGCCGGCGACACCGTGTTCCCCGGTAATGCCAGCAACAGCGGCAGCTTTTCGGCGCACGACACTGCCGTTACCGGCAAGGCCGGCCTGCAGTACGAGTTCAACCGCAATGCGCAGGTCTATGCAACCTACACCCGCGGTTACAAGGGCCTGGGTTACGAGATGGAAATCTCGGCCGATCTGGCGAACCAGAGGGCCATTCAGCCCGAGCACGTCAATGCCTACGAAATCGGCTTCAAGGGCAGCACGTCTGACCGCAGCCTGACCTTCTCGGCCGCGCTGTTCCAGGCCGATTACTCGAACCTCCAGGTCCAGGCCAACCGCTCCGATCCGACCACCGGTGTCATCCAGTTCGTCACCACCAATGCCGGCTCGTCGCGCAGCCGTGGTTTCGAAATCGAGGCCACCCTGCGTCCGTCGGACTCGTTCTCGGTCAATGCGGGCGTCACTTACGCGCAGTCGCGCATCAACATCGACGGCCTCAACTGCCCGCTTCAGCTGCAAGCTGCCGCACCGGTCATGACGGGGACCCCGTACAATATCTGCTATCGCACCGCCGCCGGCGCGACGCCCCAGCAGAACCTGCGTAACCGTCCGCTCCAAGCCAGCCCGGACTGGCGCATCACGCTGGCCCCTCGCTATGACTACGAAGGCGAGAAGTTCAACGCCTTCGCCCAGCTCGGCGTCAACTTCACCAGCGCGCAGTACTTCACGTCCGAACTCGATCCGCTGACCCGCCAGCCGTCCTACACGCTGGTCGATGCCACGGTCGGCGTTTCCACGCCGGACCAGCGCTATAGCATCTCGGTCTTCGTGAAGAACCTGTTCGACACCAATTACCTGACCAGCATCGGCCACAACTCGCTGATGTCCACCACGGCCAATCCCTACGATCTGGTCGGAACCTACAACAAGGACTCCAGCCGCTACTTCGGCGCGACCTTCGGCGCCCGTTTCTGAGACCCACCTTTGGCCGGGCGCTTGCGCCCGGCCGCTTCTTGAAGGATCGCGCCTTGGATCGACGCAAGTTCCTGGCATCCGGTGTCGCCGCAGCGGCAGCCTGCTCCGCGAGTGCCGCCATGGCCGCAAGGCCGCGCCGTCCGCGCAACGTGGTCGTGATCCTCTGCGACGATCTCGGCTATGGCGACCTCGGCATGACCGGGGCCCGCGGCATCGCCACGCCGAACATCGACAGGATGGCGCGCGAGGGTCTTACTTTCTCCGAGTTCTATGCCGCCGCCAACTTGTGCACGCCGTCGCGTGCGGGCCTGCTGACCGGGCGCTATCCGGTACGTACCGGCCTTGGCGACAAGGTCATCCTCTACAACGACGACCGGGCCCTGCCCAAGTCCGAAGTGACCATAGCCGAGGCGCTCAAGCCCGCCGGCTACGCGACCGGACTTTTCGGCAAGTGGCACCTCGGCCATCGCGGACCGGACTGGCTGCCCACGCACCACGGTTTCGACCGCTTCGTCGGTATTCCCTATAGCCACGACATGAGCCCGCTGCTGCTGGTCCGCGCCGAAGCCGGGAAGGAGGCTTCGCAGGCACCGACCGAGATCACCCCGCTCCAGCAGATTTTCTGCGAAGAGGCGGAGACGTTCATCCGCGAAAACGCCGCACGTCCGTTCTTCGTCGAACTGGCCCTGAGCGCGCCGCATCTTCCCTGCCTTCCGCCAGCGCCTTTCGCCGGTCGCTCCCATGCGGGTGCATATGGCGATTCCGTAGAGGAAGTGGACGACAAGGTCGGCCGCATCCTTGCCCTGTTGCGCAAGCTCAAGATCGAGCGCGACACGCTCGTCCTGTTCACCTCCGACAATGGCCCCTGGTACGAAGGATCGAGCGGTCCCTTGCGCCAGCGCAAGGGCGGTGGCGGCTACGACGGTGCCAGCAAGGTGCCGCTGATCGCCTGGTGCCCCGGATCGATTTCCGCCTCCGGCCATAGCGACGCGATCGCGATGGCCATAGACTTTCTCCCCACCTGCTGCGCGCTGGCCGGCGTCGCTCTGCCCGAGGCGGAGCTGGACGGCAAGGACATCTCCCCGGTCCTGTTCGGCGGCGCGCGCCAGTCTCCCCATGAGGAACTTGTCCTGTTCAACAATGAAGACCCGGTGGCGATCCGCACCCAGCGCTGGAAATATGTCTCCGGCGACTATTTCCTGGCCGGATTCCGCCCGACCGATCCCAAGTATCCGCAGCTCTACGATCTGAGCGCCGACCCGGCCGAAAACTACAGCGTCGCCGATCGGCACCCCGACGTGCTGAAGGACATGCGCGGCCGCCTCGCGGCAGCCCGCGCCCGTTTCGCGCCGTTCAAGCGCGGTCCGGTGGCCGTGACCTCGGGAGCGGCCCATGACTGATTTCGCCCTCGACGCGCAAGACCCCATCGCCATCGACGCCGAAGCCCGCGCCTGGGTGGAGCGCACCCGCGACGCGATGAGCACCGAGGAGAAGATCGGCCAGCTCTTCGTCTTCTCGACCTCGCAGGACAGCCGCGAGGAACTGGCCCCGCTGCTCGCGCTCAAGCCCGGTGGCATCAACCGCTTCCCTCGGCCGGATCTTGCCGCCTTCCGCGAGGCGACGATGTTCACGGTCGAGAACGCCAGCGTGCCGCCAATTTTCACCGGCGACATCGAGGGCGGCACGATCAGCTATCCCTTCGCCACTGCCGTGCCCAACATCATGGGCCTCGCCGCCTGCGACGATCTTGCCACGACCGAAGCGGTCGCCCGCCTGGTCGCGCGCGAAAGCCGGGCGCTCGGTTACGACTGGTCGTTCGGCCCGGTGGTGGACATCAACGAAGCCTTCCGCAGCGCGATCGTCGGCACCCGCTCGTTCGGCTCGGACCCCGCGCGCGTGCTCGCGCAGGCCGGGGTCTATGCCCGGGTCCTCCAGGAAGAGGGCATTGCCGCCTGCCTCAAGCATTGGCCGGGCGACGGCTTCGACGAGCGGGACCAGCATCTCGTCACCAGCGTCAATCCGCTGTCGGTCGAGGAATGGCATGCGCTTTACGGCCGCATCTACGGCACCCTGATCGGGGCCGGAGTGATGACGGTGATGTCGGCGCATATCGCGTTTCCCGCCTATATCCGCGCGCGCATGCCGGACGCGGGCCGCGAGGCGTTCCAGCCCGCGACGGTCTCGCGCCTGCTCAACGAGGATCTGCTGCGGGGCGAGCTGGGCTTCAAGGGCCTCATCATTTCCGATGCCACCGGCATGGGCGGGCTGACGAGCTGGATGGAGCGCTCCGAAACGGTCCCTGCCGTGATCGAGAACGGCTGCGACATGTTCCTGTTCAGCCGCGCGCCCGAGCGCGACTACGGTTTCATGCTCGATGGCCTGCGCAAGGGTCTGCTTTCGGAAGCGCGGCTGGAGGAAGCGGTCACGCGCATCCTCACGCTCAAGGCGCGTCTTGGCCTGCATTTGCAAGAACCTGCCGAACGGCTTCTGCCGCTTGAGGCCATGCAGGACGCCTTGCAGAGGCCTGCCGATGCGCAAACCGCCCGCGCCGCAGCGGGGCAGAGCATTACCCTGGTCAAGGATGTGCAGAACCTCTTGCCGCTCGATCCGGCTCGGCACCGCCGCGTGACGGTGATCGCCGAGGAAGGCTTCAGCTTCTGGGACGGCTCGCTCGATCGCGGTTATGGTCCGCTGATCGCGGAACTGGAGCAGCGCGGGTTCGACGTGCGCAGCTTCGATCCCGAGGCGATGCCGACGCGCGAGGATACCGACCTCGTCCTCTATCTCGTCGGCCAGGAGGCGACGCCGAGCGCCTCGCGCATCTTCCTCGACTTCGTGAAGCTGCATGGCGGCAATCGCAAGGCGATGACCCAATACCCGCGCGAGATTCCGACCGCGCTGGTCTCGTTCGGCCAGCCCTATTACCTGTTCGATGCGCCGCACATGCAGACTTGCGTCAACGCCTATAGCTCGATCGAGCCGGTGCAGCGCGAGACGGTCCGCCGCCTGACCGGTGAGGCTCCCTTCACCGGAGTCAGCCCGGTCGATCCGTTCTGCGGCCTCGAACAGCTCAAGTGGTGAGACCGACATGACAGGTGCCAACGACCAGCGTTCCCAGCTCGAAGCGCTCTATGCGGCGATGGCGCCGCAGGGGCTTCAGCCCTTGTGGGAGAGCCTCCACGCGCTCGTATTGGCCGAACCGGCGTCCCCGGCCCGTCCGTGGCGCTGGGACTATGACGAAACACGCGCGTTTCTGATGCGCGCGGGCGACATCATCAGCGCCGAACAGGCCGAGCGCCGGGTGCTCATCATGGAAAATCCCGGAATCGCCGGACAGGCGGCGATCACGCCCAGCCTCTATGCCGGACTCCAGCTGATCCTGCCGGGCGAAGTCGCGCCCTGTCACCGCCACGCCCAGAACGCGCTGCGCTTCGTCATGGAAGGGAGCGGGGCCTTCACCGCGCTCGACGGCGAGAAAGCGATGATGGAGCAGTTCGACCTGGTGCTGACACCGGCGTACCAGTGGCACGATCACGGCAATGCCGGCGACGCCCCGATGATCTGGCTCGACGGTCTCGACATTCCGACCGTGCGCCTGTTCGATGCCAGCTTCGCCGAGCGTCTCGGCACTGCCGTGCACCCCGAAACCGCGCCGCCGGGCGATACCCTGGCGCGCTACGGCCACAACATGCGCCCGATGCGCGGCAGCGCGGCAGACCGGCGACCGGCGGGCCGACCGCTGTTCCACTATCCTTATGCCGATTGGCGGCCCGCGCTCCAGGCCCTGGCTTCCAGCGGCGACATCGACCCGCACCTTGGCCATGCGCTGGAATTCACCAATCCGGCGGACGGCGGGCCGGTACTTTCCACGATTTCGGCCCATGTCCGCCTTCTGCCCGCCGGCTTCGAAAGCCGCACCCGCCAGGCGACCGACGGCACCGTCTTCGTGGTCTGCGAAGGCAGCGGCGAACTGCTGCTGGGCGAGGAGGTCATCGACCTCAAGCCGCGCGATGTCGTCGTGGTGCCCTCCTGGGTTCCCCATCGCTTTCGGGCGGCATCCGAGCTGGTGCTGTTCGCCTATTCCGACAAGGCTTCGCAGGTGAAGCTGGATCTCTACCGGGAGTTCAACCATTGACCTATCTCTTCGACCCGCTGCCGCCCGTCATCGCGAAGACCAGCGACGGTCACGATTACCCGGTGCGCCGGCTGTTCTGCATCGGCCGCAACTATGCCGACCATGCCAGGGAGATGGGCGTCGAGGTCGACCGCGAGGCGCCGTTCTACTTCACCAAGTGGGCGGAAACGGTGATCCCCAGCGGCGCGGTCATGGCCTATCCGCCGGTCACGGCGAATTTTCACTATGAGGCGGAACTGGTCGTTGCCATCGGCAAGGGGGGGCGCGGAATCGCCGCCGCTGACGCGCTGGACCATGTCTACGGCTATGCCACCGGGCTGGACATGACCCGCCGCGACCTTCAGCTCGAAGCACGGGCCAAGGGCCGCCCCTGGGATGCCGGCAAGAACGTGGAGCAATCCTCGCCGCTTGGCCTGATCCATCCGATCGCCGAGACCGGCCCGCTGAACGAGGGGACCATCCGGCTGACCGTGAATGGAGCGGTACGGCAGGAAGCCGACCTGGCGGACCTGATCCATCCGGTGGCGGACCTGATCGCCTTCCTCTCGAACGCCTACCGCCTGGAACCGGGCGACCTCATCTACACCGGCACGCCCGCCGGTGTCGGCGCCGTGGTTCCCGGAGACGAGATCGTCGTCTCGGTTGCGGGGCTCAGCGACACCGTGGTGACGGTGGGGCCGCCCGCCGGTGCCTGAGCCGCTGGTCCTTCATACGTTCTGGCGATCCTCCTCGTCCTGGCGCGTGCGCATCGCACTCGCGCTCAAGGGCATGGAATGGACCGGACGGACGTATCGACTGCGCGCGGGCGAGCAGCGCGCGGCGGACTACCTCAGGCTCAACCCGCAGGGGCTGGTGCCCAGCCTGGAAGTGGGTAACGAGACGCTGACGCAAAGCCTTGCCATCTGCGAATATCTCGATGAGATCCGGCCCGATCCGCCGCTGCTGCCGGCGGACCCGGTCCAGCGGGCCAGGGTACGGGCTGCGGCCCAGGTCATAGCCTGCGAGGTGCACCCGCTTCAGAACCTGAAGGTGCTGGAGATGCTGCGCGGGCGCGGGCTCGATGAAGAGGCGGTGTCCGGCTGGGCGCGCGAAGTGATCGAGACCGGCCTTGAAGCCTTCTCGGAGCTGATCGCGGCGAACGAGGGGCCTTACTGCTTCGGCGAGCAAGTGACGCTGGCCGACCTCTGCCTGGTTCCTCAGCTTGGAAATGCACGGCGGTTCGGGGCGCGCTTCGATTTTCCGCGGATCGCTGCGATCGAATCTGCCTGCAACGCATTGCCGGCATTTCAGCTCGCGGCGCCGTCGCGCCAGCCTGACGCGGAGCTGTCCTGAAACCTTGGGGCGACCGGCCGAAACCTCCTCCCGAGCCGATTGCCCAGGCGGCGGCGGATGCAGATCCGCCGCCGCCTTCTTTTATGCTTTCGGTACGCAGCCGACCGAATTGCGCTCGATCACGGTGAAGTCCACGTAACTGGCCTCAACTTTGCCGGTGCCCTTGCCGGTGCCTTCGCGAAGATTGCGGATCAGCCTTTCGGTGGCCTGCTCCGCGATCAGCGCCAGCGGTTGGCGCACGGTCGTCAGGGCCGGCCAGATCTTCACCGCAATAGGCGTGTCGTCGAAGCCGATGATCGAGATGTCTCCCGGAACGGAGAGGTTGTTGCGCAAGGCGACATTGACGAACGCGGCCGCCATGTCGTCGTTGCCCGCGATTACGGCCGTCACTTGCCGCTCGCCGATGAGCACGCGCTCGGCGAGCGCAAGCCCGGCGTCGAAAGTCGGACGCGCCTCCCAGACCAGGCCCATGTCGGGAATGACGCCTTGCTCGCCGAGCGCCCGCAAGTAGCCGCGCAGGCGCGATACGGCGACAAGCGCGCCGGGCAGCGTGACGAAGCCGATGCGGCGATGCCCTTTTTCGAGGAGGATGCGGGTAACTTCGTAGGCGGCCTGTTCGTCGTCGATCCGCACGCAGTCCATGTTGCGCAGCTCGCTACCCGGGGCGAGGGCGATCATGGCGGTATCGTATCGCTCCGGAATTCCCGCCGCGCTCACCATTTCGCAAATGGGCGGCGGCAGCAGAAGTCCGTCGAGGCCGGTCTTCAGGAAGGCCTCCACGCCGCCGAGGGGATCGGCGGGATCGAAGGAGTTGATGATCAGCTGTGCGCCAAGCCGGGCGGCAGCCTTGAGCGATCCGACCAGAACCGCGCTCAGCAGTGCGCTTTCCGTATCGCTGTGCATCAATCCGATCCGCAAGGTCACGGCACTGGCAAGGGCGCGGGCGGCGCTGTTCGGCGTATAGTTCAGCGCCTTCACGGCCTTCAGCACGGCGTCGCGGGTATCGGCCTGGACGACCGGTCTGTTGTTCAGCACGTTCGATACCGTCATCGTCGATACGCCAGCGCGTTCGGCCACTTCGGCGATCGTGGGGCCGCCGCCGCCGCGCCGTCGTTTTCGGATGTTCGTGCCGCTTGTCATATCGCTCCCGTCATAGGTGCCGCCCGCGAATAGGCAAGGCTGAGACCGGCCGCTGCGAGTATGTCGACACAATGGGCAACCAGATTTGCAATCCATGGTGCATGCCGGATTGTAGCGCTAAATAAGCGAGTGTCCATCCGCTAATCGCGCATGGCGAAGGATCGTTCAGAAAGAGGGGAACATGCTGAAAATGGCCAAGCAGACGCGCGCCGATTTCGCCAGGGCATCAATTCCGACACGCGTTCGGATGCGCTTCGGTCTCGATATGAGCGACCGCCGGGATTATCCGGGCCTCGCCGGGGACGAGCATCGTTTGCCCGTCCCCGGCTTTCCCTCAGCGGAAGTCCTGCGTCAATTGCCAGCAGCCGCTTCGCCAGGCGAACAAATAGGCGGCGGGCTTGCCGATGTGGCGTTCCACGGTCCAGCCGTCGCCTTCGTCGTCGTCACGCAGGATGGCAGGCTGATAGGTGAACTTGAAACTGCCGTCGGGCAGATCCTCGAACTTCACGTCCAGCGCCGTGTAGGGCTTGTTCGGGTCGGCCTGCCACCGCGCGACGGAGGCGGTGTCGGCGAATTGCCAATCCACGTGCGAGACATTGAACGACTGGTAGGCACTCGCCGGAAGGCTGCGGCCGGTCGCCTTCGCGGGCTGGCCAAATCCGCGCTGCTCGACTTGCGGTGCGGTGTATTTGGCGCGTACCGCCGGCGAGGCGATGAACGCGTCGAGGAACTGGTTGAATTCCCTCTGCGAACACCCGCTTTTCGCCTCGCCCATGGACTGGGCGATATCTTCCTGCGTTTCGGCGGAGGATGCCTGGGCGCTGCCGACAAGCGCGATGGCGAGTGCTGCGCTTGCAAGAGCGGAGCGTCGGCGGAAGTGGTCGGGTTTTGTCACGATAGATCCCTGTCTCATTGAGAAAATTCTTCGTCGCTCAGGACTTGCCCAAGGCGCGCCGGGCCTTGTCCGCAGCGATATAGCTTCCGACCAGCTCTGCAAAGGCATCGACCTTCATCCCGCGCACTCCATAACCGCCGATGCGCAGTTCCCGCTTCTTGCGAAGAACCTTGGTGAACCTGCCTGCGCCGGTAACGCGCGGAAGCACGGCATCTTCGGAAAGCACGAGGTCGAGCCCGAAACGATTGCCGTAGGTCACGGTCCATTCCTCGATCTCGCTCCAGGCGACGGCCTCGCTCAGTCGCGGCGTTGCCAGACGATCCGGGTAGAGGACGAGAAACGGCACCTTGGTACTGCGCTTCACGAGCATGCCCGCAAGGAGCGTGGCGGCAGCAGCGACCAGGCAGGAACCGGTCAGGATCACGGCGGGCAGTCCCGCCAGGCCAAGCGGCATCTGGAAAATCCAGGCCGCTATGCCAGCCGTGGCAAGCACTGCGCTCGCGGTGAACTGGAAGCCCACCATGAGCCGGGTATCATTGTGCAAGGTTACTGCCTCCCCGGAAACGGCCGCGGCGGTTTCCTCGAGGAAGGCACGGTGCTCGCCATGCGCGGTGTGCGCCTGCGCGACGAACTCGGTGCTCAATTCCCGGCAGAGGCCAGGCCAGTCCGCGACCAACCGCTCGCCCGCGCAGGGGGAGGCGCCTTGCGGCGGGCGCAGCGCTTCTTCCAGCAAAGCCTCATCGACCGCGACATCCAGCCGCCGGATTCGCTCCGAGGTAGGGGGATGGCTGTCGGTCGGGTGAGAGGTGGAATCCGCAAGATGATCGCGCACATCCGGCCAGCCGCGCTGCTCCACTTGCGCGACCATGACGCCGAGCAGATCGGCTTCCGCCCGGTCCGGGTTCTCGAACGCTTCCGACAGCACCATTCTGACCGGCGGCGCGACGATGGTGGTCCGCACGAGCGCCGAAGCGGCATGGCGGCGTCCTTCGGCGCCCGCTCCGAGCCGGTCGGCCTCGAACTCGCGCAACCTGCTCCAGTGCTGCACGCCGTGGTCGAAGCGGTGCATCGCATGAACCGCGTAGAGCAGCGGACCGCGCAGCAGGATCATGTTGCCGGCCTCCGTTGCGATGGCGGCAAGCGTGCGCTGCATGCCTGCGTAGAGCGGTGCGAAAAGCTGGCTGTAGCGCGTATCGTCGCCCGTGAAGTGGCTGAGTTCATGACCCACGATCGCCGCAGTCTCGCCCTCGTTCAGGAAAGCCAGATAGGGTGCGGGCAGATAGAGCGTGCGGCCGGAGACCCGGCTGTCCCCCGGCGACAGGCGCAAGGTCTGCTCGGTGACGAAGAACCCGCCCTCCATGCCGACGATCACCGCGTCGGGCGAGACGGTCTGCTGGCGATCGGCTATTTCACGCACGAAGCGCCACAGGGCCGGGGCGTCCCGGTCGGTCAGAAGGCGGCCGTGCACCGTACCTTCCTCCGGCGTATAGAGCGCGCCGATCTTCATCAGCGAACGCACCGCCGACCAGGCCACCATGACGGCACCGCCGCCGAGAACCACCGCCGCGATCGTCAGCTTGATGTCGCCCTTCGTGAGGTGCACCGACGATACCAGACCGATGGCCTCGAAGGCGGCACTGGCCGCGATAGCCAGCGACAGGCCGACGACCATCGTTCCCAGGATGACCGGCAGGGCGCGCTGGAGCGCGGCGAAACTGGCAACCAGAGTGTCGCGCGAGGCTCTCGCCCGCCGCGCCGCGATCTCGGCGAACGCCAGGCCGCCCACGCCGCCAGCAAGAGCAAGCAGGCCGCCGACGATGGCCGCAAACGCCAGAAAGGGCTGTAATCGGGCCAGGAACAGCCCCCGCTGCGCTGCAGGTTGCATCTCCTCCAGCATGTTCGCCGCCAGTCCGGGCGCGTAGCGGACCTCGTCTCCCAGATCGACGGAGGCATACTTGTCGCTTGCCGCCAATGCGCGCAGCTCGGCGACCTTTTGGGGGAGTTCCGCCGACATCCCTTCGAAATAGGCGATAGCCTCGCCCGCCCGTGAATGCTCCCAGTACCCGAGGGCAAGAAGTAGTATCGGAGCAACTATCAAGGCGGCCAGCAATTCGAATCTTTGCCGACTAAGCACCATCTTAAATACCTCAAAAATCAAAATCTTAGGTGGAATGCGCCTAGAAAGATCGAAACTTTTGGCAAGGAGCGCATACGTCGAAACGTTACCTGCCAGCGTTTAATCGCTTTGAAGATCGTTTTGCTTTTGTCCTGAATTGGATGCCTGCACAGGTAGATAGGTGGGACGGGGGCGTCCAAGTCCGGTGCAGGGCTGGAATGAACGGAACAGGGCCGAAAGCTTATGTTCAGGGCAGGGCGTGCAAGGGCCGCGCAACCTGGCAGGAGAAATGCCCGTGTTCGCAATCGGCTGCCTTGCCCTGGTGGTCCTCCCACTCATAGGACTGGCGCTCGGCGGGTTTCTTCTGGGGCCGGTCGGTGCGAAGTGGGGCGCGATCGCGGGCTTCGTGCTGGCTCTGGCGATCAGCGGCGTGACAACTTACGCGCTGGTCGCCGCTGCCCGTCGTCGATGAAGCCTTGCTGATTAACTTTTTGCAGTCTCGACATCTATCGCCGCTGCGCCGTTGTCAGCATGGTGGGCTTCCGGCATTCGCAACTGCGGTATGAGCTGCGATCGTGGAATCGAGAAGCGGGGGAAATGGGTAGGAAACTGCGGGAAGGGAAAGCCACCGGCGTTGCGCCGAAGCTGGCGGTTCTGGCGCGCCGGTTGCTGAAGCGCGAGGGAGAAGACGACTCCGACGATACTCTGGAACCTGCCGATCTGGTGCCGATGGCGGAGTTCATCTGCAGCTGTCGGCGGCTGCGGGATGACGTGTTCGGTGCGGACTTCTTTGGAGATCCCGCATGGGACATCCTTCTCGACCTCTATATCGGGCAGTCCGAAAGCCGCACGATGCCTGGACGCATGGTATCCTGGAACACGACCCAGCGATGGGTGAATGTCCTTGAAGCAGAAGGGCTTGTGCTTCACGCACCGGGAAGCGACAGATTGGGCGGAGACATCCGCCTGACCGAGAAGGGGGCTACGCTGATGCACGACTATCTCAGGCGAGCGGCGCGGATCGTCTGATATTCGCCATAAATCATACGTAATTCCACTTGGTGAAGCGTCTCCGATCGCTTAGCCTTGGCGTCAGGGCCAGGGGGAGAGACGGTTCTGTATGGCACTCACCAACCAGGAGCAGCTTATCCTTGAATTGCGCAGCATTGCTGCCCTGCTTCAGGAGGCGGTCGGGCGTCTCGATGCTTGCGGGCAGGACCTTGCCGCGATCCACGTCCAGACCGCGCTCGATGTCCTGCGGGCGAAGGGCGGCGATGACGACTGGAACATGTTGAGGAACTGAACACGTCAAAGAGCTGGACTCGCCAAGAAACCGGGGCGATCGGATCTGCCGATCGCCCGCGATCCAATCCCATTGGCTCGACGGCTATTGGCGAAGGCTGTCCGGAACCACGCCGCCGTTCTCCGCAAGACTGTCCATGACCGCGCGGTGCAGGGCGATGTTCTGTTCCGCCGATCCGTCCGCGGCGACATGGACACCCAGTTCGTCCGCCAGTTCCTTGCGTGCGGCGAGGCTGGAATCGAGGTCCAGCAGTTTCAGCAGGTCGACGATCGAGGTCTTGTAGTTGCCGCCATGGTCGGCCTTCATCGAGGCCATTTCCTCCAGTACGGCGCCGACATCGACAGGCTCGGCCGCAGGTGTCGGGGCGGAAGTGGCAGGTGTGGTCGCGGCAGGCGCCGTCGGGGCAGTTTGGGCAGGTGCGGGGGCAGCTTCCGCCTTGTTGCGATGGAAGACCTTGTCGAAGATGTTTCCGAGGATTCCCATAGTCGTGCTCCTGGCAGGAAAGGGCGCTTTGCCGGTCCGGGCGACCGGAAGCAGCCTGAGCGGGAACGCTCGGCGGAGAAGATGGTTCACGCAGAGGCATAGTCTGGAAGAGGAACTCACCATGAAGCATCGGGTACTTTTCGCCGTATCGTTCGCCGCTCTTGCGCTGACGGCCTGCAAGAAAGAAGCGCCGGCCACCAGCGACGTGGCCACGAGCACGGCAACCGGCGTCGTTCCCGGCGCCATTCCGGGCGCGGACGTGCCGATGGACACGGCCACGCAAAGTCCGGCGCAGGCTTTCGCCAACACGGCCGCCGCAAGCGACGCCTTCGAGATCGAGACCTCCAAGCTGGCCGTGGCCAAGGGCAGCTCGGCGGCGGTGAAGCGCTTTGCCAACAAGATGATCGATGCGCATACGGCCTCGACCGAAAAGCTCAAGGGCGTCACCGGCAAGCTTTCTCCCGCAATCACGCCTTCTGCCACGCTGAGCGATGCGCAGGAGCAGACCGTCGATTCGCTGGGCAAGCTGACCGGCGCCGAGTTCGACAAGGCCTATGCCAAGGCCCAGGTCGAGGCCCATCAGGCGACTCTGACGGCGCTCAAGGCCTATGCCGCTAGCGGGGATTCCGCGCCGCTCCAGGCCTTTGCCAAGGAACTGGTTCCGACCGTCACGGCCCATCTCAACATGGCCAAGTCGCTGTAACGGAAATACGGTCGCGGGCAGGGATGGTCGTCCGGACCTTGGCGGCGATCCCTGCCGCTGTCGCGGCTCTGCAATAATCCGGGTTTATCCGAAAACGATGATATTTGTCTGCTGCGCGGGCCGCAGTTCTGTTAGAGTCTTGCCGTGAGCACCGCGATTCCCCACGAGTTCCGCATCGGCGTCGATGCTGCAGACATCGACTTCATGGGTCATGTGAACAACGCCAGCTATCTCAAGTGGGTGCAGGACGCGGTTCTCGACCATTGGCGCGCCATCGCGCCGACCGACGTGGTCGGCCAGCACTTGTGGGTCGCGCTCAAGCACGAGATCACCTATCGCAAGCCGACGTTCCTGGGGGACGACGTGATCGCCACCGTGCTGCTGGAAAAGGTCCAGGGCGCGCGGGCCTTCTACGAAACGATCATCAAGCGAGGGGAGGAAGTCCTCGCCGAGGTCAAGTCCAGCTGGTGCTGTCTCGATGCCGCCACGCTCAAGCCTGCCCGACTGGCGCGGGATGTTATCGACCATTTCTTTGGAAATCCGTCCTGATCCTTTGCCGGATCTTTTGCCTGACCCCTTGAACGTCATACTCGCCAGGTGCCCCGCCCGCTGACGGGCGGCCTTGGGCCATCTGTCCACTCGTGGTATCAACGCGTCATGTTTCTTGCCGCTATCCTGCTTTCGGCTGCGCTGCCTTCGGTCTCGGCCTCCATCAAGGCGCATTCGGATCGTCCCATCGGTGAGGTTGCGGCCTGTGTCGAAACCGAGTTCGACGATGTCGGGGTGAGCGAAAACCTCTCGGTGGAATTCGGCCGCAAGGTTGATTTCCGCGTGGCCAAGGATGTCGATACCCCGACCAATCCGCTCATGTCGTTCGAGGCGCGCCATGACGGCACCTTGGTTCTTTATGGTTACGGCGACTGGAAGGATGCCGTGGAGCCCATGTGGAAAAGCCTTGCGCGCGAGTGCTTTCCAGAGCTTCAGGGCACCGTGGCCAGAGCGCGCTCCTGAGGCGAAGACCGGGACGCCCGCGCTTTGACCGTGCGAAAATGCCGCTTTGCGACGGGCAAGACTTCGAGATGACAGGGCTTCGCGAATGCGGTATGGGCGGGCCCATGTCGCGCTGGAGCGTTTCTCTGCTGCTGATGCTGCTGTCGTCGTTCCTGGCGACCGCTGCCCTTCATGCTGCCGAGATTTCGGGTCCGGTGACGATGGAATGTTCCGGCTACGTCCACGACGAAGGGGACGCGGACCAATCGCAGGGCGACGCCGACAAGGGCGTGCCGCACCACCACGCAAACTGTCATGGCGGTGCCTCCTTCCTGCCATCCCGGGACCTGGATCCCCAGCTTCGCGGCGCGCTGAAGGAGCGGGTTCCCGCTGCGCGCTCGCAGGGTCTCGGCCGGTGGATCGCCGGGCCTGATCTGCGACCTCCCATTGCCTGATTGAATTCGAACGGCTCCGGCGCGCGCATGTGCGGCCGAGGCCAGTCATCCTTCAATCAGGAATACCTTCATGTACAGGATCATAGCGGCTCTGCTGGCCGCCACGTCGTGCGCTGCCGTCGCGCAGGCGCAGGACACTGCGCCGCCGCGCGCGGTGCAGTCTTCGGGCCGAATAGTCACCCTCGATGATGCCGTTGCGGCAGCGGGCGGAAGCGGGCCCGCCATCGAAGCCGCCGCGGCCGGCATCCGTGCCGCCGAGGCCGGGCGGCGCGTCGCCGGGCTGCGTCCCAACCCCGTGGCGCAGACCCAGATCGAGAATGTCGCCGGAACCGGGGCCTACAATGGCCTTCGCAGCAACGAGACGACGGTGGGGTTCATGCAGACCCTCGAACGGGGCGGCAAGCGCAGTGCTCGCGTCGCGGCGGCCTCGGCGGAACTGTCCAGAACGCAGCTTCAGGCCGCGATCGTTGCCGCCGACCTGCGGCTTCAGACCACCCGGCTCTACGTCGCGGCAATCGCAACCGAACGCCGACTTGCGACGGCACGCGACCAGGCCCGGATCGCCGGTGATACGCTCAGGGCCGCGAGCATTCGCGTGCAGGCGGGCCGCGCCTCGCCGCTCGAACAGCAGCGGGCCGATGTCGCCCGCATAGCGGCGGAGGCGAATGTCGAACGACAGGACCGCCTGACCCGTGCCGCGCGGATCAATCTGGAACGGCGCATGGGGCGTGGCCTGAATGGCGCACTTGATGCAGGCCTGCTCGATCGCCTGCCCTCCGACGCCTATGGGCCGGGCCTTCCCGTCGATCCGCAGGGCACGCTGGCGCTCGCGGCGGCCGATGCCGATCTGGCTGTCGCCGATGCCGAGGTCCGGCTGGCCCGTGCGAACCGGGTGCCCGATGTGGACGTAGGACCTTCCTTACGGCGACTGGAGGCGAGCAACGACTTCGCGGCGGTATTCACTCTGTCGATCCCGCTGCAGGTGTTCAACAACGGCGGCGCCGCGCTTGAGCAGGCCAACGCCCGGCGCTCCCAGTCCGAGGCACAGCGGCGCGTCAGCGCGCTCGATATCGAACAGGCCATCACCGATGCTCAGGCTGATGCCGACAATGCCGCCACGGCGGCAAGGGCTGCTGCCGGTCCGGCGCTGGCCGCCGCGCAGGAAGCCGCGCGGATCGCCCGCATCGGCTACCGCGAGGGCAAGTTCGGCCAACTCGACCTGTTGGATGCCGAACGCACGCTCGCCGAGACGCGCGTCTCGGCCATCGATGCGCTGGCCGCCTATCAGAATGCCCGTGCGCAGCTGGAGCGCCTGACCGCGCCCGCCGTCGCATTTCAGGGGGGGAATTGATCGTCATGAAGCTTTACATGTTTGCCTGCGCCGCGCTGGCGCTCTCGCTCGCGGGCTGTGGCGGCGGCAATTCACAGGATGCCGCTCCGAAGGAAGAAGAGGCGGGCGAGGCCGCCCATGCCGATGACGGCAAGGTCACACTGACGCAGGAGCAGATCGCCTCGGCGGGCATCCAGCTTGGCCGTCCGGTGGTGGGCGGTTCGGGCACGCTCGAACTGCCGGCGATCGTCGAAGGGGATCCGCAAGGCACGCAGGTCGTGTCCGCGGCGATCGGCGGGCGCGTGGTGGCGCTCGACCGGAATCTCGGCCAGTCGGTGGGGCGCGGCCAGATTCTGGCGGTGATCGAGAGCCGCGAAGCCGCCCTGCTCAAGGGCGAAGTCGAGGCAAGCCGCGCGCGTCTGGCACTGGCCAATGCGAATCTGGCCCGCGAGCAGCGCCTGTTCGCCCAGCGCGTCTCGCCCGAGCAGGACCTGATCGCGGCGCGTACGGCAGCCACCGAAGCCCGGATCGCCTACCGGCAGGCACAGGGACAGATTTCGGCGGCGGGTGTCGGCGGGGGCGGGCTCAACCGCCTTGGTATTGCCGCGCCGATATCCGGACAGGTCATCGCTCGCAGCGTCGTGCTCGGCCAGACCGTCGATGCCAATGCCGAACTCTACCGGATAGCCGATCTGTCGAGCGTCTCGCTTGCGCTGAG
This sequence comes from Novosphingobium sp. BF6, assembly GCF_058273105.1. NCBI lineage: Bacteria > Pseudomonadati > Pseudomonadota > Alphaproteobacteria > Sphingomonadales > Sphingomonadaceae > Novosphingobium > Novosphingobium sp. BF6. The sequence continues at coordinate 768,629 of NZ_CM177776.1, forward strand.
CCTGCAACCGGCGGATGCCGGCCGGGTGAAGCCGGGCAGTTCGGTAGCCGTTACCGCATCCGGTCGCAGCGCCACCGCCAAGGTGACATTCGTTTCACCCGCGCTCGATCCGCAGACCCGGCTGGTGCCGGTCATGGCCATGCTCGACAATCGCGGCGGGCAATGGCGCGTGGGCGAGCCGGTCACGGCTTCGGTCCAGCTGAATGGCGAGGGCAGCGACAGCGCCGTGCGCGTGCCCAGCACCGCCATCCAGACGATTGCGGGCAGGAGCGTGATTTTCGTGCGCACCGCGACCGGATTCCAGGCGGTTCCCGTGACGCTCGGCGACAATGCCGGGGGCACCGTGATCGTCAGGTCGGGCCTGAAGGGCACCGAGCAGATCGCCACCGTCAACAGCTTCACGCTCAAGGCCGAACTCGGCAAGGGCGAAGCGGCGCACGAGGACTGAGCCGATGATCGCCCCTATCGTCAACTGGGCGGTTCGCAGGCGCTGGCTCGTCCTGCTGCTGACCGTCCTTGCCGCCATCGTCGGCGCCGCCGCCTTGTCCCGGCTCCCCATCGACGCGGTGCCGGACATCACCAACAACCAGGTGCAGATCAATATCCGCGCCCCGGCACTGTCGCCGGAACTGGTCGAGAAGCAGGTCTCGTTTCCGATCGAGACCGCGCTGGCCGGTATTCCCGGCCTCGAACATACCCGTTCGCTGAGCCGTAACGGCTTCTCTCAGATCACCGCGGTGTTCGACGAGAGCACCGACATCTACTTCGCGCGCCAACAGGTGGGCGAGCGCCTTACCGGGGTGAAGGAAAACCTTCCCGCCGGGGTCAACCCCGAGATGGGACCGATCGCCACCGGGCTGGGCGAGGTCTACATGTGGACCGTCCGTCTCGAACACCGAAAGGATGACAAGCACGTTCCCGGTGAGCCGGGCATGCAGCCGGACGGCAGCTACATCACGCCTGAAGGCGAGCGCCTGACCGGCGAGACCGACAAGGCGACCTATCTGCGAACGGCGCAGGACTGGATCGTCTCGCCTTTGCTCAAGAACACCAAGGGGCTGGCCGGGGTCGACTCTATCGGCGGCTATGCCAGGCAGTTCCTGGTCGTGCCGGATGTCCAGCGTCTTGCAGCGATGAACATCACGCTGACCGACCTCGCAACCGCGCTGGAGCGCAACAATACGAGCGTGGGTGGCGGTTTCGTCAATCGCAACGGCGAAGGACTGGCCGTGCGGTCCGATGCGCTGATCCGGAATGCCAGTGAACTGACCAAGGTCGTGGTCGCGACGCGCGACGGCGTTCCGGTCACGCTCGGCCAGGTTGCCGAGGTCCGGACCGGGCAGGCCATTCGCATGGGCTCGGCTTCCGAGAACGGCACCGAGGTCGTCGTCGGCACCGCGATCATGCGGATCGGCGAGAACAGCCGGACGGTCGCCACGGCAGTTGCGGATCGCCTCCAGGAGATCAATGCCTCGCTACCGCCCGACGTGATCGTGCAGCCGGTGATGGACCGCACGCAGCTCGTCAATTCGACGATCAGGACCGTTGCGGGGAATCTGGGCGAAGGGGCGTTGCTGGTCATCGTCGTGCTTTTCGCGTTGCTCGGAAATTTTCGCGCGGCGCTGATCGCGGCGATGGTGATCCCGGTCACGATGCTCCTGACCGGCTTCGGCATGCTCAGGGCCGGTGTCTCGGCCAATCTCATGAGCCTCGGCGCGCTGGATTTCGGGCTGATCGTCGACGGCGCCGTCATTATCGTCGAAAATGCGCTGCGGCGCATGGCGGAGCAACAGCATGACAGCGGGCGTCTGCTGACCGTGGAGGAGCGCCTGGCCACAGTGGCTGCCGCCGCCCGCGAGATGATCCGGCCTTCGGTCTATGGGCAGGCGATCATCATTCTCGTCTACATCCCGCTGCTGACGCTCAGCGGCGTGGAGGGCAAGACCTTCGTGCCGATGGGGCTGACGGTCATCATGGCACTTGGCTTTGCCTTCGTGCTCTCTCTGACGGCAGTGCCTGCCGTGATCGCGCTCTGGCTCTCCAATCGCGTGGAGGAGAAGGAAGGCCGGATCATGGCCTGGCTCAAGGGGCGCTATGCGCCGGGTCTCGACAAGGCGATGAAGCGGCCGGGCATGACGGTGGGCGTTGGGATCGGCGGGTTCGTTCTCGCCATCGCCGCGTTCCTGTCGCTGGGACAGGTCTTTCTGCCGCAGCTCGATGAGGGCGACCTGTTGATCCAGGCCTTGCGCATCCCCGCGACTTCCGTTCAGCAGAGCCAGGCGATGCAGGTGCCGATCGAGCGTATGCTGTCACGGCAGCCGGAGGTGCGGTTCGTCTTTTCCAAGACGGGCACGGCGGAACTGGCATCCGATCCGATGCCGCCCAATGCCACCGACATGTTCGTGATGCTGAAGCCGCGCGATCAGTGGCCAGACCGGAGGCTCACCAAGGATGCACTCGTGGCCCGGCTGGAAAAGGAACTGAACAGGTTTCCGGGCAATGCCTACGAGGTCACGCAGCCCATCCAGATGCGCTTCAACGAGCTGATCGCCGGGGTCCGCGGCGACATCGCGGTCAAGGTCTTCGGCGAAGACTTCGATGCCATGAATGCCACGGCCGAGAAGATCGCGGGAGTGTTGCGCCGCACGCCGGGGGCGGTGGACGTGAAAGTGGAGCAGACCACGGGACTTCCCATGCTCGACATTCGCGCCAATCGCGATGCCATGGCGCGTCTCGGCGTCACTGCGCAGGACGTGCAGGATATCGTCACGGCCACGCTCGGCGGCCGCGAGGCGGGCATGATCTTCGAAGGCGATCGCCGCTTCCCGGTCGTCATCCGTCTGTCCGAAACGCAGCGTGCCGATATCGGCGTGCTGGAGCAGGTTCAGGTGCCGGTGCCGGGAGGAGGGTTCGTGCCGCTGGCCAGCGTGGCGGACATCCGCGTCGTCGACGGCCCGAACCAGATCAGCCGCGAGAATGGCAAGCGCCGTGTCGTCGTCCAGGCGAATGTGCGGGGACGCGATGTCGGCAGCGTGGTCGAAGATGCCCAAACGGCTATTGCGGGTGAGGTCCGGCTTCCGGCAGGCAGCTATCTGGAATGGGGCGGCCAGTTCGAGAATCTGGCCTCCGCAAGGGCGCGGCTGCAACTGGTGATACCGGCCTGCTTCGCGCTGATCCTGTTGCTGCTGTATGGAGCGCTCGGTTCGATCCGGGATGCGGCGATCGTGTTCACCGGGGTTCCTCTGGCTCTGGTCGGCGGCGTCCTGCTGCTGTTCGCACGCGGCATGGACTTCTCCATCGCGGCGGCGGTGGGCTTCATCGCGCTGTCGGGCATCGCCGTGCTCAACGGTCTGGTCATGGTTTCGTCGATCCAGGACCTCATGCGCAAGGGCATGGAGCGGGCCGAGGCGGCCCGCTCCGGCGCCATCCAGCGCCTGCGTCCGGTGGTGATGACGGCGCTTGTCGCCAGCCTCGGTTTCGTGCCGATGGCACTGGGCACCGGGGCGGGCGCGGAAGTGCAGAAGCCGCTTGCCACGGTGGTGATCGGGGGGCTGATCTCGGCGACCCTGCTCACGCTGTTCGTCCTGCCGACGCTCTATGCGCGATATGGACGCCGTGACCTGCCGGTCGAGGCACCCGCCCGGTAAGGGCGCAAGGGAGAAGCGCGCCCGTCGAGCGCTTCTCCCTGCTATCTCATGCCGGGGCGGTGCATTCGAGGGATGCGCCTTGCGCCGCTTCCAGCTTCTGTTCGGATTTCGCGATCACCGCCGTCGCGATGGCGTTGCCGAGGACGTTGGTGGCGGTGCGGCCCATGTCCATGAAGTGATCGACGGCCAGAATGAAGGCGATGCCCTCCACCGGCAGGTCGAACTGCCCCAGCGTCGCCGCGACGACGACCAGCGAGGCGCGGGGCACGGCGGCAATGCCCTTGCTGGTCACCATCAGCACCAGCAGGATCGTGATCTGGGTGAGGATCGGCAGGTCGATGCCGTAGGCCTGGGCGATGAACAGCGTCGCGAAAGTGGCGTACATCATCGAACCGTCGAGGTTGAAGCTGTAGCCCAGCGGCAGGATGAAGCTGTAGATGCGGCGGGGCACCCCGAAGCGGTCGAGTTGCTCCAGCATCTTGGGATAGGCTGCCTCGGACGATGCGGTGGAAAAGGCGAGCAGCACGGGTTCGCGGACAAGGCGCAGCAGGGTGAGGATCCGCCTGCCGAGGAACAGGGCACCGGCGCAGACCAGCAGCAGCCACAGCGTGCCCAGCGCGAGATAGAACGATCCTACCAGTCGCCCGAACGTCGCCAGCACGCCGATGCCCTCGGTCGTCACCGCCGCTGCCAGCGCGCCGAACACTGCCAACGGCGCCATGCGCATGACATAACCGGTTACCGTCAGCATCATCTTCACCATCGCCTCGATCAGCGTGACGATGGGTCTGCCCTCTTCCCCGAGCGCGGTGAGCGCCACGCCCACGAAGATCGAGAAGACGACGATCTGCAGGATCGAGTTCTCCGCCATGGCCCCGACCATCGAGGTCGGGAAGACGTGGAGCACGAAGTCGCGGAAGTTGAGCGCTTGAGCATCGACCGCCGAGGCGGCGCCGCTGCGGACGAGGTGCAGCCCCTCGCCGGGGGCCAGCAGGTTCACGAGGATGAGGCCCAGCGCCAGCGACAGCAGGCTGGCAGTGAGGAACCAGGCCATCGCCCGCCCGCCGATCCGGCCCAGCGCCTTGCTGTCCCCCATATGCGCCATGCCCGCCACCAGCGTGGAGAATACCAGCGGGGCGATGATCATCTTGATGAGATGGAGGAAGACGTCGGCGAGCAGGTGGAAGTAGCCCGCCACTTCGCTGGCCGTCTCGGGCGTATCGCCGACGAGCCGGTTGGCGGCGAACCCCGCGCAGACGCCGGAAACCATCCCGGCGACGATGAAAGTCGTCAGGCGACGCGACATAGGAAATTCTCTTTTCGAAGGGAGTGCGTGAAGCCCAAAAAAAGCCCCCGGTTCCGCCGGATTTGGAGCGGCGGAACCGGGGTCAGGATGGGTCCGGTCAACTCTGTAAAAGGCGATCAGTCCTTGGACGAAGCGGCCTTGCGGTAGTCGAGCGAGGGCGCTTTGTCGCCCAGCAGCGAGCGGTAGACGAAGTCCGGGCCGCGCCGTTCGTCGAGTTCCTGCTTCGCGGCGGCCAGCGTGTCCGGGCTCTGGAACAGCTGTGCGGCGGTCAGCGCCAAGGTCTTGGCGGCAACTTCCGCGCCCTTGGTGCCGACGCTGTTGCCGCTGGCGGCGACCGCCTGCCAGCTGTGCGGCGGGGTGCCGGGCGCCCAGGTCCCGGCGGACATGCCCGCCGTCGGGGTGGTGTAGCTGACATCGCCGACATCGGTCGAGGCCGACATGATCTCGCCGCTGGAATAAGGCGCCACGCCGGTCTCGCGCTTGCGGCCGCCCTTGGGCAGGCTGGCGCCGATCTTGTCGAGGAAGGCCTGCTCCTGCGCCGTGTAGCTGGGCAGCGGCACCTGCTTCAGGTTGTCGTACATCACATGGCCGAGCGTGTCGTTCGGCAGCAGGTCGAAGGTGCCGCCGATCTGGTTGTACTCGACCGTGGTGCCGGTGCCGAGCGCGGCGCCTTCGGCGGCCTTCTTCACGCGCTCCATGATCTCGGCCACCTGCTGCTGGTCGGGGTGGCGGACGTAGTAATAGACTTCGGCGGTCTCGGGCACGACGTTGGGCGCCTTGCCGCCGTCGGTGATGACGTAGTGGATGCGGGTTTCTTGCGGGACATGCTCGCGCATCATGTTGACCATGTTGTCCATCGCCTCGACCGCATCGAGTGCCGAGCGGCCACGCTCGGGCGCGGCGGCGGCGTGCGAGGCGACGCCGTGGAAGCGGAACTTGGCGCTGACATTGGCCAGCGCGTGGCCCTGCATGGCGCTATAGCCGTCACCCGCATGCCAGTGCAGCATGGCGGAAACGTCCTTGGTCAGGCCCGAGCGGACGAGGAAGACCTTGCCCGAGCCGCCTTCTTCGGCAGGCGCACCGTAGACGCGCAGCTCGCCCTTGATGCCGTGGGCGACCATCCAGTTCTTGGTGGCGATGGCGGCGGCGATCGAGGCGGCGCCGAACAGGTTGTGGCCGCAGGCGTGCCCGGCGACGCCGTCGATAACGCGGCGTTCCGGCTCGGCGGCCTGGGCGAGGCCGGGCAGGGCGTCGAATTCGGCGAGGATGCCGATGACGGGACCATCGCCGGTCTTGAAGCTGGCGACGAAAGCTGTGGGCATTCCGGCGACGCCCGGCGTCACCTGGAAGCCTGCGGCCTTGAGGTCCTTCTGGAGCAGGCCGGAGCTTTTGGTCTCCTGGAAGCCGACTTCGGCCCAGGACCAGATCTGCAGCGCATTGCGCGACATGGCGGCCGCGCCGCGATCGACGTCGGCGAGGATCGCGGTACGGTCGGCCTCGGCAAGCGGGCCTGCGAGCGCGGGCGCGCTGGCCCCGGCGGCGAGGAGGAACAGGGCGGTACGAACGAAGGATTTCATCAGGCTATCCCCATGGAAGGTCGTATCGAAAGGGTGCCCCCGCGCGGCATCCTGTCCGCGCGGGGGCCGGCACTCGGAATCAACGCTTCCCGAAGGAGATGCGCAGCTGGGCACCGATCACGCGCGGCTCGTTGTAGACGAGCGTGGTCGATGTAACGGACGGCGTGACGACACCACCGGCAGCGGCATAGGTCACATCGAACAGATTACGCACGAAGAAGCCGAGGTCGATGCCGCGATTCTCGATATTGTTGAAGTCCAGCTTCAGATTGACGGTGTCGTAGGCCTTCTGGATGCCGTTGGTGTCCAGCGGACGCTCAACGTACCAGACCTTGGTGCTGTGGAACCAGTTGGCGTTGAACACCATCTCGGCGAAGTCGCCGAGATAGGTGGCATAGCGGGCGCCGCCGCCCAGGGTCCACTTGGGGGTGTAGGAGAACTTGTTGTTCACCGGGTTGTTGCCCAGCAGCGGGATGAAGGCGGCGGGGGCGTCGTACTCGTCGTACTTGGCATCGGTATAGGCGCCGAAGCCCGAGAGGGTGAAGCCGCTCGTCGGCGTGACCGAGAAGTCGAACTCGGTGCCCTTGATCGTCGCCTTGGCGGCGTTGATGATCAGGCTGCTGGGATCGTTGGCCGAATTGCCGTCGCCGTCGAAGTCGGCGCCGGGGAAGATCGAGCGCTGGATGTTGCTGTACTTGCTGGTGTAGGCCGCCACGTTGAACCGGCCCTTCACGCCGCCCAGTTCCCAGCTCGACTTGATCCCCGCTTCGTAGTCGGTGACTTTTTCCGGCTTGAAGGTCTCGAAACCGTCGAAGTACGGCGACATGCCGCTCTGGTTGTAGCCTGCCGAGCGGTAGCCGCGGCGGTTGGTGACGTAGAGGAACAGGTCGTCGTTGACCTTGTAGTCGAAGCCCAGCGTCCAGGTCGGCGCCTTGGAGCTTTCCGATCCGGTCTTGCCGCCCGAAGTCCCGCAATCGTCAGGCCCGATGTGGGCGGCGGTGTCGAGCGTGGCCACCGAGCAGCCCGAGGACTTGTCCCAGGTGTAGCGGAAGCCGCCGTTGAAGCGCAGGCCTTCCGCGAAGCCGCCGAAGGCATAGCCGACTTGGCCGAACAGCGCCTTGCTGGTCGAGGAGTTGTAGTTCTCGTTGTAGGTGAAGGTCCTGCCGGGGATCACCGCAGAGTAAGTGACGCTGCCGTTGACGCCGCTGGGATCGCTCTTGAGATAGAAGGCGCCGACGATCCAGTCGAGCCGGTCGTTCAGCAGCGAGCCGAGGATCTGGAACTCGTTCGAGACCTGCTTGACGTTCGTGTTGGAAACGCCGTCGTAGAGCGCGAGGTAGGTGCCGTCCATGTCGCGGGCGGCGGCAACCTTGCTGCGGCGGTAGCCGAAGATGTTCTTGAAGGTGACTTTGCCCACTTCCAGTTCGGAAGTGTTGGCAATGCCCCAGAACGTGCGGTTCGAGTAGGGATCGATGCTGGTGCTGACGTCGCGCACGCCTGCCGCCTGTTGTTCGGCGAGGGCGATGTCGATGTCGCAACCGGCGACGCCGCAGTCGAAGTAGGGGCGGTTGGCCGCCGTGCGCGCGGTACCGCCGCCGCTGACGGCGGGGTTCGGGTAGACGCCGCTCAGCACGGTGCCGGTGCCGTTTTCGCGCGCGCGATACCAGTCGAACACGGTGGTGTTCTTCAGGCCGTCGACCGGTTCGAGCAGAAGCGAGGCGCGGAAAGCGTCGTTGTGGCGATCGTCGAGGTCGCCGCCGTTGCCGTGGTTCTTGGTATAGCCGTCGCGGCGAGCGATCTGGCCGGCGACGCGCAGTGCCACATGGTCATCGACGATCGGCACGTTCACCGCGCCTTCGAACGTGGTCTCGTTGTAAGAGCCGAGCGTGACCTGGCCGTAACCGGCCAGATCGTAGTCGGGCGCGACCGGATAGAGCAGCAGGGCGCCGCCGGTGGTGTTGCGGCCGAACAGGGTGCCCTGCGGCCCCTTGAGCACCTGGATCGAGCCGATGTCGAAAGTCGGCACGATCGAGCCTTCGTTGGGCAGCGGCACGTCGGCGAAGTAGGTCACGACCGAGGGAGCCGAGGCGCCAGCGGTGGCGCGGCGCTGGCCGCGAATGACGATCGAGGGGGTATCGCGCGAGGTCTGCGGCGCGACGTTGAGACCCGGCGTCGTATAGGTCAGGTCCTGGGTGCTGACGACGGCCTTTTCGCGCAGCATTTCGGCGTTGAAGGCGGTGACCGAGACGGGCACGGTCTGCGCGCTTTCCTCGCGGCGGCGTGCGGTGACGACGATGTCGCCGCCCGGCTGGTCGAGCGACTGGGTCTGACTCTGGGCTTGATTCTGAACTTGCGCCTGGGCAGGCGCGGCGGCGGCGAGGATGCTGGACGCGAGAAGCAGAGCCGAAAGGCTGCGACAGGTCATTTTTTTATTTCCCCTTTTTTTCCGGCCTGTCCCTGATCGCAGGCCGATAGTCGCAAGACGCAGCGCATCGCGGATCATTCGCTTTCGATGAAAAAATATTCCGGGTGACGCGCCGGGCCGCCGGCGGCTAAGGATGCCGGGCATTCGACACGGAAGGCCGGACCCATTTTCTCGCTGCGCAGGACATCGCCGAACAGGCAGGAACCGGGCCGTCCCGAGGGGCCGGACCTGTCCGCGCACGTTCCCGCCCTGCGCCGCTACATCGCCAAGCGCGCGCAGCCGGGCGACGTGGACGATCTGGTGCAGGACGTGCTGATGCGCATGCATGTGCGCGGGCAGGCCGATCCCATCGCCAATGTCGAGGGCTACCTGTTCCAGGTCGCCGCCAGCGTGCTGACCGACCGCGCCCGGCGCGACAGCGTGCGCCACCGCGGCGCGCATCATGAGCTGACCGAGGCTTTCCATCCGGTCGACGAACTGACCCCCGAACGCGTGCTGCGCGGGCGCGAGGACGTGGACCGGCTGGCCAATGCCTTGGAAGACATGCCCGAATTGACGCGCGACGTCTTCGTGCTCCATCGCTTCGAGGACATGTCCTACGATGCGATCGGGGAGCATCTGGGCCTCTCCAACAGTGCGGTCGGGCGCCACCTCATGAAGGCCGTCCGCTTCCTGGCCGCGAGGGACCTGCCATGAGCCGGCCGCTCGACCCGAGACCGTTCGACGCCCATGCGCTGGAGCGGATAGATTCGCCCGAAGCGACGGCGGCGGCCTATTTCAGCATCTTCCGCTCCCCGCGCGCGACCGCGCGGGACTACGAGGATTTCGAAAGCTGGCACGCGCGGGACGAGGCCAACCGCATCGCCTGGGCCAGGGTGGAGCGGGCCTGGGACGGCTCCGGCGCCATGCGCACCGAGGCGCGCATTCTCGAAATCCGGGAACGTGCACTGGCCAACCGGCGTCGGCGCAAGGCCTGGGTGCGTCCGGCCATCGCCGCCTCGATGGCGCTGGCAGTGCTGGGCGGCGCGTTCGGTTTCCAGCACTACACGTCCGTTTCCCCGGCGGCGCCTGCCGTGGCCGACAGCCGCGAGCTGTCCACCGGCGTCGGGCAGCAGGGCACGCTGCGCATGGCCGACGGTTCGGTCATCACCGCCAATACCGCGACCGTGCTGACCGTGGCCGAAAGCGACACCCGGCGCAGCACCGCCCTGCGCGAGGGCGAGGCCTTCTTCGAAGTCGCCAAGAACCCGCGCAAGCCCTTCGTGGTGACGGCAGGCCGGATCACGGTGACGGCACTGGGCACCCGGTTCGCGGTGCGCGAGACCGACGGGCGTGTCGATGTGACTCTGGCCGAAGGGCGCGTGCGGGTCGATATGCCTGCTGTAGACGGCAGACCTGCGCAGTCGGCCATCCTGCTGCCGGGGCAGGAGCTGGTCTGGAACGGGAGCGGCTATCGCACCGGCGCGGTCGAGGTCGAGCGGCAGCTGGCCTGGCGCAAGGGGGTGATCGATTTCGACCGGGTTCCGCTGGCCGAGGCCGTGGCGGAAATCAATCGCTACAGCCCGCAGGAGATCATCGTCTCCAGCCCGGCGCTGGCGCGCCATCCGATCAGCGGCACCTTCCGCATCGGTGTGACACGCGGCTTCCTGCAAAGCCTCGAAGCGGCAGGCATCGCCCGCGTGGAGAACGAAAGCGCGACAAGGGCCGAACTCGTCGCGCCCTAGGCTTTCCCATCATTCGAAGGTGTAGCGCAGTCGCATGCCGATCGTGCGCGGCGGGCCGGGGATCACCGTCGCCGCCGTATAGGCCGGGTTGAGCGTTCCCCCGCCGCTCGCATAGAAGCGGTCGGTCAGGTTGCGGCTCCAGAGCTGCAATTCCAGCGGCAGGCCCGCCGGACGCATCCAGTTCAGCGAGGCGCCAAGCAGACCGTAGGCAGGCTGCCGTGCAAAGTCTTCGGTGAGGCGCTCGCTGAAGCGCACGCTGCTGACATGGGCATAGTCCGCCCGCAGTTCCAGCACGCCGAGGCGCCCCGGCAAGTCGATTTCGTGCGACAGTGCCACGGTGCCGCTGAAAGTGGGCGTATAGGTGAAGCGGTTGTGCAGCGGATCGCTGCCCAGCAGGCTCGTCAGTTCGGCGGGCGCGATCACCTTGGTATAGCGCGCATCGATCCAGGAGGCGCTCACCGTCGCATGGGTCCGCGCGCCGAGGTCCAGCGAGAGGTCGCCGTCCAGCCCCGCCACCCGCGCGCGGGCGCTGTTGACGTATAGCGTGATGGGATCGGTCTTCAGGTCGCCGTCGCCGTCGTAGTCGACATCGGGAAACAGCGCGCGCTGCACGTCGGAATAGAGGCCCACATAAGCCGCGACGGCGTAGGAACCCGAAATCCCGGCGATGTCCCAGCGTCCTTTCGCACCGGCTTCGATGTCGGTGAGGGTTTCCGGCCGGAAGGTCTGGTAGGGGCGCAGGCTGCCGCCCAGCGCCGGGGTATTGTATCCGCCGGAGCGGAATGCGCGGCGGCTGGTGAGATAGACGCTGTGATCTCCCCTTTTCCGCATCAGCGAGAGCGTCCAGGTGAGGCGACCGAAGCGAGAGCGCGCGCGGGTGCCGTTCTCGGCGATGCACTGGCCCTCGTTCTGCGGCATGGCATCTACCGCGCGCAGCGAGCAGCCGGAGATCGTCTCGCGCGTGTAGCGCAGGCCGACGTCGGCCACATAGCCGCCGCCCAGCGTCGCCGTGACCTGACCGAACAGCGCGCCGCTGCGGAAGGTCTGGTAACTGGCGATATGCGACGGGGGATTGTCCGGCCGCACGAGGCGCGACACCGTCTGGAGAACCGGCCCGTCGGGCGCGCTGTCGAGATAGAACAGGCCGACGATATAGCGCAGGCTGCCGCTGCGGCCCTGCACCTGGAACTCCTCCGTGATCTGCCGCAGGTGCGACTCGCTGACGGAATCGTTGATCGGCAGCGGGGTCCCGTCGCCGTCGAGTTCGTAATGCACCCTCGTCGAGCGCAGCCCGGCGATGTTGCGGAACAGGAGGTTCTCGTCGCCATATTCGGTGACGTTGCCCAGCCCCTTGAAGTTCCTGCCGAACGACAGCGCCGGACTGGATTGCGATGTTCGCCGTCCCAATTCCTTCTGTACGTCGAAATAGCTGTCGATGTCGCAGGCGCCCGCGCCGCAATCGAAATAGGGGGCGTTCGCGGCATTGCGGACGCTGCCCTCGGGATAGACGCCTGCCAGGATCAGCGCGGCGCCGACTTCCTCGGCGCGCAGCATGTCGAAGCTCGTGGTCGATCGCAGCGGGCCGAGCGGATCGAAGCGCAGGATCGCCCGCAGGCCGTCGCTGTGCACGCTGTCGGCGCGCCCTCCCGTCAGCAGCCGGGTATAGCCGTCGCGGCGCATGCGCTGGCCCGAGATACGCAGCGCGAACGGTCCGCATGCGGCCAGTTCGACCGCGCCCTCCAGCCGGGAGAGACCATAGTTGCCGGTCTCCGCCTCCAGATAGGAGGCCGCGCCCGTGCCCGGCTGGACTGTGCGCAGCAGCACCGCGCCGCTCGTGGCGTTGCGGCCGAACAGCGTGCCCTGCGGGCCGCGCAGCACTTCGATCGACGCCATGTCGAACAGCGGCGAGAGCGCCGCCTGGTTGGGCAGGGGAATCTCGTCCTGATAGACGACGAGCGGCAGGCGGTTCTCGTCGCTGATCGAGCGCCGCTGGCCGCGCATCACCAGCAGGGGGGTGGCGCTGCTGGTCTGACCGGTGGCGATGAAGCCGGGGGTGAGGCGGGCCACGTCGGCAATCGTCCGCACCGCCGCCTTGTCGAGCGTGCCGCCGTCGACCTGGTTGACGAGCAAGGGCACGTCTTCCTCGCGTTCGGGACGGCGGCGGGCGGAGACGAGGATTTCCAGCGGCTCGGGCCGGGGGGACGGCCTGGACTGGGCCTTGGCAGGGCGTCTGGCCGGAGCGGCGACGATGACGTAGACGCCGGGCGAGGCGCGGCGGACGGCGAGGTCCAGCCCGCGGATCATCCTTGCCAGTGCCTCCCCCGCGGAAAGGCGCCCATGGACGGCCGTGGTCGGCAGCCGCTCTCGGCCGGGCGCGTTGAGCAGGATCTCGACGCCGGTCTGCCGCCCCAGCATGCCGACGGCGGCGGAGAGGGGCAGGGCTGGAACATCGACTTGCGTGATTTGCGCATGGGCGCCGGTCGCCGCTGCGACCAGACCGGATACCACACCGAAGGAACTTGCAAGGGGGCGACGCAACCAGACTTTCCCGGCGAATGGAGCCTTCCCAACGCAAACGGCTCTCGGTGATGGCGGATGCCTATGGGCCTTGGTCTTAAAGTTCAAGCGCCTGCACGGGCATGCGGGGCCGGAACCGGGGCCGGAATCGGGGTGACCTCCGGTGGCCTCAGGCCGCGATCTCCAGTTCGGCGCCGCTGGAAAAGCGGGTGCGATACTCGCCGGGCGTCAGGCCGAGGATGCGATGGAACACGCGGCGAAACGCCGTGGCATCCTCGTAGCCGACCGCCCAGGCGATCTGGTCCACCGAACGGCGGGTGAATTCCAGCAGCTCGCGAGCCTTGCCGACGCGCAGGTTCTGGACATATTCGACCGGCTTCATGCCGGTGGCCGCCTTGAAGCGGCGCAGGAAGGTCCGCTCCTCCAGCCCCGCCTGTCCCGCCATCTCGGGAACGCTGAGCGGACGCTCGGCGCGGCCCTGGACCCAGTGCTGGACCTTGAGGATCGCCTCGTCGCCGTGGGTCAGGCGCGGGGCGAAGCTGCTGTAGTGGCGCTGCTCGCGCCCGGCGGGATCGACCAGCAGGAACTTGCCGGTCTCGATCATCACCGTCGGACCCAGCAGGCGGTCGACGATCCGCATGCCGAGGTCGGTCCAGGCCATCAGCCCTCCGGCGGTGATGATGTCGCCGTCCTCGATGACCATCTTGTCCGGCTCCATCCGCACGTCCGGAAAGCGGGTGCGGAAAGCCTCTGCGAAAAGCCAGTGGGTAGTGGCGGGGCGGCCGGAGAGCAGCCCGGTCGCCGCCAGCATGAAGGCGCCGCCGCAAGTCGAGGCGAGCGTCGCGCCGTGGCCGTGGCGGTCGAGCAGCCAGCGGGCATAGGGCGCGGCCTCCTCGGCATCGGCCGGGCCGGACAGGCGGCCGGGCACGATCAGGAATTCGGGGCCGCCGTCCCCTCCGGGATGGGTGTCGAAGCTGCGCGCGAACCTATCCGTGCCCTCCATCGTCCAGTGGCTGACCCGCAGCCCCGGTCCCTCGTGCTGAGCCGAGAAATGGGAGGCGATGGCGAAGAGGTCGGTGATCCCGTGGACCATCGCCGCCTGGCAGTTCGGGTAGAGGACGAGGCCGATCTCGGCCCGGATACGCGGCGGCACGGACATGCCCGAATTCCCTCTTTGTCGGTTTTGGCCTGTTTTATGTCGGAACCGCCGATCCTGCCGGTTCGCGGGGCAGTCTATCCCTCTTCTCACGGGGCGCAACGGCCCCATCGAGAAAGGAAAAGGGACATGACCAGGATCACCACCAAGGACGGAACCGGCATCTTCTACAAGGACTGGGGCGCGAAGGACGCCCAGCCGATCGTCTTCTCGCACGGCTGGCCGCTTTCGGCCGACGCCTGGGACGCGCAGATGGTCTTCTTCGCCCATGAGGGCTTCCGCACCGTGGCCCACGACCGTCGCAGCCATGGCCGCTCCGACCAGGTGTGGAACGCCAATACGATGGACCAGTATGCCGACGATCTTGCCGAACTGATCGAGGCGCTGGACCTGCACGACGCGATCCTGGTCGGCCATTCGACCGGCGGCGGCGAAGTGACCCGCTACATCGGCCGCCACGGCACCGCCCGCGTCGCCAAAGTGGCGCTGATCGGCGCGGTCCCCCCGCTGATGCTCAAGACCGAGGCCAATCCCGGCGGGTTGCCGATCGATGCCTTCGACGCCATCCGCAAGGGCACTTTCGACAACCGCAGCCAGTTCTTCCGCGACCTGACTATCCCCTTCTACGGCTACAACCGCGAAGGCGCGGCGATCTCGGAAGGCATTCGCGAGGAATTCTGGCGGCAGGGGATGATGGGCGGCCTCAAGGGCCAGCTCGACTCCATCCGTGCCTTTTCCGAAAGCGATTTCCACCGCGACCTCGCCCGCTTCGACGTGCCCACGCTCGTCCTCCACGGCGATGACGACCAGATCGTGCCGATCGGCGCCTCGGCGCTGGAAACGGTGAAGATCGTGCCGAATGCGGTGCTCAAGGTGTATCAGGGAGCCGACCATGGCCTGACCCAGACGCATCAGGACCGCTTCAACGCCGATCTCCTCGACTTCATCCGCGCCTGAAACCTCCCACGAACCCTATCCACGAAAGGACATGCACATGACCAAGGGCACTTTCCTCATCACCGGCGCGTCGGACGGTATCGGCGCGGTCTATGCCGACCGCCTCGCGCGCCGCGGCCATGACCTGATCCTCGTCGCCCGCCGCGCGGACCGGCTGGAAGCGCTGGCCGCAATCCTCGCCGCCGAGACCGGCGTGAAGGTCGAAACGCTCGGCGCCGATCTTGCACGGCCCGAAGACCTCGCCCGCATCGAACGGCGGCTGCGCGAGGATGCGGCGATCACCGGTCTCGTCAACAATGCCGGGATCGCCGGAGAGACCACATTCGTCGGTTCCGATCCGGCCTATCTCACCGGCATGATCGCCCTCAACGTGCTGGCGGTCACGCGGCTTGCCGCCGCCATCGCCCCGCGTCTGGCCGAACGTGGCAGCGGTACGATCGTCAACATGACGTCGGTGACGGCGCTGATGCCCGACGGTTTCACGGCGGTCTATCCCGCGAGCAAGGCCTACGTGCTCGCCTTCACCGAGGCGCTGCACGTCGAACTCGGGGCCAGGGGCGTGCAGGTTCAGGCGGTGCTGCCGGGGATCACCCGCACGCCGATCTGGACCGAGGAGCAACTGGCGAGCCTTCCCGCCGAAATGGTCATGGACGTGGAGGACATGGTCGATGCGGCGCTGAAGGGGCTGGACCTCGGCGAGACGATCACCATTCCCGCCTTGCCCGACACCGCCGATCTCAACGCCTATCTGGACGCCCGCCGCGCACTGCGCCCCAACTTGTCCCGCAACCGCCCCGCCGAACGCTACCAAGCGTGACCGCTGAAAGGCGAACGACCGGCGAAGGAGACGCTGCCATGAGCAAGACCATCGTACTCATCCACGGCGCCTGGCTCAATTCCCTGAGCTGGGAGCATGTGAAGGCCCGCTACGAAGCGCGCGGCCATACCGTCCTCGCACCCGACTGGCCGCTCGACGAAGGCGATCCCGCTGCCCTGCGTGCAAGGCCGCACCCGGAACTCGGCACGCTGGGCCAGCGCCGGATCGTCGATCACTACGAAGCGGTGATCCGCGCCCTGCCGGAAAAGCCGATCCTGATCGGTCATTCGCTGGGCGGGGTCTTCGTGCAGCACCTGCTCGACCGGGGGCTGGGCCTTGCCGGCGTGGCGATCGACCCGGCGCCGACCCCCGGCGTGCCGATCTTTCCCCATGCGCTGGTATCGGCGCTGCCGGTGTTCCTCGACCCGTTCAGCCGCGGCAAGGCGAAACACATGTCGCGCCGCTTCTTCGCCCGGCGCTTCGCCCAGACGCTTTCCGCCGACAGAGCCGGGGCTGCCTACGAACGCTACATCGTCCCGACGCCGGGCAGGGTCTACTGGGACGGCGTGGTCGGGCCGATGAAGATCGACTGGAGCAACCCGCAGCGCCCGCCGCTGCTGCTGATCGGCGGCGGCAGGGACCTGATCGCCGACGCGGGGATGACCCGCGCGATCCATCGCAAGCAGCGCCGCGCGCCGACGCGGACGGACTACATCGAATTCCCGGACCGCTCGCACTGGACCCTGCTGGACGAAGGCTGGGAACAGGTTGCCGATGCCGCCATCGACTGGGCCGAGCGCGCCTCAGCGTGACAGCAGGGCGGGGGCATCCACCGTGAACTTGAAGCCGAAGATCAGCGCGTCCTTGATGCCGTTTGGGCGGAAGGGCGCGCCGGTCTGGTCGGGGTGGAGGATATACTGCACATTGGGAGAGAGGCGGATCGCCGGGCCGAGCTGGGCGCCATAGGCCAGTTCCATCATGTACTGGTGGCGGTGAACATTGTCGTCACCGCCCGCCGCAATCCGCGCGGCGCGCATGCGCTCCATGGCAAGGTCGCTGAAACGCTGGTCGCTGAGCATGAAGCCGATGGTATCGGCATCGCGCCCGGCGAACGTGCCGGTCTGGACCACGCCGAAGTCGAAGAAGCGGCTTTCCTCGACACGGCCTGACAGGTTGGTCATCGCCACGCCGAACACGCTGAGGCCGCGTTCCGAGTTGGGGTCGGGCCGGGTCACACGCTGGTCGAAGCGGAAATAGATGCCGGAGCGGCCATTATGGGTCTGCGCGCCGCGTCCGGTGAGAATGGCGATACCGCCCCGATCGTCGCGCAGCGGATCGGCATAGTCGCCCCGGTCGAACCAGCCGCCGACGATGTAGTGGCCGGGCAGGCGCACGCCTTTCCCTTCCTTGGAGTAGCCCAGTTCCCACGGCACGATCACCCCGGTGGCGTTTTTCGTGCTGAAGTTGAAGCCGTGGTCGTTGGGGCGCTTGCGGTCCGGATTGACCTCGTAGGCGCCGACATGGACGGTCACATACGGCAGGACTTCGGCCTTGGCGCGGATCATCCAGCTCGATGCCGGGAAATAGGTGAAATTGCTGTTCTTGAAGACGAACGTCGGATTGCCGCAGCCCGAGTTGCCCTGAAAATGACAGTAGATCGGCGCGTTCAGGAAATGGATGTTCGCCTGGCTGCGCCCTGCCTCGATCATCAGGCGGTCGTCCAGCAGCTTCTGCTCCCAGGTCAGGATCGCGAGGTGGGTGTTCTGGGTGCCCCAGATTTCCTGAACCGACGTGTTGTTGCCCAGCGCCAGCGCCGAGAGGCTGTCGCCATGGCGGTTGGTGATCGCGGCATGGATCGTACCGCCGCCGATGCCCGCGATACGGTCCATGTCGAGGTCCGCGCCGACATAGATCTGCCCGGCATAGGCGGCATCGCGGCGCAGGCCGCCGGAGACGTTCGTCGCCGCCTCTCCGGTGTAGCTGAGCGCAAGGGTAATGCCGTCATCCGCCAGCGGCTGCCACGGCTTGGGAGCTTCGGCCCGAGTGTCTTCGGAAACCGCCTCCTGTGCCATGGCGGCAGACAAGGAAAGGGCGGCGACGCCTGCGCAGCAGGCGCCCTTGAGCAATGCGAACCGCATCGAATGAAATCCTCTCTCGAGCCCGTTCTTCCGCCGGGCCGCAATTATGTCAGACGGCGGCAGCTTCCGCCGATGCCGGACGCGGCTTGAGCAGGCCGACGAGGACCCCGCTCACCAGCACGCCCGCCAGAATGGCCAGCCCGTAGACCGCCAGATGCGTGACCGCGCCGGGGATCGGCAGGACGAACACACCGCCATGCGGCACCTTGAGTTCCACGCCCGCCGCCATCGAGATGGCCCCGGCAATCGCCGAACCCGCCATCAGCGCCGGGATCACCCGGAACGGATCGCGCGCGGCGAAGGGAATCGCGCCCTCGGTGATGAAGGCAAGGCCGAGCACGGCGGCGGCGCCTCCGGCCTCGCGCTCCTCGGTCGTGAAACGGTCGCGGAACAGACGGGTGGCAAGGCCCACGGCGAGCGGCGGCACCATGCCCGCCGCCATCGTCGCGGCCATCGGCGTGTAGACCTGGCTGGAAATCAGACCGACCGAGAAGGCATAACCCGCCTTGTTGACCGGCCCGCCCATGTCGAAAGCCGACATCGCGCCCAGGATCACGCCGAGCAGGATCGCACTCGATCCCTGCATCGAGCGCAGCCACTCGGTGAGGAACGCCAGCGCCGCGGCGACCGGCGTGCCGACCGCATAGATCATCAGCAGCCCGGTCAGCAGCGTGCCCAGCAGCGGCAGGATCAGCACCGGCTTCAGGCCCGCGAGGTTCTTGGGCAACTTGATAATCCGGTTGAGCCACTCGACGCCGTAACCGGCAATGAAGCCCGCGACGATGCCGCCCAGGAAACCCGCGCCGAGATTGGCAGCCAGCATGCCGCCGATCATGCCCGGCGCGATGCCGGGGCGGTCGGCCACCGAATAGGCGATGTAACCAGCCAGCGCCGGTACGATCAGCGCGAAACCGCCCTGCGCACCGATGCGGAACAGGGCATTGGCAAGTGTTCCCTCCGCCGCTGCGCTGTTGGCATCGATGCCCCCTAGCGCAAAAGCCATGGCAATCATCAGGCCGCCCGCGACCACGAAGGGCAGCATGAAGGAAACGCCCGTCATCAGGTGTTTGTAGGGACCGGCCCGTTCGGCAGCGGCACCGGCAGTCTCGGCCGAAGCCGCGCCGCCCTGCACTTTCGCCTCGGTCAGTGCACGTTCGATCAGCGCCTTGCCGCCGGAAATGGCGGGCTTGGTGCTCGATGCGAAGACCCGCTTTCCGGCAAAGCGCGCACGGTCGACCTCGCGGTCGGCGGCGATGATGACCAGATCGGCCGCCGCGATCTCTTCTGCCGTCAGCGGCGAACCGGCGCCGACCGAGCCCTGCGTTTCCACGCGGATCGGATAGCCCAGCTGCTTCGCGCCTTCCTGAAGGCCCTCTGCCGCCATGAAGGTATGCGCGATGCCGGTGGGGCATGAGGTGATCGCCACCACGCGCGGCGTATCGGTGGCTGACTGCGGGTCCGGCACCAGCGCCGAAGCCGGATCGGCGAGCACCGCCTCCAGCGTTAGGCGGCGATGCGGGGCGAGCGGAAGCGCGGTTCCAGCCTCGTCATTGGCGGCAACCAGCAGCAGCGTGTCGTCTGCCTGCAATTCCTCGGGCAAAGGGTTGAGCACGCCCTGTCCGGTGCGCACCTCGATCTCGATATCGCGGCCCCTGGCGCGCGCTGCCTTGCGCAGCGCTTCCCCGGCGAGCACGCCCTGTACGGCGGAATCCGCCGCATCGATAACTGCGTAGAGCTTGGCCATTATTCCTCTCCGGCCCCAATTCCCGTTGTGGCTTTCTGCTGCTCCATCCCGCCGCACGGCATGAGGGGCGTGACGCTGACTTCTTCGGCAAGCGCGTGGACGGTCGGCAGATCGGGCAGGTTCGGCCCGGCCATGCCCAGCTTGGCGACCGCGAACGCGGTGGCGAGACGCGCGGTACGCTCAAGGTCCGCTCCCTCGCCCAGCGCCGCGACGATCCCGGCGACCATGGCATCCCCGGCGCCGACCGTGCTCGCCACTTGCGCGATCGGGAGGCGCGCGGTTGCCGCGCCTTCTGCGGAGAGGAACAGCGCCCCTTCCTCGCCCATCGACACGACGACCAGCGAAACGCCGCGCGCGTGCAGTTCGCAGGCCGCTTCGGAAAGCGCCGCCAGATCGGGGAGAGGACGGCCCAGCACCTGCGCCAGTTCGTCGCGGTTGGGCTTCACCACATCGGGCAGGACATCGGCGGTCAGCGCGCACTTCAGCGGCAACCCGCTGGTATCGAGCACCACCCGGCACCCCGCCGCGCGCAGGCGGGCCACCAGCGTCACGTAGCTGTCGGGCGGGCAGCCCGGCGGCAGGCTTCCGGCGAGCACCACCAGATCGCCCTCGCGCGCGGCTTCGCAGATCGTTGCCCCCACCATTTCGGCGCGGCCCGCATCGACGGCGATCCCGTCGAGATTGATATCGGTCGTGCCCGTCACGTCGACCAGCTTGAGGTTGACCCGCGTGGCCCCGGCGATACGGATGAAACGGTCCTCGATGGCCTTGGCGGCGAACAGCGCGTCGAACGCGGCGGCATTGTCGCTGCCGAGCAGGCCATAGGCGGCAACCGGCATGCCCCAGTCGGCCAGGCAACTGGCGACGTTCACGCCCTTGCCGCCCGCGTTCTGGCGCACCGACCGGGCGCGTTGGACTTCGCCGACGATCAGCCTGTCGACCGTGACGGTCTGGTCGATGGCCGGGTTGAAGGTGACGGTAAGAGTGCGCATCAGCCTTCCCCCTCTTCGATTTTTGGCACGTCCAGAGCGCGGATTTCGCTCGCGCTTTCCATGTCGAGTGCCCTGGCGGCGAGTGCGCGCAGGCTTTCGAGGCAGGCGCCGCGAATGCGGGCCTTTACCGCCGGGATGTCGCGCGGGGTCATCGACAGTTCGCTGACGCCAAGCCCCACCAGCAGCGCCGCGCCGAACGGGTCCCCGGCAATGCCGCCGCAGACGCCGACCCAGCGGCCATGCGCCTGCGCGCCCTCCACCGTCGCCGCGATCATGCGCAGCACGGCGGGATGCAGGCTGTCCGCATCGCCCGCCAGTTCCGGGTTCTGCCGGTCGATGGCGAGGACATATTGGGTGAGATCGTTGGTGCCGATCGAGAAGAAATCGGCATGGGCCGCCAGCGAGCGCGCCTGAATGGCGGCGGCGGGGACCTCGATCATGATGCCGACCGGGATCGTCGGCGCATCGAGTTCCAGCCGGATTTCCTCGCAGCGGGCGCGCAGGGCGATCAGTTCGTGGACCGAGGTGATCATCGGGAACATGATCGCCAGATCGCCGCCCGCCTTGGCCGCACGGTAAAGCGCGCGAAGCTGCGGCTCCAGCAGGTCCGGGCGGCGCAGCAGCAGCCGCGCGCCGCGCACGCCGAGGAAGGGGTTCTCCTCGCGCGGCAGGTCGAGGTGCGGCACCTGCTTGTCGCCGCCGATATCGAGCGCGCGCACCACCAGCGGGCGACCGTCCAATGCCTCGGCCATGGCGCGGTAGATATCGGCCTGCTCGTCCTCGCCGGGGCTGTCGCCGCGTTCGAGGAACAGGAATTCGGTCCGCATCAGGCCGACGCCCTCGCCGCCCTGCGCCAGCGCGAAAGCGACCTGATCGGGGCGGTTGACGTTGGCGGCGATCTCCACGCGGTGGCCGTCGCGGGTTTCGGCGGGCTTGCTGCGCTCGGCCTCTTCGGCGGCGCGCTTTTCGGCGAGTTCCGCGATCCACGCGCGGGCAGAGGCAAGGTCGGTCTCGGACGGGTTCAGCCAGACGCGGCCGCTGTCGCCGTCGACGATGGCGGTGGCTCCGGCGGCAAGGCCCAGCAGGTCCGCGCCGCCCGCCACCACCGAAGGCAGTCCCAGCGTGCGAGCCAGGATCGCGCTGTGAGAGGTCGGCCCACCCAGTGCCGTCGCAATGCCCGCCACGCGCGCGGTATCGAGCGTGGCGGTGTCCGAAGGCGAGAGGTCCGCCGCGACGAGCACGCAAGGCTCCTCGGGCAGATCGGTCAGCGAACCGGCGGCGAGCGCGGGATCGATCTCGGCCAGAACGCGGCGGCCGATGTCGTGGAGGTCCGCCGCGCGGGCGGCGAGCACCGGATTGCCCAGCGCCGAAAGTTGCCCGGCGATCCGGTCCACCGCCTGATGCCACGACCATGCGACGCCGTGGCCCTCGACCATCAACTGGCAGGTGAGGGTGATGAGGTCGGTATCGTCGAGCAGTTCGGCCTGCGCCTTGAAGATCGCCGCATCGCCCGCGCCAAGGCGGCGGGTGGTGTCGTCGATCAGCGCCTTCATCTGCGCGCGGGTGCGGGTGAGCGCATCGTTCAGCTGGGTGCCGCCGCTGGCCAGATCAGTCGGCCGGTCGGGCACGTCGAGTTCCTGCGCGGAAAGCACATGGACCTTGCCGATGGCGAGGCCCGGACTGGCGGCAACGCCCGCGATCATTTGCGCTTCGCCCTCGGGCTTCCAGCCCCGGATCGGTGCGGCGGCCTTCTCGGCGGCGCGCGCGGCGTCTTCCTTCTCGCGCGCGGTCAGGCGGCGGACCATGGCGGCAAAGCTGTCCAGCGCCGCCCGCGCGCCTGCCCCTTCGGCGGAGAGAGTCACCCGATCACCAGCACGCAGCCCCAGTTGGAGGAGGGAAACGAGGCTGCGAGGATCGGCGCTCTCCCCGCCGTGACGTACGCGCAGGCGCACGCCAGAGGCACGCGCCGCTTCGACCCAGGCCGAAGCGGGGCGGGCATGGAGGCCGGTTGGGTAATCGACCGTCCATTCGGTGGTTTCAGCGTAGTCGGCCGCCGGTTCGGACGGGGCGGAAGTCTCTCCGTCCTCCCACAGGGCGCGGGAAAAGGCGGCCGGATCGTCGGTGGCGACAAGCGCGGCAAGGCGCGGCTCGTCCTGAATAAGGCGGGTCAACCGGCGCAGGATGGCGATGTGGCTGTCCGAATTGGCGGCGATGCCGACCACCAGATGGGCGCGCTGGCCGGGGTTCCATTCCACCCCGCCGCGCAGTTGGAGGATCGCCACGCCGTCTCGGCGGACCAGCCCCTTGTCCTCACCGAGACCATGCGGGATCGCGACGCCCGCACCCAGGAACGTGTTCGCCACGCCTTCGCGGCGGACCATGCTTTCCTCGTAGCCGGGCGCGACGCAACCGGCGGCGACCAGCAACTGGCCGACCTGGCGAATCGCATCGACCTTGCTGGCTGCGCTGGCGTCGATTCGAACGAGATCCTCGATCCCCGAGGCGGGCGCATCTGCGAGCATTTCAGGCCTCTCCTGACCGTTTTGATAACGAGTCCGTGACATGTGTAGAAAACGTTTTCTCAAAGCTCTTGTCAAGAGAATGCTTGCGATCATGCGATGACGTGATGCATAGTCCGCGACAGGAGAGGGGCAATGTGCCCTAATTGGTGAGAACGATTTCCCGGATGGCGCATTGCGGATGACAGTAGGAATCAAGGACGTAGCGCGGGTCGCGGAAGTCTCGCCCGCCACCGTTTCGCGGGTGCTTTCGGGGCGCAGCGTCGATCCCGCGATGCAGGAACGGGTGCTTGCCGCGGTCAAGTCCACCGGCTATCGCCCCAACCTCGCCGCGCGGCGCCTGCGCTCGCAGCATACCAACACCATCGGCCTGATCGTCGCCGATATCCGCAACCCGTTCTTCACCGCCGTCTCGCGCGCCATCGAAAGCCTCGCCACCGCGCGCGGGCTGCGGGTGATCCTCTGCAACACCGACGAAGACCCGGCCAAGGAAGCCGCCTACCTCGAACTCATGCACGAGGAACGCGTGACCGGGGTTATCTTCGCGCCCTGTCGCCAATGGGTGGAAAAGGCCGAGCGACTGGAGCCGGGCTTCCCCGTCGTCCTGATCGACCGCAGCTTGGCCTCTGCCGGGCTGGACAGTGTTCTGCTCGACAACGAGCGCATGGCCGCCGAACTGGTCGCGCACCTTCACGCGCAGGGCCACCGCCGCGTCACCGGACTGTTCGGTGCCGCCAGCAGCACCGGCGCCGAGCGCCGCGCCGGTTTCGAACAGGCCGCGCGCAAGCTCGGCATGGATGTCACGACTATCGAGATGCCCCACGCCGCCGACGCGGCGAAGCGCGTGGTGACGGACCTGCTCTCGGCCCCGGTCCGCCCGGACGCGCTGGTTGCCAGCAACGGCGTCATGCTGCTGACCGTGCTGCGCGCGCTGCGCAACCTGAACCTCGAAGCGCCCGCCGATATCGCGCTGGCCGGGTTCGACAACAACGACTGGATGGAATTCGTCGGCGGCGGTCTCAGCGTCATCGAGCAGCCGGTCGAGGAGATCGGCCGCAATGCGATGACCATGCTGCTCGACCGCCTCGATCACCCCGACGCCCCGGCACGCAAGGTCGTGCTGGCCGGTCGCCTCATCGCGCGCGGATCGAGCGGCCCTCGTACCGCCACCACCCAGCCTACCGGAGCCTGACCAACCATGACCGACTTCAGCGCGAAGCAATCGATCGGCCGCGACACGCGCCTGTGCATGTCGCTCTCCGCCCGCCCGGGCAATGCCGGATCGCGCCTGCACAACACGCTCTACGGGCTGCTGGGGCTGGACTATGTCTACAAGTCCTTCTCCACCACCGACCTGCCCGCCGCCGTCGGCGGCCTGCGGGCACTGGGCATTCGCGGCTGCGCGATTTCCATGCCGTTCAAGGAAGCGGTGATCCCGCTGCTGGACGGGCTTGAGGATTCGGCCTGCGCCATCGACAGCGTGAACACCATCGTCAACGAGGGCGGCGTGCTGACCGGCTACAACACCGACTATACCGCCGTGCGCGATCTCGTTTCCCGGCGCGGCATCGATCCGGCCACGCCCTTCCTGCTGCGCGGCAGCGGCGGCATGGCCAAGGCGGTGGTCGCAGCCCTGCGCGATCTCGGCTTCCGCGACGGCACCGTGGTCGCCCGCAATGCCGAGGCAGGGCAGGCGCTGGCCGCACAATACGGTTTCCGCTGGTTACCCGAACTGTCTGAAGAGGGTGCGGCCATGCTGGTCAACGTCACCCCGCTCGGCATGGAAGGCGCGCAGGCCGACGAACTTGCCTTCACGCCCGCCCAGATTGCCGCCTGCGACGTGGCGTTCGACGTGGTG
This sequence comes from Novosphingobium sp. BF6, assembly GCF_058273105.1. Classification (NCBI taxonomy): domain Bacteria; kingdom Pseudomonadati; phylum Pseudomonadota; class Alphaproteobacteria; order Sphingomonadales; family Sphingomonadaceae; genus Novosphingobium; species Novosphingobium sp. BF6. The sequence continues at coordinate 794,006 of NZ_CM177776.1, forward strand.
GCCCAGCCTGCCGAAACCCCGTTCATCAAGGCCGCGCTGGCAGCCGGAAAGACCGTCATCTCCGGCGCGGAAGTGATCGTGCTTCAGGCAATCGAGCAGTTCGTGCTCTACACCGGCATCCGCCCGAGCGCCGAGGCGGTGAAAGCGGCGGCCACCTTCGCCCACGGTGCCACGATGGCGCCGCGGCTGAACGACCTCGTGTGAGAGGTCGTTATTCCCTGACCACGGCCATGTCGTAGACCACGACTTTCGCCCAGAGCGGCTCGCAGGCCTTGACGAAGGCCAGGTGGAGAGGGTGATCCTGGTATGACTTCTGGTCTTCCACGCTGTCGAAGAACATCAGTTCGGACACGTCGTAGCTGGCATCGACGACATCGCGCGCCTCGGTGCTGGCCGGGATGCCGATCTCGAGGTTCCGGATCACGGGGATGCCCCGCAGGGTGCGCAGACCGGCAATCAGCCGGTCGCGATCCTCCTGCGATCCGGGCCGCTTGAGCCAGAAGAAGACGTGGTGGACCAGCCTGGGGCGCGTGGTCGCCGCCTCGGCTCCGGTCGCGGACAGGGCGATGCCGGTGCTTCCCAGGGCGATCATGGCCGCCAGTTCCCGTCTGCTTGCTTCCATGGTGCAGCTTTCCTTTTGCTGAGGGTGGGGGCGTTACGGATCATGGCGCAGGCCGACGCGCGATGGATTGGCGCATCATGATCGCGTGATCGAAGATCTCGTCGCTCACCCCGATCTGGGTCTTGCCGAGCGCGGCGATCAGGCACTGGGCGGCGCGGAAGGCCATGTCCTCGACCGGCTGCCGCACGACCGTCAGCGGCGGCCAGATGCGCGAGGCCAGGATGGTGTCGTCAAAGCCCGTGACCGTGAGGTCGGCAGGCAATTGCAGGCCCAGGCGGTTGGCTTCGGCGACGACACCGGCGGCGAGGTCGTCGCTGCTGCAGATGACCGCGGTCGGCCGGTCGGGCAGGGCCAACAGCCTGTGCGCCGCAGCCTGGCCCGATGCGTAGTCGAATTCGCCGTGCCGCACGATCAGGTCCGGCTCTTCGGAGAGACCGGCGTCGTGCAGCGCCGCGAGAAAACCGTCGAGCCGGGCCGCGACGACGCTGTACTGATCGGGACCGGCGACATAGGCGATGCGCCGGTGCCCCCCGGCGATGACCTCGCCGGTAAGCGACAGCATGGCGGCGCGGTTGTCGATCCGGACGGTGGTCATGTCGGACATCGCCGTGCCGGTGGCGATCGCGGCGAGCGGAACGCCCAGTTCCGGCACGATGGCCGATCCGCTGAGCTGCTCGGCAAAGGGCGGGATCAGCAGCAGTGCATCGGCGCCGGAGCGCACGAGGTCCTGCGCCATGCGCTCGGCGGCTATCCGGCTGACGCCGCCGCCGTCGCGCAGGATCAGTTGCAGGCCGTGGGCATTGGTCGCGCGCAGGGCGCCTACCAGCACGGCATCGAGGAAAGGCGTGCGCCGGTCGCTGTAGAGCAGGCCCACGGTGGTTGCGCGTGATTTGGCGAGCCGCCGCGCGGCCAGATTGGGAACATAGCCCAGTTCCGCGATCGCCGCCCGAACCGTGGCGACCGTTGCCGGGCTGGCGCGTCCGGCGCCGTTGATGACGTTGGACACGGTCATGGCGGACACGCCTGCGCGCTGCGCGACCGCGCGGATCGTCACGCCGTTTTCGTTGCGCCTCGCCATCAGAATCGTAATTCCATATGCTCCGATAGCGGGTTTCCAGCGCCTTCACAGCGTTGAAAACCCGCGTGCAGCCCGTGTCAGATCGTGCCCGCCTTCAGGCCCTTCACCGCGTGATCCACTGCCCGCGCGGTCAGTGCCATGAAGGTCAGCGAGGGATTGACGCAAGAGATCGACGCCATCTGCGCCCCGTCGGTGACGAAGAGGTTGGAGGCGTCATGCGCTTGGCTCCACTTGTTGAGCACCGAGGCGCGCGGATCGTCGCCCATGCGCGCGCCGCCCATCTCGTGGATGGCATCGCCCGGTACATGCTCCTTGACGTTGCTCTCGACGTTCTTGAGGCCCGCTGCGCGCAGCATCTTTTCGCCCTGCTCGCGGGCATCGGCCATCATGCGCATTTCGTTGTCGCGGAAGGTGACGTCGAAGCGCATCAGCGGCAAGCCGAAGCGATCCGCCTTGTTCGGGTTCAGCGAGACGCGGTTGTCCTCATACGGCAGGCATTCGCCGAAAGCGCCCATCTGGAACTTCCAGCCGCTGTAACGGCGCATGCCTTCCTTCATCGAAGCACCGAAGCCGACCGGCTTGGACGGTTCGCGATAGGCCCCGCCCTGATAGCCGTAGCCGCGCCGGAAGCCGAGATCCTCGTCCCTGCCGTTGTTGCGGAAGCGCGGCACGTAGATGGCGCCGGGGCGGCGGCCATATTCGATGAATTCCTCCATGCCGGGAATATCGCCCTTCACGCCGACGCGGAAGATATGGTCCATCACATAGCGGCCCAGCGTGCCGCTGGTGTCGAAGTGGCTGCGCTCGCTGCCCTCGGCGCGCGAATTCATGAGGATCTGCACCGAGCCGAGCGTCGAGGCATTCAGGAAGACGACTTTCGCGCGCACCACTTCCGCCTGCCCGGTCTTGGCATCGATGAAGCGGACGCCGGTGACTTTCTTCGTGGCCGGATCGTATTCGAGATTGGTGACCACCGCATCGCTGCGCAGCGTCAGGCGCCCGGTCGCGCGGGCGGCGGGCAGGGTGACCGCCTGCGTCGAGAAATAGGCGCCGAACGAGCAGCCGTTGCCGCACTGGTTGCGCAGCTGGCACTTGGAGCGGTTCTGCTCGGGCTTGTCCTCGGTCATGTTGGACAGGCGCGCATTGATCATCTTGCGGCCGGGGAAGGCCGATTCCAGCCGCTGCTTCATCCATTTTTCGGCGATGTTCATCGGCATCGGCGGCTGGAACTCGCTGTCCGGCAGATAGTCGAGGTTCTCGCGCGATCCCGATACGCCGATGTACTTCTCGACGTAGCTGTACCAGGGCGCGAGGTCGTCATAGCCGATCGGCCATTCGCCGCCGATGCCGTCGCGCTTGTTCGCCTCGAAATCGGCGGCGCTCCAGCGGAAGCTCCACCGGCCCCAGATCAGCGACTTGCCGCCGACGGCAGCCGGGCGGATCCAGTAGAACTTGCTGCCTTCGCCGTAGTCGTAGGGGTTCAGCCGGTCGTTGTTGTAGAAGGCCTGGTTGCTGGGCGCGACATAGCCGTGCTGGGCGATGAAGTAGTCGCTGTCGCGCAGCGTGTCGGGCATGATGTTGCGCGCGGGCACCTCGTAGGCGGGCTTGCCGTCATAGGTATAGTCGTCGACGTGCTCGACCATGTGGCCGCGATCGAGCATCAGCACGCGCAGACCCTTTTCGGTCAATTCCTTGGCGGCCCAGCCGCCGCTGATGCCCGAACCGATGACGATCGCATCGAACCTGTCCGTAGTAGCCATCGTGATCCTCTCCCTGATCGGAAAATCAGAACTTGAGCGCGTTGAGCGTCTGGAAGCTCTTGGTGATGTCCGGCAGATAGGGCGCGGGCGACTGGTCGTTCTCGACGTAGAAGTGCTGCGCCCCGGCGAGCCCGTTGAGCTTGAAGATAGAGGCGAAGTCGATCGTGCCGAGGCCCACCGAGGTCATGCTGCGGTCGGGGCGCATGTCCTTGACGTGATAGGCATAGACGCGGCCCGCGAGGCTGCGGATCAGCGCCTGCGGGTCCTGTCCCGCATGGATCGCCCAGTAGAGATCGAGTTCGATCTTCACCAGCGCCGGGTTGCAGGCCTTTACCAGACGGTCGAACAGGCTGACGCCGTCCGGCTTCACGGTGAATTCGAAGTCGTGGTTGTGATAGGCGAAGCCGAGGCCGACCGCCTTCAACTGCTCACCGAAGCGGTTGATATTGACGAGGGCAGCATCCCACGCCTCGGCATTGCGGTACTTGTCGACCATGTAGGGCAGGACGATCGTGTCCGCGCCCAGCGTCTTGGCCATGGCGACGCTGGCATCGAACGTGTCCAGCAGGGCATCGTAGCCGACATGGATGGAAGGTGCCTTCAGGCCAAGCCGGTCCATGGTCTTGCGCAGCAGCGCATGGTCCATGGCATCGTAGCCGCCGCCGCCGTATTCGACCTCGCGGTAGCCGATCTTCGCCACCTTTTCGAGCGTGGCGACCGGATCGGCGGCGAAGAGTTCGCGTACCGTGTAGAGTTGCAGGCCGATGCTGCGGAGCTGCGCGGCGCGGGCGAGGCCCGCGACGAGGGGCTGGGCCGCGAGCACGGCGGCACCGCCGGCGCCCAACATCATGGAACGACGATTGAGGATCATGCCGAATAGACCTTGTTGACCTGAGAATAGGGGAAGGCGCCGTTGTATTCGCCGGGGACCGGCAGGTATTCGCGCTCCTGCGTCATGCCGATCTCGGAGGTGTAGTAGCCGACGATCACCATCTGCCGGAACGCCTTGAAGAACTCCTCGCCGTCGGGAATCTGGTCGTTCATCACCAGGGTCAGCAGGGCGTCCTGTTGCTCCGGTTTGGCCTGGACGGCGGGAACCTTGTAGTCCTGCCAGCTGCGGGCATCGATTTCCGCGAGGCCCGACAGGATCGGCAGGCGGTCTTCCGCCAGGGCCCAGTCGGCCAGCAGCTTCTCGACATAGGCGGGAACGCCGGCGGCGATGGCGCCGGGCGTGTCGGTGGTGGGGATGACCCGCTCGCAAAGCGCGGTCATCAGCGCCCGCTGGTCCGGCGTGAAGACCTGCAGGCGCGGTACGCCCTGGTCGATCGTCGGAGGGGCGGCGAGACCCGCGGCGCGGGCGAGCGGGGCGAAAACCTGGGCGCCGAACAGGGCGAGCATGCCGCCAAGCGCGTGTCTGCGATCCATTATCGTTGTACCCCTTTCAGGTCCTGGGCGCTGGCTTCTTTTGGCGCCTCTTCCGGGAGGGGCCGGACCCAGATGTTGCGGAAGGAAACCGGCGAATCGTGGTCCTGCAACTGGATCGGCGCCTTGTCTGCATGCGCCGAATATTGCGCGACCTTGCGCCAGGCGGTCGTGCCCAGCATGGCCTGATGGTTCTGCACCAGCACGCCGTTCAGTAGCACCGTAACATAGGCCGGGCGAACCAGACCGCCGCTCGCATCGAAGCGCGGGCGTTCGAAAACGATGTCGTAGCTCTGCCACTCCCCCGGCGGGCGGGAGGGGTTCACCAGCGGCGGCTTCCAGGCATAGACCGCGCCCACGGTGCCGTCGGCGTAAGTCGGGTTGTCATAACCGTCGAGGATCTGGACTTCGTAGCGCTGCATGAACCAGATGCCGCTGTTGCCCCGGTCCTGCGAACTCTTCTGCGGCGGATTGGGCGAGCGGAATTCGAGGTGCAATTGCACGTCGCCGAACTCCTGCTTCGAGATCAGGTTGTTCTCGCCGCCGCTCTTCGCCCGGGAGGGCACGGTCATGACTCCGTTCTCGACCGTCCAGGGGCCGCGCTCGCCGCGCCAGGCATCGAGCGAGGTGCCGGAGAACAGCACGACCGCATCGGACGGCGCGCCGCCGGGCGCGGCTGCGGGCGTGATGACCTTGGGCGCCGGTCGGTCCGGATCATGGACGTGCCATGGGCCGCCCGGCAGTATCGGCGTATCCTTGAATCCCGGCTTGTCCTGCGCTTCGACCAATGAGCAGGCGCCGATAGTGACTGCCAGCAGCACGCCGATCGGGATGATCTTCATCCTCTCGCTCCCCTTGCTTATGTTCTGTCGATAGCCCGATAGGCGGCGACCAGCCGCTCCTCGCCCTCGCGTCCGGCCAGCGAATTGCCGTGTTCCATGCCGATCACTCCGGCATAGTTACGGGCGCGCAGCCAGCGCACGACATTGGCGTAGTTGATTTCGCCGGTTCCCGGTTCCTTGCGGCCGGGATTGTCGCCGAACTGGATATAGCCGACTTCCGCCCAGCAGGCGTCGAGCGTCGGGATCAGGTTTCCGGACTGGATCTGCTCGTGATAGAGGTCGGCCAGAACCTTGACGCCGGGGCTGTCGGCCCCGCGCGCGACGGCATAACCCTGTGCGATCGACTGCATGAACACGCCGGGGTGGTTGGTCCGGGTGTTGAGCGGCTCCATCACCAGCGTCAATCCGTGCGGCGCGACGATGTCTCCGGCGCGGCGCATGCAGTCGATGATCCGGCCGGTCTGGATCGCCTCGGGCACCTTGCGGTCCATGAAGCCGGTCACGACCGTCATGTGCTTGGCATTCAGCCGCTTCGCGACTTCGATCGAGGTGCGGATATCGGCCAGGAAGGCCTCCCGCTCGCCGTCGTCGTTGCCGCCGAGCACGGGGCGGAAGTCGGCCCACCTCGGCATGCTGGCGACGAAGACACCCATTGTCATGCCGCGCTGCGACAGGGCGCGGGCCATGGCTTCCTGCTGCTCGACCGGGCGGTTACGCGCTTCGTTATCCTCCCAGGCGCGGAAGCCCTGATCGGCGGCGAAGGCGATCTGTTCGATCAGGCCGCCCCGGCTGGCGAAGCTGCCCTCGTGCGGGGCATAGCCGAGCGAGAAATGCGCGGCGTTCGAGCCGCCCTTGCTGGTAGCCGCCGAGAGGGCGGGGGCAGCGGCTGCGGTGGTGGCGGCAAGGCCGGTGACGATCACGCCGCGACGAGTCAGGCTCATGCCGCGCCCTCCGCGACGGAAGCGCTCGGGCGGGCGGAGCGCCGTTCGGCCAGCCAGACGGCGCCGAAGACAACGAGCAGAGTCAGCGGCACGAAGGTCAGCCGCGCGAAGGACTGCGAGGCGGCGGCGTCTTCCACGGCGCGCAGCGCGGCGCCGTTCAAGCGGGTGAAGGCTTCCGGTCCGCCCGCGATCTCCACTTTCGCCTGGTCGAACATCTCGCCGAGGCGCGGCAGGACGAAGAAGCTCGCCAGCGCGCCCGCCGATCCGACCAGTCCCAGCGTCCAGGAGTCGCCGCGCGGATAGCGTTCGGCGACCGAGGCCAGCATCGTCGGCCACATGGCGCAGACGCCAAGGCCCCAGACGGTCGAGGCGAGGATCGCGGAAACCGGCGACTGTGCCTGCGACAGCAGGAACAGGCCGATCGCGGCTAGCAGGCTCGATACCCAGAGCAGGCCCGGATTGGAGAGACGCCCGGCGATGCGCCCGGCAAAATGGCGGAACACGAACATCAGCGCGCTGACGTAGACCAGCAGCAGGATGCCGCGCATGCCGACCCGGTTGCTGAGCGCGACGTCGATCCACTGGCCCGGCGCCAGCTCCGAGGAGGCGGTCAGGAACATCGCGCCGAACCACACGAAGAAGCTGGGACGGCGCACCACTTCCAGCATCATGTCCTTTATCGCCCGGCTACCGGCGGCGGCGGGAGGCTCGGGGAAGCGGGTCGTCGCGCCGATCAGGATGACGAAGACGGCGGGGAGGTAGACCAGCGCCATGATCGCCTGCCAGGGCAGCAGCGGGGCCAGGAACACACCGGCCAGCCCGCCGACGATCAGCCCGCCCGGATACCAGGCGTGGAGCACGTTCAGACGATGCGTGGTGTCTTCGGGATAGAGCCGCGCGGTCAGCGGATTGATCGAGGCTTCGGCAAAGCCCCAGCCGATGCCGCTCAACAACATGCCCAGCCAGACCAGATGGTAGACGGCCATGCCCTTGGCGAAGAGGCCCGCGCCGACGATCAGCGTCGTGCCGATCAGGAAGGCTATGCCGCAACCGATCAGGACGCGGCGGATGCCGATCCTGTCCAGCACCGCGCTGACCACGAAGACGGTGATCGAGAAGCCGAGGAACGCCGAGCCCAGCGCCGCCCCGATCATTTCCCCCGCCGCGATCGGCGCGACGGGATCGATCCACTCCGCCTTGAGGCTGCTCGCCACGGCGGCGCGCAGCGCTGCGCTCATCGACGCTGTAAACAGCGCCAGCACGCTCAGCCAGAACAGTCTTTGCCGGTTTATGCCCGTCATGCCCGATCCTCTACCCGTTTGCCCCGCGTATTATCTGTTGTCGGGGTCATTCTTGCCTTGCCGTCAGGACAGCCCCAACCAGCGGCGGTTGTCGGCGGGATCGCCGCCTCCCGCAAAATCGTCGAACGCCCGTTCCGGGCGGCGGATCATGTGTGCCTCGATGAAGGGCGCGCCTTCGCGGGCGCCGTCCTCGGGGTGCTTCAGACAGCACTCCCATTCCAGCACGGCCCAGCCCGCGTATCCGTACTGGGTCAGGCGCGAGAAGATGCCGGTGAAATCGACCTGTCCGTCCCCCAGCGAACGGAACCGGCCGGGACGATCGACCCAGTCGGCATAGCCGCCGTAGACGCCCGCCCGCCCGGTAGGATTGAACTCCGCATCCTTGACGTGGAACATCCTGATGCGGTCGTGGTAAATGTCGATGAACTGGAGATAGTCCATCGCCTGCAACACGAAGTGGCTGGGGTCGTAGAGAATATTGGCGCGCTGGTGGCCGCCGACGGCATCGAGGAACCGTTCGAAGGTCAGCCCGTCGTGCAGGTCCTCGCCCGGATGGAGTTCGTAGCAAAGGTCGATGCCCTCATCCTCGAAGGCATCGAGAATGGGCCGCCATCGGCGTCCGAGTTCCGTGAAGGCTTCCTCCACGAGACCCGCCGGGCGCTGCGGCCAGGGGTAGACGAAGGGCCAGGCCAGAGCGCCGGAAAAGGTCGCATGCGCAGACAGCCCCAGGCGCCGACTGGCCCTGGCGGCGAGCTTCATTTGATCGACGGCCCAGGCCTGCCGCTCGGCGGGCTTGCCGCGCAGTTCGGGCGGCGCGAAATTGTCGAAGGCGGCGTCGTAGGCGGGATGAACCGCGACCAGCTGGCCCTGAAGATGGGTGGACAGTTCGGTGATCTCGACCCCCGCCTCGCGGCAGCGCCCGGCCAGTTCGTCGCAATAGTCCTGGCTTTCCGCCGCCAGCGCGAGGTCCATGCAGCGAGGGTCGTTACTGGGCACCTGGATGCCCTTGTAACCGGCTTCGGCCATCCAGCGCGCAGCATTGTCCAGCGTGTCGAACGGCGCGGCGTCGCCCATGAACTGCGCGAGGAAGATCGCCGGACCGCGCATGGCCTTGTTCTCCGTCATTTCAGGCTCTTGAGATAGGCGATGATCGCCGCGCGCTTGGCCGGGTCCGGCGTGCCGATCGGCATGCGGGTGCCGGGCACTTTCTTCGCGGGCGCCGCCAGGAACGTGTCGAGGCTCTGATCGTCCCAGCGCAGCTTGGCGCCCTTGAGCGCCGGGGAATAGTTGAAACCGGGGGCCGAAGCGGCTTGCCTGCCCGCGACGCCATTCAGGTTGGGGCCGATACCGTTCTTTCCGCCCTTGTCCACGGTGTGGCAGGCGCGGCAGGCGTTGAAGGCGGAAGGCGCCGTTTGGGCCATAACCGGCACGGCAAACATCGCGGCAACGGCAGCGATCGGTGTCAGGCAGAGGCTTGCTGTCATGCGCATCCTCGACTCTCCATATTTCTTATTGCGTTTTTTCTCGTTGCCTAACGTTTACCGGTAAATCATATCGGATCAAGGCCTGAATTTGAGGGGCTTATCGCATATGAAGAAAAAGGAGAGGGTGATGCCACGGACTTTGCGTCTCGCTATGGCCGGAGGTGGCGAGGGCGCCTTCATCGGGGCGATCCACCGCGCGGCGGCTGCTCTGGATGGGGACTGGCGACTGGTGGCCGGGGCCTTCAGCAGCGATCCGGAACGCAATCGCCGCTCGGGTGAAGGGCTGGGTATCGCGCCGGATCGCGTTTACGTTTCGCTGGAAACCCTGCTCGCGGCGGAAGCCGCCCTGCCGGAAGGAGAGCGGGTGGATGCGGTGTCGATCGTCACCCCCAACCACCTCCACGCGCCCATGGCGATCGCCGCGCTGGACGCCGGTTTCCACGTCTTCTGCGAAAAGCCGATGGCGCTGAACATGGAAGAGGCCGAAGCGATCGCGCAGGCTGCGGCGCGTTCCGGCCGCCACTTCGCGCTGGCCTTCACCTATAGCGGCTATCCGCTGGTGGAAGAGGCCCGCGCCCGGGTGGCGCGCGGTGATTTCGGCAAAGTCCGGCTGGTCCAGGTCGAATATTCGCAGGGCTGGCTCAGCCAGCCGATCGACCGCGACGGCAACAAGCAGGCGGAATGGCGGACCGATCCCGCCCGCGCCGGGCTGGGCGGCTGTCTCGGCGATATCGGCACCCACGCCTTCCACCTTGCCGAACATGTTTCGGGGCTGCGGGTACAGGAACTCTGTGCCGACCTGACGACCCATGTGCCCGGCCGCAGGCTCGACGATGATGTCAGCGTGCTGCTCCGCCTCGATCACGGCGCGCGCGGGGTGCTCAAGGCCACGCAGGTCGCAGCCGGGGACGAGAACGGGTTGAAGCTGCGCATTCACGGCGAGCGCGGGGGTCTGGAATGGTCGCAGATGGAGCCGAACAGCCTCGTGCTGCGCTGGCTGGATCGTCCAACCGAGATCGTCCGCGCGGGCGGGCCGGGCCTTGCCGAGTCCAGCTTGCGCCGCCTGCGCACCCCCGCGGGACATCCGGAAGGCTATATCGAGGCTTTCGCCAACCTCTACCGCGCCTTCGCACAGTGCATCGCGGGTGAGGATGCGGCGGCCGCTTTCCCCTCGGTCGAGGACGGGCTGCGGACGATGGCCTTCGTCGAAACCGTCCTGGACGATGCCGCATCGGATCGAAAGTGGACGCCTCTCGCCGCTGGCCAGGAGAGCGTGAAGGCGGCCGCGAAGCGATAGCTTAACCTTTGAGACCTAGGGTCTTACCGGATTGCGATCAGCGCGGACAAGGCCATGAAAGTCATTACCGGTCCTCAGTCGGCAGACAGGGAGGGCGTCGCGGCCAGGTTCGTGGCCTTGTTTGCCTTGGTTCTGGTCGCGCTGCATGGCCTTGTCCTGCTGGCGGGCGCTGCTTCCGGAACTTTCGCCTTCCTGATCGGCAGCCCGGTGCTGGCGGGCATCCTCTGCCTGCTGCGAGCGAAGCGGGACGGGTGGGAAGGCTGGTTGCCGCTGGCCGCCGCCATGCTGCTCTGGGCGGGGGGCATGGCCGCCACCATGTTCGGCTTGATGGCGATGGACGTCGAGAGCGAGATGAGCCTCAGCATGTTGCTCTACGTGCTCTACGGCGTACCGATCATTTTCGCCCTCGCCAGCCCGGCCGAGGAAGCGTGGTACGTTCGCGTGGTCGACGCACTGCTGGCCGGGGCGCTCGGCTACGTGTTCTTCCGCTATGTCTCGATCATGTCGACCATGGAGGGGACCGGGATGGCGGGCGCCGCGGCGCTGCGACTGATGTTCGATGTCGAGAACGTCTATATCCTCGCTTTCGCGGGCTTGCGCCTTGCCGCTTCCACCGATGCCGGGCAGAGCCGCTTCCTGCGCGTGCTGACCGCTTACGCGGGCCTCTACATGCTGGTCGCGGCCTATATCAACCACGCCGAATGGGAGAGCGACTTCGGCCATTGGCCCGACCTCCTGATCGACCTGCCCTTCCTGTCTCTGGCCGTGGCGGCGGTGGGAACGCCCCGGTTTTCGGTGCCTGCGGCCTCCCGGCGTTTTGCGCTGGTCGTCAAAGCGGGCAGTCCGTTGATGATCCCGGTCACGCTCTTGACCGTCTCGGCGCTGCTGGTCGGCCATGACGTGACCCTGGTGCTGACCGGGGCCTTTTTCGCGACGGCGGGTTACGGGATTCGCAGCGTGCTGGTGCAGCTACGCAGCTACGACGAGCAGGATCGGCTGACCCACCTGTCGCACAACGATGCCCTGACGGGGGTGGCGAACCGGCGGCTGTTCGACGAAGTGCTCCAGCGCGAAGTCCTGCGGGCGCAGCGCGACCGGACGCCGCTGGCCCTGCTGATGATCGATATCGACCACTTCAAGTTGCTGAACGACCATCTCGGCCATCCGGTGGGCGACGTGCGGCTGCGCAGCGTTGCCTCGGCGCTCCAGGCCTGCGCGAGGAGCGGCAGCGATCTCGTGGCGCGTTATGGCGGCGAGGAGTTCGCCGTGATTCTGCCCCGGACCGAGGCGAGCCAGGCGGTGCCGCTGGCCGAGCGTATGCGCGCGGCAGTGGAGGACATGCACCTTACGTCACCCGCGCCGGGCGGGCGGGTGACGGTGAGCATAGGGCTCGCCCATTTCATGTCCGGAACTGCGGACGCCCAAGCCTTGATCGATAGCGCCGATCGCGCGCTTTACGAGGCCAAGCGCGGGGGGCGCAATTGCGTCGGCACGAATCTGGAACGGGCGCTGGAAGCGGTCTGATCACGTTTTCGCGCCGACCCTGCCGTCAGCGCACGAGGGCCACGCCGAGACGCAGGCGCGTGATGCGGCGGTTGTAGTCCAGCAGGTTCTCGCCATAGCCGGCGAAGCTCTGCGCGAAGAGGTAGAAGTCCGGCCCGCCGCCCAGCAGGCGGCGCAGCGGATAGGACAGGTCCGCCGAGATCGCGCCCTTGCCGCTGCCGAAATTGAAGCGGCTGGACGAGGACAGGCGCAGCCCGTCCGCCTCGCCGATCTCCACGAAGAGGCCGGTATTGCCGCGATAGCGGCGGATATCCGGGTTGTCCGAAAGGTCGCCGGCGTAGAACCATGCGCGCGGTGCCACCGTCAGGCGGAGATCGCCGCCCAGCGAGAAGGCTGCCGCCGGGGCGAGATAGACGGTGTTGAGACTGCGGGAGGACAGGCCGTCGCGCCCGTTCGATTCGTGCCGCAGGCCCACTTGCGCGCTGACCGTGGCCTTGTCCGAAAGGGCCTTGGGCGGGGTGATGTAGAACACCTCGGGCTGGAAATCGATGTTGCGGAACGGCGAGGAATTTGCGCCGAGGTCCCAGAACATGCGCTGGGTATAGGCGAAGTAGAGGCCGTCGCCCAGCGCGGCACGGTCCGCCCGCGCGCGGCTGCCGAAGAGCTGGTACTTGAAACTGAGCTGGATGCGTGCCTCGTCGTTGGTGCCGGGGCCGTAGACGGCGTAGATCGGCTCGTAGGCGCTCATGTTCTCGATGAAGGCATTGCCCACGGTGCGGTCGCTCGGCGGCGGGGTGACGGGAACTTGCGCAGGCGCAGGATCGGCGGCGGCGATCCTCGCTTCCACCGCGTTCGGGGATGCCGCGGGCGCGGAAGCCGGAGCCACGGCCAGTGTCACCGACTGGCCGCCCCAGCCGGGTACCGAGAGCAGCGCGCCGTCGGCGACGTCGGTTGCCGCCAGCCGGTAGCGGGCGCTTGCGAAGCTGCCGGGTGCGACGGGGAGCGCGGCCGGCGTCGCGGTGTCGCGGCGAAGAGTGACGCTGCGGCCCCGCCCGAAGGCGCCGGGGCGGGAAAGGCGAGCCTCGACGGTTTCGGGCAGTTCGGCGGTGACGGCTGCGGTGCCGGTATTTAGCAGGCGCACGTCCACTTGCGCGCTGCCGTCCTCGCCGGGCGCGACGTGGCCGATCAGCCGCTCGACCCCTTCCTGCGCCATGGCGGGGCCGGGTAGCGCCAGGAGCGCGAGCGCGGCGCCGAAGCCTGCCGTGGATGCCGAAGTGAAACGCTTTATCATGAATGCAGGTGCCGTCCGTTGCCGATCAGTCCCACCGTAGCATGATTTTCTCCCTTGCGGGCAAGCCTCGGCGCGGGCGGCGAGCAGGGAGGCGCGGTCAGTGCGTGCTGGCGGTGGCGGCGCCGATCCCGGTTTCGGAGCGGACGCGCTGTTCGAGATAGCCCGCGCGATCGACGGCCGCGCGGCCGCTGCGGTCGAGGCGGGACACGATCCAGATCGTGAAGAAGGCAAGCGGCATCGAGAACAGCGTCGGTGACGTGAACGGGAAGATCGCCTCGCCATGCCCCAGCACCGAAACCCAGACCGCCGGAGACAGCACGGTCAGCACCAGTGCCAGGGCCAGCCCGATCGACCCGCCCCAGACGATCCCGCGCGTCGTGCAGCCCTTCCACAGCACCGAGAGCAGCAGCACCGGGAAATTGCCCGATGCCGCCAGTGCAAAGGCAAGGCTGACCATGAAGGCTACGTTCTGGTTCTCGAACAGGACGCCAAGCAGGATCGCGACGACTGCAAGCACCAGCACCGTCCGCCGCGATACCCGCAGTTCGTCCTCGGAACTCGCCTGCCCCTTGCGCAGGACCGAGGCGTAGAGATCGTGGCTGACGGCGGAGGCGCCGGCCAGGGTCAGCCCGGCGACGACGGCCAGGATCGTCGCAAAAGCGACCGCGCAGACGAAGCCGAGGAACAGGTCTCCGCCGACCGCATCCGCCAGATGGAGCGCGGCCATGTTGCCGCCGCCGCGCAGGGCACCCGTCGCTGGATCGAGGAAGGCCGGTTCGGTGGCGACCATCACGATCGCGCCGAAGCCGATGATGAAGGTCAGGATATAGAAATAGCCGATCCAGCCGGTCGCCCAGAGCACCGACTTGCGGGCGGCCCTGGCATCGGGAACGGTGAAGAAGCGCATCAGGATATGCGGCAGGCCCGCCGTCCCGAACATCAGGGCCATGCCGAAGGAGATCGCCGAGACCGGGTCCTTGATGAAGTTGCCTGGCCCCATGATAGACCGCCCCTTGGCCGCCGCCGTTGCCGGATCGGCCCCGGCCTCGCTTGCCAGCGCCGTCTTCACTTCGACGGCGCGGGCGAAGAGGGCGTCGGGGGAGAAGCCGAAGCTGGCCAGCACGGCGAAGGCCATCAGCGTGGCGCAGCCCAGCAGCAGCACGGCCTTGATGATCTGGACCCAGGTGGTGGCGATCATGCCGCCGAACAGGACGTAGAGCGTCATCAGCACGCCGACGATCACCACGGCATAGGAGTAGGGCAGCCCGAACAGCAGCTTGATGAGCTGCCCCGCCCCGACCATCTGGGCGATCAGGTAGAACAGCACCACGGCCAGCGTGCTGGATGCGGCGAAGAGCCGCACCGGAGTCTGGGCGAAGCGGAACGAGGCGACGTCCGCGAACGTATAGCGGCCGAGGTTGCGCAGGCGCTCCGCCAGCAGGAACAGGATGATCGGCCAGCCGACCAGGAACCCGGTCGAGTAGATCAGTCCGTCATAGCCGTCGGCAAAGATCTGCGCGGAAATGCCGAGGAACGAGGCCGCCGACATGTAGTCGCCGGCGATCGCCAGTCCGTTCTGGAAACCGGTGATGCCGCCGCCCGCGGTGTAGAAGTCGGCGGTGGTGCGGGTCTTGCGCGCGGCCCAGCGGGTGATCCCGAGGGTGGCGAGGACGAAGATGCCGAACATCAGGATCGCGGGCCAGTTCGTGGCCTGTTGCTGCGTCTGTCCGGTCAGGGCATCGGCAAGGGCGGGAAGGGGAAGGCAGCAGGCCAGAGCGAGCGCAGCGGCGCCGAGACTGCCCTTCACTGCGCGGCGTCCTTGCGGATGGCCGCTACCATCGGATCGAAATCGCGGTTCGCGCGCAGGACGTAGAGGCCGGTGAGAGCGATCCCCACGAGGATCACGCCGAGGCCGACCGGAATGCCCCAGGTCGTCGTCGCCTCGCCGATCGGCCGGGCCAGCAGGTCCTTGCGAAAGGCGATCACCAGAATGAAGCCGAAGAAGACGGCGAGCATCGCGCCGGTCAGGATCCAGCCGAAGCGGGCGCGGCGGCGGACCAGTTCGCGGTAGCGCGGATCCGAGGCGATCTCGGCCAACGACATCACGGTATCGTTTTCGCTCTCCACGTCCTCATGCCCCTTCATGCCGGCTTTATGGGCCGACTTTATGGGGAAGACTATGCCTCCAGCCTTCTGAAACGCAATGGTATTGTGGAAGCGCCGATGCGCCGTGGATTCAGGAGCGGCCGGTGCAGCGGAATTCGGCCAGGGTCTTCACCAGTTGCCCGTCGCCGTCGACGAGGCCGATGCCGATTCCTTCCACTTCGCCGCGCGCCTCGGGCGGGGTGCGCGCCATGTCGGTCATGAACGTGGCGAGAGCCGGGTTGCTCTCGTTGGCGAGCAGGGTCAGATGCGGCTCGAACTGCATGAACACGTTGGGCGAGCCGTAGCGCTCGAAGGCGGGGAGCTTGGCCGGATAGGCGCTCATCCAGCCGGGCGGCGTGACGGTGCGGTCGCGCAGCGGCTCGGCGGCGAGCGTCACGAGGTCTGCCAGCCTTTGCAACTCGGGGCTGCGCTCGACATGCAGGAACAGCCAGTTGGAAGCCGTGCGCTCGGTGCCGTTGACGGTCAGCGGCACTGCCTTGCAGTCTTTCGCGGCGGCGGCCACGGCGGCTTTCAGCCGGGGGGCGGCATCCGCCGGATACTGGGTGAGGTAGAGCGTGACATGGGGCGCCTGCCCTTTCGCGTAGAACGTGGTCATGCCGCGCC
Source organism: Novosphingobium sp. BF6 (assembly GCF_058273105.1). Taxonomy (NCBI): domain Bacteria; kingdom Pseudomonadati; phylum Pseudomonadota; class Alphaproteobacteria; order Sphingomonadales; family Sphingomonadaceae; genus Novosphingobium; species Novosphingobium sp. BF6. Next base: position 810,316 of record NZ_CM177776.1, read on the forward strand.
CGGCAAGGTCGCGGCTGGCCTTCTCCACCGCATCGACGACGGGGCGGGACGGGATCGCGTAGATGTCGATGCTGAGCCGGTCCTCGGCCTGCGCCGGGAGCGCGGCGCCGAAAGTCGCGAGGAGGGCTGGAATGACGTAACGAAGCATCAGCGAAGATTCCTGCCGGAGAGATGGATGGGTGAAGATCATGCGATCTTGTAGCGATCGTTGGCGGTCACCGGAAAGAACGCCGGGCTACCATGGCCGGTGTAGACTTCGGTTGCCAGCCAGGCGGCTTCGTCCTCGCGCTCGGCTTCGGGGATTTCGTTCGACCAGAACCGCATCGCCGCGTTCCAGCGATAGCCGCGCGCCTTGAGGCGGTCCTTGGCTTCGAACGGCGCGTCCACCGCGTTCACCCGGAAGCTGGGCCGCTCGGAGCGGGCCAGCAGGTCGGCCAGCACGGTGCGGCCGTCGGCCAGGCCGTGGGCCAGCAGGTAGAGGAGGGCGAGGATGTCGTTCTCCGCGCGGTGGCCCTCGAAGAACCATCCGCATTGCGAGACGAGATAGCCCAGCGCCCGTCCGTCGAAACCGAGTTCGAGCCAGTCCGGCTCGGCCATCGAACAGGCCCAGGCCTTGTCGGAGAGGGCAGGCAGGCGCCGGTCGATGAACGGCCGGTCGAAAGCGGCATTGTGCGCGACGATCAGGTCCGCCGAACCGAGGATCTCGACGGCCATCGCCTCGTCGATCGCCTGGCCTTGCAGGATTGCGTCGGTCAGGCCCGTCAGCTGGGTGATGCGCGGATCGAGCGGACACTCGGGGTCCTCGCGCCAGACGCGGGGCTGGCCGACCTGCACGATCCGCCCGGCTTCGTCGAAGCGGAAGCGCTGGACGGCGAGTTCGATGATCCGGTCGGAGGTGTTGTCCAGCCCGGTCGTCTCGACATCGACCGCCACGCCGACCCGGCAGGGGACGCCGGGTCGCGGCGCATGGAACCGCGAGACGGTGCGGAGGCGGCGCAGCACCCGGTAATCCGCATCCTCTTCGAGCAGCGCGGCGGCACGGGACAGGGCGTTGGGCGGCGCTTCATGGGGGGGCATGAACATCGCTGCCCCGATAGCGCCTGCGCGGCGAAGTCGAAACACGAAATCCAATGCTGAATCATATGCAAATACTACGCCATCGCCGAACAGCTCGTCTCGAATTTCAACGGCGGATTATCCTAATGGGTCTGCTGCATTCGACTCATGCCGCGCCTCCCGCGACGTGAGCTTGCAGGAGCAATACCCATGCAGGACATCCTCTGGATCGGCCTGACCCTCGCGTTGCTGGCGGCCAGCCTTGGCTACGCCGCGCTGTGCAACAAGGCATGAGGGGCAGCCGCAAATGACCATCGACCTCTGGCTGGCGGGATTCACCGCACTCGGCCTTCTCGTCTACCTCGTTGCCGTGCTCGCGCGGCCCGAACGCTTCTAGGAGCGCCCCAATGACCGTACAGGCCATGACCTTACAAGGATGGCTGCTGATCGCGGCCTTCGTCGGCATCCTGCTGGCGCTTACCAAGCCGATGGGGCTGTGGCTCCATGCACTCTACGAAGGGCGCCGCACGCCGCTTCATGCGGTGTTCGGGCCGGTCGAGCGCGGGTTCTACCGGCTTTCCGGGATCGATTCCGAGGAAGACCAGTCCTGGCGCCGCTACGCCGTGCACATGCTGATCTTCAACGCCGCGCTGATCCTGCTGACTTATGTCCTGCTGCGCGCGCAGGCGCTGCTGCCGCTGAACCCGCTGGGCTACGGTGCGGTAAGTGAGAACCTCGCTTTCAACACGGCGATCAGCTTCGGTGCCAACACCAACTGGCAGAGCTACGGCGGTGAATCGACGATGTCGAACCTGTCGCAAATGCTGGCGCTGACCATTCACAACTTCCTCTCGGCGGCGACCGGCATTGCGCTGGCCTTCGCGCTGTTTCGCGGCTTCGCCCGCCGGAGCGCGAGCGGCATCGGCAATTTCTGGGCCGACATGACGCGGGTGACGCTCTACCTGCTGCTGCCGCTCTGCATCGTGCTGACCCTATTCTACATCGCCAGCGGCGTGCCGCAGACCCTGGCCGCTTCGGTGGACGTCTCGACACTGGAAGGCGTGAAGCAGACTCTGGCGCTCGGCCCCGTCGCCTCGCAGGAGGCGATCAAGATGCTGGGCACCAACGGCGGCGGCTTCTTCAACGCCAACTCGGCCCATCCCTTCGAGAACCCGACGGCGCTGACCGACCTCGTGCAGATGCTGTCGATCTTCGCGATCGGCGTGGGGCTGACTTACACGTTCGGCAAGGCCGTGGGCAACACGCGGCAGGGCTGGGCGATCCTGGCGGCGATGATGGCGCTGTTCCTCGCGGGAACCGCCGTGACCTACTGGCAGGAGGCTGCGGGCAATCCCGTGATACATCACCTCGGCGTCGCCGGGGGCAACATGGAGGGCAAGGAAGTCCGCTTCGGCATAGCCGCAAGTTCGCTGTTTTCCGTCGTCACCACGGCGGCGTCGTGCGGCGCGGTCAATGCGATGCATGACAGCTTCACCGCGCTCGGCGGCCTGATCCCCCTGTTCAACATGCAGCTTGGCGAAGTCGTGATCGGCGGCGTCGGTGCAGGCATCTACGGGTTCCTGCTGTTCGCCATCCTCGCCGTCTTCGTGGCGGGCCTGATGGTCGGACGCACGCCCGAATATGTCGGCAAGAAGATCGAGAGCCGCGAAGTGAAGCTTGCGGTGCTGGCGATCGCGGTGCTGCCGCTGACGATCCTGGGCATGAGCGCAATGGCCTCGGTGCTGCCTGCGGGGCTTGCCGGACCGCTCAACAAGGGGCCGCACGGCTTCTCGGAAATCCTCTACGCCTTCACCAGCGCCGTCGCCAACAACGGCTCCGCCTTCGCGGGACTGTCCGCCAATACGCCGTTCTACAACGGCATGCTGGGCGTGGCCATGTGGATCGGCCGTTTCTTCATCATCATCCCGATGCTGGCCGTGGCAGGCAGCCTCGCCGCCAAGAAGTATACGCCCGAGACCGCAGGCAGCTTCCCCACGACGGGCCCGCTCTGGACCGGCCTCCTGATCGGCATCGTGCTGATCGTCGGCGGCCTGACTTTCCTGCCCAGCCTCGCGCTTGGCCCCATCGCCGATCATCTCGCGATGATCCGCGGCCAGCTTTTCTAAGGATCACCCAATGGCCCGGTCCTCCAAGACTTCTCTGTTCACGGCAGACCTGATCGTTCCGGCGATCGGCGATGCCTTCCGCAAACTCGATCCCCGGGAACTGATCCGCAACCCGGTGATGTTCACCACCGCCGTCGTCGCGGTTCTGCTGACGGTGCTGCTGATCGTCGGCCATGACGGTCTGGCCGCGAGCTTCAAGCTCCAGCTCGTGGTGTGGCTCTGGCTGACGGTGCTGTTCGGTACTTTCGCCGAGGCGCTGGCCGAAGGGCGCGGCAAGGCGCAGGCGGCCTCGCTGCGCGCCACCAAGGCGGAACTGGCCGCCAAGCGCCTCAAGGCCGACGGTTCCCGCTTCGACAACGTGCCCGCCAGCCAGCTCAAGAAAGGCGACGTGGTGCTGGTGCAGACCGGCGACCTGATCCCCTCGGACGGCGAAGTGATCTCCGGCGTCGCCTCGGTCAACGAAGCCGCGATCACCGGCGAATCCGCCCCCGTCATCCGCGAGGCGGGCGGCGACCGCTCGGCGGTGACCGCGGGCACCCGTGTCATCTCGGACGAGATTCGCGTGCGCGTCACCGTCAATCCGGGGCAGGGCTTCCTCGACCGCATGATCGCGCTGGTCGAAGGCGCCGAGCGCCAGAAGACCCCCAACGAGATCGCGCTGACCCTGCTGCTCGTCGGCCTGACGATCATCTTCCTGATCGCGGTGGCGACCATTCCGGGCTTTGCCAGCTATGCGGGCGGTTCGGTGCCGGTATCGATCCTGGCCGCGCTGCTCATCACCCTGATCCCGACGACGATCGCGGCGCTGCTCTCGGCCATCGGCATTGCCGGGATGGACCGTCTGGTGCGCTTCAATGTGCTGGCGAAGTCGGGCCGCGCGGTCGAGGCGGCGGGCGACGTCGATGTCCTGCTGCTCGACAAGACCGGCACGATCACCATCGGCGACCGCCAGGCCACCGAATTCCGGCCCGTTGGCGGCGTCAATATCAGCGAACTGGCCGAAGCCGCGCTGATGGCCAGCCTCGCCGACGAAACGCCCGAGGGCCGCTCGATCGTCGTCCTCGCCCGCGAGAAGTTCGGGCTGACCACGGCGGTGCTGCCCGAAGGCGCAGAGGTCATTCCCTTCACCGCGCAGACCCGTATTTCCGGCGTCAACACTGGCGGCCGGGTGATCCAGAAGGGCGCGGTGCAGGCGATCCTCCGCGCCAATCCAGAGGCCGGGACGACCGCCGCCGCCACCGAACTGCGCCGCGTGACCGACGAGATCGGCCGCGCGGGTGGCACGCCGCTGGCGGTTGCCGTCGACGGCCGCCTGCTGGGGGCGATCTTCCTCAAGGACATCGTCAAGGCCGGTATCCGCGAGCGCTTCGGCGAGTTGCGGCAGATGGGCATCCGCACGGTGATGATTACCGGCGACAACCCGCTGACCGCGGCCTCGATCGCGGCGGAATCGGGCGTGGACGACTTCCTCGCCGAAGCCACGCCCGAGGACAAGCTCGCGCTGATCCGCAAGGAGCAGCAGGGCGGCAAGCTTGTCGCCATGTGCGGTGACGGCACCAACGATGCGCCCGCGCTGGCGCAGGCGGACGTCGGCGTCGCCATGAACACCGGCACCCAGGCCGCGCGCGAGGCCGGCAACATGGTCGATCTCGACAGCGATCCGACCAAGCTGATCGAGGTCGTCGGCCTCGGCAAGCAGCTCCTGATGACGCGCGGGGCGCTGACCACGTTCTCGGTCGCCAATGACGTCGCCAAGTACTTCGCGATCATCCCGGCCATGTTCATCGTGCTTTATCCGGGGCTGGGCGTGCTCAACGTGATGGGCCTTGCGACCCCGCAGAGCGCGATCCTGTCGGCGATCATCTTCAATGCGCTGATCATTCCCTGCCTCGTGCCGCTGGCGCTCAGGGGCGTGAAGTACAAGCCGATGGGGGCAGGCCCGTTGCTGGCGCGCAACCTGGCCATCTACGGCCTCGGCGGGCTGATCGCACCGTTCATCGGCATCAAACTCATAGACCTGGCCGTCAATGGCCTGGGCCTCGCCTGAGGAGGCGACGACATGAACAATGATATCCTATCCTCGCTGCGCCCTGCTTTCGTCATGACCGGGCTCTTCGCCGCGCTGCTCGGCCTCGGCTATCCGCTGGCGATGACCGGCGTCGGCCAGCTGCTTTTCCCCCGCCAGGCGAACGGCAGCCTTATCACCGAGAACGGCAAGGTCGTCGGCTCGACCGTGGTCGGTCAGGCCTTCGCTTCGGACCGCTACTTCCAGACGCGCCCTTCGGCTGCGGGCAAGGGCTATGACGGACTGGCCTCGTCCGGCTCGAACCTCGGTCCGACCTCGCAAGTCCTGCACGACCGGGTGAAGGAGCAGGTCGCGACGATGCAGGCGGCGGAGCCGGGCAAGCCGATCCCCGCCGATCTCGTCACGACTTCGGGCTCGGGCCTCGATCCCGACATCACGCCCGAGGCGGCCATTTATCAGGCCGATCGCGTGGCACGGGCGCGCGGTCTCGATCCCGTCGCCGTCCGCCGCCTCGTGGACGAGAGCGTCGAACGGCCGCTGCTCGGCTTCATCGGCGAACCACATGTAAACGTGTTCGAACTCAATCGACGACTGGACGGTATCGGCGCTAAGCAGACCCCGTGACTCAAAACGACAGACCCTCTCCGGAAGCCCTCCTGCGCGCCGCCGCGCAGGAGGGCCGTGGCCGTCTGAAGGTATTCCTCGGCGCCGCGCCCGGTGTCGGCAAGACCTGGGAAATGCTGACCGAGGGCCACCAGCGGCGCGATGCCGGGGTGGACGTGGTGGTGGGCGTCGTCGAGACGCATGGCCGGCGCGAAACCGAGGCGCTGGTACAGGGGCACGAAGTGATCCCCCGCCGCGAGGTCGAGCACAAGGGGCACAGCCTCGGCGAAATGGACATCGACGCCATTCTCGCGCGGGCGCCCGGGCTGGTGCTGGTGGACGAACTCGCCCACACCAATGCACCGGGAAGCCGCCATCCCAAGCGCTATCAGGATGTCGAGGAACTGCTCGACGCCGGGATCGACGTCTATTCCACGATCAATATCCAGCACGTCGAGAGCCTGAACGACGTCGTCGCCTCGTTCACGCGGGTGCGGGTGCGCGAAACGGTGCCCGATTCCGTGCTCGAACAGGCGGAGATCGAAGTCGTCGACATTCCGCCCGACGAATTGATCGAGCGGCTGAAGGACGGCAAGGTCTATATCCCGCACGAGGCGACGCGGGCGCTCGGTCACTTCTTTTCCAAGACCAACCTCACCGCCTTGCGCGAACTGGCGCTGCGCCGCGCGGCGCAGGCGGTCGATGCGCAGATGCTGGAGCATGTCCGCGCCAATGCGCTGGCGGGCAGCTTTGCCGTCGGGGAACGTATCGTCGTGGCCGTCAGCGAACTGCCGCATGCCGCCGGGCTGGTCCGCGCGGGCAAGCGCATGGCGGACGCGCTGAGGGCGCCGTGGACCGCCGTGCATATCGAGACCCAGCGCCACCGCCAGTTCAGCGACGAGGAGCGCCGCCAGCTCGCCGATACGCTGGCACTCGCCACCCGACTGGGCGCTTCGACCGCCAGCATTCCGGCGGCCGACGTGGTGGACGGCCTGCGCCAGTTCGCGCGCGAGGCGCGGGCGACGCAGATCGTCATCGGCAAGTCGAGCCGCACCTGGTGGTTCGAGATGCGCCACGGTTCGGTGGTGGACCGGCTGGTGCGCTCGGTGGGCGATGTGGCGGTCCATGTCCTGCCCTCGGGCGAGGAGGCCTCGCCCGACCGCAAGGCGCGGCATCGGCTGCGCGGAAAATGGGGAAATCCCGCCGACTACCTCTGGTCGCTGCTGATGGTGGCGGCGATGGCCGTGATCGGGCGGCTGCTGCTGGAAGCGCTCGATCTCGGCAATATCGCGCTGCTGTTCCTGGTCCCGGTGATGTTCGCGGCGGCGACGTTCGGCTTGCGCGCGGGCCTGTTCGCAGGCCTCGCCTCCAGCCTTGCCTACAACTTCTTCTTCCTGCCGCCGACCGGCACGCTGACCGTCAGCAATCCCGAGAACGTGATCTCGATCCTCGTGCTGCTGGGCGTCGCTGTCGTCACCAGCCAGTTCGCCGCGCGGGTCCGCGCGCAGGCGGATCTGGCGGGATCGAGCGCGCGCCAGAATGCCGCGCTCGCCAGCTTTTCGCGCCAGCTGACCGCCGCCGTCACCCGCGAGGAACTGATGCAGGCGATCTGCGCCGAAGTTTCCCGCCTGCTCGACGTGCGCGCGGTGCTGCTGCTGCCTTCCGCCGACGGCCCGGTGCTCGCCGCCGCACTGCCGCCGGAAGACCGGCTCGAACAGATCGAGCGCGCCGCCGCGCAGTGGGCGATGGAGAACGACCAGCCCGCCGGGCGCGGTTCGGCCACGCTCACCGCCTCCGACTGGCTGTTCAACCCCTTGCGGACGACGCGCGGCGTGCTCGGCGTGCTGGGCATCGCCCGCACCGATGCCGCCGATCCCCTGCGCTCCGACCAGTTGCCGCTGCTGATGAGCCTGCTCGACCAGGCTTCGATCGCCTTCGACCGCCTGACGCTGGAGGAGGAGAACCTCAAGGCGCAGGCCGTGGGCGAGCGCGACCGGCTGCGCTCGGCGCTGCTCTCGTCGGTCAGCCATGATCTGCGCACCCCCCTCACCACGATCCTGACGGCGGCGAAGGAGATGCGCCAGCACCCCTCCGGCGAACTGGCCGAGGCCATCGAGACCGAGGCGCTGCGCCTCAACCGCTTCGTCGCCAACCTGCTCGACATGGCCCGCGTCGAGGCCGGCGCCCTGCCGATGAAACCGGAGCCGACCGACCTGTTCGACGCGGTGGCCGGGGCCGCCCACGATACCCGCGCCGCTCTGCACGGACATGCGGTCCAGCTCGACATTCCGCCCGACGTGCCGCTGGTGCGCGTCGACCCGGTCCTCCTGCACCATTGCCTCATCAACCTGCTCGACAATGCCGGGCGCTATGCCGATCCCGGCACGCCGATCCTGATCCGCTGCCGCCGGGCGCCGGACATGTTGCTGCTTTCGGTGATCGATCAGGGACCGGGCATTCCTCTCGGCCAGGAAAAGCGCGTGTTCGAGACCTTCACGCGGCTCGAAGGGTCGGACCGGGTGCGCCACGGCACCGGCCTTGGCCTCGCCATCGTCAAGGGCTTTGCCGAGGCCATGGGGCTTTCGGTCGAGGCTTCGAACAACGAGGAGCCGCCGGGTGCCTGCTTCACCATCCGCATTCCCGATGCGTTGATACTCAAGAGTTTCGAGGGCAACTTCGAAGATAGGGACGTACCATGACCATCCGCCACAAGGTCCTCATCGTCGATGACGAGCCGCAGATCCGCCGCCTCATCCTCGCCGCGCTCGGCCGGGCCGACTACCATGTCATCGAGGCGGTGAACGGGCGCGAGGCGCTCGATCGGCTGCGGCAGGAGCGGCCCGACATCGTGTTGCTCGACCTCGGCCTGCCGGACCGCGACGGGCTGGAACTCGTGCCGCTGATCAAGCAGCAGAGCGACACCACGCTCATCATCGTCTCCGCCCGCGAGGCGACCGAGGAAAAGGTCGCCGCGCTCGATCTCGGCGCCGACGACTACCTGACCAAGCCTTTCGATACCGACGAATTGCTGGCCCGCGTCCGCGTGGCGCTGCGCAACCGCATGACGCGCGGCGGCGGCGTGCCCGCCGTGAGTGCCGGGGACCTCTCCATCGACCTGATGAACCGCCGGATCACCAAGGCGGGCAAGGAAGTCCATCTGACGCCTAAGGAATATGCGGTTCTGGCGCAGCTCGCCAAGTTTCCGGGGCGGGTCATCACCCACGACCAGATCATGGTGAACGTCTGGCCGAACGAATCCGAGCGCCATGTCGAATACTTGCGCGTGCTGGTGCGGTCGCTGCGGCAGAAGCTGGAAACCGATCCGCAGCGTCCGCAGATCATCAGCAACGAGGTGGGCATAGGCTACCGCCTGCGCCTGCCCGAAGACGCGGCCTGAGAGCGGCTCAGAGACCGGCATTGTGAAATCTCTATGCCGGGGGCCGTTTGCCGCTCTCGAATTGCTATGCGCGCCCCTATAGATGGTGTGCCTCCCGAAGGAGGTGCACGATGGCGGCATGGCATGAAACTCTCGCAGCCCGGCTCTTGCTGCGGCTCGGCGGCGGCGCTCTGCTGAGCGCGGCCTGGTTCGTCGGCTCGCTGCTCTACAGCAGCGTTCATGCGCATTCGCCGCGGGCGGCGACGCCCGCCGAACTGGGCCTTTGCGCGCTGCTGCTTCTATTGACCGTGACCGGCAACGCATTGGCATTCGTCGGCGAAGGGCTCTGGAAACAGGTGACCATACCGGGACGCTGGAGCGCCGGACTAACCGAGCCGCGCCTGTTCGAGCTGTTCCGGCACGATGAGCCTCCGCAAACCGCAGAAAGCCCGACAGTCGCGGGTACAGACACCTTGTTCGCCGGACGCGCCGGGCAGCGTTCGACCGGCTGATGGGAGCCGTCATGGGGCAGGATAAAGTCCCGGGAAGTAATGAAAACACTATGCGGACGCAGTTGTCCCGCTCTCGATATCAAATGCGAACCTGCTCTACTTGGGCGTCCTCGAATCGCTCCGCCGCTCCGGCGGAGAACGCAAGAGGACATCATGAAATCCATCGTATCTCTCGCCGCTCTCTTCGTCGGCTCCATTCCGCTGGCGGCCCAGGCCCAGGACGAGTCGGCGCCAAGCGCTGTGACCGTTTCCGGTTCCGCCACGCTGACCTCGGACTACCGTTTCCGCGGCGTCTCGCAGTCGGACAAGAGCATGGCGGTTCAGGGCGGCCTTACCATCGCCCATGAGAGCGGACTCTACGTCGGAACCTGGGCATCGAACCTTTCGGGCTGGGGCACGTTCGGCGGCGCCAACATGGAACTGGACCTGATCGGCGGCTACAAGGCGAAGCTGGGCGACCATGCCGCGCTCGATGTCGGCCTGACCTGGTACATGTATCCGGGCGGGGCGGACGATACCGATTTCGCCGAGCCTTACGTCAAGCTCTCCGGCACCGCCGGCCCGGCCACGCTGACGGCGGGCGCGGCCTATGCGCCGAAGCAATATGCGCTCGCGAACGTCTCGAAAGCGCCCAACAGTCGGGGGCAGAAGCAGGACAACCTCTACCTCTGGGGTGACGGTGCACTGGCCATTGCCGGAACGCCGCTGACGGCCAAGGCGCATCTGGGCCATTCGAACGGCAATCCCGGCCTTGGACCCAACGGCACCAGCGTCGCGCCCACCGGCAGGTACTGGGACTGGTCGCTCGGGCTGGACGCCGCCTGGCGCAACCTGACCTTCAATGTGTCCTACGTCGATACCGATATCGGCGGCGCCGCTGCCGCGCGGCTCCAGCCGAACTTCAGCAAGGGGCAGGACGGCTCCGGCTCGATTGCCGATGCCGCCGTGGTCGCCTCGGTGACGGCGGCATTCTGACAGGGCGAAAAGCCCGGCATCGGGGGATGCCGGGCTTTCTCGATATAGCGATCAGCCCCGCGGTCTGCGGCGCTTCAGGCGCCGCTCGTGCAGCAGCGCGGGCAACATCCGATGCTGGCTGTTTTCGACGCGCAGGGCCAGCGCGACTTTCCTGCCCCGTATCAACAGGACAAGGCCCAGCAGCGTCGCGACAAGGCACAGCACGGTAACGAGGCCATGCGGCCCGGCGGCCCGGCCCGGCGTCAGCAGTGCCAGGCTAGGCCCGCCGACGAAAAGCACCGCGCCGAGGACGCGCCAGCGAAAGTCCCGGCGTGTCATGTGCAGAGCCTTGCGGGCAGGACAAGATCACCGGCGCGTCCCGCTGCCTCCACAAGGGCTTCCGGCGCCGCTGCCGTTACTTCGTAAAGCACGATATCGGCTGGAAATTCCGCCTCTGCTTCGAGCCTTGCCAGCGGCTGCGCGACCTCGAAGGCGAAGCCGATGGCGGAGTCCGCGTGAAGGCACGCATGGCGGCGTGCGCGTTCGATGCGCTCGGGATCGACATCCGCGCCGAGGGCCTCGATCGACAGAAAGCCGAGGGACTTTGCCCGTCTCGCCGCTGCGATGAGCAGGCAGCCGTCGCCGCACGGGACGTGGATGATGCGCAGGGCGCGGCGGCCGTGCTCGCGCAGTTCTTCGAGACGGGCCGAGAGGGCGGGCCAGCGGGGATCATCGCACGGGGCGGGAGCGATTTTCAGGGGCCGTATCGCCGCCGTGATCGACACGGCAGGCCAGGGCGAGGCCCCCTTCAGCGAAAGCGCGTAGGGCATGGTCGATGCTCCCGTCAGGCGGCCCGTTCGAGCGGCGGCTCGAACGGGATCGCGGGCACGAGCCATTCCGCCGCAAGGACGATCACCGCGCCCGGAAAGCCATGGACTTCGCTGCGCGCGAAACGCCAGGCGGCGTCGCGGGAAATGAACCGGCCTTCCAGAAGGCCGTGGTTTTCCTGGACCAGCCAGTGCCCGGCCCGGTCCTGGCCGACATAGATCACGGACCCCTGTTGGTCGGGCTCCGCAGTGCCGAAGGATTGGATCACGATACGCTCCTCAAAGCTACGTAGACAATCGGCCTCGAAACGACGGGGCCGATGTCTCGAAAATTAAAAGGAGGCGCGTGTGAATTCCAGACGAGGTCAGGCGGCGGCCCGTTGAGATTTCATAATGCGTGTCGTCCTGGAGGAAGGCTTTACTTTTCTTCGGTGCGGCGTTCGAGGAACAGGATCGAGAGGTCCTTTTCCGGTCGCCAGTTGGTTTTCGTCATTTCGAAGCGGGTCGGGGCGATCTTGCGGACGCCGTCGCCGCAGAAGCTGACGAAGTCGTGCGGAAGCTCCTTGTCGACGACGAGGCGGAACTTGCCGATCGGCTTCTTCCAGTTGCCGCCGGTGACGAGGATGTAGTCGATCCAGCCTTCCGAATAATGGATGTCGCGGGCAGCGGCGCGGTTCATGGCCGAGAGCAGGGTGGCATCGACGCAGTAGGTGCGCACGGTTTCCGACTCCGGCTCATGGCCGAGCAGGGTAGCCACCGTGCCGCCGACCGAGGGCTGGTAGCGATGCTCGACCACCACCGGCACGCCCGCCGGGAACGTCTGGAGCCAGTGATAGGTCGTCTCCAGCTTCCAGGCCGGATAGCCGTCCTCGTCGATCAGCCCGAGACGCTGGGCTTCGGCGTTGTCGGCCGGGGTCAGGCGCTCCAGCGCTTCCTGCGCGGGGCCGAGGTGCGGGGCCAGAGGAATCCCGTGCGTGCGCAGCCAGGCGGCGCGGTCGGCGGCACCGACCACGGCCTTCTGCTCCATGTCCATGGCGACCGGTCTGCCGTCCACGCGGGTCGTGAAGCCGAGGAAATTGTCGGGGGAATCGAGGGGAATCGAGACATCCATCTCGAACATCTCCCGGCCCCCCACAGGTGGCAGCGGGAAGGCGACGCGGCTGACCACGTCCTTGCCGCTGGTGTTGAGGAAGGTGTAGCGCACCTTGACCGCCGAACGCGAGATTTCGAGATCCTCGGTCTGCATCTCGATGCTATCGCTGCGGGTCAGGACGAGGCCGCCTGCCGCCAGTTGCGCTGAGGAATCGTTGGCGAGGGCCATGCCCGAAAGGCAGGAGGAAAGCGCCGCGATGGCCAGGGTCAGATATCTCCGCATGGCACTGTGGTAGCGCGGAGAGCGGCCGGGTTTCAATCGCTTCCGGTGGCTTGCCCTTGGCGCGGCGCCGAAGGAGAGTTAACGCTTCCTTCGCCAAACCTGCCTAGACGCCTTGCCTGCGTCCGGAGCGGGCGAGCAAGTTGCGGGGCCTGTCGTTGATCCGTTCGTCCAGCCGGTTATTGGTTCTCGCCACGCTGCTCCTGCTTGGCTGCGCGCTGGTCTGGACCTGTCTTCAGCGCGGGCCGTGGTACGACGAATTCTACACCCAGTTCGTGACCCGTCCCGGCCTGCCCTGGACGGACGCCTTGCGCGAAAGCTGGCTCGCGGACAACCATCCGCCGCTCTACTACGTGCTGGCGCGCATGACCGCGTGGCTCGGCTCGATCGCGTATCATCGCCTGCTCAATGTGGCGCTCGGCGGACTGGCGCTGGCGGGCGGTGCGATTATCGTGCGCGAGGTGCCGCGCCTCGCGCACGCCGCAGCGGTGCTGGTGCTGGAACTGGCCGCCAATCCCTGGTCATTGATCGCCGGGAGCGAGCTGCGGTCCTATTTTCTCTCGCTCTGCGCGGCGACCGTGCTGGCGCTGGGGCTTTGCGCCGTCCGGCTGACCGGAGAGGCGGGCTCGGCCCGGCGGCAGGCGGTGTTCTGGATCGCCGCGCTTGCGGCGTTCAATACGCATATCATCACATCGCTCGCCTGTGCGGCACTGGCCCTGCCGTTCCTCATGGCTGCCGCCCTGCGCCGCGACTGGCGGGAGGTGCGTGCGGTCGGCGTGCCGGTCGTCGTCGCCGGGCTGGTCTTCGCGGCGATCACGGCGCTCCAGCTTCCGATCTGGCTGAGCAATACCCGCGTGTTCTGGATCGAGCCGGGCCTCGATTCCGCCCGCTGGTCGGTGGAATGGGCACTGCTGCGCACGCTGGAGGCCAACCTGCCGGTGCTGGCGGGGGCCCTGGCAGGAGCGGTGTTGCTGGGCCGCGACGTGCTGCGGCACAGGAAGCCAAGCGGCGAGGCCGGGGCGCTGGCGCTGCTGGTGGCCGGTGTCGTGCTGGCGGCGGGGGGGCTTGTCGCCCTGCACATGCTGCGGCCGATCCTGATCGAGAAGTATCTGATGGCGCTGGTCGCGGCGGTCTCGGTCAGCGTGGGGCTGGCCGGGGGGCGGCTGCTCGAAAGCCTGTCGCCGCGCTGGCGGCTGCTGGCGCTGCTGGCCGGGTTCGCGGCGACGCTGCTGGCGCTTGCGCAGAACGTGCCGCTCGCGGTGAACCGGGTGAGCTGGTTCACTACGGGCCGGGTGATCGCGCAGGAAGTCGCCCGCTGTCCGGGGACGGTGGTGCATACCGACCCGTTCTGGAATGCCGAAGTCATGGCCATGTTGCCGCGCGACAATGCGCAAGTCGTGCCTTTCGCCTATCGCTACGTGGCGCGTTCGTTCGGTTTTTCGGTTGCTCCGGCGGGATCGCGGGAAATGGCGCAAGGTTGCCCGACGGTGTTCTGGGGCGAGCATGACAGCAAGCAGCAGTTCGACGCCGGGGCGGTCTCGGCCCATCTGCGCGCCTCAGGTGTTCCGGTGCGGGACATGGATTTTCGGCGCATCGGGGACGGCTGGATCGCCGTGGTTCCGCCGCAGCCGGAGCGCTGAACCATGAGCGCGGCGCGCACGCCGAAGCTCCGGGGCATTCAGGCCCTGCGCGGGATCGCGGCGCTCGCGGTCGTCGCCTATCACGCCGCCCGGCACCTCGGGCAGGCGGTGGACGCATCGGCGATCACCCGCTTTACCCAGCCGGGCCATGCGGGGGTGGACCTGTTCTTCGTGCTGTCCGGCTTCATCATCCTTCATGTCCACCGGCAGGACATCGGCCGTCCGCAGGCGCTCGGGCGCTATGCCTGGCAGCGGTTCGCGCGGCTCATGCCGATCTACTGGGTGGCGCTGGCGGCGACGATCGCGCTGATGTTGCCGCATCACGGCGGCGAAGTGACGCTCACCCGCGTCGTGCTCTCGGCGAGCCTGCTGCCGGTGACGCAGGACCCTTTGCTGGGCGTCGCCTGGACCTTGCAGCACGAGATGCTGTTCTACGCCGCCTTCGCGCTGCTGATAGTGAGCCGGAAAGTCGGGCTGGCTTGCCTTTCGCTCTGGCTGCTCTGGGGCCTTGCGCAAGGGATCGGACTGCTGCCGGACCTCGGCCTGCCGCGCTTCGCCAGCCTGTTCAACCTCCAGTTCCTGTTCGGCATGGGGGCGGCGCTGGCGGTCAATCGGGGCTGGATCGGGCGCGGAGGCCTGCTTGCTTTGGCTGCCGCCGGGCTGCTGGTGCTGGTCGGGACGATGGAGGCGCTGGGGCGGATCGACGGTTACGGCAATCTCGCCCGGCTTGCCTATGGTCTGCCTTGCGCGCTGTTGATCGCGGGGCTTGCGGTCTGGGAAGGGCAGGCGCGTCGGCGGGTTTCCGCTCTGCCGGTCGCCTTGGGCGAGGCGTCCTACAGCCTCTATCTCTTCCACCTGCTGGGCATCGGCGTGGCCTGGCAGGTGTGGCTGCGCACCGGGATCAATACCGCCGCGCATCTCGCGTCCTGTTATGCCTTTCTGCTAGCAGGGGCGCTCGCCTGCGGGCTTTTCGTGCATCACCTGATCGAAGGGCCGCTGTTACGGCGTATGCGGCGCAGAGCGAAATCCCCGCGCGAGGACGATCAGAACGCCACGTCGACCCGCACGGTATCGGTATAGGTTCCGCCGGGCGGCGTGACTTGTCCGGGCAGGATCGCCGCGCGGTAGGTGTAGCCCTGCGTGGTCACGGAATCGTAGATGTTGGGATTGGTTTCCGCCGTGCCGCTGCCGCGCCTTGCAGCGCCGACCGAACCCCAGCGCTCGGTGGAGGCGGTCGTCTTGTAGATCTCGTAATTGAGATAGCTGGAGGTCGAGCCCGACGTATAGCGCATCCGGCGCACGGCGCCGCTGGCATTGGCGCCGTCGTCGAGGCCCACGGTATAGGAGGTTCCCGCGCTGCACCGGATCTGGATCGTGCGGGTGATCGGGTTGAAGCTGCCCACCAGCGGCGCCGAGCCGAACCCGGCGGCGGGTGCGTTGATGATGCAGTCGTTCTGGACCGTGAGCGTTACCGTGATGCGCGCGACCACCCCTGTCCCCCAGTTGGTCGGCGCGGTCAGCAGCGGGCGTACGAGACCGGGGCTGTTGTCGAAGGTAATGCAGGCGACCACCCCGACGGTGCAGATCGAATAGTACCAGCGCAGATCGAAGGAGCCGGTATAGTCCCCGGCCCGCAGTGCCGTGGTCGGTGTAGTGCGTATGTAGATCGGTACGGTGCCGCCCGTGCCGGAGAACAGGCTGAGAAGGGGCGTCGAAGAGATGTTCTCGAACGTGTTCAGGGGCAGGGCGGCACCGTTCTGCGTGGCCGATGGGATATAGGGAACCGTCAGCCCGCCAGGTCCGGTCAGCAGCAGCGTGGAATTTTCGACACGAAGGCCCACATAGTGTGTGGCCAGCAAGGCGAGCGTGATGTCGCACTGCAAACCGGCCGAGCCGCTGCCTTGCTGGGACGTGGTGCCGACCGTGTAGGAACTCACGCCGCCCAGGTTGGCGCTGCCCGCGGAGACGGTGCAGGCTTCGGCGCGGGCGGCGAGCAGCACGAACGCCAGCATGGCGGTGAACAGGGCGAGGAGGCGGCTTACGGTTGGCATATCACGGTTCCGATGTCGAGAATATCCTCGGCGGGAAGGCTCGCCGCAAACCGGGCGCGGCAGGTGCCGCCTTCGGGGAAAGTCGCCACCAGCGCGTTTTCGGCGGCCACGCCCTCCAGGAAGATCATCCCGTCCCACCCCGCGTAAGTTCGCGTTTTTTCGTTGAGCAGAATGACCGAACCGGCCGGAACCGGCTTGCCCGCCGTATCGACGAGCACGCCGCGCGCGACGGTCGTGCGGTCGAGAGGGAAGCGCACCACGTAGCCGCTGCCCGCCGCCACCGCCACGCGGCGACTGACGACGTCGGCCTGCACACTGGGCGGCAACGACAGGGTGTCGATGTCGTAATGGGCCGGATACCAGGCGCTGGCGGAGGGGATGAGCAGGCGTCCGTTCCGGTCGGTCTCGCCGATCAGCTGGTTCTCGTAGCGCACCGGAACGCCCGGCTCGCCGTTGGTGGTGACGAGCGCGAAGGCGTCGGTCACGCGGTTGGCGGCGAAGAGGGCGCCGTCCATGAAGACCAGCGATCCGCTCGCGCCCAGCCATCCGGTATAGTCGCCCTGGCCATAGGCTCCGGCGCGCAGCTGGATCGGCTGGGTGCGCCAGGCAAGGTCGCCGCGCAAGTAGGGCTGGTCTCCGGGTTCGCCGTAGACGCTGGCGTTCCAGCCGAAGCCGCCCTCGGTGGGGATCGGTCGCGAGTAGTCCGCCGTCAGCCCGGTCCGCCCGTCCTGATCGCGCGCCACGCCGGCGCTGGCATAGCCGGTGCCGAGCGGCACGGTGAGCGTCAGCGCGCCGGACCAGCTCTTGCTGGCGAAGTCGCGCGAAACGCCCGCATAGAGGCGGCTTTCGCGCCAGAGCGGCACCGTCCACGAGAGATTGGCGAGCTTGCCGCTATCGGCCCCCTGCCGCGCAAGGTCGAAATAGCCGAGGCCGAGCGTGCCGCCGCCGCCCAGCGAGAAACTGGCGGTGGCGGAAGTCTGGCGCTCCCACCCGCGACGGTAGGGCTGGTCGAGCAGGGCGAGGTCCACATAGTCGGCGTCATGCCGGATATGCCGCACCCCCACGGAGAACCGCCGCGCCTGGTATTCGTAGCCGACCGTCAGCTCGCCTCCCGAGGTCTGCCCCAAGTTGCGGCTGTAGGAGGCATTGACCACGCCCAGCTCGCCCACCCGGAACACCGCCCCGGCGCCGAGCACGCGCATGTCCTCTGCCGCCTCGCCGCGCAGTTCCAGCGTGAGCGCGCTCGTCAATCCGTGCCGGGCGAAGGCGCTGACGGCGAGGCCTTCGTAGTCGAAATTGCGGATGCCGTAGTTGCGGCGGAACGAGCCTGCGGCCAGTGCATATTCGGTCAGCCCCGGACGCAGCAGGGCGCTGCTGACGTAGAAGGGCATGGTTGTGGCGATGCTGCGTCCGAGCATGTCGGTGACGATCAGGTTGGCCTGCCCATAGCCGTTGATCGGCGGCAGGGTGCCGAGCGAGAACGGGCCGGGATTGACCTGGCTCCCCGCGATCCGCTGGCCGTTGACGACGAGATCGACGGTAGAGGGTAGGGCGGCGCTGCCGGCGAATTCGGGCAGCGGATAGGTCACGATATCCGGGCGTACCGAGAAATCGCGGGAAATCTGCGCCCCGCCCAGCCGGATCGCGGGTGCCCAGGGCAGGGTGCGGGTGATGATGTCGCCCGCTTCCACCGTCGTCATGCTGCGCTCGTCGGACCAGCGCCAATACGTGTCGTAGCGGATGTAGGGGCCATGGCGGCGATCGTCGGAGATATTGCCCGGCGAGGTGCTGACGACGCCGGTGGTAGAGACCATGCCGAACCGCCCGAACACCCGTGCCTCGTGCCAGAGCGAGGCTTGCAGCGGAAGGCCGCCGCCGCCGGTCAGGAAGGCGTCGTAGTTGAGCAGGGCGCCGGTATCCCGCTTCGCCCGTTCGTAGGGGCGGCCGTGCGGGCCGATCTGCTGGGTCGGGAGATAGTCGGGCAGGACGGTGAGGTGCAACTGCTGGCGCGCGGCATCGTAATCGGCGCTCACCCCGTCCAGCGTATCGAGAAAGACTTTTTCATCGGTCGTGTGCAGAACCATCCCGGCGCGGCGCAAGTCCGCCGTGCGGAGCTGGAAGCGGTCGTCGCGCTTGAGCACCGGCGCTAGCACGCCGCTGGCCATGCCGTTGACGTGGATTTCGAGTTGCAGGGTCTGGTCGGCGTTGAAATCCGCCCGGTCGACCGGCGGCGGCAGGTCGGAGAAGAAATCGGCGCGCGGGGCGGCATCGGGGGCGTCCGGTGCATCGGGCGCGGCGAGGCAGTCCGTCGCCAGCAACAGCGCGATGACGCAGGTGGCGATCCCGGCCGGGACTCGCTTCGGGCGTCTCCGCGATGGCTCGGCTCCGGGCATCTGCGGATCATTCCGGCAGACGCTCGATATGGGCCAGCGCCCTGCCGTTGAGCGTCGCCGTCAGGTCTCCTTGCGCGTCCGTGCCATCGGGGAGCGGCCAGCGCATCGTCGCGCCGGGCAGGACGTAGCCGAACAGCCCTTCGCCAAGGCCGGAGCGCGTGCCGGTGCGCGAAAAGGCGACATCGCTGAGCCGCGCGTGCCCGGTGCCGCTGTTGCGGATCTCGAGGTAGCGGCCCTGGCCGTCGGTTCCGGTCTTCCAGCCGAGCTGCGGCGGCGGGGGGGCGGCCTTCTTCGGGCCGTCTCCGGTCTTGGCAAGCGAGAACAGCGGGAGCGAATAGCGCATGCGGAATGTCACGGCCGCGCCCTGGGCGCCCGTCGCGGCGGCGGGGTCGCTGGTCGGGATCTGGTCGACGATGACACGGTAGGGCTTTTCCGGAACGCCGGGCGGCGGCACTAGCCGGGTCAGGCGGATAAGCTGGCGCTGGCCCGGCTCGATACTGAGGATCGGCGGGGTGCCGAGGATGTCCTTCTGCTCGCCGTAGAGATCTTCCCCGCTCTGCTGGGTCCAAGCGAAGATGCGGATCTGCAACGTGATCGGCGTCTTTCCGGGGTTCTCCAGCCAGAGTGCCGCTGCCGGCGCATCGCCCTCGATCACCGGGCTGATCGGCCAGATCAGCAGTGAACCCGGCGACTGCGCGCCGGCAGCGAGGGGAACCAGCGCCGAGAGGATTGCTGAGCTGAGGAACGGGCCGAGGAAACGGAAAGTCGTGCGCATCGGCTGGCTCCTTGGGGCATGGCGGATCACCATGCGAGAGTGACGGTCAGCGTGTCGGTGTACGTGCCAGGCGGCAGTGTGCCGGGCAGGGTCAGCCGGGCGTAGATCGGCAGGCGCACGTCCTCGCTGTTGCTCGTGGTGATTGCGGTATTGACCGCAGTGCCGATGGCGATCGGCAAAGTGCAGGCGGCATCGCTGCACAAGCTGTAGGGAATGCGCGAGGCGGTAGCGCCGCGCTGGAGGTTGCGCTGGCCGCTGCTGGCATGGGTGCCGCCGTCCACGCTCATTCGCAGGGTTACGCCCTGCGTGCAGCGCAGGCGCATGGTCTGGCCGGTCGTGGAGGTCGCGGTGCGCTGCTGGGTGGAGAACGTGGAGGCGGTGCCGAAGTCCAGCGTGCCGATCTGCCCGGCATTGCCGCTGGCGCCCAGCCCGTCGACCAGACAACCGGGCGTGACCGTTGCCGTGACGTCGAACTGCCCGGTCGTGGCGGCATCGGCACCCGGAGGGAGCAGCGCTACGACGCAAGCGCCGAAGACGGTCAGGCGGGCGAGGGGGACAGGTGAAACACCCCTCCTCGCCCCAAGGGGGTGGGCAACGGTCATGACGGGCGGCGAGATCGCCTTAAAGGACGAGAACGACCGTGACGATATCCGTATACGTGCCCGGCGAAAGCCCCGCCGCTCCGAAGGCGCGGCCATAGACGTTCACCGTCTGCGCCGCCCCGGTGCTGGACAGGGGGATCGTGCCGCCGATCGGGATCACGGTGGTGCGTCCTGCATCGCTATAGAGGTTGTACGTGACGAACTGCCCGGCGGTCGTGGTGTTCAGCATGGCGCGAACGCCGGTGCCGGTGCCGGAACCGTCGTGCTGGCCAGCGCGGAACGAGAGCGAAGGGGTAACGCCGTTGCTGCACTGGATAGTGAAGCCGGTGGCGCCGCTCAGCACCTGGGCATCGACCTGCGTGAACAGCGTGTTCTGCGTCCCGAAGTTCAGCGTGCCGAACGTGACATTGGCGGAGCCGTTGTCGTAGTTCTGGCCATTGATGATGCACCCTGCCTGTAGCGTCAGGGTAGCATTGATGGTTCCGGTGATGTCGGCCTGGGCCGGTGCCGCGACCAGCAAGGCCGCCGACAGGCCCGTTGCGGCTAGAATAGTCCTCAACACCTTTGCACCTCTCTTTGCTGCCGACCCGCACGGGCGGGAAAATCGCGGCGATTTTGCAATCGTAATCTGAGAGTTGCTTACGGAGTTCCTTTCGTCTTCGGGGAATTGGCTCCGGAATGAACCCATTGCAGAGCACTCGACTGGACAAATGAGCGTAACTCGGAAGATTTCATATTCATATCAAATGGATGATATCGGTCCGATATGTCTTCAATCGGCCGGGTATTATACTGCCGAAGCGGACATGCTTCTTTCCGCTCCTTCCACGTTTGTGAATTTCCGATGAGAAAATCGGAGGTTAGCGATATCGAAAAGCTTTCGCCCGCCTCTGAGTCGCGTTCGCGGGTGCGGCGTGATCTTTCCAGCAACATTGTTGCAAAATGTTAAAAAACGCCGGTTTTCGGCGGGCTGCAGACGCAAGGCCTCTATAACGACTGCAATCGCGCTCGGCACGGGAGGATCAGCCCGGGGCCGGGTATCGCGGTGCCTTTCTCTCGCCTCCCCCCAAACGAGAAATGCCATGACACGACTTCGTGCCTTTCTGAACAGGCAGAATCTATCGACCAAAGTAACGCTCATGACCGTCGGCGCACTGGTCATGCTTTCGGCCGTGCTCTTCATCGGCACCCGCCTGCTGCTCGTGCAGGACGCTCGTGCGCAAGGCCAGGAGCGGCTGGACACCAACATGCGCGTGGCTTGGTCCGTGCTCCAGCGGAGCGGACTCGACTACGCGATGCGGGACGGGAAGCTCTACGTCGGCGAAACGCCGCTCAATGACAACAATGCCGCGGTCGACCGCATGAAGGAACTGGTCGGCGGCACCGCCACGATCTTCATGGGCGACATGCGCGTGGCCACCAATGTCCTGAAGGAGGACGGCAGCCGCGCCATCGGCACCCGGCTCGCGGACGGCCCGGTCAAGGATACCGTGCTCGGCAAGGGCCAGCCCTATCGCGGCGAGGCCGACATTCTGGGCACTCGCTATTTCACCGCCTACGATCCGGTCAAGGACCCCAGCGGACAAGTGATCGGCGTGCTCTTCGTGGGTGTTTCCGCCGAGGATTTCTATCGCAATGTCGACAGTCTGGGCTGGCACATCCTGCTGCTCGCCGTCGTCGTTGCGGTGATCGCCGCCGCGCTTTGCATGCGCGGTGCCCGCAAGCTCTTCGCACCGTTGGAAACCGCAAGCGCGACGATGATGCGGCTGGCGAAGGGTGACAACCATGCCGAGATCGCCGATACCGCGCGGCCGGACGAGATCGGTGGCATCGCCCGCGCGCTACTGGTGTTCCGCGACGCAGCCGTCGCCAAGGAAGCGGCCGATCTGGAGCAGCACCAGGTGGTCGAACGCCTGGCCGGCAGCCTGGCGCAGCTTTCCGCCGGAGACCTCACGGCCGAGATCGCCCATGCCTTCCCCGGCACCTATGAGGGCCTGCGCACGAACTACAATTCGGCCCTGACCGAGCTGCGCGGCCTGATCGGCTCCACCGGCGAGAGCACGATCTCGATCCGCGGCAGCTCGTTCGAGATCGCCCAGGCCTCGGAAGACCTTGCCCGCCGGACCGAGGCGAGTGCCGCCAGCCTGGAGCAGAGTTCGGCGGCGCTGCTGGAAATCGACAATGGCCTCAAGGCCGGAGCGACAGCGGCGGCGGAAACCGTCGCCCGCGCCGACGAGGCGATCGCCACCGTTGGCGGCGGGCGCCTGGTGGCCGCCGAAGCGGTCGATGCGATGCGCCGGGTCTCGGACAGCGCGACCAACATCGACGGCGTGATCGAGGGCCTCGACAAGATCGCCTTCCAGACCCGCGTGCTTGCCATGAATGCCGCCGTCGAGGCGGGCCGGGCGGGCGAGGCCGGGCGCGGCTTTGCGGTCGTGGCCGATCTCGTCTCGGCGCTGGCCAAGCGTTCGGAAGAGGAAGCCCGCAGCGCCCGCGAGCAGCTTACCGTGACTCAGTCGGAAATCGTCTCCGCACTCGGTGCGGTGGAGCGGGTGGACGGGGCTTTCGAGGGAATCGCCGGGGACGTAGCGCAAGTCCATGTCCTGCTTGGCGGCATGGCCCGCAGCAATCGCGCTTCGGCCACGTCGGTCAGCGAGATCACCGCGGCGATCGGTGCGATGAATATCGCGACGCAGCAAAACGCCGCGATGGTGGAGCAGGCGTCCGCCGCTGCGCGCGGATTGACCGAGGAAGTGGACCGGCTGGCCGCACAGGCCTCGCTGTTCAAGGTCGCTTGAAAAAGTCAGTGACGGGCCGGGTGCTGCGGTACCCGGCCTTGCCGTTCAGGGCCGTTCACGATACCGCGAGGATCGCCAGTTCGGGGCGAGAGCGGCCGATCGTGCAAAGCTTGAGGGCGCCTTCCCAGAGTTCGGCGCTGCGCTTGGCGGCTTCGCGCTGGGCGATGGCGACGGCCCCGGCAATGTCCGGCGCCTTGAATTCCAGTCTCCTGGCGAGACCGTGTTCGTCCTCGAAGAACCTCAGGGTGTAGACCTTCATGTCATTCCTCCAGAGGTGCGCGCCGTGTCCGGCCTTCGCACTTGCGGGATAAGGGCTAACCCAATTCTCTCCGTTTCGGAGTGATTTGCGTCAAATCGTTGCTTCGAAACGCCGTGTGGATGGCGATCCTGCATTGCAGGGCGAGTCATGACGCCATGGCCGAGAGACTCGCTGCGGCGCCGCGAAGGTCGGCGACGTAGCGGGCGAACTCCGCCTCGGTGTCCGCTTCGGGCGGCAGGCGGAGCAGATAGCTGGGATGGACCGTCACCCAGCATGGCGTACCATCGGGCAGGGGGACGGCTCGCCCTCGTTCCTGCCCGATGGCGACGGTACGGCCGGTCAGAGAGCGCGCTGCCGTGGCGCCCATGGCGATGACGAGGCGCGGCCGGACGATGGCGCGTTCCTGATCGACCCACCAGCGGCAGGCCTCGATCTCTCCGACGTTCGGGCGGGCGTGGAGGCGGCGCTTGCCCTGCGGCTCGAACTTGAAGTGCTTGACGGCATTGGTCACGTAAGTCCGCGTGCGGTCGATCCCGGCTTCCGCCATGGCGCGGTCGAACAGGGCACCGGCGGGGCCGACGAAAGGCCTTCCGGCCAAATCCTCCTGGTCGCCGGGCTGTTCGCCGACGATCATGATCTCGGCATCGTGGGGGCCTTCGCCGAAGACGGTCTGGGTCGCGGGTCGCCACAGCGGGCAGCGTCGGCAGCCTGCCGCTTCCTCGGCAAGCAGTTCGAGGGATTCGGGGCCTCTTCCGCGAACAGGCATGCTGCGGGCCTGCTCGATCATCCCGAGTTCGCGCTTGCGTGCTCCGGCGATAAGTTGGGGGACCAGCGCGGTTTCCGGCATGTTCTTCCAGTATTTGCGCGGCATTTCCTTGAGCATGGCGCGGGGCATGACCCGTGCCGGATTGAAGATCGCGCTGTAATAGGCCTTCCAGATGCTTTCGACCGGATCGTCGCCGGGGGCATCGGCGCGGGTGGCGGGCGGGCCTTCGTTCAGCACCGTGCCGTCCCAGTGCAGCGATCCCCGCGGGGTCAGGATCGACCAGCGCATATTGGTGAAGCGATCGACGAAGAACCCGGCATTGGCGCGCAGGATGTGATGCTCCGGCTCGAACCACGCGACGAAGCGCGAACCGTCCCCGTCCCCGTCCGCAAGTTCGCGGAAACGGACGAAGGCGTGCATCTTGTGACTGTCGCGCCGGACGTTGCGGGCGAGGCCTTCGATCCGGCGGATGAGCGGATCGGCACGGTCCTCCAGCGCCTGCGGACGGTCGAGCAGACGCAGGAGCAGTGTGTAGAGCAGCGAAAAACGCTCCGGCTCGCTATGGAGCGCGGCATCGCGGGCGAGTTCGAGGAACGGCTTCGACACGCGCAAGGGTGTGGTGGTCGGCAGGGCCGGGGGCCGGTTACTGCCCGGATCGGCGAACAGGTCGGTCGCGCGGTCGCCGACCTGCCAGACCACCTGTTCCGGTGCCACGCCCTCGACCGCGAGGGCGCGGGCGGCGGCGCGCCAGCCGTCGAAATCGTCCTCGGCTTCGAGGCGGACCGCGCGCATCGTCAGGCCGCGAACAGTTCCAACTGGCGGGCGGGCGGCGTCAGCAGCGGGCGCAAGTCGGCGCGGTCGAGCAGGGCGGTCGGCCGCCAGTCGGCGGTGACGATGAAGGGGCGCAGCTTCTTCACCGAGACGGTCATGCGCGCCACGTCGTCCAGCCGCAGCGTGCGCCAGCGGCGGGCGACGACGATAGCGTCCACCGCCTTGATGCCGAGACCGGGAATGCGCAGCAGCATCTCGCGCGGGGCACGGTTGACGTCGACCGGGAAACGGTCGCGAAACCGCAGCGCCCAGGCGAGCTTGGGGTCGATGTCGAGCGGGAGCATCCCGGTGGCCGGATCGGCGGCGGCGCTCACTTCCTGCGGCGAGAAGTGGTAGAAGCGCATGAGCCAATCGGACTGGTAAAGCCGGTGTTCGCGCATCAGCGGCGGGCGGCGCAAAGGCAGCACGGTGCTGGCATCGGGGATCGGGCTGAAGGCCGAATAATAGACGCGCTTGAGATCGAACCGGTCGTAAAGCGTGGCCGCGCGCGAGACGATATCGCGGTCGGTGGCGGCGTCGGCGCCGACGATCATCTGCGTCGATTGTCCTGCGGGCGCGAAAGCCGGGGCGGAGCGGAAGCGCTTGCGGGCATCGGCGCCGTCCTCGATGGCGGCACGCATCGTGCCCATCGCGCCCTCGATCCGCGCCTGCGACTTCTCGGGTGCGAGCCGCTGGAGGCCGCTGACGGTCGGCAGCTCGACATTGATCGAGACGCGGTCGGCATGGCGCCCCGCCGCTTCGACCAGCACCGGATCGGCATCCGGGATCGTCTTCAGGTGAATGTAGCCGCGAAAATCGTGATCTTCGCGCAGCGAGCGGGCCACTTCGACGATCTGCTCCATCGTATAGTCGGGCGTGCGGATGATGCCGGAAGAGAGGAACAGCCCTTCGATATAGTTGCGGCGGTAGAAATCGAGCGTCAGGTCCACGACTTCCTTCGCAGTGAAGCGCGCGCGCCGCACGTTCGAGGACTTGCGGTTGATGCAGTAGTGGCAATCGAAGATGCAGCTGTTGGTCAGCAGGACCTTGAGCAGGCTGATGCAGCGCCCGTCCGGCGCATAGGCATGGCAAATGCCGCCGCCGCCGAGCGTCGAGCCGATGCCCTTGCCGTCTTTCGAATCGCGTTTCTTTACCCCGGACGAGGAGCACGAGGCATCGTACTTGGCGGCATCCGCCAGAATCGACAGCTTTTCGGCCACTTCGAGCGCGGGCATTCGCGTAAACCTTGTTCTTTCGAGTCCGTTTTGAACGCTCAGACTGACCGAAGGCGAACGTCGATGCAATCAAAATGTTCTGCAAATGTTCTTGCGGTTGATGGTCGCGGCGACAGGCCGTGCCTGCTACATCGCCGGCCATGAAACTCCCGGATTCGAATCCGCTTCCTGCGCTGGACCCTGCATTCCCTTCCGAAGAACCCGACTTCGTGGTGGTCGATGTCGAGACCGCCTGCGCGCGCGTCAGCAGCATCTGCCAGATCGGCATCGTCGGTTTCCGGCAGGGGCGGGAAGTCTTCGCCTATGAGACGCTCGTCGATCCCTGCGACGAATTTTCCACGTTCAACATCCGTATCCACGGCATCTCACCCGAACATGTCGCGGGCAAGCCGACCTTCGGCGAGATCCACGGCGCGATTGCCGGGCATCTGACCGGGCGCGTCACCGTGGCGCATTCGGGCTTCGACAAGGGCGCGCTGGCGGCGGCCTGCCGGATCGGGGAACTCGCACCGATCGAGACGACCTGGCTGGACAGCGTCCGCGTCGCCAAGCGGGCTTGGCCGCAGCTTTCCAGTCACCGGCTCAACGTGCTGTCGCGGCACCTCGGCCTGCGGCACCGGCACCACGATGCATTGAGCGACGCGCGGGCGGCGGGCATGGTGATCGTGCGCGCCATCGGGGAGACCGGGATCGACCTCGCGGGTTGGATGGCGAAGCCCGACAAGTCCCGCAAGGTGCCCACTGCCGCCGCGCAGGGGCCGCTCAGGGGGCAGCGCGTGGCCATTCTCGGCGAGGCCCGCGACGGCATTCTCGCGCAGTTTCTGGCGGGCGAGGGGGCGCGCATCGTCTCCGGCGTCGGCACCACCACGACGCTGTTGGTCGTCAGCGCGCGACATAGTCTCGGGCGCTGGGTGACGGCCGAGGCGCAGTATCGCAAGGCCGAGGACCTGCGCCGGGCGGGCGGGCGGATCGAGATCCTCACTGAAGCGGAACTGCGGGCACGGCTGTCGGGCGCGATGGTTCCAGGTTGAGGCGCAGGGCGTCCATCTCCGCGAAGAACAGGCTGCGGGCCTCTGCGGAAAAGGGATTGCTTTCGATCGCATGGCTGACGCCGGGGGCATCGTGGCGCACCATTTCCACCGCCTGCCGCAGCAGGTCGAAGCTGCGCGTGGTCACGCGCTCGGGCAAGGGGTCCATACGTAGCAGGGCCTTGGCGATGAGGTGGGTAAGGCCCTGGGTGAAGGCCGCTTCCCGGTCGTGCTCTTCGGGCGAAGTCAGCACGATCGACAGGCCGAAGCGCTTGCGCAGGAAAGCGGCGATGCGCCCGGCCGAGCGGCCTCGTAGCGGGCAAATCACCATCTTGAGACCTTTCGTGCCCGCGCGGATGCTCTGCGGGCCGAACATCGGATGAGTCGCGACGAGATCGACATGGGGCGGCAGTTCGCTCAGTAGGATCTCGGCGGACCGCACCTTGGTCGAGCAGACGTCCATGACGACCGTGC
This sequence comes from Novosphingobium sp. BF6, assembly GCF_058273105.1. Taxonomy (NCBI): domain Bacteria; kingdom Pseudomonadati; phylum Pseudomonadota; class Alphaproteobacteria; order Sphingomonadales; family Sphingomonadaceae; genus Novosphingobium; species Novosphingobium sp. BF6. The sequence continues at coordinate 837,999 of NZ_CM177776.1, forward strand.
CGGGCCGCAGCAGCGGCGCGATCTCGCGGCAGACCTCCGCCAGCGCCGTCAGCGGCACCGCGATCACCACCAGATCGCAGCGGCAGACCGCGCGGAGATCGGCCATCGCCGCGCCTTCCACCGGCGACGCGGCAATATTGGGATCGGCGGCAAGAATGCGGAACCAAGGCCGCAGATAGCGCGCGGTCAGCTGCCCGAAAGCACCGAATCCGATGATGCCCAGCGAGGGGGCTTGCTGCGACTGACGACGTTCCGGGAAATCCACGAGTAGGAGCCTTCGATAAGGGCTGCCGTAACCATGGTCTTGCTGGGAAGAGGTCAACCGCTGATCACGCAGCGGTTGAGAACGACAAGAGGTCCACCGCCGATCAGCGGTAGTAATAGCTTCCTGCAAGGGCGAGCATGCTTGTCATGGGCTCCCGGCTAGGCGGTGAAGGGAGGGCTGTCAACCGCCCTGGCCGAAGGTGACGATCACCCGCAGGCCCGGCCCGGCGTCCTCCAGCACCAGACCCGCTCCCAGTCGCTCGGCCGAGGACTGCACGATCGCGAGGCCGAGGCCGCTTCCCGGTGGGCCGTTCTCGCCCTGAAGGCGGGCGAAGCGGGCCATGGCCTGCGCGCGTTGTCCGGCGGGAATGCCGGGGCCGTCGTCGCTGACGATCAACTGCGTGCCCGCCGCATTCTTGCGCAGGGCGACCGTGACCTTGCCGCCGGGGCGGTTGTAGCGGATCGCATTGTCGACGAGGTTGGAGAGCATCTCGTAGATCAGCGAGCGATGGCCCAGTACCGGGAACTCGTCATTTTCCTCGCTGTCGAGCAGGAGTTCGACATCGGCCTCGATCGCCTGGCGGATGCGGCGGGAGATCGCCCGGCGACTCACTTCCACCAGATCGACCTGCTCCAGCGGCGGCAGCGTGCCCGCCTCGTCGGCGCGGGCTAGCGCGAGGAGCTGGGTGAGCAGGCGTTCGAGGCGGTCGGTGGCCTCGTCGATCTCCTGAAGCGCCTCGTCGGAGCCGCGCCGGGCCAGCGCAACCTGCACTTTCAGCACCGAGAGCGGGGTGCGCATCTGGTGCGAGGCATCGGCGGTGAAGCGGCGCATGGCGCTGGTGGCATCGTCGAGCCGGGCCAGCAGGCGGTCGAACGAGCGCGACAGCGGTTGCAGTTCGGCAGGCAGGGGGCCGGTGCGCAGCGGCGACAGGTCCGGTGCGGCGCGGGTGTCGCGCGCCTCGATGGCGGCGCGCAGTTCGGCGAGCGGGCGCAGGCTCCAACCCAGCGCCGGGCGGATCAGCGCGAGCGCGAAACCGACCAGCACCACTTCGCCCAGCAGCAGCGCCGTCATCAGCCGCTGGCGCAGGGCGTTGCGGTTGTCGAGCGTCTCGGCCACCTGCACCACCACCGGGGCGGAGACGCGGGGCAGGTCGCGGCGCACTTCGCCGATGCGGATGCGCTGGCCGCGATAATCGGCATAGCGAAAGCGCGGCTCTTCGGCGGAAAGGCTTGGCACATCGGGCGCGGGCAGGTCGGCATAGCCGGTCAGCAGTTCGCGGCCCACGGCGATGCGGTAGTAGACATTGTCGCGCTCGGAATTCTCCAGCATCCCGAACGCGGCGGGCGGCAGGTCGAGCGTGACTTCGCCGCGCTCCACCTGCACGGTTTCGGCAATGGCGCCCAGCGCGCCGCCCAGCACGCGATCGTTGGTGCGTCGCACGACATCGGAGATCAGCGCCCAGCCGATCACGCCCAGCGCCAGCGCCGCGATCACCAGCGGTCCCAGCATCGCGATGCCGAGCCGGCGGCGCAGCGACAGCGCCCGTTTCTGGGTGACTTCCGTCGCCGTCACGAACGGTCGAGCATGTAGCCGACCCCGCGCACGGTGCGGATCGCCGGGCCGTCCGGCGCCAGCTTGCTGCGCAGGCGGGTGACGTTGACCTCCAGCGCGTTGGAACCGACCGGATCGTCGAAGCCGAAGACTTCGGCCTGCAAGGTCTCGCGCGAGACGATCTGCCCGGCGCGCGCGGCCAGCGCTTCCAGCACCGCCCATTCGCGGCGGCGCAGTTCGATCACGCGCTCGCCCACTTCGACGCGGCCGGTGGAGCGGTTGATGGTCATCGCCCCGATCCGCATTTCCGGCGCCGCATCGCCGCCCCGTCGCCGCCCGAGCGCGCGGACGCGGGCTTCCAGTTCCTCGACGTCGAAGGGTTTGCGCAAGTAATCGTCGGCGCCGAGGTCCAGCCCGCGCACACGGTCGTCGAGACCGTCGCGGGCGGTGAGCATCAGCACCTGCACCTGATCGCCGCGAGCGCGCAGCCGGGCGAGCACTTCGAATCCGTCTATATCGGGCAGGCCGACATCGAGAATCACCAGCGAGTAAGGCTCCGTCGCCGCCACCGAAAGCGCGTCCTCGCCGCTGGCGACATGGTCGATCGCATGGCCCGCCGCGCGCAGCAGAGAAATTACCCCGCGCGCGAGGGGCGCGTCATCCTCGACGATCAGGATGCGCATGAGGACACTTTTTCGTGAAAGGTGGATGACAGCTTCGGATCGTAGACCATGCCCAGCAGCTTATCCGACATCAGATGCGGAAAGCGAGAGGATACGGGAATGCGCAGCTTCATCACGGTTCTGGCACTGGCAGCGACAGTCGCGTTTCCCGCGATGACCGCGCCTGCCGAAGCTCAGCGCCGTAACGACCGGCAGGTCCAGCGCCCGGCGGGCTACCCGCGTTCCTACGACAGCCTCATCGCCGATGCCCGCGCCGAGGGCACCGTGCGCATCTACGCCAATGCCGACAAGGCGGAGATGGTGCCGGTGGTCTCGGCTTTCCGGCGGCTCTATCCCGGCATCCAGGTGCTCTATGCCGATCTCGGCTCGGCCGAACTCTACCGCCGCTACACGCAGGAAGTCCGCTCGAAGACGTACTCGGCGGACATCGTCTGGTCCTCGGCGATGGACCAGCAGGTCAAGCTCATCAACGACGGCTATGCGCAGCAATATGCCAGCCCCGAAAAGCCCGCGCTGCCGGCAACGGCGGTGTGGAAGAACATGGGCTTCGGCGTCACCGCCGAGCCGATCGGGATCGCCTACAACAGGAAGCTGGTTCCGGCGGCGCAAGTGCCGCAGAGCCACCAGCAGCTGGAGCAATTGCTGCGCCATCGCCGCGCCGCCTTCATGGGCAAAGTCGCGACCTTCGATCCGGCGCGCTCCAATGTCGGCTATCTCTATCTCTCGCAGGATTTCCAGATCACCCGCGATACCCGCAGCCTTGTAGAGGCGATGGCAGCGACGCGGCCGGTGCTCATGACCCATACCGAGGAGATGCTTCAGGGCGTCGCCTCGGGCAAGCTGGCGATGGCCTACAACGTGATCGGCTCCTACGCGCTCGAACGGGCGCGGCGCGATCCGAGCATCGGCGTCGTCTTCCCGCGCGACTATACCATCGTCACTTCGCGCATCGCCTTCATCTCGCGCGAGGCGCGCCATCCGGCCGCCGCGCGGCTGTTCCTCGATTTCCTGCTTTCCCGCGCCGGGCAGGCCCAGCTCGCCCGCCACAGCCTCTGGCCGGTGCGCACCGACGTGCCCGCTTCCCATCGCCTTCCTGCCGGTCAGGCCCGCCCCGTGCGCGTCGGTCCGCAGCTTCTCGTCAATCTCGATCGCCTGACCCGTGCGCGCTTCCTGCGCGACTGGAACGCGGTCCTCGCCTCCGGACACAAGACTCCATGAAGATGTTTGCATCGGGCACTGCGCTCGTCGCCCTGATCGCGGCGACTCCGGCGCTCGCCCAGGAACCGAGCAAGGAAGACCTCGCCGAACTCGTGCGCGCGCAGGCTGCCGAGATTGCCTCGCTGCGCCAGCGGGTGGAGAAGCTGGAAGCGGGGCAATCTGCGCCCGTGATGGCTGCGGCTCCGCAGCAGGCGGCCCCTCAGGCAACTGCCCCCGAAGCCGCGCCGCAAGTGGTGGTGACGCAGCCTTATGCACCGCAGCTCCTTCCTCCCGGCCCCGCCGAACGTGATATCGAGCGCGTGCGCGCCGCTGCCGTCTCGGCCTCGGGCGTGAGCACCGAATGGGGCGCGGGCCTGCCGGTGTTCCACTCCGCCGATGGCATGTTCAGCTTCAAGCCGCGCGGGCGCATCATCACCGATGTCAGCACGAGCATGGGTTCGAAATACAGCGGTCGCAACCTGACGACCACCGGCATGCGCGCGCTGCGCATGGGCCTCGAAGGCACCGTCGGCACGCACTTCTTCTATCAGTTCGAGACCGACTTCTCGGAAAACGAGGTCGATGTCGTCACGGCCTTCATGGGCTGGCGCAACCGCATCGCGCCGGGCATGGACTACGACGTGCGGGTCGGTCACTTGTTCAACGACCGCAGCTTCGAAGGCTCGACCGGCTCGGATTCGACGCCGTTCACCGAGCGTTCGGTGGTCGCCACCGCGATCATCCCGCAGCGCGCCTTCTACGGCCTCGGCATCATGCCGCGCCTGTTCTGGAAGACCGGCCACGCCTCGCTGACCGTCACCGGCGACCGCATCGACGGCGACCAGAGCACGTCCGACAACCGCACCGTGCTCGCCCGCGCGCACTGGAACCCGGTGAAGTCCGACCGTCAGGTGCTGCACCTCGGCGTGTGGGGCTTCGATGAGATGCTCCACCCCGGCAAGAACACGCTCACCCGCAACACCGTGATCGGCGGCCGTTTCAACGGCGGCTTGCGGCTTTCGACCGGCACGCTGACCGGCGGCACCGGCACCACCGGCTACGGCGTGGAACTGGGCGGCTATTCCGGCCCGCTCTGGATCATGGGCGAGGCGGGCGAGCGCCACGCGCGGCTCGACAACGGCCGCCCCGATTTCGTCACCCGCGCCTGGAGCGTCTCGGGCGGCTGGTTCCTGACCGGGGACCTGCCTCCCTACAACCCGCGCCTCGGCAGCTTCGGCCAGCCCAAGGTGCTGCGCCCGGTGTTCGAAGGCGGCCCCGGCGCGATCGAGCTGACGGCCCGCTACGAGAACCTCGAGTTCGACGACATCGTCACGCCCGCACAGGGCTGGGCGGCGACCGTGGGCGTGAACTGGTATCTTAACAGCTTCACCCGCTTCCAGGTCAACGCGATCCACTGGAACACGCAGAATACCGCCGGTGCCTACACCGGGAAAGACGATGGACAGACTTTGACCGCCCGCGTCGGCGTCACGTTTTGATCCGTCCCATCCATCCATGACAGACATTCGGGGACAATCATGAGTCTCGCCCTTATCGGCTTCCTGATGGTGGCCACTTTCATGACGCTCATCATGACCAAGCGTATGACGCCGCTGGTCGCGCTGGTCGTCGTGCCCACGCTGTTCGCCTTGCTCGCCGGTTTCCATGCCGGGCTGGGCGACATGATGATCGAGGGCCTGACCAAGCTGGCGCCCACCGGCGTCATGCTGCTCTTCGCGATCCTGTTCTTCAGCACCATGACCGACACCGGGCTGTTCGATCCGCTGGTGGGGCGCCTGATCCGGCTGGTCCACGGCGATCCGATGCTGATCCTGATCGGCTCGGTGGTGCTCTGCGCGCTCGTCAGCCTCGATGGCGACGGTTCGACCACCTACATCATCACGATGGCCGCCATGCTGCCGCTCTACAAGCGCTACGACATGAACCGGCTCTACCTCGTCTGCCTGCTGATGGTGACGAGCGGGGTGATGAACCTCACCCCCTGGGGCGGGCCGACCGCGCGCGCCGCCAGTGCGCTGAAGCTCGATCCCTCGACGCTGTTCGTGCCGCTGATTCCGGGCATGGTCGCCGGTCTCGCCTTCCTGGTGCTGCTGGCGGTCCACTTCGGACGCAAGGAACGCCGCCGCATCGGCCGCGTCGAAGCCGCGACGCCGAAGGAACTGGCCGACTTCGCCGTCTCGCAGTGGCCCGAGGCGCGTCGTCCGAAGATGATCTGGTTCAACGCCGCGCTCGTCGTGGCGCTGCTGGTGCTGCTGGTCTGGGGCGTGCTGCCGCTGCCGATCCTGATGATGCTGGCTTTCGCCATCTCGATGATCGCCAACTATCCGCATGTGAAGGAGCAGAAGGAGCGCATCGCCGCCCACGCGGGCAACGTTCTGGCGGTGGTCTCGCTGATCTTCGCGGCGGGTATCTTCACCGGCATCCTTTCGGGCACCGGTATGGTCGAGGCGATGAGCCGCGAGGTCGTGAACTTCATCCCGCCGTTCCTCGGTCCCTACATGGCGCCGATCACCGCGCTGATCAGCCTGCCGGGGACGTTCTTCATCTCCAACGACGCCTTCTACTTCGGGATGCTGCCGATCCTCGCCGAGGCGGGCGCGCATTACGGCGTCGAGCCGATGGCCATCGCCCGCGCCTCGCTGATGGGCCAGCCGGTCCACCTTCTCAGCCCGCTGGTGCCCTCGACCTACCTGCTGGTGAGCCTTGCGGGCGTGGACCTTGCCGACCACCAGCGCTTTACGCTGGTCCCGGCGGCGCTGTGCTGCCTCGTGATGACGGTCGTGGGGATGCTGGTGCTGGCCTTCCCGTTCGTGGGGTGACGGGGAACTACGAGCCTTGGCTGATACCCGCATGATCCTGCGCTTCCTTGCCGCGCTTGCGCTGGGCGCGGCAGGGGGCGCTGCGTTCTGGTCGATCGGTGCGCCGCTGCCCTGGGTGCTCGGCGCGATGACCGCCTGCGCCGCGGGGAGCATCGCCGGTCTACCCATCGCCGCCTCTTCCGCCACGCGCCGCCCGATGTCGGCGGTGATCGGCGTCGTGCTCGGCAGCGCCTTCCATCCCGGCCTCATGAAACAGGCGGCGGAGTGGATCGTACCGATCGCACTCCTGCCGTTGTTTCTCGCCAGCGCGGCGTTTCTCTGCGTGATCTACTTCCGCCGCGTCGCCCGCTTCGACCCGCCGACCGCGTACTTCGCAGGCATGCCCGGCGGCATTGCCGAGATGGTGCTGATGGGCTCCGAGCGCGGGGCCGACGAGCGTATGGTCGGCCTGATCCACGGCGCGCGCATCTTCCTCGTCGTCTTCATCCTGCCGTTCCTGATCCGCGCCTTCGAGGCGGACGTCCACGCGCCGCCGCTCGCCGCGCCCTTATTGACCGAAGCCACCGGCTGGCCGCTGCTGCTCTGGGGCCTCGGCTGCGTGATCGTCGGCAGCCTGCTCGGCCGGGCCTTGCGCCTGCCGGCCTGGCACCTGATGGGGCCGCTCTTCGTCAGCGCGCTGGTCCATCTGACCGGCCTTTCCGACTTCCACATCCCCGCCTGGGCCATCGCCGCCGCGCAAGTCGGCCTCGGCGCCACCATCGGCTGCCGCTTCGTCGGCCTCGACCTCAGGACCCTCGCCCGCACGCTGCTGCTGGCGGCGGGATCTACGGCGATCCTGCTGCTCGTAACCTTCGTCTGGGCCTTTGCGATCGGTTGGGCTACGGGGCTCAACCCGGCGCTCGTCGCGCTGGCCTATTCGCCCGGCGGGGTGGCGGAAATGAGCATGGTCGCGCTGAGCCTCTCGCTGGAGGCGGGCTTCGTGATCGTCCACCACCTCGTGCGGGTGATGCTGGTCATCGTCGGCGCGCCGCTGTCCTTCCGCATCATGGGAGCCACCAATGACCGCGCCTGATCCCCGTGAACAGACCATCGCCATGCTCTATCAGGCGCTCGAACCGCCGGTGATCGACGGCGCCCGCAAGGAGGCCAAGCCCGGCGGCTATTCGGACAGCGGCGCCGATATCGGCGTGGCCCTGCTGGCGGCGGGCTGCACTCTGGCGACGCCGGTGGCCGATCCCGATCCGACGCGCGTCTTCGACTGGGTCTGGCCCGACACCGAGGAAGGCATCGCCGCCGCGCTGGATGCAGGCGCGACCTTGCTCTGGGCCAATACCGTGGTCTTCGCAGGTCACCCTATCGAAGCGGCCAGCCGCAAGGTCTGGATCGTCGGCCCCGACCCGCAGGCGATGCAGGCGATTGACGACAAGGCCGCCACCAACGCGCGCCTGCTGGCGGTAGGCCTGCCGGTCGCACGTTCGTGGCTGATCGACGGCGACGGCGATCTGGACGCGCAACTCGCGCCATTCGCGGACTGCCTCGCTGGTGGTGAAGCCCTTGCGCGGGCGCGGCAGTCAGGGCGTCGGTGTGGCCCGGAGCGAAGAGCAACTTGCCGCGCAAGTCCGCGATCTGGTCGAGAGCCGTCGCTTCGGCGCGGCGATCATGCTGGAGCAGTTCCTGCCGGGACAGGAGATCACCGTGACCGTCATGCCCGCCGCTTGCCGGGAGGGTGCGACTGCACCTTTCGCGCTGCCGCCTGTGCGTCGCTTCGATCAGGCCGATGACGTCGCACCCTATAACGGCGACGTTCCGGTCAGCCGCAACAGCACCGCGATGACGCGGGAAGAATGCGCCGATCCGGCCATCGTCGCAGTCACCGCAGCCTGCGAGCACGCCGCTGCGCACCTCGAAATCCGCTCGCCGATGCGGATCGACTGCCGCGCCGATGCCGAGGGCACCTATTTCCTCTTCGACGTCAATGCGAAGCCCAATCTCACCGGCTCCGGCCGACCGGGCCGCGAGGACCAAGACAGCCTTTCCACCCTCGCTGCAGCCGCTATCGGCTGGAGCTATCCCGACTTTCTCGTGGCGACCGCTAGCGGCGCCTGGACCAACAGGAACCTTTCCGCATGACCGAACTGTGGCAGCACATCGTTGCCGATTTCTCCAACCTCGGCTCGCCCGCCGCGCTCGCCGCCTTCGGACAGGTCGTGCTGATCGACGTGATGCTGGCGGCCGACAATGCCATCGTCGTCGGCGCGCTGGCCGCCGGGCTTCCCGCCGCGATGCGGCGCAAGGTAATCCTGATCGGCGTGCTGGCCGCGCTGGTCCTGCGCATCGCCTTCGCACTCGTCGTGACCCAGTTGATGCAGCTTGTCGGCCTCGTCTTCGCGGGCGGATTGTTGCTGGTCTGGGTGGCATGGAAGATGTGGCGCGAACTGCGCGAGGATGTCGGCGGCGAGGATGACCCCGTCGCCAAGGCCGCGCCGCGCTCGTTCGCCGCCGCCGCCTGGGCGGTGGCCGTGGCCGACGTCAGCATGAGTCTCGACAACGTGCTGGCCGTGGCCGGTGCCGCGCGCGACCATCCCGGTATCCTTGCCATCGGCCTGATCCTGTCGGTCGCGCTGATGGGCCTTGCCGCGAACGTGCTGGCCCGCGTGATCGAGCGCTATCGCTGGATCGCCTATGTCGGCCTGATGGTCATCCTCTACGTGGCCGGAAAGATGATCTGGGAAGGCCTCGTCGACCCCTCGCGCGGCATTCTCGCGCTGTTCTGAGGTGAGTCCTTTGCAAGGATCGCGGCACCAGCCATGCCGCGATCCTTGCAATTCAGTTGAGCGGCCCCGGCGGCGGAACCGCGTTCCCCGTCTGGCTGTTGGTGACGACCGGGCGCGCCTGCGAGACCCGGCTATGGGGCGGCACGCTGTGGGTCAGCCAGACATTGCCGCCGATCTCCGAACCCTTCCCGATCGTGACCCGCCCGAGGATCGTCGCGGCGGCGTAGATCACCACGTCGTCCTCGACGATGGGGTGGCGCGGTTGCGCCCGGATGAGCGCGCCGGAACTTTCCGTGGTGAAGTCCTTCGCGCCCAGCGTTACCCCCTGATAGAAACGCACGTTGTCCCCCACGATCGCGGTTTCGCCCACCACGACGCCGGTGCCGTGGTCGATGAAGAAGCCGCGCCCGATTCTGGCCGCGGGATGGATGTCGATCCCGGTGCTGCCATGGGCGATTTCCGAGAGGATGCGCGCGACCAGCGGCGCGCCCAGTCCGTGCAGGGCATGGGCGAGCCGGTGGTGGATGATCGCCAGTAGTCCGGGATAGCAGATCAGAACTTCGTCGAGGCTGCGTGCTGCCGGATCGCCCCGGAAGGCGGCTTCGATGTCGAGGTCCAGCAGGCGCCGGATCGCGGGCAGGCCGCGGGAGAATTCCAGCACGATGGCGTTCGCCCGCTGCTCCGCCGCATCGCTCTGTCCGCCCGCGCCGTAGTAGAGTTCCAGCCGTACTTGCGCCTGAAGGCGGCTGAGCGCGATCTGCAGGGACTGGGTGACGAACGTCTCCTCATTGTGCACCCGCACGAAGTCCGGGCCGAGCCTCAGCGGAAACAGCGCGCCGCAGAGTTCCTCGGCCACTTTCGCCAGCCGCACGCGCGAGGGGAAGCCCTCCACGCCGTACTCGGCATGTTGCATGTTGGCCGTGCGCCAGCCGCGCCGGATTTCCGACAGTTCGTGGACTATGCCTTCGACGTTCCAGAAATCGTCGGTCGCGGCAGCAGCCGGTACCACTTCTTCAAGAGCGGTGTCGTCAAGATCGCCAGTGGGGATCGGCATCGTTTTCACCTCTTTGATGAGGGATCACGAAGCTTGGCGTTGTCGCCTGAGCGTCGCGCGCTTTAGCCGTTGGTAACGCGGAGCAAGCTGCATCCCGATCAAAAGCCGCGTAGCCTGATTATTTGAGAAGAGGTCGGACCAGTCAAGCAAGCCGGCCCGAAATGGCGATAGAAAATCTGACGGCGGCGAAAGCGAAGGTTGGCGGACAAAGAAAAAGCCGCCCGGGGCAGGGCGGCTTTTCCGTCTGGCCTTGGCGGAAGGACTTAGAAGTCCATCCAGTCGTCGGCGGTGGTGAGTGCCTTCATCGGCTTGCGGACCGGGGCCGGTTCCGCCGAGGCGAACGAGGCGGCAGCGGGGACCGAAACCGGGACAGGACGCGGGGCGGGACGCGAGATCGAACCGCGCAGGCCTTCGTTGCCGGTGCGGAACATGGCCGCGCGGTCCGACAGGGCGGTCACTTCGCTGTTGAGGTTGCGTGCGGCGGCCGAGGTTTCCTCGACCATCGCGGCATTCTGCTGGGTCGCCTGATCCATCGTGCCGATCGTCGCGCTGATCTCGGTGATCGTCGAGGACTGGGCCTGGTTGTCGCCCGCGATATCGCGGAGCAGCGTGTGCACTTCGGTCACGTCGCCCGAGATGTTCTGCAAGGCGCCGTCGACGCGCTGCACGGCTTCCACTGCCGTACCGATGTCGGTCTGGGTGGCGGTGAGCTGTTCGCGGGCGCGCTTGGCCTCTTCCTCGGAGCGCATGGCCAGCGCCGAGACGAGATCGGCGACGACCGCGAAACCGCGACCGGCATCGCCGGCCCGGCCCGCCTCGACGGCGGCGTTCATCGCAAGGACGCGGGTCTGGAAGGCGATCTTGTCGAGGCCTTCGATCACCGAGTCGATGCCCTTGGCGCTCTCGGAGACGCGGCCCATGGCCTGGACCGCCTCGTCGGCGATCTCGCGGCCCGAACCGACCACGGTCATCGCGCCGTCGGCGCGCTGCACGGTGCGACCGGCGGCGGCGGCGGTGACGCGCAGGCGTTCGTCCATCTGGGTGATCGCGGCCGAAGTCTCCTCGAGGCTGGCGGCATTGCTTTCGGTACGGCGGGCGAGGTCTTCCGAGGCCTGGGCGATCTCGCTGGAGCCGGTGCGGATGGCGACGGCGCTTTCGGCGACCGCACCGATCAGGTCGCGCAGGGCGCCGACCGCCATGTTGAAGTTGCTCTTGAGTTCGCCGTAGGCAGGCGGGAACTCGGCGGTGATGTTCTGGGTGAGGTCGCCCTCGCTGATCGCCTGCAGGCTGGTGCGCAGGGTCGCGGTGACGACTTCCTGTTCACGCGCATGGCGGGCATCGATCTCGGCGCGGGCGGCGGCGGCGACGCGGAACTGCTCGACGGCCTGGGCGATCTCGCCGATTTCGTCACCGCGCTCGCGGAACGGCACGTCGACCTTGCCGCCTTCGGCCAGCGTCGTCGTGACTTGCGTGATGCGGCTCATAGGTGCGGCGACAGTGCGGTTGAGCACGCGCCAGATCAGCAGGATACCGGCAATGCCGAGCACGGCCAGACCCGCTGAAAGCCAGGTAGCCAGGGTCGCGGTTGCTTCGCCGTCTTCGGCCCGCTGTGTCGAAAGCGCGCGGACTTTGTCGATGAGCTGGTCGGTACGGGTCGTGACATTGCGCGATGCGCTGCGGCCATCGGCGTTCATCAGCGCCAGAGCGCCGTCGAGATCACCCGAGGCGCGCATTTCCAGGGTCCGGTCGTTTACGGAATTGAGCGTATCGATGCCGCTTTTCAACTGCGCGAGGTCGCCCGCGAGGCTGGCATCGGCCACTACGTCGTATTCCCCGACGGCCTTGCCCAGATCCGCCTTGGCCGTGGCGTAACGCTTCTTGAGCTCGAGGCTTTCGGTCTCGTTCTTCGCGATGTAGTTGGCATAGACCAGCGATCGCAGGGCCTGGGCATTGCTGATGACGTCCGCGAGCGCCGACATGCTGGCAAGGCCATGATCGACATGGCTGCGAGCGATCGAGTTCATCGTGCGGGTCGAGACGAGGCCGTTGATACCCACCACGCTCAGCAGGGCGATCAGCAGGCCGAAGGCCGCAAACAACTTCTTTGGAAGCCGCCAGTTATTGAGAAAATCGAGCATGTTCATTCCATTTGTCGGGAGACCGGATGGCGCCGACGAAGGCGCGCCACTGTGTATTTATAGACACAATGGCGTCGTTTCGGTCCTGACCAATGCTCGGAAACCGCGCAAATCCGCCAATTCGCCGCGAGCGGAAGGCGGTTCGACGTTTGCTCAGGTCTGTAAATCGACAGGTATCAGTGCGAGGTTCTGGATCGCGGCCAGGTCCCATTGCGCGGCGCTGTTGGTAGAGAGGCCGGGAACTTCCACGGTCCCGTCGGAGGCGGTCGTCTCCGCCAGATTCGAGGCGAGTTCGCCGCCGTGGAATTCCTCCCAGGCCCGCCGCGCCAGTGCGCGATCACCGAGGGCGCGGGCGGCATAGGCGGTCAGGCGGGAATGGGCCTGCCGCAGGTTATGTCCGCGCGGGCGTTCGCCGAAGCGGCGCTGCCAGTCGGCGGCGGGGGCGTTGTACCAGGCGCAGTAGTCGATCCAGGCGGCGCGGTAGCGGGGCGCATCGACCAGCGGCAGGACTTCGGCCATGATCTCGACGATCCCGAACACCGCATTGAGGTGGCTGACGCTGATCTGGTCGCCGCCCGAAACGAAGCAGCCTGTGGTTAGATCGAAATTGGCACCGCCTGCCCACCACTGGCGGGGCAAGGCGGCGATGCTGTCCATGCCCGCGATGATGCGGTCGCGCCAGTGGCGCTCGCCGGTGCGTTCCCACTCGGTGAACCAGGCGGCGACGAGGCTGCCCCAACTGGTGCCGAACTGTAGCTGGATTACACCTTCGGGGAGGCCGTCGGGTTTGGTCACCGCCGCGATGCCTCCGGGCGGCAGCGATTCCGGGGCACGGTCCGCCACTTTGCGGCCGATATCGACTTTCTGGAGCGCGCGATCGGAGTGGATCAGGGCACGCATCAGGTCGCCCACGCGCTCGTCGCCGGTGAGGTAGTAGTAGATGCGGCGATAGGCGGCGTTGGAGACGCGCGGCTGCTTCGAGCTGTCGCTCCAGTGCTGGACGCCGTGGCGGGTGCCGAGCCCGGCCCATGGCCCGGCATGATAGACGTCCACCTCGCCGGTATGGCGCGTCATCGCCTCGGCCATGCGGAACAGGTCGGCGCGGCCGGTGCGCAAGTAGCTGTACCAGAGCCAGAGGTCGGTCGAGAGTTCGCTGTTGTCCCAGGCATAACCGCCGATGTCGTAGCGCCACTGGTGCCGGTCGGCATCGTAAGTGTGCATGACATCGCCGTGGTTCCAGAAACCGTACCAGTGCCGCCGTTCGATCTCGCCCTGATAATGGCCGAGCAGCAGGTCGTTTTGGCGCTCTACCGCCTGTGCCGCCGGGCCGGTGGCGGCGGGCAGCGCCCAGTCCCCGAACACCCCGGCGGCGCGGATATGCGAGGGTGCGGCCTGAAGACGCGGCGGGCGGGCGACATGGGTGGCGTAGCTTTCCAGCGTCGCGGCATCGGGCGTCGCGGGCAGTGCCCAGAGCCAGAGTTCGTTGGTCCGCGCGATGCCCTTGGCGGAATCCCAGCCCGGTTCGTAGTCCTCGTAAGTCACGTCGAGACCCCGGTTCTGCGCGGGGTAGTCGGTCATGCCCAGAACGTCGCGGTAGGAGCGCATGTCCATCGCCGGGGCGTCGGGCGCCCAGAGCCAGGCGGTGAGCCGGGCCTCGTCGCCGGAGGCTCCGGCAATGTCGAGCTGGACCGGATGGCGCTTCCAGAAGTCCGCCATGCCGATTGCTGCGCCGCCTTGCGGCGAGCCGACATAGGCGAGACCCCGTGCCCGGTGGCCTTCGAGCGACTGGATCGGCGCGCGGCCCTTGCGGGTGCGTTTGGTCAGCACGAAGCCCTCGGACGAACCCTGGAACAGCCGGAAGTCGCCCCAGGCGGGAATGCTGTCCAGCAGCGGCGCGAACTTTTCGGGCAGGGTCGCCAGATCGGGCACGGCGCGGCCGTCGATCTGCGCCTGCCGGAAGGCTTCGCCGGGATCGCGGCGCAGGCCGGTCAGCGGGCGTACGGCTTCGGCGAAGAGGCCGTCTCCGGTGGCGAGGCGGACATGGCGGTCATGCAAGGCCCCGCGCATCGGTACTTGCGCGGTGACACCAAGGCCCGAGAGGAAATCGTGCTCGGCATCGCCGTCCCAGATCACGCTGTGGACGATCCGCACCGCGTCGCTGCCGCTGGTGAAATAGAGCCGCAGGCTGAAGGGCAGCCATGCACGCGCTCCTCCGGAATGAACGCCGTCGATTTTCAGCACGGCACGGACCGGACCGGTCTGTTCGACGGTCACTTTGTCGATGCGGCTGGTGAAGTGGTGCTGCGAGAGGGTATCGGCCTCCTCGCCCGAAGCCGCATCCTGCGCACGCGCGACCAGCGCGACATCGCGCAGCAGCACGCGGCCGTCGCGCTCGGCGGAGGCGATCGCAGCGCTGCCGGAGCGCGGTATGCGCCAGCGCGTCGGGCCGACGGTGACGAGCACGGCATCGGCCCGCTCTTCGACCGAGATCCTTTCGGCCGGGCTGGCGCCGCGCCCTGCGGCGATCCTGACGTGTCCCGGCGCATGGCGTCCGGCGGGGAGGGTATGGCCGCTCCACTTGATCGAACCATCGGGCCAGTAGGCCAGCGGCCAGCTCTGCACCGGCAGGACGGCGCCGCCATCGGTCGCGGCGGCGAGGCGGTCGGCATGGCGCAGGGTGCCGCGCGGCCAGGGCAGGCCGAACGTCTGGCCGGCGTCCCAGTCGGGCGCGGTGCCGTCGAGCCAATGCAGTTCGGCATGGGCCGCGGCAGCAGGGGCGGCAAGCACGCGGGCGGGAAGGGAGAGCGCGGCACCGCCAAGGAGACCGGCGCGCAGCAGCGCACGACGTGAGCAGGGCATGGACATTCCTGATATCAAGCGAGACGGGAAACGGTGAAACGGCGCAGCCGCAGATGGCTGGCGGTGGTGCGCAGCGCGAAGTGGCCGCCGGTCAGGGGCTTCGGATCGTCGAAGGCGAACAGTGGCATGCCGTCGCGGAAGAAGCCGATCCTGTTGCCGTCTGCGGTCAGGCGGATGCGTTGCCAGCGGTTGGCGGTGAGCATGTCTTCTGGTGCGCGCCGGTCGTTTTCCGGCAGCAGCGGCCGCACGCCGGGTGTGCCGACATAGCGGCGAAAGCGCGTGGTGGAATTGCCGTTGCCGCCAAGCCCGACATAGTAGGTTTCGAGGGTATCGTAGTCCTCGAACCTGCCCGAGCGCGGGCGGGCGAGGGCATCGCCTGCGGGTGCGGCGGGGTCCTCAGCCATCCAGAAGCAGTTGAGGTCGCTCACCCGGTCGTGCGCGCCGCCTGCGGAGACGGCCTGGGCTTCGTAGTCGATGGCGATCCGGCCTTCGAGGCGGGGCAGGAACCACAAGGTCAGCCCGGCGGGCGCTTCAATATCGAGCACGCCTCTTGTCGCTGAAATCTGTGCCGGTGTTTCGGCCTCGATCCGCCATTGGCTCAGGCCGTGGCGGAAATCGTCCGAGAACAGTTTTCGCTCGCCGCCGCGCGCGAAGGCCGGGGCTGGCAGGAGACAGGCTCCTGCCAGCCCCGTCACTATCGTGCGCCGGGAAAGTCCCGGAAGCGTCACAGCTTGGCCCGCACGCCGAAATAGATGCGGCGGCCGTAGGTCTCGATCACGTTGCGCCGATAGACGCTGTTGGCGTTTTCGATGCGGGTGGAGTCGGTGAGGTTCACGCCTTCCAGGAACACCGAGACCTGCGGGGTGATGACGTAGCTCGCCGAGGCGTCGAACTGGCCGAAGGACTCGCCGAAAGAGGGATTGTTGCCGCGATCGACCGCGTTGATCAGATAGCGGCTGCGCCAGTTGTACGACCCGCGAATGGCGAAGCGGCCATCGTCGTAGAACACCGAGGCGTTGTAGCTGTTGCGCGAGACGCCGGGGAAGGGCAGCGATCCGCCGGTGAAGTAGTCCTTCCCTTCATAGCCGCTGTCGCTGTTGAACGTGTAGTTGGCGGTTACGCCCAGGTTGCTCAGCAGGCCCGGCAGGAAGTCCAACCCGAGCTGTGCGCCTGCCTCGAAGCCCTGGATGGTGACGTGCTGGGTGCCGTTGACCGGCAGCCGGATCGTGTAGACCTGGCCGTCGATCTCCTCTTCCTGGCTCTGCGTGTCGATGAACGACTTGATGTCCTTGCGGAATGCCGTGACCGAGACGTAGTTGGTGCGCGAGAGGTAGTATTCGAAACCGAGGTCGTACTGCCAGGCGCGATAGGGCTTGAGGCCGGGATTGCCGCGCGAGCCGGTGAGGGCGACGGAATCGAGCCGGACGTTCGGGGCCATCTGCGAAGGCGCCGGGCGGGCGAGCACGTCGGATGCCGTGGCGCGCACCACCAGCTTGCGCGGGATCACTTCGGCGCGCAGGTTCAGCGAAGGCAGCAGCACGGTATATTCGCCGCTGTAGCGAGCGGGGGTGATGACGCCGTCGGTGCTCTGGCTGCCGCTGGAAACCGTGCGCGTATGGACGAGGCGCGCGCCGACCACGCCGGAGAGGTCGAAGCCGAGGTCGGCGTTGAACGAACCCTGGAAATACCCCGCCACGGTGCTTTCCTTGACCCGGTAGGTGTCGAGCGGCGAGATGCTGGTGTAGGGATCGGGAACGCCCACGGCACTGGCGAGGTTATCGCCGAGGTTCCACCAGCGGTCGATGCCCGAAAAGCCGAGGTCGCCGGTCTTGAAGAAGTTGCCGTCGCCCATGCCGCCATATGTGTTCAGCAGGTCGCGAATGTTGGCGAGCTGGGCCGCCGGGGTCGTCGTGCCGAGCACCTGGGTGCCGGTCACGCCCGAGCGGGTCAGCGTGGTCTGCCCGGTGATGCCGTTCAGCGTGTAGACCGCGTTCTGGAAGCGGCTGCTGGAGACCAGCTGGTTCAGCTCGATGCCGCTCTTCAGCGACGTCAGGAAGCCGCGTTCATCGGGCCGGTATTCGGCATCGAACTTGCCGCCGGTCTCGCGCTGCTTGTTGAGGCGCGGACGGGCCTCGACCGAGAGGGTGTTGATGCCCTGCGTGGTCGTGGTGTCGATCGGCAGGATGATGTTGGGCGCGTTCTGCGGGTTGTTGTAGTCGATCGTGATCCACGGCAGCGCATCCTTGCCGGAGACCGAGGCGGTCACGTCGACTTCGTCATTCAGCACGCGCGAGGCGGCATAAGTGCCGCGTGCGGAGAACCGGAACTTGCCGGTGGTCCATTCGGCACCGAGGATGCCGTTGAAGGTGCGGCGGTTGAGCGTGCCGATCACGCTGCGATAGTTCACGCTCGGACCCGACCCGGCGTTGGAACCGTTGACGAAGGTCACCGTCTGCGCGGTCTCGTCGCGGATGACGGCGCCGGTGGGATCGATGCCGCCGTTCGCCACCGACTGGGTCGTGCTGAGCTGGAGGTACTGATCGTCCGAGGTCGTGTCGCTGCGGGTATAAGTGCCCTCGACATAGGCGCGGAAATCGTCGCTGGGGCGCCATTCGAGGATGCCGTTGACGGCATAGCGCTTGGTCGGCTCGGTCGCGGTGATGTAGCGCGGGATGTCGGGATAGAAGTCGCCGAAGCCGCTGCCGTCGAGATCGACGCAGCGCGCCTGGTTGCGGCCGGAAAGGCAGTTCTGTGCGGCGGGCGTGGCCGGTTGCCGGGTCTCGACCTGGCGCCAGCCGGTGGTGCGGGCCTGGTCGTAGCGGATCGTGCGCTCTTCGTAAGTGCCCGAGAGCAGCACGCCGATGGTGTCATGCGCGAAAAGCTTCGAGCCGATCACCGCGAACTTCGGGTCCACCTTGTCGGCCAGCTCGTTGTAGATGCCCTGCGCCGAGCCGGCGAGGTAGCCTTCCTTGGCGTCGAACGGGCGGCGGGTGATGACGCGCACGGTGCCGCCGAGGCCGCCCTCGGTCATGTCCGGAGTCGCCGACTTGAGCACTTCGAGGCGCGAGACGAACTCGGCAGGCAGGTCGCGGAAATCGACCGCGCGGTTGCTGCCGTTGCCGGCCGCGGCCGCGATCGAGGTGGAGAGCGCCGTCTGGCCGTTGATCTCGACGCGGTTGAGGGAGGCGTCGGCGCCGCGAATGGTGATCGCCTGTCCCTCGCCGCCGCTGCGGGTGATCTGCACGCCGGTGATCCGCTGGAGCGCCTCGCCGATGTTCTTGTCAGGGAACTTGCCGACGTCCTCGGCCGAGATCGCATCGACGACTTGCGCGGAATCGCGCTTCACGGCGAGAGAATCGGCGAGGCTCTTGCGGATGCCGGTGACGATGATGTCGGCGCGCTGCCTGTCTTCGGCACCCGTTTCCGGCGTTTCGGTTCGCGGCTGCTGCTGGGCTTCCTGTGCGGAAACCGAGGTGCTGGTGAGAAGAAGCGCCAAGGCGCCGCTGAAACGATACACGACAATATGCCCCTTTTGTCGGACTAAAAATCGACGTGAGGGCTAATCTCCAGTGATTTGGTTGACAAAAAAGTTTTTCTAGGGGCTGGAGTAGGATAGAGGGCGATCTCGCGCTTGTTGAGCAATGCAAATAGCAGCTGGCAGAGCGACGCTTTGCAGCTCTTTGCCGGTTCAGCGCATCTCGGGGTGATCGGTGCGAGATAGGCGCTGCGATGCCGCTTTACGGTCTTGAGTACTGCTCATATGGAAATGCGTAAAACGCAATTACACGGAGTATTTCCGCAACGTCGACCGGAATTCCTAGGCCCCGTTCGATTGCGGCGATTCAGCGAATGGCTTCGGCACGCGCGATCAGGGCGTCGAGCGCGGTGCGGCCGTGGCGCAGTTCCTCGATGATCCTGCGGAGTTCCTTGCCGGTGATTCGCGAACCGCCCTCGCTGTCCACCGCCTGGACCTCGACGATGGAGTGCAGCGCCTCGACGATGGCGAGCACGGGGTCCATGGGCATGCGGGCGCTGGGCAGGGGAACGGCGCGCACTTGCCCCAGGGCCAGGAACGGATCGATTGCGCCGGGGCCGAACGTGCGCTCGATTCGCGCGAGAATCAGCGGGTCGAGACTCGTTGCCCGGCCTTTCGCATTGCGGATCGTGCCGACCGAGCAGCCCAGCCGCTCGGCCATCTGGCTATCCGACAAATCCTCGTGCTTCTGGAGGTTACGGATGATCGTCGCCACCGCCTGGCGGTAGTCCTCACTCGAAAGTGCAGCGGATCGGGCCGAGGTCATGATGTATGATCCTTCCTTGTCTTTCGAGGTGGGGACAAGAGCTTGTGGCGAACGATGCGAATCTGGCCAAGACTTTGTCGACGGAATCGCTATATGGCAGCGACAATATGAAATTCAGCCGTCGCAATCTGATCGTTGCAGCCAGTGCGTTCGCAGCGTCGTCATCTTCTGCCGCTCGCGCCGTTTCATCCGCATTTCCGGACCGATCGCGTGCGCCTTCGCTCGTCCAGCCGCGCAGCGGCCCCGCCATCGGCGCGTTTCCGCAGGTAAAGCCTGCTGCCGAGCCGCCGCTCATGCCGGTCCCCGCGCGATTCGAACCGGAGGGCATTCGCCCGGAACTGTTCGACGCGGCGATGAAGGCGCTCGACCGGCATGATCGGCGCGTGAAGGGCGACCGGATCGGGATCGTCGATTTCTCGTCTTCCTCGTCGCAGCCGCGTTTCCATCTGGTGGACCTCGAAAACCGCAAGACCACCTCGCTCCATGTGGCCCATGGCAGTGGGTCCGATCCTGCACATACCGGCTGGTTGCAGCGCTTCTCGAACCGGATGGGGTCGAACGCCAGCAGCGAAGGCGCCTATCTGACCTCCGACTATTATTACGGCGGACATGGCCGTTCGCAGCGGCTGGTCGGGCTGGACCCCACCAACAGCAATGCGCTGGAGCGGGCCATCGTGATCCATGGTGCCTGGTATGCCGAGCCGAACATGATCGGCGCGCACGGCAAGTTGGGACGGAGCCAGGGCTGCCTTGCCGTGGGCGACAGCCTGCTCAGCCGCGCGTTCGATCATCTCGGCGAAGGACGCCTGATCTACGCTGCCAAGCTGGCCTGAACTCGCTCTTCGCCTTAGATCGTAACCAGGGCGCTGACCCGGTGCGAGAACGGGTGGTTCGGCGTCGAACCGCGGCTGATCTGCGAGAACATGCCTTCGCCCAGTGCGGTGAGCTTGGCTTCGACAAGCGGCAGGTCTTCGCCTTTCTTCACGTCGAGATGGACGTGGAGCTTACCCTTGAAATCCAGCGTGATCTCGTCCGCTTCGCCGATCCGCTCGCGCAGGTCGCCCAGGATCGCGGCGAGTTGGTCGTTCAATGTCAGTCTGGACGGGGCGGTCCTTGGATTCGTGGAATCTAGCGAGTAAACCGTGGCGTCCTTCGGCATTCGTGAGTCCCATGCTGAGTGCTGCGCCTGCGAGCATAGCATTTCGGCGCGGATAAAGAACGGTCTGCCGGAGCTTTCTGTGCATTTCTTTGGAGGTAGGGCGCGGAATTCCGCGATTCCCGCCTGCACAGCGCGTTCTTATTATCTGAAATCATGGGAAGTCCGGCGGTTCCCTGCCGCCGTTTGGCAACCGATTGTTTTTTGCCCGGTGCGACCCGTGGGCTTCTTCAGATAGCGGCCGTTTTCGCCTTGCTGGCGGCGATGAAAGGCGCCGGATCGTAGTAGAACGGCTTGATCTCGCAGCACTTGCCGTCGCGGAAGCGGAAGCGTTCGCAGATTTCGGCGGGCGGCAGCGCAGGATCGGCAAAACGCAAGGAGAGGATGGTCACGGCATAGTCCTTGCCCGCCGCCGTCTCGATCCGGTCCAGCGCGACGACATCGCAGAGGCCCATGACTTTGGCGTAGAGATCGCGCAGGGCGTTCGGGCCGCGATATTCCCCGGCCATGGGCAGACTGTCGGCCTCGTGGGCCACGAAATCCTCGGTGAGCATGGCGGATGCGGTGTCCCAGTCTCCCGCGCCGGTGGCGGTATAGAGGCGGTCGACGAAATCGATCATCTGGTCGGGACTCATCGTCATGGCGCTGTTCCTCTTCTCCGGTGCGGACTGTGGCAAAACCCGGATATTCCCGAACCTAGCGTTTCGACTAGCAGTCCGCGCCGCCCGCGCGCGGTTAAGCTGCGGGGATGGGAAAGGTCAGACAGATCGTTCTGGCGCGGCGACCCAACGGGGTGCCGGTGCCGGAAGACTTCGCACTTCGGGAAGCCGAGATGCCGCAGCCGGGCGCCGGGGAGTTCCTGGTGGCGATGCGGGTGGGCTCGGTCGATCCGGCGATCCGGGGCTTCCTCGACGACCGGCCGAGCTATATCGAGCCGGTTGCGCTGGGGGCGCCGATCAACGGCATGTCGCTGGGCGAGGTCGTGGCCTCCAACCATGCGGACTATCCTGTCGGTACCTTTGTGCGCGCCTTCGCCACATGGTCGGACCACTACGTGCTCTCGGGCGAGGCCTGGGGATTGGAGAAAGTCCACCGGCAGCTTGATACGCCGCTGCATCACTACATGGGCGCGCTCGGCCCGGTGGGGCTGACGGCGTGGGTCGGGCTTTTCGCGGTGGGCGAGGCGAAGCCGGGCGAGACCGTGGTCGTCAGCGCCGCTGCCGGGGCGACCGGCTCCACCGTGGGGCAGATCGCCAAGGCGCGGGGCTGCAAGGTGATCGGCCTCGTCGGATCGGCGGAAAAGGCGGCGGTGATCCGCGATCTCGGTTTCGACGCCGCCATCGATTATCGCGCCACGCCCGACATCGCCGCGGAGATCGCCAAAGCGGCGCCCGAGGGCGTGGACGTCTATTTCGACAATGTCGGCGGCGAAGTGCTGGAGGCTGTGCTGCCGCTAATGCGCCTGCATGGCCGCGTCGCGGTCTGCGGCATGGTCGGGCAGTACAACGATGCCGATCATCCCCACGGCGTGCGCACGCTCTGGCAACTCGTGGTCAACCGCATCCGCATGCAGGGCTTCATCACATACGACTATCCCGAGGTGCTGGCGCAGGCCCAGACCGAACTCGATGGCTGGGTGGCGGAAGGCAAGCTGAAGCCGCTCGCCAACGTGCGCGACGGTTTCGAGAAACTCCCAGAGGCCTTCATCGACCTGATGTCGGGCCGTACCATAGGAAAGACACTTGTCCGGATCTGAAACGATGAGCGATGTGTGGCACCCCCTGGTGGCCGAGGTGGAGTTCCCCGAGGAAGGCAAGCTGGCCGCGCGGATCGCGGGCTGGAGCGTGCTAGTCTTGCGCACGGACGAGGGCTTCAATGCCGTCAACGACCGCTGCACGCATCAGGCGGCGCTGCTGTCCGGCGGCAAGGTGCGGCGCGGGGCGATCATGTGCCCGCTCCACGGCGCCCGGTTCGAGGCCGCCACCGGGCGCTGCATCGGCGGTGCCTATGCCGACTTGCGCCGCTTCGATCTGCGCATCGCGGGCGGCATGATCGAAGTCGCCGTGCCCGACATGCCGCCGGGGCCTGACGAGCGCCCGGTCGAAGCCTGAGGAGAAAACGATGCCCTATACCGGACCCTTCGAGGACCGCCTTGCCATCCGCGAGCTGCTGGAGACGTATGCCGACGCCGTGACCCGCCGCGACGCGGAAACCTGGGGCGCGACATGGGCCGAGGATGCCGAATGGTCGCTGCCGGATTATCCCGAACTCGGCACCACCAGGGGCCGTCCGGCGATCGTGGCCATGTGGATCGAGGCGATGAAGGGCTATCCCGGCATCATGTTCGAGGCCTGGCCCGGCTCGATCGAAGTCTCGGGCGAGAGCGCGACGATGCGCAGCTATACCTCGGAAGTCTACGATCAGGACGGCGTGACGATGCGCGACCGAGGTGTTTATGAGGATACTTGCGTGAAAGTTGATGGCCGCTGGCTGTTCAGGAGCCGTTCTTTCCGCAACATCCATCGCCAGCACGCGCCCAAGGGCTGCTGAGGCTAATTCTTCCCGTTATTTGAGGTGCAGCATAGCGTTTATCACTCGTCACCCTGAACCAAGTTCAGGGTGACGGCGGGAGCAAGGACAAGGGAAGCTCCGGCAGAACGTAAAAAGAAGGGGCCGGTCTTCCTTCGAAGCGGCCCCTTCCTCACCGATAACCTCAGAACTTCTTGCTGACTTCGACCATGACCGTGCGCGGCAGGGTGCCGAAGCCGAGCTGGTCGGCGCGGATGCCGCCCGGCGTGCCGGTGCCGCTGCCGGTCGAGGGGCCGTCGACCACGCCGGTCACGTAGAAGCGGTTGGTCAGGTTCTTGCCGATCACGGCGAGCTGCCAGTTGTCGTCCTCGGCGCCGAAGCGCAGCCCGGCATCCAGCGTCACGTACTTGCCCTGGCGCGACAGCGGATTGCCGAAGGCCGAGGCGAGATAGCTGCCGGAATACCTGGCATCGACGTTGAGGCCCAGCTTCATCGTCTGCCCCACCGACATCTCGTAATTCACGCCGAGATTGCCGGTCCAGCGCGGCGCGACCGAGAGCGTCTGGCCGCCGAGGTCCTGACGGCTATTGCCGGCCAGATTGCAGCCTTCCGCCGGAGTCTGCCCGGCATAGCAGGGCGCCAGCGGGAAATCGGTATAGCGCGCCTTGTCGTAGTTGACCGAGCCGTGCAGGTCGAAGCCGGGGACGGCGTTGGGGGCGAACTGGAACTCGGCCTCGATGCCCTTGGTGCGGGCATCGGCGGTCAGGGTCTGGAACGCGAAGATCGGCGAGTTGAAGAAATCGACCTGCAGATTCTTGTACTTGTAGTTGAAGGCCGTGACGTTGAAGCGCAGCTGGCGGTTCAGCAGGGTGGACTTGAAGCCTACTTCGAAACCTTCCGCCTTCTCGGGATCGAAGGTCAGGTCGGCGGTCGGATCGGTCGAGAACTTTGAGTTGATGCCGCCGTTGGAGAATCCGCCGGACTTGTAGGCGGTCTTGTAGGCGCCGTAGACCATGAGGTCCTCGGTCGGCTTCCAGGTCAGCGTCGCTTCCGGGGACCAGTTGGTGAAGTGCTGGCGGGCCGTTACCACGCCAAGCCCGTCGGGGTCGAACTGGTCGCGGAAGATGGTGGTGACCAGCGGGTTGTTGTAGAACTGGGTGAAGTAGCTGTTCTTGGTCTCGTCCGAATAGCGCGCGCCGCCCGCCAGTTCGAGTGTCGGCAGGATCTTGTAGGTGATCTGCCCAAAGACGGCCATTGTCTCGCCCTTGGTGAAGCTGGTCTTGGCGGTGGCGACATGCTCAAGCCCGGCAGGCGCGGCGGAATTGGAAACGCCGCCGGTCAGCACGTATTGTTCGAAGTCGCGCCGGGTCTTCTGGTAGAGCATGCCCAGCATCATGTTGAACGGGCCGTCGAACTGGGTGAGCGCGCGGAATTCCTGGCTGAAAGCCTTCCATGAGGAGTTCTCGGTCGCCCAGTTGCTGCCCGGACCGCCTGCACTGTTGCTCGACTGGAAGTCGCAGGCACAGGCCCAGCGGTTGTTGTTCCACTGGTAGTTGGTGACCGACGACAATTGCAGCTGGTCGGCATCGTAGGTCACGTTGAGCGTTCCGCCTGCCGAGCGGTAGCGGTTGTAGAGTGCGCCGTTCTTCCTGGCGAAGGGGAAACCGGCGGCAACGTCGACCGGCATGTTGTTCTGGTGGGTGATGAAGTGCTTGCCGCAGGCATAGCCGTTGAGCTGCGAGGTGCTGCCGTCGCCGCAGGCGAAGGCGACGTAGTTCCACGAGGAGTTGTTGACCGTGTTGAAGTCCACGCTGCCCTTGAGGTTGACGGTGAGGCGGCTGGTCGGTTCCCATTTCAGCGTGCCGCGGGCGAGGAATTCCTCCTCGCCCGGCGCCTTGTGCGCGGCGGGCGCGGCGATATGCGAGGTGGGATCGCCGTTGCCGCCCGCGAGCACGCTGGCGGAATCCACTTCGGTATAGACGATGTCCTGGGCGACGTTGCGGTAGTAGCCGCCCTCCATCTTCGAATAGCGTGCGGCCAGGCGGATGCCGAGCGTTTCGGTCAGCGGCATCGAGGCATAGCCTTCGACACGCCATTGCTGGCTGCGGAACTCGTAACCGCCCTTGATCTGGAATTCCGGGGTGGGCGTGGGATCGGCGGTGGTGATGGAGATGACGCCGGCCGTCGCGTTCTTGCCGAAGAACAGCGCCTGCGGGCCTTTCAGCACTTCGACGCGGGCGAGGTCGAAGAAGCCTTCCTGGATCACGCGGCCCTGGCCGTAATAGGCGCCGTCCACGACGACCGCGACCGATTGTTCGATGCCGATCGAGGTCGAGGACGAGCCGATACCGCGCAGGGTGAGCTGCGCGCCGGAACCGTTGGAGGCGCGGCCGACGTTGAACTGCGGGGCGATCGCGGCGATCTTCTCGACGCTGGTGATGTCGCGCGAGGCGATCTGCTCGGCGGAAATCGCGGTGACGGCCACGGGCACGTCCTGCGCGGTTTCCTGCCGCTTGCGGGCGGTGACGATGATTTCCTTGATGCCGCCGGTCGCGGCCTCGTCCTGCTGGGGCTGTGCCTGGGGCAGCGGAGCCGCCGCTTCCTGCGCGGCTGCGGGGAGGGACAGGAGTGTCATCGTCAGCATGGTCGACGTGAGCAGAGCGGATTTCGAGAATCGCATTTCAAGGCCTCCCACATGTTTTCTTTATTCCCGCCTTGGTAGAACTTCGGGGGCGGGCGAGGGCCTGTGCAAACGGATAGCCCTAGCTGTTTGGTCAGGTGGCGAGGGGGGGCGGGCGGGTGACGTTGCGCGTTCACTGGGAGACTTCATTTGACCGGCAACCGTTTCTGGCGGCTCGACCGCCATCCCGAAGGCAATTCGGATTTTGGCCGTTTTCTCAGCCTTTGCGAGGAAGCCCCGGCACCGCTGGGCGAGGGCGAAGTGCGCATTGCCGCCGAGTGGCTCTCGATGGATGCGGGGACCCGCATGTGGATGAGCCCGCGCACCGATGGCTATCAGCCGCCCTTGCCGCTTGGCGCGAAGATGGTCGGGCTGGTGCTCGGCCGAGTCAGCGAGACGCGCGATCCGGCCTTTCCGGTCGGCACGCTGGTACGCGGTTTCGGGCAATGGGCGGAGCAGGCGGTGGTCGTGCCAGCATTGGCCGGGCTGGAGGCGGTGGACGAGAGCGTCGGCGATCCGCGCCAGCATTTCGGTGCGCTGGGGATGAACGCCTGGACCGCCTATGTCGGCGTTAAGGAAGTGGCGGCGGTGCGGCCCGGCGAGTGGCTGGCGGTCTCGGCGGCGGCGGGGGCAACGGGGAGTCTGGCCTGTCAGGTCGGGCGCAATCTCGGCGCGCGGGTCGTCGGTATCGCCGGGGGGGCGGAGAAGTGCCGCTACCTGCTTGAGGACCTCGGCGTGGACATGGCGATCGACTATCGCAGCGAGGATGTCGAAGCACGGCTGGCGGCTTGCGAGGGTGGGATCGGGGCCTTCTTCGACAATGTCGGCGGGCCGATCCTCGATGCGGTGCTGCCGAACATGGCGCATTACGGCCGCGTGGCGATCTGCGGCATGGTGGCGGGTTACGACAGCGACGCGCCGATGCCGGGACCGGCGCGCTTCGATCAGATCCTGATGCGGCGGCTGCGGGTGGAGGGGTTCTTCATCCCCGACTTCCTCGAACGCGGGGCGGAATTCCTGCCGCAATTGCGGGCATGGCTTGATGAAGGAAAGCTCGCGGTGCGTTTCGACGAGACGCAGGGGATCGAAAACGTGCTCGATGCTTACGAGCGGATGCTGACGGGGAAGAATATCGGCAAGGTGGTGGTGCGGGTCTGACCTGTTCGTCGTCCCGGATCGGATCCGGGACGACGTAGCCCTTCACATCGCCGTCACGCCGCCGTCCACCGTGAATTCCCCGCCGGTGATGTAGTTCGCCTCGTCGCTGGCGAGGAACAGGATCATGTTGGCGATGTCCAGCGGATTCCCCATGCGCTTCATCGGGATCGAGGCGACGATCTCCTTGAAGCCTTCCGGATTGTCGCTGCGGGCGACGTCCTGCATGGCGGTCTCGATCATACCGGGATGGACCGAGTTGCAGCGGATGCCCTCGGCCGCGCATTCCATTGCGACGACCTTGGAGAAGATTCGCACCCCGCCCTTGGCCGCGCCATAGGCTCCGCACATCGGCACGCCGACGAGGCCGCCGATCGACGAGAGATTGACGATCGACCCGCCGCCGCCGGTCTTGCGCATCAGTTCCACTGCCCGGCGGGTGCCGAGGAACACGCTGTCGAGGTTGACCTTGTTCTGCTTTTCCCAGTCGGCGAGCGACAGCGCGGTCAGCGGCTTGAGCACGGCGATACCGGCATTGTTCACCAGCACGTCGATCCGGCCGTGGCCTTTCTCGATCGCCTGGAACAGGTCTTCCCAGCCCGCTTCGCTGGTCACGTCCTGCGCCAGCGCCTCGGCCTGCCCGCCCGCTTCGCGGATCGCGGCGGCGACCTTTTCCGCGCCGCCCGCATCGAGATCGGTCAGGTAGACGACGGCGCCTTCCTCCGCGAAGCGCCGGGCGGTGGCAGCGCCGAGGCCGCGTTCGTTCCCGGCGCCGGTAACCAGCGTGATCTTGCCTTCCAGACGACCCATGCTTTTCAACCCTTCTCTATTTAGAATTTCACGCCGACCGTGGCGCCGTAAGTGCGCGGCTCGAGCGCCATGCCGAACGAGAACAGCCCGGCGACGGTAAAGGCATGCGTGGTCGTCTTCTCGTTGAGAAGGTTGCGACCGAACAGGCGCACGTAGGCTTCCTTGTCGCCGATATCGAAGTTCACCGTCAGGCTGGCATCGACGAGATCCTGCGTGGTGGTGCGCACGCGCGGATCGTTGCCGTTCACCACGACGCCGGTGACCGTGCCGGATGTATCCGTTTCGGGCGTAAGCGGCCCCAGCGAGATCTGCTCGTCATAGGGGCTGATATGGCGCCAGCCCGCCGTGGCCACGACTTTGCCGAAGCTGGTCGGCACGGTGTAGTCCGCATTGACCGAGCCGGTAAACTTGGGCGCATAGATCAAGCGGTTCGCCGAATAGTCGAACGGCACGATCTGGGTGTTGTAGACGCCGTCGGTCACGAAGTTGCGGAAGTGCGACTTCATGTAGGCCGAAGAGGCGGTGATCGTCAGCTGGGGCGTGATGCGCAGCGTGGCATCCATTTCGATGCCCTTGATGATCGCGCCGCCGGGCACGTTGCCGGTGATGGTCTGGTTGCCGAGCGGACCGCCGGGGACGGTCAGGTTCTGCTGCATGTCCTTGTAGTCGGAGATGTAGCCGGCGAGATTGATTTCCAGCTTCTTGTTGAACGCAGCGAGCTTGGCGCCGATTTCGTAGGCGTCGACGGTCTCGGGCTGGAACGGCGTGCTGGCGGTCAGGGCCGTGGCGGCACGCGGGCTGAAGCCGCCCGAGCGGTAACCGCGCGACCAGCTGGCATAGAGCATCACGTCGTTATTCGGGCGATAGTCGATGCCGACCTTGGGCGTGAACTTGGTGAAATTCGCATCGCCCGAACCGATCAGCCCGGCTTGGGCGAAGCTGTTGGTCAGCTTCTTGTTGTCATGCGACCAGCGGCCACCGAACGAGAGGCGCCACTTGTCGGCAAAGGCCCAGTTGAAGTCTCCGAAGAAGGCGTAACTGGTGGTCTTGCCCAGATTGGTCTGCGGATTCTGGTCGAATTCCATCGGCGGAACCGAAGGATCGAAGCCGAAGAAGCGCGTCCACTGGGTCAGATCGTACTTCGAGTGGAAATAATAGGCGCCCACCACGTAGTCGAACCCGGTGAACAGGTTTCCGGCGGCGCGCAGTTCCTGGCTCCACTGCGTATACTTCTGGCGGCGGTCGACATAGTAGAGATCGCTCGACGAACCGTCGAAGTCCTGCGTCTGCTTTTCCTTGCTGTGGCGCCAGCCGGTGATGGAACTGAGCTTTATCCCGCCCAGATCGTAGTTCATCTGCAAGGTGGCATTCGGCGCGCGGTACTTGCTGCGCGCGGGCAGCGTGAACACCGTGTAGAGATCGGTGGTGTTGTTGCGGTTGCACTCGTTTGCGGGGATCAACCCGCAGAACGCCTCGGTGCTGTTGGTGAGGTTACTGACGACCGGCTCGAAGCTCTGGACCACGTTCTCGACGCTGAGCTGGGCGTCGAAACCGCTGCCGGTCGGTTCGAACAGGACACTGGCGCCGTAGCTGTCGCCCTTGCTGCCGCCCGCGCGGGTATTGCGGATGGCGTTGTGGTAGAAGCCGTCGGACTCGTTGTGGAAGTACCAGCCCTTGATGCCCCAGGTCTCGCCGTCGCCGTAGTTGACGATGGCCTTGCCCGCCCAGGTGTTCCAGCGGCCGTAGGTGAACTCGGCCTTCACGCCGGGTTCCATGGTCGGCTTGGTGCGGGTGATGTTGATCACGCCGCCGATCGTATTGGCGCCGAACAGCGTGCCTTGCGGTCCGCGCAGAACTTCGATCTGGGCGATGTCGAAGGCGTCCTGGAGCTGGCCGGTATTGGTGCCGATGGTCACGCCGTCGACCACGACGCCCACGGTCGGTGTCTGCGACTTTTCGATATCGGCATAAGTCAGGCCGCGGATCGAGATGTTCGCGGCCTGCGCGCCCGAATTCTGCTGGGTGATGAGCAGGCCCGGCGCCGTGCCTTGCAGGTCGCCGATGTTCACGGAGGCCTTGTTCTCCAGCATCGCCGCGTTGACGGCGGTGATGGCGACCGGTGTGGATTGCAGCGTTTCCGAACGTCTGCGGGCGGTGACGATGATTTCCGTATTATCGATCGTGGCCTGTTGCGGTGCCGGCGCCGGTATCGGCGCTTCGCTTTGCGCATTGGCCGGAGAAATGATGCAAGTGAGCGCGCTTGTCGAAAGTGCGACAAACAACGCTCCGCGACGATGTGCGGATGCCATGGTTTCCTCCCTCTCCCCGACTATTCGTGTAGCCGACTTTACTGCATCACTATGCTACGAATTCGAGTGATACCCGAACTGACAATTTGCACAGGTGCTGGCGGGTTGTTGCGCAGATTGGCGTCAATAAAAAAGGCGGCGGCCCCTGAGGACCGCCGCCAACTCCATGCCGGAGGGTGAGCTTCAGAACTGCACGCGCTTGGTGTAGCCGCCGTCCACCACCACATTGGTGCCGGTGGTGTAGGAAGAGGCTGCGCTGGCCAGGAACACGATCGTGCGGGCCACTTCTTCCGGGCCGCCCCAGCGGCCGAGCGCGAAGGCGGCCTCGGTCGCCTGATAGAGTTCGGGCATGGCCTGCCCGATCGCTTCCCAGTTGCCGCCGGGGAACTTGATCGGGCCGGGTGACACGCAGTTCACGCGGATGCCTTGTGGCCCGACCATCTGGCTGAGCTGGCCCGAATAGGCGATCAGCGCCGCTTTCATGGCGTTGAAGGCCTGGGGGACGATGAAAGTCTCGGTGCCCGCCGTGGAGGCCATGATGACGATCGCGCCGGACCCGGATTTTTCGAGGTAAGGCTGCAAGGTCTCGCAGCCCAGCACCGTGCCCTTGATGTCGGCGGCGAAGCAGGCTTCCCAGTCGCCGGTCGCGCCGGAGCCGGAGGCGCTGGCGCCGGGAACGAAGACGTCGCAGCCGCCCAGCCTGTCGGCGGCGGATTTCAGCCATTCCACGTAAGCGCCGTGGTCCAGCATGTCGAGCGCCTCGCCGATCACGATGCCGCCGTGGCGCGCCAGCGACTCCACGGTTTCGGCTACTTGTTCGGCATTGCGCGAGAAGAAGGCGACGTCGCAGCCTTCCGCGGCGAAGATCTCCAGCGCGGCGCGGCCGATGCCGCGACTGCCCCCGGTGAGAATGACTTTCCTGCCCTTCAGTCCAAGATCCATGGCTGCCTGTTCCTCTGCCTTCGCGCGTTGCTTTTCGGGTGGGTTGTCGCCGCTTGGCGGGTTGGGGGCCACTCCTATTTTGGTCAGGAACGGCGCATCCGTCCGCGTGGTAGGCCCAGGAGATAAACCGGGGCTGATAAAGACGGGAGAAGATGATGGGACGACTGCAAGGCAAGCGCGCCGTGATTCTGGGCGCCAGCAGCGCGGACAACATGGGCCAGCACATCGCCCGGCGCTTTCTGGCCGAAGGCGCGCGCGTGCTGGTATCGGGGCGCAAGGAGGCGGTTCTGGCCGACTTCGCCGCGCAAGAGGGCTGCGAATGGGCGCCTTGCGACCTTACCGACGAAGGCAGCGTAGAGGCTCTGGCCGAAGCGGGCGCGGCGAAACTGGGCGGCATCGACATCGCTCTCAATGCCACCGGGTGGGGACTGCTGAAACCGTTCCTCGACACCACGCACGAGGACGTGATGGCGATGACGATGCTGCAGTACGTCGGCCCGTTTCACTTCTTCCAGGCGATGCTGCGCCGCATGGCGCGAAGCGGGGGCGGGCAGGGCGGCTCGATCATCCAGATCAGTTCGGCCACGGCAACGATCATGCTGGACGATCACGCCGCCTACATGGGCACCAAGGCGGGAACGGACCATGTGATCCGCTGCGTGGCGAATGAATTCGGGTGCGAGGGGGTACGGGCGAACTCGATCTCCCCAGGACTGACCGATACGCCGATGACGGCCGATGCGAAGCAGGTGCCGGGGTTGTTCGACGCGTTCCTGGCGGGCTACCCGCTGGGCCGGATCGGCACCTCGGACGATATCGCCGCCGCCGCCGTCTGGCTGGCCAGCGACGAATGCTTCATGACCGGCGAGAACCTGCAAGTGAACGGCGGCCTGACCTTGCGGCGCAATCCGATGAAGAGCGAGATCGACGCGGCGGTTGCATCCTCATCCCGGACTTGATCCGGGATCGCCGGCAAAACTTCAGGTGCGTGCGCGCGGTATCGACGCCCTGCCGAAAGGTGGCTGCTCGCGGCCAGCGGTCCCAGCTTTCGCTGGGATGACGTTATTGCTATGGACGCCCTTTCCGGATTTTCACGGAACCAGCAAGGCCCGCACATCCTCGCGCAGCAGGTCCTTGCGGACTTTGCCGGAGGCGGTGCGGGGGAAGTCCTCCCGGAACTCGAAACGTTCCGGGACTTTCTGCCTGGCCAGTCCGCTTGCGGCGACATGGGCGGCGAGGTCTTCGCCTGACACCGCCTCGACCGCGATCACATAGGCGCAGACGCCTTCGCCCAATCGCGCATGGGGCATGGCGACCACGGCTGCCTCCCGCACCAGCGGATGGCCGTGGAGCACGTCCTCGATCTCCTTGGCGGAGATGTTCTCGCCGCCCCGGATGATGAGGTCCTTCTTGCGGCCGGTCACGGTGATGGCCCCTTCGGCCGAGCGTACGCCAAGGTCTCCGGTACGGAAGAAGCCGTCCGCCGTGATCGCCTCGCGCGTTTGCGCTTCATCGGCATAGCCCAGCAACATGCCCGGCCCGCGCGCGAGAATCTCGCCTTCCCCGCCTTGGGGCAGGTCGCGGTCCTCGCCGTCGACGATCCGGACATTGTAATCGACCACTTTGCCGTCGGTCTCGGCGGCAAGCGCCTCGTCGCGGGGCCAGCCGAAAGTCACCAGCGGCACCTCGGATGCGCCGAAGACGCGGAAGGCGCGGCAATGGGCGAAGGCGGCATTGGCGGCGGGGATCAGGTCCGCCGGCACCGCCGCGCCGCCGCAGGCGAAGAAGCGGAACGTGGGCAGTGGATTGCCCGCCGCGCGTGCCGCTGCCGCCAATTCCACCAGAAAGGGCGTGGCGGCGACCGTGCCGACCAGCGCGTGCCGGTCGATCAAAGCAAGCGCCTCGGCGGCGTTCCAGCTTTCCATCAGCACGGTGCGGGTGCCGCAGACGAAGGGCGCCTCCAGACCGTTGGCATAGCCCGAGACGTGGGTGACGGGCGAGGGCATCAGCGTCGCCTCCCCTGGCGCGAGGCCCCAGTGCGCGGCACTTTCGCGCAGGATGCGGGCGATGGAGACATGGCTGTGCAGCACGCCCTTGGGCCTGCCGGTCGTGCCCGAGGTGTAGAGCACCATCTTCACGCCCAGCGGATCGACGGCGGGGCGGGCGAAAGGACGGCCGCGTCCTTCCGCGACCAGCGCGGCGTAATCGTCGTCACCGTTTCCGCGAACGGTGAAGACATGCCGCAAGTCGGGCAGGTCGGCAGCGATCCGTGCGGCCATCGCGGCATAGTCGAACTTGCGGAAAGTGGCAGGCACGAACAGCGCGGCGGCGCGGCAATCGGCCAGCATCTGCGCCACTTCCCGGTCGCGGTAGATCGGCACGATGGGATTGACCACCAGCCCGGACATCGCGGCGGCCAGATTGATGACCATCGCCTCCCGCCAGTTGGGCACCTGAAAGGCCAGCACGTCGCCGGGCCGCAGCCCGCGCGCGTGGAGCGCGGCCGAAAGCGCTTCGGCTTCGGCCAGCGCCCCGGCGCGGGTCATGGTGACTTCGCCGTCGATCAGCGCCACGAAATCGGGACCGGCTTCGGCCAGCGCCTGTGCCTGCTGCGCGATCGTTCGCTCGTCCCACAGGCCGGTTCCGGCATAGGCGGCAAGGTGCGGTGGCGGCGTTTTCAGCCACGCCCAGGGGGGATCGTTCCTCTCCATCATCGCCGATGACTGCCCTTGCCGAAGGTCGCGGCCAACTGGCCAAAGTGCCAAGCCACGGTATGCACCTATCACCTTGCGCAGGTTGCCGCCATCGGTCCACGGGCACAGGATCGCAGGCGATAACGATGCGGGAGAGGACCGAGTGGACCGCGTGCAGCACATGGGCGACGTCGCCGAGATCATGCTCGACTACGTCGAGAACAGGAAGACTTTCCAGACCGAGCGGACGTTCAAGGTCCCTACCGCAAGCTATACCGACAGGGACCAGTTCAATGCCGAGATGGAGCTGGTGTTCAAGCGCGTGCCGCTGATGCTGGCCTTCACCGCGGAAATGCCGAACCCTGGCGATTACAAGGCGATGGAGGCCGTGGGCCTTCCCGTGCTGATTACGCGCGACAAGCAGGGGCAGGCCCGTGCCTTCCTCAATGTCTGCTCGCATCGCGGCGCGCCGGTTGCGGCCGAGGGGCATGGCAATTGCTCCCGTTTCACCTGTAAATACCACGCCTGGACGTATGCGACGGATGGCCGCCTGCTGGGTATTTCGGAGGCGAGCACGTTCGGACAAGTGGACAAAGCCGAGATGGGCTTGCGCCAGCTTCCCTGCGAGGAGCGTGCGGGGATGATCTTCGTCTGCCTGACGCCCAATGCGCCGATCGATCTCGACCATCATTTTCGCGGGTTTCTGGAGGATTTCGAGGCGCTGGACTTCGCAGACTGGACCTATCTGGGCAACCGCACGATCGAGGGCGCGAACTGGAAGATCGCCTTCGACGGCTATCTCGAAGGCTATCACTTCCAGTCGCTCCATCCGGAGACGATCTTCCCGCGCACGCCGTCCAACTGCACGCATTACGAGGGGTTCGGCCCGAACATCCGCATCGGTTTTCCGCAGCACTCGATCGCCGAGCAGTTGAAGGACGTGCCGCGCGAGAAATGGGGGCTTCAGGAGAATTACGGCTACGATTTCGTGCGCATCTTCTTCCCCAACGTCTCGATCTTCATCGCGCCGGAAATCACCCAGGTCGCCCAGTTGTTCCCGGGACCCACGCCCGACCGCAACCGTACCGTGCTGAACTACCTGCGCCGCGATCCCGTCCGCGACGAGGCAGACCGCGAGAAGGCGGAAGCGGCGATGAACTTTTTCCGCGACGTGACCTATCAGGAGGATTACGTCATCGGGCTGGAGATCCAGAAAGGCCTCGAATCCGGGGCGCATGACGAGCTAACCTTCGGTCGCAACGAAAGGGGCAACCAGTACTTCCACGAATGGCTGAACTGGTACTTGCAGGACGACGCCTCGCTCCCCGAACCGCAGATGTAGGGCGGACCATGGCGCACAGACTTTCGCTCGCCTCGGGCGTGCTGCCCGAGTTCGGCGCGGTGGATGTGGTGGAGGCCGGGGCGGCGACGGGTTTCGACGCGGTCGGCCTCTGGATCGACCCGGCGGAATGGACCGCGCAGCACACCCGCGATACCCGCGCGGCGCTGGTGCGCACCGGGATACCCGTGCTCGATGTGGAAGTGGTGTGGATCAAGCCCGATTCCGCGTTCGACGACCACCGCAAGGTGATCGACGTGGGGGCGGACCTCGGCGCGGGAAATGTCCTGTGCGTCTCCTCCGACCCCGATCATGGCGCTACGGCGGCGAAGTTCGCCGCGCTCTGCCGCCATGCCGAGGGTTCGGGCATGC
This sequence comes from Novosphingobium sp. BF6, assembly GCF_058273105.1. Lineage (NCBI taxonomy): Bacteria > Pseudomonadati > Pseudomonadota > Alphaproteobacteria > Sphingomonadales > Sphingomonadaceae > Novosphingobium > Novosphingobium sp. BF6. The sequence goes on from NZ_CM177776.1 coordinate 873,646, forward strand.
GCGTGGCGCTGGAATTCGGTATTTTCACCGAGGTGAAGAACCTGGGGCAGGCGCTGGGGGTGATCGGACAGGTGGATCATCCGCTGGCGGCAGTGCTGGTCGATCCGATCCATGTCGACCGCTCGGGTACGCGCCTGGCGGAGATCGCCGCCATCGACCCCGCATTGCTGCCTTACGCCCAGTTCTGCGATGCGCGCGCGGAGCGACCGGACCCCGCCGACTTCGCCGCCGTGATCGCCGATGCGGTGGACTTGCGCGAGCAGTGCGGAGAGGGAGCGCTGCCCCTGGCTGCCTTGCTGGAAGCGCTGCCGCGCGACGTGCCGCTGTCCATCGAACTGCGCTCCGCCGCGCTGCGCGAGGCATTCGCCCATCCGGTGTTACGCGCCAAGGCGGTGCTGGATGCCACGCGCGGCTGGCTGGAAAGGCTCGCCTAGGCTTACCCTACCAGACGTGGGGCTCGCCGTTCCACTTGTAGAACCCGCCCGACATGTCCGGAGTCAGCCCGTCTGTCAGAGCAGCGATGCCTGCGGCGCTTTCCTGCGGGGTGAGATCGGCCTGAGCGCCGCCCATGTCGGTCTGGACCCAGCCCGGATGCACGCTGATCGCGATGATGCCCCGGTCCTTCGTGCCGAGCGCGACGGAAAGCATGAGCCGGTGCAGGGCCGCCTTCGAAGCCGAATAGACTTCATAGCCCGGATAAGGCCATGTCGAGGCCCCCACCTGGCTGCCGAAGCTGACGACTTTCGCGCCGGACCTCAGGCGCGGCAGGAAGGCCTGGAACACGCGCATCGGGCCGTTGACGTTGATGTTGAACACATCGAGCCAGTCCGCGAAGTCGGCGCTTTCCAGTTCCGAAGCCGTGTTGCCGGAAACGCCCGCGACATTGTAGAGCACATCGATCGCGGCCGTGCCGGTGTCCGCCGCGCCCGCCTTGACCGAGGCATCGTCGGCGACGTCCATGGCGTGGAGCGTCACCAGCCCGTCCGAGCCGTCGGCGATGGCCTTCAGCGCCCCGGCACTCTCCGGGTTGCGCAGGAGCGCGAAGACGCGGTCTCTCTTGGCCAAATGCAGCTTGACGAGTTCGAGCGCGATACCGCGTCCTGCTCCGGTGATTGCCACGTTCGCCATCGGTGTTCCTTCTCCATGCCTTGCGGGTTGCATGTCTACAGACATGTACAAGCCCTTGGCCAGCAAGCCTAGCAAACGCGCGTTGCGGCCGGACCTGCCACTTCGGTCAGGCTGGTTCTTCGGTTCGGGGCAGCCGCGTGGCCGCCGCCAGACGGCCCAGCAGCGACGGCCACAACCCGAGCAGTCCAAGCGCCAGCGGCAGCACCGGCAGACCGGTGCCGTGATGGAGCAGCATGGCCTTGCGCACTTGCCCACTGATTGCGCGGTGGAGCAGGCGGGTATAGTCGGCTGGTGCGAGGCCCGAACGGAAGCAATCGACCGCCAGCGCCGCGCTGCGCAGGGCTATGGCCATGCCGTCCCCGGTGAGCGGCGCGGTAAGCGCGGCCTGGTCGCCGAGGCGGAACAGGTTCTTGCGATCGTCCCTCGGGCGATGGACGTAGCCATAGGGCAGGCCCGCAATGGAGGCCGGGCGGTCCAGCAATTCGCGGGCGCCGTCCAGCCGCCGCGCGACGTGATCGTCGCGCGCGAGGTTTTCCAGCAAGCCGGTCCAGGACCCGCAGAAGCGCTCGCGCCGCACCAGCACGCAGAAGTTCATGACCCGTGCCGCCACGCGCTGGATGCCGAGATAGCCGCCGTCGAACAGCACGAGTTCTACGGCGGAACCGAGTTCCTCGTCCTGGCCCGCCGAGATGCGCCAGTGCATCTTGAAGCAGAGATGTCCGCCCCGCTCCCTGGCATCCGGCCGGGCGGCGCCTCGCAAGTCGTGCTTGCCGGTGGCGAGGAACACCGTTTCCGTCTGGAAAAGGCCTTCGCCGGTCCGGATGCCATGATCCTCGATGCCAGTGACCCGCAAGCCGCGCCGGACCGTGGCTCCGGCAGCGGCGGCGGCATCGAGCAGGGCCTCGTCCAGCACTTCCCGGCTGATCCCCAGCGCGGTGAAGGGCAGGCGGGATTCCACGCTTTTCCGCCCGTTGACGATCCGCACCCGGTCGATCGGCACGGCGCCCAGCCGCAGCGGCTCGAAGGCCATGTCGCGAAGATCGCGTTGGGCTTCCACCGAGAGGAATTCGCCGCAGACCTTGTGGTGGGCCGCGGCCTGCCGCTCGAAGAGGTGGGCGGCGATCCCGGTGCGGGCCAGCCGGAGCGCGGCGGAAGCCCCGGCGAGACCGCCGCCCAGTACCGCCACCGGTTCTACCACTTCGTCCGCTCCACACAGTAGCGGAACGGGAAGCGCCAATGCACGTGTGCGGCACGGAGAAGGTCGGCCCGGCCGAGCAGGACGTGCCAGTCGTCGCGGCGAAAGGCGCGGGCGATTGAAAGCGGGCCGTCGTGGCGCACGAAAGGGTGCCAGCGCATGGCCGCCGACAGCAGCGAGAAGCCGTGATAGGCGAAGCGATGGCGGTGCAGGTCGTTGACGAACCAGCCGAGCGCGGCCCTGCGCTCCATCCATTGCAGGAAGTCCACGATCCCGGCGTTGGACATGTGGTGTGTGACCAGCGAACTCACCACGAGATCGACCGGCTCGTCCGGGGCCATCGCGAAGGCATCGCCGGTGCGGTAGTCGATCTCCAGTTCCGGCGGCGTGAGGCGGCGGGCGACAGGGGCGCTGCGGGGATTGATGTCGAAGCCGATGAGCCGCACCGCCCGGCCCCGTTTCCTTGCCCGGTGGGCGAGCGCGCGGAGCATGTCGCCCGCACCGAAGCCGACATCGACCACGGTGAGCCTCCGCTCCGGCGGCGTTGCAGCGAAGGCGCGGTCCAGAAAGGCCATGGTGGGCGGTCTCGCCAGCGTGAGGGTGTTCACTTTCGCGAGATCCTCGATGCAGGCGGCGAATTCCTGCGGGGTTACGGCGTCGCCGTCCATCCATTCCGGTTCTTGGGAGCGGCGGCGGAAGTCGGGCATCGCGGCTAGACCAGCCTGAAGCGGAAGGTCTCCGCCGCGAGGCCGGGGCCGAAAGCCATGGCCATGCCGTTCCGGCACTCTATCCCCGCATGTTCCTCGATCATCGCCGCCAGCACGAACATCAGCGTGGCGGAAGACATGTTGCCGAAGCGGCGCAGCACTTCGCGCGAGGGGTGCAGTGCCTCGGCGGGCAGGTCCAGCGCGCGGTCCACCGCGTCGAGGATCGTGCGGCCTCCGGCATGGACCGCCCAGAGATCGTAGTCCGCCGGAGACAGGCCGCGAAAGATCCCCCGGTCGTCGTTTCGGCTGGCTTCGGCGCGCAGGGCTTGGGCGATGAGGCTCGGCACCTGACCGTCCAGGTGCATGTCGAAGCCCTGGTCGCCGATCCGCCAGGTGATCGCCTCGCCCGAGCCGGATATGGCGGCGGCGCGGAAATCGGTGAGCGCGATGCCCCTCGGCTCGGCGGTAACGAGCGCGGCGGCGGCGCCGTCTCCGAACAGCAGCATCGACAGCAGCTTCTCCAGATCCTGCGTACGCTGGAAGTGGATCGTGCAGAGTTCGAGATTGACCACCAGGACCCGCGCGTCCGGTTCGGAGCGGACCATGTGGTGGGCAAGGCGCAGGGCATTGACCGCCGCATAACAGCCCATGAAGCCGACGACGGTCCGCTCGACGCCGGGGTCGAGTCCGGCCTCGGCCACCAGAATCTGGTCCAGCCCCGGCGCGACGAAACCGGTGCAGGAGGCGAGGACGAGGTGGGTCACGCCTTCGGCGGCGATGTCGGGGCTGAGGGCGCGGACCGCTTGCAGAGCGAGGGCCGGGGCGTCGCGCTCGTAGCGGGCCATGCGCGCGGCGGTCGAGGGCCAGTCGCCCAGCCCGTAGAAGCGGTCGCGATCGGTGATGCGGCCGTCCGGCAGCACTTCCGGTTCGATGAAGGAGAAGCGCCGCTCGATCCCCGAGCGCGCCACCATGCGGTCGAACAGGCGGGCATGGGCGGGGTCTTGTAGCGACGCGCGCACGAAGGCGACGAAGGCGTCGTGGACCTGATGCGGCGGTACTGCCGTGCCGATCGCGTTGATGTGCGCGGTTGCGGTCACGGCGCGATCCTGCCCACGAGCACGGCGTTGAGACCGCCGAACGCGAAGCTGTTGGAGACCAGCACCCGGTGGTCGATCGGCTCGGGCCTGAGCGCCAGGGGCAGCTCGCATTCCGGATCGGGGCCGAGATGGTTCAGCACCGGCGGCGCCACGCCGCGCGCAAGGGCTTCCATGCCGATGACGAACTCCATGGCGGCGGTCGCGCCGATCAGGTGGCCGTGGGCCGACTTGGTGGCGATCACCGTATGGCCGGACAAGGCCGGGCCATAGACCGCGTGCAGCGCGGCGGCCTCGACCGGATCGTTGATCCGGGTGCCGGTGCCGTGGGTGGAGATCAGCGCCGGTTCCTCGGGCGCGAGCCTTGCGTCTTCGTGGGCCATGCGGATGGCGGCGGTGATGCCGTGGAGATCGGGGGTGGTCATGTCGGCGGCGTCGCTGCTGCTGCCGTAGCCCGCCAGTTCGCCGAGCACTTTCGCCCCGCGCGCCCTTGCATGGTCCTCGCTTTCCAGCACGACCATCGCCGCGCCTTCGCCCAGCACCATGCCCTTGCGTCCCTGCGAGAAGGGGCGGCAGGTATCCTCGGCCATGACCCCCACCGAGTTCCACGCCACCCACGACCCCAGCGTCAGGCAGGCCTCGCTGCCGCCCGCCAGCGCCACGTCCACCCGTCCGGAGCGGATCATGTGCATCGCCTCGCCCAAGGCATGGGCGGAGGAGGCGCAGGCGCTGGAGATCACGAAGGTTGGGCCGTGGCAGCCGAGCAACAGGGCGAGATGGCTGGCCGGGGCGGAAATCATCGAGGAGGGGATCGTCTGGGGATGCACTTTCGCCAGTTCGCGGGCGTAGAGGCGCTCGAAAGCCTGATCGATCGTCGCATTGCCGCCGCTGCCGCAGCCGACGAGGATCGCGGTGCGGCGCTCCAGCGAGGCGTGGCCGCGCAGACCGGCGGTTTCGACGGCTTCCAGTCCGGCCGTCAGCGCATAAAGCGAAAGCGGGTCGAGCAGGCCCATCGGCCGCAGGTCCTCGGCGGCGAGCGCGGCCCGGCAGGCTTCGGCATCGACCCAGGCGGCGGGGCCGTCGATGCGCCGCGCGGGGTGGTCGGACGGCGCCTCGCGCAACAGCGGGCGGATGGCGCCTTCGCCTGCGGCGAGCCTTCGCCATGTTTCCGCAAGGCCGATCCCCAGGCCGCTGACGCAGCCGAAGCCGGTCAGGACGACCTTTCGGCTCATGAAGGCGCCAGTTGCCGGACGAGGTTCACGAATTCGGCGATTGTCGAGGCGGGGTTCAACTGATCGGGATCGATCGCCACGCCGAACTTGTCCTCTATGGCGAACAGTGTGCTGGCCACGTCGAGCGAGCCGATGTCGAGTTGTTCGAACGTCGCATCCGGGCGCAGGGCGGCTGCATCGAGGCCGGATTCTTCCGCTATCACCTCCAATATCGCATCCGTGGAGACCGTCATGCCGTGCGTTTCCCCCTGTTTCAGTGAACCTTGATGCTGCCGGTCATGCCCAGTGCGGCATGGCCGAAATGGGTGCAGACCAGCTTGTAGTCGCCCGCTGCCGGAACGAGATGGATCGAGACCTGCTGCTTGCCGGAAAGCGCGATCTGTCCTCCGGCCACAAGGGCGGCGTCCTGCGGCGCGATCGTGGCGGCGGCGAAGAATTCCGGCGCGGTGAAGTCGTGACCGCCAGTGGCGGTATCGTCCAGCACCAGCACGACCGGTTTTCCGGCGACGAGCGCGATGTCCTGGGGTGTGAAGCGGAAGTTGGACAATGTCACGGTGACGGTCTGCGCATCCGCGAAATCCGTGGCGGTCGAAGCGAGATGCGGCTCTATCGGGTGGGTCGCGGCGCAGGCGGACAGAAGCGTGATCGAAGCCAGGGCAAGCAATGCCTTCATGACGATCCTCCACCATGGCCGAATGGTCGGCAGGAACCGACGATATCACGCCGCATCAACGGCGTACATGGAATTGCGCGGTACGAAGGGCGGATCATCCGGAATGGCTGCAACGCGTTCCGCGCGTTGTCAGGTTTGGGGGAGCGCGCTAGACCTCTCGCCGGATATGACCGATGTGCTCAGCCTCCTGCCGCTCCTCGCCGGCCCGCTCGACGGCGAGCGCTTCGACGATCTGCTGGTTCGTCCGGGCGTGCGGATCGAGCGGATCGAGTCGCATGGCCACACGACGCCGCCGGACCGGCCTTATGTGCAGGACTGGGACGAGTGGGTTCTGGTGCTGGCGGGCGAGGCGGAACTGTATCTGGACGGCGCGGGCCTGCGTCGGCTGGGGACCGGGGAGGCGCTGCTCATTCCGGCAGGGACCGCGCACCGGGTAACTTATACCGCCGACCCGACGATCTGGCTGGCAATCCATCTCGGCGAGTCCTGAGGCTGCTGCTTTGGCGCGGGGCCTTCGACAAGCTCAGCTGAGCGGGGTTGTTGGCTTCGGTTGCCGTCTATCCTGAGCTTGTCGAAGGATCGTAGGATCAGAACCGATAGCGCAGTTCGGCAGTGCCGCCAGGCGGCAATGTCACGGACCAGGTGGCCACGCCGTCCACGCGCTGCAGAGCCTCGCCGTCCGCCCTGATCTCCTGACCGGCGGAACCGATCGGCACGTCGATGGCGGCGGGGAAAGGATTGGCGTTGGTCACGCTCAGCGCGGCTTCCTTTTGCGACAGCGGGTGCTGCGAAACGAGGACCTGGGTGCTGGTTCCGGCCGAGAGGCGGAACGTCTCGCCCTCGGCACGGTCGGCGAGGGTGCCGAGACCCAGCAACTGTCTGCCGCCTTCGGGCCCGGCGGCATAGAGCGCGGTGCTGCCGGACGGCAGCGCGAGGCCCAGCCCCGCCTTGCTCTCGTTGCGCAGGACGAGCACGACGGCGCTGGGTGCATTGTCGAGCTGCTGGCCGGGATAGACCGCGCGCCGATAGCGCCGCTCGAAGGGAACGGCGGTTTTCGCGAGCAGGGCGACCTGTTTCTGGCCGCGCGGGTTTACCGTCACGCGCTCGGGCACGCGATAGAGCTTGAGATCGCCGAGGTCTTCCGGCGGTGGGGGAGGGGGCGCCGGTGCCGCAGCGGGCGCAGGCATCGCCATCATCATGGGCGGTGGCGCGCGCAAGACCCGATTGCCGGTCAGCAGGATCTCGGCAGCGGCAGCGACCTCGTGCCGTTGCAGGTCCGAAGTCGTGGTCCCCAGTGGGTAGCAGTTCAGGCGAAGTTGCGAGACCGCTGCGCGCATGCCTGGCGTGGCGATCCGGTTGAGCCGTCCGGCCACGGCATTGACTTCGGCCTCGGCGAAGACTTCCGGATTGCCGTTGGCCAGGGTCAGCCAGGCGAAGAGATCGAGCGAGCGGCCGTCGGGAGCCTGCGTGGCGACATAGCTGGCCCGCCAGTCGAAGCCGGAGGCGATATAGCTCAGGCGCACGGTGACGGTGCGCGCCGCCGGGCTTTCGGTGACGACACTGAGCACCGGCTTGCTCGACAGCCTGGCGGGTACGCCCCCGAAGCGGAGCTTCTCGGGCAGGCCGGAGCAGCGCAGGGTCTCGAACCCGGTCTTCGTCTGGAGAACGACGCCTGACGACGGCCCGGCGACGATGGTTGCCTCTTCGCTGATTGTGCGGCCGGTGGCCTTGTCGGTTCGCGTCACCGTGACCTGACGGCCCAGCGTGCCGTCTACCAGCGAGGCGGGCGAGAGCAGGCGGGCGTCGCGGTTCTTCTCGATCGTGCCGCCGGGCAGGCCCTCGATCACGGCGCTGACGGGGATGATCCCCTCCGCCACGCCTTCGAAGCGCAGCACGGCGCGGCCGTGCGGCAGGCGGATCTTGCGGGTCTCCGTCACCATCGCGAAGCCGCCGAGATAGCGCAGGTTCAGCGGCCCCCGGCCATAAGGCGCGCGGTAGACGGTGAGCGCCACCTCGTCCGGCGACGGCGACGTGACGAGACGCTCGTCTCCGGCGGCACCGACGGGGCCGGGGAGCAGCGCGGCCAGCAAAGCCGTCAGGCAGAGCCGCCGCAGCATCAGTAGCGCGTGTCGAAGGTGGCGGTGACGACCGCCTCTCCATTGGCCGGGACCGGCACCTGCCAGACCGCCGAACCGGCGTCGCGCCGCTCGCTCTTGCGGTTTTCCTCGGTCACGCGGGTATCGGTCCAGTCGAGGCCGCCCTGCACCAGTTCGACGGTGACGGCGCGGCTGCGCGCATTGGTCAGGCGGTAGCGCATCTGGGTACGCCAGCGCTGGTCGCCGAGCTTGGTGCGGGCGACGACGGTGGGCTGCACTTTCACATCGAAGGCATCGCCGGTCGGCAGGGCGATACCCGAACCTTGCGGGGTGTGCTCGATGCGGTTCTCGCCGGTGAACTGCGGCTGGCCGCGCGCGTCGCGGATATAGACGCGCACGGTGCCTGCCGGAAGCGCGTCGCCCAGCCCGGCGGCGCCGGAATTGGCGAAACGCAGTACGCTCTGGGCGCTGCGGCTGTCGCCGGAACTGCCGAGCCAGCCGTTCTCGAAGCGATAGCCGGTGCTGGCCGCCACGCCCTTGGCGTCGAGGAAACTGACCTGCTTGGTCTGCTTGTCGGCGATCGTGGTGCGTTCGGCGAGGGGGTAGAGGTAGAAGTCGCCAAGTTGCTCGCGACCCGCGGTCTCGGTGCCCGGCGCCATGCGCGTGCCTCGACGCGGACTGGGCATGTAGGAGTTGCCGTCGTCGGCGCTGCCCACGTCCCCGGCGACGAGCACGGTGCGGGCATTGGTGAAGGTCGTGCCGCTGGTATTGGTCAGGGTGATCCAGCCCTGCACGTCCAGCTTGTCGCTCTTGTCGTCGAACAGGGCGACATAGTCCGCGCTCCAGCCGAGGCCGCTGCTGAGGTAGGAAAGCGTCGCCGGGCGCGTGCCCGCGCGGGTGCTGGCCAGCGTGACCGAAAGGGTTGGGCGCGCGCGCAGCGATTCCGGCACTCTGTCGAACACCGCGCGGACCGGCAACCCGTCGTCGCGCAGCACTTCGATGCGGCCGCCGATATCCAGCACGACGCCGCCGTTCACCGCCAGCACTTTCGCCCTTTCACGGGTCTCCGCGCCGGTGGCGGGATTGGTGCGGATAAGCGTGATCGTCTCTCCCACCGCCTTTTCCATCAGGCTGGAAGGGCTGAGCAGGTCGAAATCGAAATTCTGCTCGACGATGGCGGCATCGGGAACGGTGAGCGAGACCGTTTCGGGCCGGATGCGGGCGCTGACGTCGGGAAAGCTCTGGCGCACGCGGCCATTGGCCAGATCGAGTTGCCGGACATCCTGCACGAGGGCGACGTCGTTGTTGTAGATCGTGACGGAGAGATCGCCCTGTGCGCTCGGCGCCGTGGGGGAGATCGGCGTTTCCTGCGCGCTCGCGACAACCGGCATCGCACTTAGGGAAACCGCCAGAGCCAGACAGCCCACGAGAATCTTCCGCATCGCATTCCCCTCTGCCAGAATCCTGCCTTCATGCCCGTCGCGGCGCGGTCGATCAACGTACACTTGCTGTAAGTTTTTACGAAAACGGCGCTTTTGGCGTCTGGATCTTGCGTCCTAGCCTTAGTCGCAGGTGAGATCGCGGGCGGGGGCGTACCATAAGAGTCCGATAACAGCAGGCCGGTCTTCGAGGACCGGCGGCGGAGAGGCAGGACATGGGCGAGCCGCAAGCGGCGACAGATTTCGATATCGCGGCCGAACTGCGCGATCTGGCGGCGCGGCGCGACATCGCCGAGGCCGCGCATCGCTACATGCGCGGGCTGGACCGGCTCGATCCCGCGCTCCAGCGCCGGGCCTTCCACGACGATGCCGTGGTCGATTGCGGCCTGATGAAGGGCACGGCGGACGAATTCGTCGCTTTCTGTCAGAATTTCCTCGGCGCGATGGCCGCGACGCATCACCTGCTCGGCCAGCATCAAATCGAGATTTCCGGAGATACCGCGCGCGGCGAGGCCTATTTCCAGGCCTGGCACGGCGTGACCGACGAGGCGGGCGGGGTGCGGGACCTGTTCATCGCCGGGCGTTACCTCGACGAATATGCCTGCCGGGACGGCGAGTGGCGCATCACCTCGCGCCTGCTCGTGACCGATTGGGTCAAGGACGATCCCGGCTCGCTCGATTTCTTTGCCGCCAATCCCGGCGTCGTGCGCGGCGGTCGACTTGGTGCGGACCCCAGCGATATCCAAGCCCAACAGGCAGGAGCAAGACGATGAACCTCCAGAGCAAGGTTTCCCGCTACTCGCAGGAATTCGATCCGCCGGTGCGCGGCGACCCGATCACGGCGGATCGTTACATTTCGAAGGAGTGGATGGCGGGCGAGATGAAGAACCTCTGGCCCAAGGTCTGGCACCTGGGCGGGGTGCTGGCCGACCTGGAGGAGCCGGGCGACGTGATCCGGCACAATTTCGCCAAGGAATCGGTCATCATGGTGCGGCAGGAGGACGATTCCATCCGCGCCTTCTACAATTCCTGTCCGCACCGCGGGAACCGGCTGATCCTGGCCGACGTGACCAGCGTGCCGCGCATCACATGCGGCTATCACAACTGGACTTACGACCTGGACGGCACGCTCATCAAGGTGCAGGACCCGGACGATTTCGAGGGCGGCAACCCCTGCGGCAAAGTCCACCTGTCGGAATTGCGCTGCGAGACCTGGGGGCCGTTCGTGTTCTGGTGCATGGACGACGACGTCGCCCCGCTGCATGAATGGCTCTCGCCCTTCCCGGAACGCCTGGCCGGTTACGGCATCGACAACTGGGTGCGGGTGCTCAACCTCTCGGCGGACTGCGAATTCAACTGGAAGATCATCCGCGACAATTTCAACGAGAGCTACCACCTGCCGACGATCCATCCGGAACTGGCGACTTTCATCAACGACGGTCTGCCGGATACCCTGTTCGAGATGTACCCCTCGGGTCACAACTCGATGTGGATGAAGGGCCATCAGGCCACCACCCGTGTCGATTATCACACGACCGAAGTGCCTGCCCCGCTCGACCAGATCGCGCGGGCCTGGGGCATCGATCCGGCCGATTATGCGGGCCACACCGGCGACCTTCGCGCAGCGGTGATCGAGGCCAAGCGGCGGCTGGGGCCGGAGCGGGGCTTCGCCAACTACGCGGAGATGAGCGATCAGCAACTGGTGGACTATTTCCACTGCACGCTGTTTCCCAACCTCACCTTGACGATGAGTCCGGAGCAGTTGCAGGTCCTGCGCACCGAACCGCACCCGACCGATCCCGAGAAGTGCGTATTCCAGCACTGGTGCCTCTATCCTCCGATCGCGGGCATGCGCGAGGTGGAAACGCCGCTCGGCACCGTGCCGCTGCGTCACGATGCCATTGCCCGGCACTCGGTCTATGGCGACGGCGTTTCGGTGGGCTTCGTGGCGGATCAGGACCTGTCGATCGGCACCAGCCAGCAACAGGGCCTCAATTCGCGCGGGTTCAAGGGCTGCATCCTGCCGGGTCAGGAAAAGCGGGTGCAGCGGTTCCATGAGCTGCTCAACGACAAGGTACTGGGGTGAATTCCTGCCCCGTCGAGGATCGACTGGCGATCGAGGACCTGCTGGTGGCCTATGCCCATGGGCTGGACGGTCTCCACGATGTCGACGGGCTGCTCGCGCTCTTCGTGGAGGATGCGGTCTTCGACCTTTCCGGCATCGGGTTTGCGAAGCTGGAGGGCCACGCCGAGATCCGCCGCTTCTTCGAGGATACGTTCGCGGCGATGGCCGCGCAGGCGCATTACCTGAGCAACTTCGCAATCACCGCCTATGCGGGCGATCGGGCTTCGATCCGCGCCTATGTGACGGGAATGGCCCGGTACAAGGCGGGGGGCGGGGTGACGGTTCACGGGCGCTATTACTTCGATGTCGTGCGGACGGCGGTGGGCTGGAAGGCCGCGCGCTATACGATGGACTTTCTCCTTCCGCCGGAAGCGTGAGGGGGGCGCTTTCCTGCCACTACACCTCGTCACCCCCGCCTTCGCGGGGATGACGAGGCGTTTAGGGGAGGGTGAGCGTTACAGCGTCACCCCGAAAATCTCCCGCCGCGCCTGACCCTGCTCGTCATAGACCGGCTCGATCCCGGCGACGGAATAGACCTGCACCGCGAAGCCGGTCAGTTCGTAGCGGCCAAGATGATCGCGCATCGCCGCATAGGAGGAATGCGCAAAGTGGCTGAGCAGATCGCGTTCGCTGTCCCATTCCTCGTAGACATGGATCACGCCGGGATCGAGCGGATCGACCGCCCAGTTGTAGGCGGTGCAGCCCCGTTCCTCCCGGCTGGAGGCGATGTGTGCGGCGCCGCCCCGGATGATTTCGGAGCATAGGGCATCGTCTCCGGCAAAGCGGAGCGTTCCCGCCACGATGATGCGCATCGGTGAGGTCCTTTCAGGTGATGGGCCGGATTAGCGGCGTCTCGTGGATTTCCAGAATTTCGAAGACGTTGCCGAAGAAATCCCGGCAATATGTGCCCGCATAGCCGTGCCTCACGCCGTCCGCGTCGGTGGTGATCGTCGCAAGGTCGGGCGGAGCGTGGACGGGCAGGCCCGCTGCGACGATCCGCTCGTGGACGGCGGCGAGGTCCTGCACTTGCAGGGCGATATGCGTGTAGCCGTATTCGTTGACGCCCCGGCGCGGGTCCTGCGGCTGCTTCTGCTTCGGCGCGGTATACTCGAAGCACTCGATCTGCACATTGCCGAGACGGCAGAAGAACTGCTCCGCCGCGCTGCCTTCCAGCCCGACGATCTGATCGATGAACGGATTGTCGGCCCAGCGCAGCGGCTCCACTTCCTCCACCGCGCCCAGGATATCGAGGTAGAAGTGCCGCGCCTTGGCCAGATCGGGCACCGAGACGCCGATGTGGTGGATGCCGATCACCCCGGGGAGAGTCTCGCTCATGCCGCTACCGAGCTTTCCGCGCCCAGATTGCGCTGCGCCGCGTGTCGGCCCGCAAGGTAGCCGAAGACCATGCCGGGGCCCAGCGTGCCACCACCGCCGCCGTAGGTCATGCCCATCATCGATCCCATGGCGTTGCCCGCCGCATAGAGCCCCTCGATCGGCTTCAGGTCCACGTCCAGCACGCGGCCGAGTGTGTCCGTCTTCGGCCCGCCCTTGGTGCCCAGCGCGCCGGACTTGACCTCGGCCGCGTAGTAAGGCCCACCCTCGATCTTGCCGAGCGTGGCTTCCTTGCGGCCCTTGTTGTCGGGGTCGCCCCAATAGAGGTCGTAATAGCTGTCGCCCCGGCCGAAGTCCTCGTCCTTGCCCGCATCGACCATCTTGTTCCAGCGTTCGACCGTGGCTTCCAGTGCGCCTTCGGGGATGCCCAGCTTTCCGGCAAGTTCGGCGAGAGTATCGCCGCGCGCGATCCAGTCGGCGGGTTCTCGTTTGTGCTCGCCGTCCCCCACGCCGATCAGCTGCGTGTCGAGGAAGCCCCACTTGTCGTAGAACGCCTGGTTGAACAGGCACCAGGCCGGAAGATTGGCCCAGGAGCAGGAATTGAGGTCCTGCACATGGAACGCGGCGCCGAAGGCGTTGTAGTTCGCCGCCTCGTTGGTGAAGCGCTTGCCGGTGCGATTGACCATGATCGTGCCGGGCAATGTCCGCTCCCCGGTGAACAGCATCCGGCCCATTTCGTTGAGCGGGGCCTCCACCACCGGCATCCACCAGGCCTCCCGCATGGAGGAGAGCATGGCGCCCGCCTTCATCGCCATGCGCAGCCCGTCGCCGGTATTGGTGCGGATCGAGACCGGAGACGTGAGCGGACCGCGCAGGAAGGCGGTCTTGAACGCTTCGTTATGTTCGAAGCCGCCGGTCGCCAGCATGACGTTGGGTGCGTCGATCAGGGTGCCGTCGTCCAGTTCCACGCCAATGGTGACGCCCTGTTCGATGCGGAGTTCCTTGCCGCCGGTGCCGAGCAGGAATTCCACGCCCCGATCCAGACAGCCGCGCAGCAGGCGGCCGACGAGGGCGTGGCCCAGCCCGCGCTCGTCATTGTCCGCCCGGCGCTTCGCCTCGGCTGGGTCCAGCGGATCGGGCACGGCCTGCGCCAGCGAGGTTTCGCCCACAGTGAAATAGACATGCGGCCAGTAATAGGGGGAGACCTCCACCCGGTCCCGCCATTCGCCGAGGTCGCCATAGGGATAGACCGCGCATTCCAGCGTACGCCCTCCGCGCGATGCGGCGCCGGGCTGTTCGGGGTGGTAATCCGGGAAATCGGGCACCACCATGAACTTCACCGGAGTCCGGTCCTCCAGGAAGGCCACCATCTCGACGCCGCCGTCGATATAGGCCTCGGCCATCTGCGGTTCGATCAGCCCGTTGGACATGGAGGCGAGGTAGGTCAGCGCCTTTTCGCGGCTGTCTTCCTTGCCGAACGCCTTCTGATGCGGGTTGCAGGGAATCCAGATCTGCCCGCCGGACCAGGCCGAAGTGCCGCCCAGCTTCTCGCCCTTTTCGACCACGAGAACTTTCGCGCCATGCTCGGCCGCGGTCAGCGCAGCCGTCAGCCCCGCCGCGCCCGAACCGAGCACGACGAGATCGTATGCCTTGTTGCTCATTGTCTCTCTCCCGATGGCCCCTTCAGGACCTCATGAAATCAGAGCTGCCAGATCACACTTGGCTAAAGCCTCCGTCCATCACGAGTTCGTCGCAGGTCATGAAGCTGGATGCCTCGCTGGCCAGGAAGACCACGCCGCCCGCCATTTCCTCGGGCCTGCCGAGGCGGCCGATGGGGTGGGTGGTGTTCATCGCCGCCAGCGAAGCCTCGCGCGAGGGCGAGGCGCCGAGTTCGACGTAGCGGTCCATGATCGATGCCAGCATCGGCGTCTCGATCCCGCCGGGGTGCACCGAATTGACGCGGATGTTGTACTTCAGTGCCGCGAATTCGGCGCCCAAGCACTTCGACAGCATCTTGATCGCCGCCTTGCTGACGCAATAGGCCGCATTGAACGCCGCACCGCGCAGGCCGCCGACGCTGGAGAAGTTGATTACCGATGCCCCGCCCTTGCGCGCCTTGCCCCCGGCCTTGAGCAGATCGAGCAGGACTTGCGTGCCGATGATCGCGGAATCGACGTTGATCGCATTGACCCGGTGAAATTCGGAAAGCGGCGTATCCTCGAACTTCGTGACGATCGAGAAGCCCGCATTGTTCACCAGCACGTCCAGCCTGCCGTAGTTTTCGCGCACCAGCGCCTCCACCGCGCGCCAGTCGGCCTCGCTGGTGACGTCGTGCTTCAGATAGTGGTCGGCGCCTTCGACGGTCGCGTCGTCCTTGAGATCGGTGGCGATCACGGTGGCGCCTGCGGCCTTCATGGCCTTCACGATCTCGCGCCCGATGCCGCCTGCGGCTCCGGTGACGACGGCGATGGTGTCGGGAAGGGCGCCGGGTGAGGTGGGGGTCATTCTGTATGTTCCTCTATCAATAGCGCCCTGCACGAGGGGGCTTCGACAAGTTCAGCCTGAGCGGGACTGGGGGGATCGAACAAGGTCCGGTTAGGCGTATGGGACAAGCGCCGCTCCCGCTGAACGAGACTGGGAGCATGGAACAAACCCCGCTCACCCTGAGCTTGTCGAAGGGTCACTCCCGACCTGTGGCCCTCAGCAAACAGGGCGCCACGCATCGTCACTGCGCGGTCCAGCCGCCGTCCACGACCAGTTCCGCACCGGTCATGTAGGAACTGTCGCTGGAAGCCAGGAAGAACACCGCGCTGGCCAGTTCGGACGGTTCGGCCAAGCGGCCCATGGGCGTCTTGCCGGACATCAGGTCCACCAGATCCTGCGGCTTTTCCGCGACGCCCTTGTCCACCCAGCGCTGGAAGCCTTCCTTGAGCAGCGGGGTTATCACGAAGCCGGGATGCAGCGAATTGGCGCGGATCAGCATCTTCTTTTCCGCGAATTCCAGCGCGATCGACTTGGTGAACAGCCGCACCGCACCCTTGCTGGCGTTGTAACCTGAAACCTCGCTCATGCCGACAAGGCCCATGATCGAACTGACGTTGATGATCGAGGCGCCGCCCTTCACGTCCGCGCCACTCGCCGCCATCAGCGGCACGAAAGTGCGCACGCCCAGGAACACGCCGTCGACATTGATGCTCATGATTCGCCGCCAGCCTTCGAGAGAGGTTTCGGCGACCGGGCCGGTCAGGTCGATGCCCGCGTTGTTGACCAGGATGTGCAGCTTGCCGTGCCGCTGGGTCACGGCATCCAGCACTGCGGTCCAGTCATCCTCGCTGGTGACGTTGGCCTGCACATAGCTGGCCGCCTGCCCCAGCCGCCCTAGCGTCTCTCCCGCCAGCGCGCTGTCCTGCGCCTCAAGATCGGTCAGCACCACTTCCGCGCCCTCGGCCAGGAATCGCTCCACGCAGGCGAGGCCGATGCCGCGCAGACCGCCCGAAACCAGCGCCACGCGGCCCTTCAGCCGCTGCGAACCCAGATCGCTCATACGCCCATCATCCCTGCCGTAGATGCCCCGTCGATCACGTATTCGCTGCCGGAGACGAACTGCGATTCGTCCGAGGCGAACCAGGCGACCAGCCCGGCGATCTCCTCCACGCGCGCCATGCGCCCGAAGGGAGACAGGCTCTCGTAGGCGGCGCGGGTGGCCTGCGGATCGCCGGAGGTCTCGATCAGGTTGCGGATCAGCGCCGTCTCGACCACGCCGGGCAGGATCGCGTTCACGCGAATGCGGTACTTGCGGTTGCCCGCGTGGACCGCCGCCGATTTCACCAGCGCGACGACGGCGGCCTTTGACACCGAATAGGCCACGAAATTGCCCATCGCCCGGTGCGCGTTCATGGAGGAGTTGACGAGGATCGACCCCGCTGCTCCTTCCGGGTTCCGGGCCATCAGCCGCATCGCATGCTGCACGGTAAGCATCGCCCCGGTCTGGTTGACGCCGATGACGTTCTCCCAGCCCTCCAGCGTGATGTCTTCCACGCTGCCGTCGCCGTGCTCGGTCCCGGCATTGGCGAAGGCAAAGTCCAGCCGTCCATATTCGCTCGCGATCCGGGCGGACAGCGCGTCCCACGCGGCGCCGTCACGCACGTTGTGGTTGACGAATTCGGCACCGGTCGCGGCGCAGACCTCGTCCGCGGCGCCCCGGTTGGAGCCGGTGAACACGACACGCGCGCCTTCCGCGCAGAGCCGCCGCACCGCACCCGCGCCGATGCCGGACGTGCCTCCGGTGACCAGCGCCACTTTGCCTTCAAGCCGCTTCACGGCATTCTCCCGTTTTATTCGTTGCTTCGAACATGGCCGATCTTCGCCGGGGGGCAACCTATGATTAGAGCAAGGTGACTTCGCCTTCCCTCCGGTCCAGACATGCCCCAAACAGGGAAAAACGAAACAGGTTGGGAGACCTTGGAGCAATGGCCGAACGTGACCCCGAATTGGGCTCCGCGCTGGGAGAAGACCGCAGCGAGGGCATCAGCTGGGCCGAACTCATGGCGCGGGATTCGCGGGAGGCCCCCGCGATCCTGACGGAGGAGAGCTACACCTATCGCGGGTCCGACCCGATCCCCGCCAGCCGCTACACCAGCGCCGAATTCGCGAAGCTGGAGCGGGAACGGATGTGGCCCTACGTCTGGCAGTTCGTCGCCCGCGAGGAAGACCTGCCCGATCCGGGCGACTTCATCGTCTACGAGAACGCGGGGCGGTCCTACCTCGTCAGCCGCCAGGACGACGGATCGATCCGCGCCATGCACAACGTGTGCCTCCATCGCGGCCGCAAGCTGCGCACGGAGGAAGGCCATGCCGAAAAGTTCGTCTGCCCGTTCCACGGCTTCGTCTGGAAGAAGGACGGCAGCTTCGATTCCATGCCTTGCCAGTGGGACTTTCCCCATCTGGCCGAACAGAACCTCGATCTGCCCGAGGCCGAAGTGGGTCGCTGGGCAGGCTACGTCTTCCTCCGCGAGGAGAAGGGCGGACCCAGTCTCGAGGAATTCCTGGCTCCGCTGCCCGAGCATTTCAAGCGCTGGCGGCACGAGGAATGTGCCAGCGTCATGCGCGTGGCCAAGGAAGTGCCGGCCAACTGGAAAGTGGTGATGGAGGCCTTCATGGAGGCCTGGCACACCATCGTCACCCACCCGCAACTGCTGCCCTTCACCGGCGATTCCAACGCCGCCTACTGGACCTGGGGGGACAATGTGAACGTCAACCTCGTCCCCTTCGGCGTGATGAGTCCGCATATCGAGCAGGGTCAGGGTGAGCAGTGGATCGTCGACGAGTTCATCAAGTACAACGGCCGCTCCGGCGACAATTACGAGGGCGAGGCCTCGGCCAATCCCATGGCGATCCGGGTGCCTGAAGGCGTCACTGCCCGCGCGGCGCTGGGCGCGGCGATGCGCGCGGCCTATACCGAGAGCACCGGCTACGATCATGCCGAGGCGACCGATGCCGAACTGCTGGACGCGCTGGTCTACAACGTCTTTCCAAACTTCGCGCCTTGGGGCGGTTACATGCCCAACATCATCTACAATTGGCTGCCCGGTAAGACGCCGGACACTTGCGTGATGGAAGTGCGCATTCTTGCGCGCATTCCCAAGGGTCAGCCGATCCCGCGCGGCGCGCCGCTGAAGATGCTGCGGCTGGACCAGAAATGGACCGAGGCGCCGGAACTGGGTATTCTGGGCGATGTGTTCGAACAGGACATGGACAACCTGCCCTTCGTTCAGGAAGGTCTCCACGCCTCGAAGACGGGCAAGGTGAACCTGGGCAACTATCAGGAAATCCGCATTCGCCAGTTCCAGGATACACTGATGAAATACATCGACGGCGAACTGGGGCAGACCGTGCCAGAAGGGATGGCCTGACTACATGAGCGAGACCGCTGAAAGCCACCCGCCGCGCATCGACTGCGTGTTGATCTGCGGCGGGGTCTGGCATGACATGGACTTCGCCCGGCTGGAACTGCTGAAGCTGCTGGCCGAGGACCCGTCGGTGCGTACCCGCGTGTTCGAGGATTACGAGAACCTCGACGCCATCCGCTCGGCCTCCGTGCTGATCACCTATACTTGCGACGTCACCCCGTCGCTGGCCGCGCAGGAGGTGCTGCGCGACTGGCTTACGACCGGTGGGCGCTGGTACGCGCTTCACGGCACCAATTCGGTGCTGCGCCTGCTCGAAAATGGACTATGGGACGCGCCGCGCTGGGCGCCGCTGTTCATGGACCTGCTGGGCAGCCAGTTCGTCAGCCACCCACCGATCGCGCCCTATACGGTGACGGTGGCCGATCCCGACCATCCGCTGGTAGAGGGCATCGAACCGTTCGAGACGACTGACGAACTCTACCATATGGAATGCCACGGCGACCTGCACGTGCTGCTGGAAACCGAATGCACCGAGGAAGGCACCGGTTTCGTGGAGGCGGCCGAGGCCATCGGCACGCATCCGGTGATGTATATCAAGCAGCACGGCCAGGGCGCGGTTCTCTACAACACGCTCGGCCACTGCCGGGGCCATTACGACTTGCAGCCCATGCTCGACTGGTGGCCGACGGTGGACCGCTGCGCCTGGGACCTACCGGTGTTCTACGAATTGCTGCGTCGGGGGATCGGCTGGATCAAGCAGCGGGAGGGGTGAGGTTGTAGAAAGGAAGCGGGGCGCCCGCTTCCTTTTCCCTTTCAGTTCAACAGCCGCGCATAGCGATCCAGCACTGCCTCCGGACCCTCCGGCCAGCGGGAGAGCACCAGCAACCGCTTGTGGCCGGCCCCGATGGCCAGTTCGTCGGTCACGCCCATGCCGCCGTGGAACTGCACCATCTCGTGCGCCAGCGCGATCGATGCCTCGCCGATCCACGCCCGCGCGCCGCTCACCGCTTCGGCAAAGCGGTCGCCGCCCCAGGATACCAGCGCCAGATTCAGCAGCGCCCGGCTTTGCTCGATGGCGGCATATTGCGCGACCATGCGGTGCTGGATCGCTTGAAACGAGCCAAGCGCTGCGCCGAACTGGTCGCGTGTGCGCAGATAGTCCAGCGTGTCATGGAACATGCGCTCCATGATGCCCAGCGCTTCGGCGCAGCGGGCCAGCGCGGCGACCTGTTGCGCCTCCTCGATCGCGGCAAGGCCGCCGTCGAGCCGGTGGCTTTCGGGCACGGAGACGCCCTCGAGCACGAGCGAGGCGGCAATCGACCCGTCCGCCAGCGGCCATTCGCGGCGGCAGAGGCCGGGAGTGTCGGCGGAGACGAGGAACAGCGCCAAGCCTTCCGAATCCGCAGGCGTGCCGGAGAGGCGGGCGGAGACGAGATAGCCGTCCGCGCCGCCGCCGGCGACGGCGTAGGGCTTCACCCCATCCAACCGATAGCCGCCGTTATCGGGCAGGGCAGCGGTTTCCACCCAGGTCATCCCGTCCCGTGCTTTCGCTTCGGCATGGGCGAGGGCGAGGCGCTTTTCGCCGGTAAGCAGCCCGTCCAGCCATTCATCCCGCAGTTCCTCGGGGGCGGTCCGCGCGAAAAGGCATCCGGCCAGCACCGAGGCTTCCGCCAGCGGCTCCACCACCATGCCGCGGCCCAGCGCCTCGAAAATGGTGGCGATGCCGGTGGCGTCGAGGCTGAGGCCGCCCAGTTCCTCCGGAAACGGGGCGGCAATTAGGCCCAGCTCACCCAGCAATGCCCAGTTCTTGCTGGAAAATCCGCTCGGTTCCGCAAGAAACTGGCGGCGGGTGGTGTGATCGTAAGTGTTGGTGACGAAGCGCTCGGTCAGCGCCTTGAGCATTTCCTCGTCTTCGCTGAGATCGAAATTCACATGCCTCTCCCGTCTGTCACACGGGTGTAGCACCTGCCGTGGGACCATCTCCGCTGGGCAAAAGGCTAGGATGGGAGCACTGTTTTTCGGCTTTCGGGCAATTGTGCACCCCGGCTGGACGCGTTACGCTCCCTGCCAAGAGAGGAAAAACATGTCGCTGTTGTCACAGGAAAACATAGACGCGGTACGCGTCTCTTCGCCGGCTGGCATTCGCCCGGCAGCGGAGGCCCTGCACACGATTGCCATCGATCTTGGCTACCGGGCGGCGCCCGCGCACGACATTGCCGACAAGCGGACGCCGGTGGACGGGGATGGGAAGGTGCTGGCTATCGAGGTGTTCGGCTGGGGCGATGACGAACGGGTGTGGTGGCGCAATTCGCGCATCGCGCTCGATTCCCCGCTGACGACGGCCTGCCGTTTCGAAGGCCAGCCGTTCTGGGCCAATGCACAGGGGTTCCACACGCGCGAGCCGAATTCCTACCTGCAATCCATCGACATCGCCAATTTCGAACAGCGCGCCATGACCCGCGCCTGCATCGCGGTGCCGGTGCACCTGCCGTTCGGGCAGATCGGCGCGGTAAGCTTCAACCCGCTGGACAAGGACCGCACCGACCTTGCAGACGATTTCCTGCGCCTGTCGGATGCGCTCGGCCTCTATGCCCGCACGTTCATCGCCACCTATGTGCAGGTGATGGGTTCCACCCAGGCGCTGCCGCCGGAATCACGCCTGTCCAAGCGAGAGGTCGAGTGTCTGCGCTGGGCGGCGATCGGCAAGACCGATCTCGAGATCAGCATGATCATGTCGCGCAGCCGGGCGACGGTGCGGTTCCACATCCACAATGCGGCGACCAAGCTGAACGCGGTGAACCGCAGCCAGACGGTCTTCAAGGCCGCGCAGCTAGGCTATATCTCGCTGCATAACTGATGGACCGCATCAGAAGGTAATCCGGTCCTCCAGCATCAGCTTCGCGCCGCGCAAGCCCAGCGCCATGGCGGGGGCGTTGGTGTTGCCGGTCACGTGGCCCGGCATCACCGAGCAATCCGCCACCCGCACGCCGGTCACGCCGTTCACCCGCAGGCGCGGATCGACCACGGCGGCCGGATCGCTGCCCATGCGGCAGGAGCGGATGGCGTGGAGGCCGCAACTCGACAGACGGCGGAACGCGGAGAGAATGGCTGCGTCGCTGTCGATTTCCGCGCCGGGCACCAGTTCTGTGCCGACCATCTGCCCCAATGGCGCCTCGGCCATGAAGGCGCGCATCTTGCGGACCAGCGCGACGGCGGAGCGGCGGTCGTGCTCGGTCGTCAGGAAGTTGTGGCGGATGTCGGCGGGATCACCGCTGTTCGGACCCGTAGCCCGCACCGCGCTCTCGCTGGTAAGGCGCAGCAACTGGCCGTAGATGGTGACGCCGGGGCGCGGATCGATCTTGTCGAGCGGGACCGGGTCCTTGTCGTCGCCGACCTTGAAGGTGTAGCCGCCCAGATAGAACTGCGCGTCCGTGCGCCCGTCGGGATGGGCGACGTTGCAGAAGGCGCCGACCTCGAACGGCCCGGTCGCCAGAACGCCGTCATGGCGCAGAAGATAGCGCAGCATCGCCAGCCCCGCGCCCAGGCCGAAGAAGCTGCGGTTGGTGCCGCGCCCGTGTTCCAGCCGATAGGGGATCGAGATCGACAGATGCTCGATCATCCGCTCGCCCACGTCGGGCGAATGGACGAGCGGGGCGATCCCCGCCGCTTTCAGCCTCTGCGCATCGCCGATGCCGGAGCGTTGAAGCAGCAGTGGGCTTTCCATCGCGCCCGCGCTCACCACGATCTCTCCGCAGCAGGCGAAGTGTTGCTGTGCGCCGTTTACAATGGCGTCGATGCCCACGGCGCGGGTGCCGTCGAACACGATCCGCTCCGCCAGAGCGCCGGTCATGACCGTCAGGTTCGGCCGCCCGCGCGCTGCCGCCAGATAAGTCCGTGCCGAGGATTCGCGGCGGCCGTTCCGGATGTTGTGGCTGTAATAGCCGACGCGCGGGCCGGTCGCGGCGTTGAGGTCGTCGACCCGGCGCAGCCCCAGCGCTTCGCCGGATTCGATCATGCGCTCCGCCAGCGGGTAAGTGTAGCAGGCGGGGTCGACATGGACGAGGCCGCCGCTGCCGCGCATCGGCGAAGCGCCTGCTGCGTGGTCCTCCAGTTCGAGGAAAGCCTTGGTCATGCTCGCGCCGTTCCAGCCGGTTGCGCCCGCGTCGCTTTCCCAGGCGTCATAGTCCGCCGGTTCGCCCCGGCTCCAGATCATGCCGTTGATCGAGGAGGAACCGCCAAGGCCCTTGCCGCGAATCCAGACCTCGCCGCCGCCGTCGTTGGCACCCTCCTCGCGCGGCTGGCTGACCGGATAGGCCCACATGTGTTCGGGCTTCTTGACCAGCTTGGCCACGCCCTTGGGCAGGGTGACCCAGAAACTGTCGTTGGCGCCGCCCGCCTCCAGCAACAGCACTTGCGCGCGGCCGTCGGCGCTCAGCCGTTCCGCCATAACGCAGCCCGCCGAACCGGCGCCAACGATGATGTAGTTCCAGCTCTTTGCCATCAGTTCGTTCTCCCGCCGCAATGCGTCGCACGAACTGGCACATTGGCTACCCTAGCGTTTTGGTGAGTCACAAAGCCGGGGCGGGCGCGCTTAAACCGTTCACATCAACGGACTCGAAAGCCGAGAGATGGGGAGAACGATGCGCGCCATTGCCGAAGGCCTGTTCACCGACGAAACGCCGCCCCGGCTGCTGGGCGGCCGCGAGCGGGAAACGGGGCGCGTGGTGTTTCCCTGCCCGCCTGGCAATGCCTGCGATCCCGTGCCGCTGGCGCGCGAGGGTCGGCTCTGGTCCTACACCGTGCAGCGCTATCGCCCCAAGACGCCGCCTTACACCGGGCCTGAGGCCTTCGCGCCGTGGATCGTCGCCTATGTCGAACTGCCGGGCGAAGTGATCGTGGAAGCACGGCTGGTGGACGTGGACTTCGATGCGGTGGAGATCGGGATGCCGGTGCGCCTCGTTCCGTTGGCGCTCGATCCCGAGGCGGCCGAGCCGTTGGCCATTCCGGCTTTCGCACCGATCGAGGAGGCCCGGGCATGAGCGACGTCTGCATCGTCGGCATCGGCATCCATCCCTTCGGGCGCTCCGATGGTCTGTCCGGTCTCGATCAGGGCGTCTTCGCCGTGCGGCAGGCGCTGGCCGATGCCGGGGTGGACTGGCCGCAAGTCCAGTTCGCCTATGGCAGTTCGGATGCGGCCGGAAACCCGGACACCATGGTCGATCGACTGGGCCTGACCGGGGTTCAGTTCATCAATGTCCGCAACGGCTGCGCGGCGGGCGGATCGGCGCTGTTCTCGGCACAGATGGCGATCAAGTCGGGCGAGTTCGAGCTTGGCCTTGCGGTCGGGTTCGACAAGCACCCCCGCGGCGCCTTCAATGCCCTGCCCAGCGAATACAACCTGCCGGACTGGTACGGGGAGGCGGGCTACATGGTCACCACCCAGTTCTTTGCGGCGAAGATCATGCGCTACATGCACATGTTCGGCATCTCCCACCAGACGCTGGCCCGCGTGGCGGAAAAGGCCTTTCGCAACGGCGCCCACGCGCCCCACGCCTGGCGGCGCCAGCCGGTGCCGATCGAGGAAATCCTGGCCGCCCCGCTCGTGTCGGACCCTTACACCAAATACATGTTCTGCTCTCCTGCTGAGGGCGGGGTGGCGCTGGTGCTGGCCAGCGAGAAGAAGGCGCGCGAACTGGGCAAGCCGCTGGTCCGCCTGAAGGCGGCGACCATGCGTACCCGCCCGCCGCACAGCTTCGAGGTTTTCGCACCAAGCGTGGACGTGGTCGCGGACGACAGCGCCCCGCGCGGCACCGCCACGCGGATCGCCTCCGCCGATGCCTTCCGTCTGGCCGGGATCGGTCCGGGCGACATCGACGTGGCCCAGCTTCAGGATACCGAGGCAGGGGCGGAGATCATGCATATGGCCGAGAACGGCTTCTGCGCCGATGGCGATCAGGAGCGCTGGCTGGCCGAAGGGCGCACGGAGATCGGCGGTGCCTTGCCGGTCAATACCGACGGCGGCTGCCTCGCCTGCGGAGAGCCGATCGGCGCTTCGGGGCTGCGGCAAGTCTATGAAAACGTGGTGCAACTGCGCGGAGACGGCGGCGGTCGTCAGGTGCCTCACCAGCCGAAGACCGCCTACAGCCATGTCTACGGGGCGCCGGGCGTATCCGCAGTGACGATTCTGGAACGATAGCACGCATGGACATCGAACTCTCCCCCGCCGACGCCGCCTTCCGCGAGGATATACGTGCTTTCTTGCGCGATCACTTGCCCGATGCGGTCAAGGCGGGTGCCGCCGCGACGCCTTCGGTCTTCGTGGAGCCGGACATCGGGCAGGCGTGGAACGCGGTGCTCGATGCGAAGGGCTGGCTGGGTTATCAATGGCCGGTCGAGCATGGCGGCACCGGCTGGACACCGCTGCAGCGCTATCTGTTCGAAAAGGAATGCGCCGCCGCAGGTGCGCCGAACCTGACCGTCCTGGGCCTGAAGCTGCTGGCCCCGGTGCTCTGGACTTTCGGCAGCGCGGCGCAGAAGGCCCGCTATCTGCCGCGCATTCTCTCGGGAGAGGACTACTGGTGCCAGGGCTTTTCGGAGCCGGGCGCGGGGTCTGACCTTGCCAGTCTGAAGACCCGCGCGGTGCGAGACGGCGACCATTACGTGGTCAACGGATCGAAGATCTGGACCACTCATGCCCATCACGCCAACGGCATGTTCACGCTGGTGCGCACCGATCCGGAGGTGAAGAAGCAGGCGGGCATCTCGTTCCTGCTGATCGACCTTGCCAGCCCCGGCGTTTCTGTGCGGCCGATCCTGACGACGGCGGGCGATCATGAGGTCAATCAGGTCTTCCTGGAAGACGTGCGCGTGCCCGCCGAAAACCTTGTGGGTGAGGAAGGGCAGGGCTGGACCATCGCCAAGTTCCTCCTCGAAAACGAGCGCGGCGGATCGTGCCACGCGCCCAAGCTCGGCTACGACCTTGCCCAGATCGCAGCGGTGTCGAAAGCGGAAAGCGACGGTCGCGGCGGAGTTCTGGCGGACAGCATCGACTGGCGCCGCCGCATGGCCAAGGCCCGGCTGGGCGTGGAGGCGCTGGAGATGATCGAGCTGAAGATCATCTCCGAAATCGCCAAGGGCCGGAAACCGGGACCGCAGACCTCGCTCACCAAGCTGCTGGCATCGAACTTGCGGCAGGAGATCGACCTGCTCGCGGTAGACCTGTTTGGCATCGCCGGGCTCCAGCTGGAAACCTCACGCCCGCTCTATGGCGCCAATGCGCCGGAGCCGGTTCACTCACGCGCCGCGCAAGTCGCCGCCGCCCGCTATCTCAACAGCCGGGCCTGGACGATTTTCGGGGGGACAAACGAGGTGCAGAGCACCATCATCGCCAAGTCCGTCTTGGGCCTTTGAAGGGAACCGTGAAGACATGCGGACCACAATGGGAGAGGAAGCCGGGATGCAACTGAACCGCGAGGCGCTGACGCGCGCCTATCGGCAGATGAAGCTGATCCGCGAATTCGAGGAACGCCTTCACGAGGAGATCCAGACCGGGGAGATCGCCGGCTTCACGCACCTCTATTGCGGGCAGGAAGCCGTGGCGGTGGGCGTGTGCGAACACCTTTCGGAACGCGACAAGATCGTCTCGACCCATCGCGGCCATGGCCATTGCCTGGCCAAGGGCTGCGACGTGACCGGGATGATGAAGGAGATCTGGGGCAGCCAGGAAGGCCTGTGCAACGGCAAGGGCGGCTCCATGCACATCGCTGATATCGACAAGGGCATGCTGGGCGCCAACGGCATCGTCGGCGCGGGCGCGCCGATCGCCGTGGGCGCGGCGCTATCGAACAAGATCGATGGGCCGGACGAGAACGGCAAGCTGGCTGTCTCCATCGCCTTCTCGGGCGACGGCGCCTGCAACCAGGGCACCACGTTCGAGGCGATGAACCTGGCCGTCGTCACCAAGGCTCCGGCGATCTTCGTTTTCGAGAACAACCACTATTCGGAACACACAGGCGATGCCTATGCCGTGGGCACCGCGCAGGACATCGCCAGCCGCGCCGAAGCCTTCGGCATGAAAGTCTGGCGAGCGGACGGGACGGACTTCTTCTCGGTGTTCGACACTTTCGGCGAAGTGCTGGAATTCGTGCGCACCCCCGGCAATGGCCCGGCGGCGGTGGAATTCGATACAGAGCGCTTCTTCGGCCACTTCGAAGGCGACCCCCAGCGCTATCGCGGCGAGGGGGAACTGGACCGGCTGCGCGCCACGCGTGACTGCCTGCGCAAGTTCCGCGAGAAGGTGACCGGGGCGAAACTGCTGACCGACGCCGATCTGGACGCGGTGGATACCGATGCCCTCGGCACCATCGAACAAGCTGTCGCAGACTCTCGCGCGGCGGCTCGGCCGCAGCCCGAGAACGTCCTCGAAAACGTTTACATCAGCTACTGACGGCGGAGCGAGACACATGGCAAAGATGATGTACCGCGACGCCATTCGCGGCACGATATTCCAGGAAATGCAGCGCGATCCGCGCGTCGTCGTGCTGGGCGAGGACGTGGTGGGCGGCATGGGCACGGCGGGCGGTCCGGAGGCGATCGGCGGCATATGGTCCACCTCCACCGGGTTCTACGAGGCCTTCGGGCCGGACCGGGTGATCGACACGCCGATCAGCGAAAGCGCGATCATGGGCGCGGCGGGCGGCCTCGCTCTGGCAGGCAAGCGGCCGGTGGCGGAGATCATGTTCGCGGACTTCATCGGCGTCTGCATGGACCAGCTGTGGAACCAGATCGCCAAGTTCCGCTACATGTTCGGCGGCAAGTCGGTCTGCCCGGCGGTAATCCGCATGCCCTGCGGCGCGGGCTACAACGCCGCTGCGCAGCACAGCCAGATGATCAGCCAGTTCGTCACCTCCATGCCCGGCCTGAAGGTCGTCATGCCCGCGACCCCCGCCGATGCCTGCGGATTGCTGCGGCAGGCGATCCGGGACGACGATCCGGTGGTCTTTCTGGAGCACAAGTTCCTCTACGCGATGACCGGCGAAGTGCCGGACGATCCGGACTTCGTCATCCCCTTCGGCCATGCGCGGTTGGCGCGGGCGGGTGAGGATGTGACGATCGTCGCCTCCGGCATGATGGTCGGCTATGCCGAGACCGCCGCCGACGATCTGGCGCAGGACGGCGTGGGCTGCGACGTGATCGACTTGCGCACCACCTCTCCGCTAGACGAGGAAGCGATCCTCGATTCCGTGGAGGCGACCGGGCGACTGGTGATCGTGGACGAGGCGCCGCCGCGCTGCAGCCTTGCCACCGACATTGCCGCGCTGGTGGCGAACAAGGCTTTCGCCAGCCTGAGGGCGCCGATCGAGATGGTCACCGCGCCGCATACCCCGGTGCCCTTCGCCCGCGAGTTGGAAGGCGCTTATCTGCCCAGCCCCGCGAAAGTCGCCGCCGCCGTCCGCAAGACGCTGGCATACCGTTGAAGGGAGCGCCGTCATGAGCAGGATCCGCGCTTTCACGATGCCGAAGTGGGGCATCGAGATGACGGAAGGGACCGTGGCCGAATGGATGGTCAAGGAAGGCGACAGTTTCACGCGCGGCCAGACGCTGTGCCTGATCGAAACCGCCAAGATCACCAACGAGGTGGAGGCCGAATACGACGCCACCGTGCGCCGCGTGCTGATTACCGGGGGCGGCGAAGCCGAGCCGGTGGGCGCGCTGCTGGCGGTGTTCGATGAGGGGGCGCACTCGGATGACGAGATCGACGCCTTCATTGCCGCCTTCACCCCCGCCGAGGGCGGCGTGGCGCAGGGCGCGTCGAAGGCGAAGGTGGTGGAGCCGGTCGGCGCCATCGCTGGCACGCCCGAACGTGTGCGCGTGCCGATCGAGACCAACCGCCCGATCAGCCCGGAGGCGCTGCGCCTTGCCGAGGAGGAGGGCGTCGATATCGCCGGGGTCGACGGGTCCGGGCGGGGTGGCCGCATTACCCATCAGGACGTGGTCAAGGCCATGCGTGGACCAGCCAGCCCGGTGCTCAAGGGCACCGTAGCGCTGCCGGAGGACGATGCGAAAGTCTTCGCCTCCCCGCTCGCCCGCCGCATCGCCGCGCTGCATGGAATCGCCTTGGCGGGCGTGACGGGAACCGGCCCGCGCGGGCGGATTTCGAAGGGGGACGTGCTGGCACTGGTCCCGGCTCCGACAAGTGCCGGTTCCCTGGCCGCGCCCGAGTTCGTCGCGGGCGAGAACCGGCCCGAGATCGTCCCCTTCGACCGCATCCGCAAGGTCGTCGCCCAGCGGCTGACGCAGGCGAAGCAGGAAATCCCGCACTTCTACTTGCGCCTCTCCGCCCGCGCCGATGCCCTGCTGGAACTGCGCAAGAGCGCCAATCTCGTGCTCGGCTGCAAGGCTTCGGTGAACGACTGGGTGGTCAAGGCCTGCGCCATGGCGCTGGTCCGCCATCCGGAAGTCAACGTGCAGGTCCACGGCACGGACATCTACCGCTTTCCCCATGCCGATATTTCGATCGCGGTGGCAGGACCGAAGGGCCTCGTTACCCCGGTGGTGCGGCAGGCGGACCGGATGCGGATCGACCAGCTTGCCGCCGAAACCCGCCGCCTGATCGACAAGGCGCAGGGGAAGGGCCTCGGCATGGAGGACATGGAGGGCGGGACGTTCTCCGTCTCCAACCTCGGCATGTTCGGGGTCGAGAACTTCGATGCGATCATCAACCCGCCTCAAGGCGCGATCCTAGCCGTCGGCACGGCGCAGCGCCAGCCGGTGGAGACGGCATCCGGCGGCGTGGCGTTCGAGACGCGGATCGCCCTGACCCTCTCGGTCGATCACCGCGCTATCGACGGGGCGGCAGGGGCGCTGTTCCTCCAGACGCTCAAGACCCTCATCGAGGAGCCGCAAGGCCTCTTCGTCTGAATAAGGAAAAGCCATGACAAGTCCGGCCAAACCGGGACCGCTCAAAGCGCTGGGGGACGTGATCCAGCTGGCCTACTTCCCCAGCGATTTCGACGCCGCTCTTAAATACTGGATCGAAACCGTGGGCGTCGGCCCGTTCTTCGTGTTGAACGACGTGCGGCTGGGCGAGATGAAGTACAAGGGCCAGCCCACCGATGCCACCTTCTCGATGGCGATCGGCTATTGGGGCGATATCCAGATCGAGCTGATTCGCACCGAGAGCACGGCGCCCTCGCTCTACACCGGCGAATATGCGGTGCGCGACCGGCTGCACCACGTCTGCGTCTTCGTGAAGGACATTGCCGAGGCCCGCCGCGCCTGCGCCGAGGTGGGCGCCGAAGTGATCGTGGAGGGCAAAGTGGGCGACGATGGCGAGGTGATCTACGTCGATCCCGGTCAGGGCCCCGGTTTCGTGATCGAATACCTCCAGCCCATGGCCGGATCGGAGGGCCTGTTCGAGATGATGAAGGCCGCCGCGCGCGATTGGGACGGCAGCGATCCCGTGCGGGTGCTGCAATGAGCGCGACCCTTTCCGCATCCGCCGCCGCCATGGCCGACCGCGTCGAGGCGTTCGTGCGCGAAGTCGTCGTTCCGTACGAGAACGATCCGCGCCGCGACCATCACGGCGCGCCGACCGACGATCTCGTCATGGAAATGCGCGGCAAGGCGCGCGCGGCGGGTGTGCTCACCCCGCATATCCGCGATGACGGCAGCCACCTGACCCAGCGCGAGACGGCCGAAGTGCTGATCCGCTCCGGTCTCTCGCCGCTCGGCCCGCTGGCCTGCAACACCATGGCGCCCGATGAGGGCAACATGTACCTGATCGGCCATGTCGGCTCGCCCGAGTTGAAGGCGCGGTTCCTGCAGCCGCTGGTGGAGGGCAGGGGTCGCTCCGCCTTCTTCATGACCGAACCGGCCGACTGGGGCGGTGCGGGGTCGGACCCTTCGATGATGAAGACCACCTGCCGCCGCGATGGCGATCACTGGGTGATCGACGGGCGCAAGACCTTCATCACCGGCGCCAAGGGGGCGATGGTGGGCATCGTCATGGCTGTGTCGGTGGACGAGGAGAGCAAGGGCGGGGCCTGCATGTTCCTGGTCGACCTGCCCGATCCCGCCATCGTGATCGACGAGGTGCCGAACACCATCGATACGTCGATGCCCGGTGGCCATTCCACCGTGACGATCCGCGCGCTTCGCGTTCCAGCCAATCAGATGCTGGGTGATCCGGGCGAGGGCTTCAAGTATGCGCAGGTCCGCCTCAGCCCCGCGCGCCTTTCGCACTGCATGCGTTGGCTGGGCGCCTGCATCCGCGCGCACGAGATCGCCGTGGACTATGCCTGCCGACGCGAGGCTTTCGGCAAGACGCTGATCGACCACGAAGGCGTGGGCTTCATGCTCGCCGAAAACCGCATCCTGATCCAGCAGTGCCGCCTGATGATCGACTGGTGCGCGGGCGTGCTGGACACGGGATCGTTGGGCACGGTCGAAAGCTCGATGGCGAAAGTCTCGGTCAGCGAGGCCCTGATGAAGATCGCCGACAACTGCGTGCAGGTGATGGGCGGCACCGGGGTTACCGACCGCACGATCGTGGAGCAGGTGTTCCGCGAGATCCGCGCCTTCCGCATCTATGATGGGCCGACCGAAGTGCACAAATGGTCGCTTGCGAAGAAGATCAAACGCGAATGGAAGCAGGCGCAGGAGACTGCCGATGCAGAGCAAGCGGCCTAGCGCGATGGCTGTCGATCTCGCTGCCGACAATGCGGGCACCGTGCCCGTCCGCGAAGGCTACCGCTTCGACGAGGCGGCGCTGGCGCGGTGGATGGCAGAGCATGTCGAAGGCTTTGCCGGGCCGCTGACGGTGGAGCAGTTCAAGGGCGGGCAGTCCAATCCGACCTACCGCCTCTCCGCGCCCGCGCGCAACTATGTGTTGCGCCGCAAGCCGCCCGGTGACCTGTTGCCGGGCGCGCATGCCGTTGACCGCGAGGCGCGGGTGCAGACGGCGCTGGGAACGGCGGGCTTCCCGGTAGCGCGGATCCATGGTCTCTGCACCGACGATGCCGTGATCGGGACCTGGTTCTATGTGATGGACATGGTGGAGGGGCGTATCTTCTGGGACGCGACCTTCCCCGGAGTCTCGCGTGAGCAGCGCCCGGCTTACTTCGACGCGATGAACGCCACGATGGCAGCGCTTCACGCCGTCGATCCCGATGCCGTGGGGCTGGGCGATTACGGCAAGCCGGGCAATTACTTCGCGCGGCAGATCGGGCGCTGGACCAGGCAGTACCAAGCCGACGAACTCGCCGGTCGTAATGCCGACATGGACGCGCTGGTGGAGGCGCTGCCCGCGCTGATCCCGCCGGGGGACGAGACTTCGGTGATCCACGGCGACTGCCGCTGCGACAACATGATCTTCCACCCCACCGAGCCGCGCGTGCTGGCGGTGCTGGACTGGGAGCTTTCCACGCTGGGCCATCCGCTGGCGGACTTCGCCTATCACACGCTGATGTACCGGATGCCGCCGGAGATCGTGCCGGGGCTTGCCGGTGCCGATCTTGCGTCGCTGAACATTCCTACCGAGCGCGATTATGTGGCCGCCTATTGCGCGCGGACCGGGCGGGAAGGCATTGCCAATTACGAGTTCTATGTCGCCTTCAACCTGTTCCGGCTTGCCGCGATCTTCCACGGCATCAAGGGGCGGGTGCTGCGCGGCAATGCTGCCAATGCGCAGGCTGCCAGTCGGGCGGAAAGCTTTCCGACGCTGGCCCGCATGGCACGGCAGAGCCTTGACGCCGTTGATCGACACGACTGATCGCTGAAAACGGAACTTCGCACTCGCAGTCCTTGCGGTCGTCTCCCAGATAAAGGGAGAGCGACAAGGCGAGGAGTTCAGAATGTCCGGTAAGGACAAGTCAATCCGCGAGATTTCGGCCAAGTGGGACGATGTCCTGCTGGTCTGCCGCAAGTGCGGCAAGAAAGTCGGCGGCGGTTTCGGCAAGGACGGCGAGCAGCGTCTGGAAAAGGCGTTGAAGTCGCAGCTCAAAGGGAAGGGGCGCTACAAAGTGGTGCCGGTGCCCTGCCTTGACATCTGCCCGAAGAACGCCGTCTGCCTCGTGCAGGCGAGCGCGCCGGGAACCGTCCATCTGGTGAAGCCGGATACGCCGATGGAACAGGTTGTCGAAGCGCTGGCGCCGCCGTCGCCGCGACCCGGGAAAGTCCGGCGGGTGGCCTAATCCGCCACGGCGGGCAGACTCAGCACCACGAGCAATCCGGGGCCGTCCTGCCGGTTCTCCAACCGGATCGTGCCGCCCGCCAGAGTCATGGCCTTGACCGCGATGGACAGGCCCAGACCGCTACCGGGGCAATTCGCGGTGCCGCGTTCGAAGCGGCGCAACAGGCGGTCCCGGTCGGCCGCGTCGACACCGCAGCCCCGGTCCGCCACGGTAATGGCGAGGCGGTCCGAACTGCGCACCACGGCGATATCCACCTGCCCACCGTCCCGCGCATGGACCGTCGCGTTGCCGATCACCGCCGAGAGCGCGATCTGCAACGACGAAGGGTCGCAGCGCCAGCGCACGATGTGATCGGGCGTGACGGAGAATTCCATCGCATCGGGCGGCAGGCGGAGCAGCGTTTCCGCCACGACATCCGCCACCAGCGCATGGACGTCGACCGAGCGGGTGGATACCGAAGTCGCGTTGAGGCGCGCGAGGGTTAGCATGCCGTCGATCAGGTCTCCGGCGCGGTCGACCACGGCGAGCAGGCGCCCGGCTTCTTCCTGTTGCGGTGCGGGCGAGGTTTTGCGCAGCAGTTGCGCCTGCGCGCGGATCGCTGCCAGCGGCGTGCGCAGTTCGTGCGCGACATCGTCGGTGAAGGCCTGCTCCAGTTCGTAGGCCTGGTCGAGCCGGACGAAGAGCTTGTTCAGCGCGACGATCAGCGGGCCGAGATCGCGCGACCAGTCGCCCCGCACCAGCGGCGTCAGGTCGGCCAGCGAGCGGGCGTTCAGCGTCGTCGCCAGCCGTTCGACTTCGGACAGGCTCTTGCGCAGGGTCCACCAGAGCACGACCATGCTGGCGGCAATCAGCAGGATCAGCGGCAGCGCCAGCTTGCGCAGGACCGGCACCATCGAGAATTCGCGCATGGCATCGCGCTCCGCAACGACGACGAGCAGCCGGGGGTCGCGGCCGGGCAAGCCGTAGCTGCGCCAGCTGTCGCCCACCGCCTTGAAATCGTGAAGGCCCGGCTGACGCGGGACGAGGTTGACGGGCGCGCCCCAGCCGGACTGGGCGACGGGCCTGCCGTCCCAGAACACCGCGAACATGCACCAGTCGTAGGAGGCGTGGAAGGCCTTGCGTTCCTGATTGGAAAGTAGGGGATCATCCGCTTCGTCGAGCGGCAGATTCTTCCCACGTGCGACGAGCACGCCTGCGGTCAGGTCGTCCTGCATCATCATGTAGAGCAGGCGCGAGGCATTCACGAGCTGGGCGTCGGAGGCGCGCCCGATCTCCCGGTTGGCGACGACGTAGAGGATCGCGCCCATGCCGAGGCCGGTCAGCGCCAGCAGGATCAGCACCCGGCGGTAGAGCCGGATCGAGAGCGACGAGCGTATCACGTATCCGGCCCGCCGACCATGTAGCCGAGGCCCCGCGCAGTGCGGATGAAGTCCCGTCCGAACTTGCGGCGCAGTGCGGAGATGGCGACTTCCACGGTGTTCGATTCCACCCAATGCTCCTGGTCGTAGAGTTCGCCTTCGAGGTCCGCCTTGGAGACGAAGCGCCGGGCGCGCCGCATCAGCAGGGCGAGCACGCGGAATTCCTTGGCGGTCAGCGCCACCGGCTCGCCGCTGAGGGTGGCGACATGGCCCGAGACGTCCAGCGTCACGTCGCCCACGCTCATGCTGTCGGCCGGGCGGCCGTCCTTGCGGCGCAGCTGCGAGCGGATGCGCGCGGCCAGTTCCTCCAGGTCCACCGGCTTCACCACGTAGTCGTCGGCACCGGCATCGAGACCGGCGACGCGCTGGCGGGTGCGGTCGAAAGCGGTGACGATGATGACTGGCGTCGCCTTGCCGTCGGCGCGAAGCTGGCGCAGCACGTCGAGGCCGCCCATGCGCGGCATGCCGAGATCGAGCAGGATCACGTCGTAGTCGCCCACGCTGGCCGCCTCGAGCACATCGTCCCCCCGCGCGAAGAGATCGACGACATAGCCGTCCAGCTCCAGCGCGCGCTTCATCGCGGACCCGAGGGCGGCATCGTCTTCCGCAACCAGCAGACGGGGCAAGACAGGCTCCCTTGGAGAGTGAACGGCGCGGGAAAAGCGCCTCCGAGCCCCTTCGCTATGCCAGCTTGCGGGGGGCGTCAAACGCGTGGAACATCTTTTTCGCCCCGTCAGCTTCGCATCAGCTTCGGGGTTTAGGGCCTGCGGATCGACCTGAATCCAGGCGACTCGATTTGCAGGAATCCTCCGTCTTTCGCCGTGTGACGCGGCGGCGGAGCCATCACGGCCAACAGAACATGACGATACACCAAAGTCCGCGCGATCTCTCTTCCGGGATCGTATCGCAACCTTCCGGCGCTTCTTTTTCCGCGCCTCGCAATCAGGCCGGCATCCGCAGCCGAAGCCCGCTCGCGCCTTGCGTGGCGCTGATCGGCTGCGACGGCTCCGGCAAGTCCACGCTGGCCAGCGACCTCGTCTCGCTGCTCGACCGGCGCTCCCCGACCCGCTCGATGTACCTCGGCCTCGGCACCGGCGACCTCGGTCGCCGGATCGGCGAAATCCCGCTGGTCGGACGGTTGGCGGAGCGCTTCCTCACCGGCAAGGCGAAGAAGGCGCATGACGGCAAGAGCACGGGCAAGGAGAAGCGCCTCCCCGGTTTGGCGACGGCGCTGGCGATGTTCGGTTTCTCGCTCGCCCGCAGGCGGCGATTCCGCCAGGTGCTCGATTTCCGCCGTCAGGGCGTGCAGGTTATTACAGACCGCTATCCGCAGGCCGAAGTGCCCGGCAGCTTCGACGGTCCCGGCCTGTCGTGGCTGCGCAAGGGGTCGGCGCTCGTCGAGCGGCTGGCGACGCGTGAACGCGCGCTCTACGCCGAGATGGCGGCCTATCGCCCGACCCTGGTGATCCGCCTCAATGTCGATGTCGACACGGCGCTCGCGCGCAAGTCCGATCACCAGCGCGACATGCTGGAGAAGAAGCTGGCGGTCGTGCCGACCTTGCGCTTCGGCGGCGCGCAGATCGTCGACGTCGATGCCACCCGTCCCTATCGCGAAGTGCTCGAAAGCGTCCTTGCGGTGCTGCGCCGCCATGGTCTTGAGGCCTGAGCGGCCGTTCGATCGAAATTTCAGGTTTTCATATGTCCCGTCATTCTCTTCCCCCGCTCATCGCCGTCGTCGGTTGCGACGGCTCCGGCAAGTCGACCGTTACCGAGGCGCTGCGCCTCTGGATGAACGAGCGCCAACCCACGCAGATTTGCCACCTCGGCAAGCAATCCGGCAATATCGGCCGCCGCATCGCGCGCCTGCCGCTATTGGGCGGCAAGCTCGACAAGTCGATCCATGCCAAGGCGCAGAAGGCCCAGACCGACAAGGGTCCCGGCCTCGGTGCCGCACTGGTGATCTACCTCTTCTCGATGCGCCGTGTGCGCCGCTTCGCCCGCATGATGAAGCTGCGCGAGGCCGGTAACGCGATCATCGGCGATCGCTTCCCGCAGCTCGGCGTGCCGGGGCCGATGGACGGTCTGGGCCTCGCCAATGCCCGGCAGGACGGGATCGTCGGCTGGCTGGCGCGCGCGGAGCGCCGTCGCTATGCGGCGATGGTGGCGAACAAGCCCGATCTGGTGCTGCGGCTCAATGTCTCGCTGGACGTGGCGATGGCCCGCAAGCCCGATCACCGCGCGTCCTCGCTCGCGCGCAAGGTGGCCGATGTGCCGCGCCTGACCTTCGAAGGGGCACCCATCGTCGAGATCGATGCCGAACTGCCGCTTGCCGAGGTGCTGGCGCAGGCCAAGGCCGCGATCGACCTGCGCCTGTCGCAGATCGAGGCCTCGGGCAGCGCCGTGGGCCGGAAGGCGGCGTGATGAAAGCCGTCTCCATGAAGCACTGGTTTTCCGACGGGGTGTTCCGCACGATCGTGCGCAATGCCTCCTATCTTGGGTCGAGCAAGCTGGTCGGCGCGCTGCTGGGCCTTATCGCGCTGGCCTGCGCCGGGCGGGGACTGACCCCGGCGCTTTTCGGCACGCTCGTCATCATCCATTCCTATGCCAACGGCGTGGGCGCGCTGGTCAAGTTCCAGACCTGGCAGTTCATCGTTCGCTACGGCACCCCCGCGCTGGGGCGCGGTGACGTTGCCGAGTTCCGCGACGTCACCGGCTTCGCTTTCGGTCTCGACCTTGCCAGCGGCCTGATCGGTCTTGCAGGCGGCCTCGTCCTGTTGCCGTTCCTGGCGGAATGGTTCGGCATTCCGGCCGAGGACGTGAAGCTGGCCATGCTCTATTGCACGCTGATCCCGACGATGACGGCGGCGACCCCCACCGGCATCCTGCGCGTGCTCGACCGCTTCGACCAGATCGCCGTGCAGCAGATGGTCACGCCCGCGCTGCGCGCGCTCGGCGGCGTGATCTCCTATTTCGGTGGCTTCGGTTTCGCCGGTTTCGTGATGACCTGGTATCTCGCCGACCTGCTGGGCGACTTGTGCCTCTGGTTCATGTCGATGCAGGAACTGCGCCGCCGGGGCATCCACGGAGCGCTGCGTCCGGGCCTGTTCGGCCCAGGACGGCGGCTTTCGGGCGCCTGGGACTTCGTCTGGACCACCAATTTCGCCCACTCGATCTGGGCGGCCTGGGGGCCGGTGAGCAACCTGATCGTCGGTGCCCTGCTCGGGCCGACAAGCGCGGGCCTGTTCAAGATCGCCGCGACCTTCTTCGATTCCGCCAGCAAGCCCGCCGATCTGATGTCGCGCAGCTTCTATCCGGAGATCATGCGCCTCGACCCTACCAGTCGCCATCCCTGGCAGCTTGCCATCCGTAGTGCGCTGATCTCGGGCGGCATCGGCTTCGTGATCCTGCTGGCGGTGATCCTCGGCGGCGAGCCGGTGATCGGTCTCGTCTTCGGCAAGCGCTATGTCGAGGCCTACGACCTGCTCCAGCTCATGACCGCCTCGCTGATCGTGACGATGGCCAGCTTCCCGCTCGAATCCCTGCTCTACATGGCCGGGCGCCAGCGCTCGGCGCTGGTGGCCGAGGGCACGGCTGCAGCGGGCTATGCCGTGCTGCTCTTCGTGCTGATCCACTTCTTCGGCATTACCGGCGCGGGGCTGGCCTATGTCGCGGGGGTCTGTCTCAAGGCGCTCTTCATGTTCATGCCGACGCTCTGGGCCTACAGGGCGCGGGGCACGCTTTCGCACATCATGGCCGAGGAGGCGCCCGCATGACCTATTCTCAGGAAACGCTCGTCGCCCTGTTCGAGGCGATCGAGATGGACGACGTGGTCGATCCGGTGGTCAGCCTGCCCGATCCGATCCCGGTGGACTGCACGCGGGAAGAGATGCAACGCTGCCTCAACCTCTGCCGCCAGTTCTGGCGGGACCGGGCGAGCCGCGCCGCCCTGCGCGAAC
Source organism: Novosphingobium sp. BF6 (assembly GCF_058273105.1). Lineage (NCBI taxonomy): Bacteria > Pseudomonadati > Pseudomonadota > Alphaproteobacteria > Sphingomonadales > Sphingomonadaceae > Novosphingobium > Novosphingobium sp. BF6. The sequence goes on from NZ_CM177776.1 coordinate 912,142, forward strand.
TGGTCGGCACCCTGCTGCTGACCGGAGACCTGCCACAGGATGCCCGCAGGCGCTACAAGCATATCCGCGCCGCCTACAAGCACTTGCGCTTCGCTCTCGTGCTCTACGGGGCGAGCCACAAGGCGCCGCTGCTGTTCCGCTCGACCGTGGCGGTCATGGGGCACTTGCAGGACGCCTTCCGCAACCGTCGGCGCGCAGCGGTGTTCGGCTATGCGCTGATGTTGCGCGTGCTGCTGTCCTGGCCGGTCTGGATGGCGGTGCAGCGTGAGGTCGAAGGCGTGAAGCTGGAAGATGCCGCCGGTTTCCTCGCCTATCGCAAGGCGGAGTTCCGCCGCCTTCGCGGCTGGCTCTCGACCGGCTCGCTGACCGGGCACCGTTTCCACAGTATCCGCAAGGTCGTGAGTCGGCAGGTCTCGTTCTACGATACCCTGCGCACGCTCGAACCCGAAGAGCAGGGCTACCGCATGTCGCGCTTCCTCAGTGCCATCAATGGGCTGATGGGCAGCATGCACGACGATCTCGTCGAGCAGGCAGGCAAGGGGCACCGCGACTACCACCGCGACGATTTCCCGATGCCCGAGGATATCCTTTCGCGGCTGAAGGCGCTGACGGCGGCCTATCCCGTCTGAGATCGAGCGCTTCGTCGCGGGGCCTTCGACAGGCTCGGGCTGAGCGGAAGGGCGACAGGAATGGGATTGATGGATCACGACCGGTCATCCTGAGCTTGTCGAAGCCCGCTCCTTCTGAGCTTTTCGAAGTCCGGTCATCCTGAGCTTGTCGAAGGATGGGGCAGCACGCGCAAACGCTTGCCATCCTGCGCGGATTGCCCAACAATCCCCGCATGATGACGCTGCCCACTCTCGGCGAGGCCTTCTACATCGCCGAGTGGGGCATCCGTCTGACGATGCTGGCGGTCGTGCCCTTGCGGCGCACGCCCGCGGCGGCGGCGAGCTGGCTGCTGTTGATCTTCTTCCTGCCGGTGCCGGGGCTGCTGCTGTTCGCCGCGATCGGCAGCCCGCGCTTTCCGGCCTGGCGGGTCGAGCGCTTCGAGAGCCTGCGCGGCTTCTTCGAAGATGTCGCGGGCCGCATCGCGGGCGAGGCTCCGGCGGCCTCCGAAAATGCGGGTGAAGTGGTCGAACTGGCCGGGCGCCTCGGCCACTTTCCCGCCGCTTCCGGCAACGCGATCGAACTGATCGACGATTACGACACGGTGATCGCGCGTCTGATCGCCGATATCGATGCGGCGCGGGAGCACGTCCGCCTGCTGTCCTACATCTTCGCCGACGATGCCACGGCGCAGCGAGTGATCGCCGCGCTCGGCCGGGCAGTGGCGCGCGGGGTGCCCTGTCACGTCCTGGTCGATCCGGTCGGTTCCTACCGCTGGCTCAAGGGCACCTTGCAGGCGCTGCGCGGGCAGGGCGTGCGGGTGCGGCGGATGCTGCCGTTCCGCCTGATCCGGGGACGCACCCGCCGCGACATGCGCAACCACCGCAAGCTGTTCCTGATCGACGGGCGGATCGGCTATGCCGGTTCGCTCAACATCGTCGCCAAGGATTTCCGGCCCGGCGTGACCAACCGCGAACTGGTGGCGCGGGTTACGGGGCCGGTGGTCGCGGCGATGTCCGCCATTTTCGTTTCCGACTGGTTCCTGGAGACCGAGGAGATGCTCGAACCGGCGGTCGCCCTGCCGCCTCCGGGAGGGGCCTCGACCTTGCAAGTGCTGCCGAGTGGGGCGAACTACCCGCTGGAAGGGTTTCTCACCCTGTTGACCTGGCAGGTCGCCCGTGCCGAGCGAGAGGTCGTGCTGGTCACGCCCTATTTCATCCCCGACGAGGGCCTGCTGGGCGCGCTGATCACCGCCGTCCTGCGCGGCGTGGAAGTCCACGTCATCGTTTCGGAAGTGGTCGACCAGCTGCTGGTGAACCTCGCGCAGGCGTCCTATTACGACGAGCTCCTGGCGCACGGCGTGCGCATCCACCGCTATCGCGGCTACCTGCTTCACGCGAAGGCGGTGCGGATCGACGATACCCTCGGCATCGTCGGCTCCAGCAATGTCGACGTGCGCTCGTTCCAGCTCAACGAGGAAGTCAGCCTGCTGCTGCTCGACCGGCCGGCAATCGACGAACTGGCGCGAATCCAGCGGGGCTATATCGCCGGAAGCGATGAACTCCTGCTGGCGGAATGGCGCGCGCGACCCCGGACGAGGCGGTTCGTCGAGAACGGCGCACGTCTCGTCAGCCCGCTGCTCTAAGCCGTAGGTAGCCTGTAAGCGGCGCATTGGAGGTAGGACGGCAGTCCATTTGATCCCGATGGTCGTGGCATCGGGATAGCCGCGCAAGAAACTGTCACATTCCCGGTTTCCGGCCTGTTTTCGTCATGTACCCTCGGGTGACTTGGCGAGGAGTCGAACTCATGAAGCTTCCAGAGGAACAGCTGGCCGAATTGGGCCACAACGACCGACGATCTTTCTTGGCGGCTTGCGGGAAGTATTCGCTTCTCGTTCCCCCTGCGATGACGATGCTCTTGTCCACTTCGCTCAGTTCACCTGCGATCGCCAAGTCGGGCGGCGGTGGTGGCGGCGGAGGTGGTTCTTCCGGCGGTACGGGCGGCGGCACGGGCTCGGGCGGTACGCCGGGCGGCGGGTCCGGCAGCGGCGGCTCCACCGGCGATGGCGGCAGCATCAAGGACGGTGGCGGTTCCGGTTCAGGGCCCAAGGACACGGGCGTCCCCAGCGGTGGCGACAGCCATGCCGGTTCGGTGAGCGCCGAGGCCAGCCTTCCCAAGGGCGACGGTGGCGGCAAGCTGAACGGCGGCGACAGGCGCGATCGGCGCTGAGCGTCTTCTGCAATGTCGAAACGGATGGGGCTGAGGCGAACCGGGGGAGGGAGCCGCGATGCACGGCGGCTTTGTATCGGGAACGGGAGCATGCGGAACGGATTTGCCGGATAGGGAAGTGCCCGGGGATTCCTCCAGGGACGAAGGATCGGTTGCCGATGCGCCGATCCTGCACCTTGCCTCTGGCGTCCTCCCGCTGGTCATTGATGACCGCCCGGTCCTTTTCGTCGAGGCCACCCAGCGCCTGAATGCGCTGAACGGCTCGGCCGGAATGCTCGTCGCGCTCCTCGCCGACGGCATCGGTCTGGCCGATCTGCGCCTGGAGCTGGGTGGCACTCTCGGTCTTTCGGCGGCCGAGGTCGATGCGCTGCTGGTGGACTGGAGCGCGCAACGCGTCATTTCTGCGTCATCCGAGGCTTCCGGGTCGCCCGAACGGAGCAGCCTCGTCCTGCGGGCAGGCGCACGGGATATTGCCATTGTCTTTCCCGACGGTGCGTGGGGTCGTGAGCTGGCCGCGCCTTATGCGCATCTGCCGCAGCAGCACGGCGCCGATCTCCGGGTGACCGCGGCGGCACTCGGTGGGGACAACGACCTTGCCGGCATTTTCGACGGCCGCGCCGGTACGCTGGTCGCGCGCGAAGGCGCCGCGCCCGTGCTGCGCGGGATGGTGGTCGATCTCGCACTGGAGCAGGACGATTACATTGCCCTCCATGCTGCCTCGCTGGCGACCCCGGATGGCGAGACGATCCTGCTGATCGGTGCGCCGGGTGCGGGAAAATCCACGCTGGCGACGCTGGCTGCGGTCTCGCCCGGCACGCTGCGCCTTGCCGGGGACGATATCGTCCTGTTCGATCCCCGCACCGGCCTGGCCATGGGTCTGCCGCTGCCGCTGACGATCAAGTGCGGAAGTTGGGACCGTCTCGTGGGAGCCGTTCCCGGCCTTGCGGATAGTCCCCCGATCCTGCGTGCCGACGGGCAGTGGCTGCGCTATGCCCCGCTGCCGTCGCCCGTCGCGCCCGGTTGGCGGCGCGTTGCCGCAATCGTCGACTTGCGACGTGAGGACAGTCCCGGGGCCGGGGCGCAACTGCTTGCCCAGTCCGCCATCGATTGTCTAGGACGGCTGCTGGAGGAAGGCTTCGTGCGTGGTGGACGCTGCACGGCGGGCCAGATGCGCGGACTGGCCCGAATGGTCGACGGCGCCCATACCTTTACGCTCCACTATGCCGAGGCCGGACAGGCGCTTCCCGCCATCGAGGCTCTTCTTGCCTAGCGCGGCCAAGGCGCTCTCGGACTTTTGCCAGTGCCTGAAGGGCGATGTTCCGCCCCTGATCGACTGGGAAGCGGTGCTCGGACTCGCCAATCGGGCGCTCGTGACCCCGGCATTGGCGAAAGCGCTGGTTTTCAACGCGAAAGTCCCTCCCGAAGTCGCCGGTCTGCTTCAGGTCATCGCCGAACGCACGGCCACCCGCAACGGGCTGATGCATGCCCAGCTTGCCGAGGCCGTCGCCGCCTGCAATGCTGCGGGAATCCAGCCGATCCTCCTCAAGGGTGCCGCTCTGCTCGCCCGGCGCGGACCGGACTGCGCCGATCGCCTGCTCACCGATCTCGACCTGATGGTTCGCGAAGAGGAGGGCGCGCAGGCGATCGCGGCGCTGGAGAGCATCGGCTATCGCCGTTTCTCCTCCACGCATGAAGACGGGCAGGGCGTCAATCTCGGCCGGGAGCGCGATGCGGGCGGCCTGGACCTCCACTACCGCCTGAAACGCGTGGGCCGCGAGCGTGATGCGGCCTGGCTGGCTGCCTCCTGCTGCCCGTTCGCGATAGGGGAAGGGAGGGCGGCGATGCCCTCTCCGGCGGCGCTGGCCGCGCTCTTCGTGCTGCACGACCAGTTGCAGGAGGGCGATTACTGGCGCGGCCGGATCGATCTGCGCCACCTCGTCGATCTCGCGGCGATTGCCCGCGACGAAGGCGGGATCGACGGTGCGGCACTGGCCGCGCTGTTCCCGGAAGCCCGTGCCCGGCGCGCGCTCGCGGTGCAGCTCGATACGCTGGCGGAATGGCTGGGGGTGCGGATCGCCAGCGATCGTCGCGGTTGGAGAGTGCCCTTTCAGGACTGGCGCCGACGTGAGCAGTTGCGCCGTCCCGGCACGGAGACCGCCTTCACTCTCGCCTCATGGTTGATCGATCCGCCTTTCGGCCTGTTCGAACACAGCGGCGCGGCAGCGCGCGGTCGGGAGGTCCGGCGCATGCTGCTGGAGAAGAAGGCTACGAAAGTCTGAAGCAGGGGCGCTTCAGCGCAGCCCGGTGAGCCACTCCGCGATCATCGCCTGCCCCGCCGCCACCGCGCCCGGACCCAGACTGTCGTGGGCTGCACGCAGGGAGGCCTCGTCGCCGCCCGCTTCGACCACCGATTCCGGCCATTGCTCGATCCAGGCATCGAAACGCGGGTCGAGGCCCATTTCGGCATGGAACTGCAAGGCCAGGATATTGCTGCCGCGCCGGAAGGCCTGATGCGCATAGAGATGGCTCGACGCCAGAAGCTCGACATTCGCGGGCAGGGTGAAAGTGTCGCCGTGCCAGTGCAGCACCGGCACGCCTGCGATATGGCGAAGCGGGCCTTCGAGAGCATGGTCATGGACCGAGACACTGTGAAAGCCGACTTCCTTGTGCGGTCCCGCATAGACTTCGGCGCCCATCGCGGCGGCCATCATCTGCGCGCCGAAGCACACGCCCAGGGTCGGCCGCTCCGCTTCCAGGCGCCGGGCAAGGCGGCGCATCTGGCAGGTGATCCAGGGGTGCTCGTCCTGCTCGTAGATGCCCATGGGACCGCCCATCATGATGAGCAGGTCCGGCTCGCAGAGGTCGAGCGAGGAAAAGGCGGGATCGGTCACGTCGATCCGGTCGACATCGTATCCGGCCGCTTCGATCGGCATGCGGTAGCCGGCGACGCCTTCATAAGGAACGTGCCGGATGATCAAGGCGGTCTTCGTCACTGCTCGCTTTCGTTTGGGTGGCACTGCGGGAATGCCTTGCCTGCATCTTCCATCGCTCACGCGAACGGCGCAAGCCCCGACGCGGGTCCGATAGAAAATGTATCAAACGGTTGCCCGCGCCCGATAAGGCCAAGAAATACGGGTGCAGGATTTGCAATCTGCGCCCCCAGCCGCCATGGTTCCCGCGAAATTCACCTGAGAATTATGGAAGGAGCCAAGGTTTGGAGTCAGTTTCGGTCGTACTTTTCCTTTTGCTGGCGGTCGTGGTGAGCGGTGCGGTATCGCGCATGCTCCCCTGGTCGGTGCCGACACCGCTCGTGCAGATATTGCTGGGCTGCGTGATCGGTCTTTCGACTTCTTATAGCGTATCGCTAGATCCCGAACTGTTCCTGCTGCTCTTCCTGCCGCCACTGCTGTTTCTTGACGGTTGGCGCATTCCCAAGGACGAATTGTTCAAGGACGTCTCTACCGTCGTCGAACTGGCCCTGGGGCTGGTGCTGACGACCGTGATCGGCATGGGCCTACTCATTCACTGGATGATTCCGGCCATGCCGCTGGCCGTCGCTTTCGCGCTGGCTGCCGTCGTTTCGCCGACCGACCCGATCGCGGTTTCCGCCATCGCCGCCCGCGTGCCGATCCCCAAGCGCATGATGCATATCCTAGAAGGCGAATCCCTGCTGAACGATGCCTCGGGCCTCGTCTGCCTCCGCTTCGCCGTCGCGGCGGCACTGACCGGCACGTTCTCCGCCGGGGGGGCCGCGCTCAACTTCCTCTGGGTTGCGGGCGCGGGTCTGGCCATCGGTGTTGCGGTCACGCTCGTCGTCTCGCGTGCCAAAGCCTGGGTCACGCGCCGCTGGGGCGAGGACACCGGCTCGCAGATCCTCGTCAGCCTGCTGATCCCCTTCGGTTCCTACATGCTGGCCGAGCACTTCCATGCCTCGGGCATCCTTGCTGCCGTCAGCGCCGGCGTGACCATGACCTTCGCGGAAATCTCGCGTGAAGCGATGGCCGTCACCCGCATGCGGCGCAACTCGGTGTGGGACACGATCCAGTTCACGCTCAACGGCATCATCTTCGTGCTGCTGGGTGAGCAGCTTCCGGCGATCCTTGCCGGAGCGAAGCGGACCGTGGCCGTCACCGGCCATACCCAGCCGGGCTGGCTGGCGCTCTATGTCGTCGCCATCGTCCTCGGCCTTGCGGCTTTGCGCTTCGCTTGGGTGTGGCTCTCGCTCAAGTTCACGATCCTGCGCAAGCGTCAGGCGAACGGCGGCAAGGATACAGTGGGAGCGGTCCCGACGCCGAACTGGCGGCTCGTTGCGGCGATGTCCTTCGCGGGCGTGCGCGGTGCGATCACTCTGGCGGGTGTGCTGACGCTGCCGCTGGTCCTTAACGACGGGACACCGTTCCCGGCACGTGATCTGGCCATCTTCCTGGCGGCGGGTGTCATCATCGTTTCGCTGGTCCTTGCGAGTATCGCCTTGCCGGTGCTGCTCAAGAACCTCACCATGCCGGGTGAGCCGTCCAAGCAGGCCGAGGAAGACGCGGCCCGCGTCAAAACCGCCGAAGCGGCGATCAAGGCGATCGAGCGCCATCAGCATAACCTTGCCGAGAGTCGCGGCGATGCCGACCGCTATGCGGCGGCGGGCGGCCGGGTGATGGACCTCTACCGCGAAAGGATTGAAGGCCTCCGCGAAGACGAACGCGATGCCGCTCGCGAGCAGGAGCGGCTGTTTCGCGATTTCCGGCTTGTCGGCCTCAAGGCCGAACGGACGGCACTTGGCGAACTCATCCGCACCCGCAGCGTGGGCAGCGAGACCATCCGCAAGCTGACTCGCGAACTCGATCTTTCGGAAGCCCGCTTCCGGGGATGAGATGGAGCAAACGGTCCCACCCCGGCGGTGGGGCCGTTTGGCGTTTGAAGGTCAACCCCGCTGAAAACGGTCATTTTTCGAAAATGTCGTTTTTTTGAAATTAGGTTATTGACCGAATCGTGGGTCGGTCTTAGAGGGCCTCTCACCGCAGCGGACCACA